>CP070649.1:909601-915069 GCA_020354575.1 Candidatus Bathyarchaeota archaeon | reverse complement strand
CCCACTATCATTTGCCCAGCTTTTGAGGAGCCCAGACTTCGCAAAATGACCTGGGTTGATAATTTTCTAACCTGGGAAGAGCATGAAAATCCCTTCTTAAAGGTCGCACAAGTTATTGACGGATTTTCCAAGCAGAATGTCGGAATTGACGGTTCTGTGGCCTTTGATAAGTGCCTAGAACTCCGAAAACTCGGCGTCGATCTTCTTAAAGTAACATCGGCATCCTCCATCTTAGGGGAGCTCCGAATAAGAAAAACTGAATCAGAACTCCAAGTCATGAGAAAGGCTGGGGAACTTGTCTGCAAAGCAGTTCAAACTGCTTTTGATAATGCCTCGGTTGGTATGAGTGAGATGGAACTCCGTTCGATAATCGAACAAAGCATCTATTCCCATAACGGACTTCCCAAGCATGTTTTGGTACAATTTGGCCCAAATTCTTCATATCCTCACCAAGACACCACTAATTACCAAAGTAAACGGGGAGACGTAGTTCTGATCGATATCGTCGCCAAATTTCAAGGTTATTGCAGTGATATCACCCGCATGGCTGTTCTTGGATCAAGCACCGAGCAGCAGGAGAAAATCCATAGGCACGTATTTGAGAGTCAAAAAGCCGCCAGAAACTTTGCAAAAGAGGGCGTTCTAGCATCAAAAGTAGATCTAATAGCAAGACAAAAGATGGATGAAGGAAGCGAAAAAAATAGCCAATTTTTCACCCATCGCTTAGGTCATGGCATTGGAATTGAAGCCCACGAGCCTCCTTATCTCGTTTCAGGGAACAACATTCCGCTCGAAGAAGGCATGGCGCACTCAATCGAGCCGGGTATCTACTTGGAGGGCCGCTACGGGTTTCGAATTGAAGATACAGTGGCTGTTGGACCAACGAACATCGAGATTCTCACGAAAGGTCTCTCAAGGGAGCTTGTTGAGCTTTAACTTTAGCAAGAACATGAGTCAACATTATTAGTTCTCTTTAATGGTATCCTAGAATCAATGAATAATTCTAATCAAGGGGTTGCTACCACGACTATTCCTGGGAACATTATCTTCGAGCAAGATGAACTCCCCACAATCCTTGGTGACAAAGAAAAACTCACACAAATCTTTCAGAATATTTTCGAAAATTCAGAGATGCATGGGGAACTGGCTAAAATTGCATGGCGACTGGACTTAGAAAAAAGCATTGTTTTCCTGATTAATAACGATGGAAAACTCATTCCTCCGGAACAACGTCCGAATATCTTTAATCGCGGGTTCCCCACTAAAAAAGGAGGAAGAGACTTGGGCTCACCTATCGTTCAGAAGCTAGTGGAGGCTTCCGGTTGGACAGTTAATTTGGAAGACCTGCAGGAAACGACCTTCCGTATTGACATACCTTGACTCAAATCCCTATGAGCTTCTCGTTTCTGAACCCTGCACTAAGCTCCTAGTCATCTGCGTAAAGGCTTCCTCTACATTTTCTCCCGTCTTTGCTGACGTCCCAAATCTAAACTGGGCTTCAAATTCTTTTGCGATCTCCTGGAGATCATGGTGGGCTTTCTGAACCTCTTGAACCCCTTCACAGAGATCCAGTTTGTTTGCTAATACTGCAATTTTCGCGTTTGGCATTTTTTTCTTGACGTCACCATACCATAAAGCTAAGTTGTCATAGCTGTCTTGATTTTCCACATCATAAACCAGCAAACACCCCGCCGCCCCACGGTAAAAGTGCTCTTTGACCTGAGTTGTTCGCATATGACCCGCAAGATCCCAGATCTGAAGAAGTACTCTCTTTTCAGCCGGAATGGCTATATCCGAGTGAGAGTCAGCTTCAGTAATCACATTCAATCGTTTGATGAGAAAATTGGCCCCCAGAGTCTGCGCATACTCCCCGCTAGAGAAGATGTTTTTTAAATACCTAACAATGAGACTCGTCTTCCCTACGCGGGGTTCACCAAGTAAGACCACCTTAAACAAATAGTCATACTCTTGACTCATAACATAGGCTCCCCACGGCGCTAATCGTTCTTTTATCTCTCAAGAAACCCGATTTCTTAATTGTTGCGGGCTATCTAATATAGAATTAAGCTGGCGCAATACGGCCTTCAGCCATGAAATACTCTCGTATCGGAGCTTGGAGAAGCTTGATCTGCTCCTTCATGTAAGGACTAGTCAACACAAGAATGAAAGTATGATTTTCCAGCGTCATCTTCTCTATCCATGCGAGGAAAATATCACTCTTGAAAGCATCAAGATAAAGATCTGGACAGTCTCCAATAAAGAGAACGTCCTCAAGGGCTGAGGCAAGGAAGGCGACACTGTTGATAAATTGCCTTTTCATTCCTCCACTCAAACTCAAGAAGGGTAATTTCAAAAAATCCTTTGGCAGGCGCCAATCTGCTGCGAGATAATTGACCACACCGTGATGAAATGGCAGAAGCTGCGCATTCTTCGGAATAGGTTTTACTTTCAAGCCTATTTTGAGGAGTTTTTTTTGCCCTTTCATGATAAATGGTCTAATTCGTGGTCTATCGTTCTCCTGCATCTTAAAAAAACTCAATCCTGGAAAATAATCCTTGATCGTCTTTTTAATAATTTTTTCAAGACTCATTGATACAATCGAACTACCCCGGATGTCTGGAAAGATAAATGCCCACAATGGTTTCTTGTATTCATGCCAAAATTGGAGAGATTGCCACATGCGAGCGGTATTAATGTAGGGGTAGTATATTAGGACCCTTTCACTTTCTTCAGACGTTTTTAGAGGCGTACCCCTAATGAAAATCTCTCCCTTGGTCGGTTCTTCGTGGGCAGTTATAACATTCAAGAGAGAAGTCTTACCGGGCGATGTTTGTCCTGCCCCTTCAATCAACACCAAGTCTCCGCGGTTCACTTCAAGATCCACATCAATAAGTCTCTGCTTGTCTTCCGTTTCCAATGAAACGCTCTTCAAAAGACATATCGGCTTTTTGTCATGATCTAGCATGTTATGGCGTCTCCTTGTGGTCCATTAACAAAGCTGAAAGGTTGTCTTGCTTCTTATTCTCTGTTACTAGTTGAGTACCTTGCAAAAGAATTTTCTTGTTTCGATCCACGAATTGATGGCCTAGTCCCTTAACAGCCTTTAGTGGCCCTTCAATTCCTTTTGGGTTGCCAGTTTTTGTATGAAGCACCTTAGTTTTGCTAATTGCGCGAAATACCTTCATAGGGGAGTTAAACTCATCCAACAAGCGCTTGGCAACTTTTCTGCCCGTCCTTTCTAGGCCTTCCAACAAAAATAATTGCTTTTCTCGTAGTTCTCTACTCTTTGGAGCTTTTCTGACTAATAAGGGATTTTTATCCTCGATTTGCTCCCGATAGGCTAGCCGGTAGGCGAATAGCGCAGTCCCTTCAGCATTTATCGTGGGAACAATCGGAAGCTGTAAATTGCGCGCTACAAAAGCCATAGCTCCATAGATAGAGGCAGGCCTTATTCCTTCTCGTTGAAAACCACTCTCGAGATTTTCGATAAGCAGTATAGGTGCCTTATAGGCATTTGTCAAACGTTCAAGCTGTTCAAAGAGCCTACCATCAATGATAGATGAAGCAAAATCTTGTCCGGTTTTTCTCTCTATAGCAATTCTTTCTGAGATGATATAATCTCCAATGGACAAGGATTTTTCAACAATTTCAATGTTGAGTCGCTTAAACTCATCTAGAATCGCTTTCGGCTCTCTATTATCGACAACAACTTTGGGTTTTTCCTCAGACAAGGTCAAGACTCCTCATGACCGGGAAGTCTGTCTAGCGCCTATCTAACTGAGATTCTCGATGAATTGCTGCGTAAGCCGTCTTATCTTACTCTCAAAGATAGTTCTCTGCGCTTCGGAATAGAAAAATGATGAAAGAAGCTTTTGGATGTCTTTTTGAGGAGCCCCTAGCAATTTTGCCGCAAATACTCGAATAAGATAATCATCGTCTGTTACAGCTGTACTCGCGGCTTCTGGTACGTATGTATCTACCTTGGGAGCTGTAATGGTAGTTGGAACTTCCTCCTGTAATGTGACGGTACTCGGAACGTGATCAGGATCCCCTGTTCCAACATAATCGCGTGGAGAGATTATTGGTTGTTCTGGCGTTGCTGGAATTGCCTCCCGTCGTTGAAGCAGCATTTCCCGAGAAAATCGAGCACCACTAGCTAATGCAGATTTCAGAGTGTCGCGTTCTCCAATTCCTACCAATTGAATTTCCTGTTTGAGAGCATTAGCCAGACGCATATTGCGAGCGACTCGTTGAGCAATGGCTCTCATTCTTACACTAGTCGTTGGAAGAACATAAATCGTTGAGGGCGTTGCAACGAGGTATGTTATCTCATGATCTGAGATTGCATCCAAGGTTGTTGCTTCGGTACTTCCATCATCTATTATTCGCAAAATTTCAATCGAACCTTCTGACATTGCTAATCCCACTCATTAGTAGTTGAATGAGACTTAATCCCGCGAAAGAGAGCTGCAATGGGCACTAGGATCGTAGAAAGAGCTATTAAGCCGATGATATTCCATGATAGTTCCAATGTGACTAATAAGACTGAGAAAGTCCTCGGCCTATTGTGGATCATTGAGAAGCCCTTTCTGATTAAGTCTCTTCATGAGCCTGAGATTTTCCTGGCTAAGATGCTATGTTAAGGTACATAAATGTAGTTAACTGTTGTTCAACTGCAAGCAAAAAGCTATGAAATCTTGATTTATCAAGAAAGACAACATGCATTCCCTGCGAATCCGCGTAGTAGTGTGATTTGATGTGGAAAAAGGCTTAACTGCTAACTGTAGATTAAAAAAGATTCCCACCCCTTATAACTGATCTATACGTTGCATTAAGCAGCAATTAATTCTCTTAACTCATGGTTGGTTGGGCTTTGTAGAAATGTGATCGGAGGTCATTGAAGTCTGGTATTCTTCTCACTAGTTTGCGTTCTCTAAGAATCTCTAGCCCATATCGGACAGTGCGTGAACTCAGAGCCGTGTGTTCTGATAAATCTTTGCTCTTCATTGGTCCGGTCTCAACCAAAGCTAGAAAGACAGTTCTGGCACTCTTCGGCAAATCTTTTGTTACTTTCAGCACTTCTTGTGGGGAAATTCCCTGGTTCTCTTCAACAACTGACATAATTTTTCACCAGTTAGTTCTCTATGTAATTATGCCGTTAACTATAGTTATTAAACATTGTTAACCAGAAAATTTTTCTCTTAATTAGCTTTCAATTGCTAAAAATTATTCTCTGAAGCAATTATATGTTCTTCAAAGATCATCCATCACTTCTAATCGAGAAATAACTTAATATTATAATTGAAAATCTATGATATTCGAATTTAAGTGGATTATTTAAATAAAAAACAATCTCCTGTAGTGTATTGGAAGTTTTGCCTGCAAATGGTCTTTTTTGAGTCTTCTTTTTTGCAATATAGAGGTTCGAAATCTGGAGCAAGATACCTTTTTTTTATATTACTAGCTGG
>CP070649.1:905693-909501 GCA_020354575.1 Candidatus Bathyarchaeota archaeon | reverse complement strand
TGTACTAGAGATCCACCATATGTAAAAAAGCAAGCCAAGGGACACAAGGGCGAGTCCGCTGGCTGTCAGTAATAGAATTTCCATTCCAAGACTCTGTAGCAGAATTCCTCCTCCAATACAAAATAAAATAGCTGTCATGGAACGTGCTGTAGACTTAAGACTTGTCACTGCAGCTCGATGGTCATCAGGGATTAACTGCTGGTAGAATTGAAGAATATGCGGATTATACGATGCAAAAACTCCAAAAAGAACAGCAAATCCAAGGAATAAGGCATAAAATCCCCAATCCATCAGGATACTTACAAAAAGAAGAAAGTACACTACCGGAACTACGATCCAAATTAGCAAGGCCGTTGAAATATCGCGAAACCGTGTTATTTTTCCCCCAATGTAAGAACAAAGCATCGAGACGATCTGAAGAACTGCAAAAACGACACTCAACCAAAAAAAGGATCTAAGATCCTGGTATAACAAAGGCTGTAAAGCAAGAACGATAACAATGTAATAGCCTGCATAGTTTAGAGAGCTTGTTGCAATCAAGATAGGTAGTCTTGAGTCGTTCACGGCTGCTTTTGCTGCTTCCATAAGATTTGTTAGGTAATTCGTTCTGTTTTTACGTGAGTTAGATGATTCTGATTCTAAAAGAGATGTCGCAAGCAAAGCAAGAACTGCTAGCCCAATTCCTGCAACAAATGCGGCAGTCAAAGAGATGTATTGTGCAAGAAAACCCCCAATGAGCATCGCAACAGTAATCGTCATGAAAGTGATTCCTCTAGCTTTTCCAAAAATGGATCGTATTTTCTTCAAGTCTCCCCCTTTGGCTTTGCATTGATTTGTGAACCAAGCTACAATTGTACCTGACTCCTGGGCTGTTCCCATTGCGAAGAGAAATTGGACCAGAATAAAAAGAGGCAAAGCCATAGATGGATTAAAGATCACAAGTGCCAACCCTAGATAACCACAAAGAAACAGGCCATAGCTTGCCATCAGACATTTTCTCGCGCCCCACAAATCTGCCAAAGAACCAGTTGGAAAGTCAGCTACAGCGAGAACAAACAAATGAAAGGCGAAAAGCAGGCCCAGCTCTATCATGGAAAGGTAGTGTAAAACAAAAACAACGTAAAATCCTGTTAGCAGTGTATCAATAGCTGGTCCCATCATTGCTAAGAGATAATAGAATTTTCGGGCTCGAGCTAGATCCATAGAAGAGACGATCCATAATTGAGTGAATAAAAGATCCCATTCTACCTTCAGATGGAATTTGAATGCACTGGGATTCCTACTACTGCCGTTGTTTCGTCTGTTTATTTACACCCAAGTTTGACAAAGTGATGATCTTCGCAATAATTGCTTCTACAATCCTTGCAAATAATCCCATAACTTTCTGGGAGATTAAAAGGTAGTACCTCAATATTTGATTGAGGTTATCGCCAATGCAAGTCAAATTGACCGTACATGAGTGTATATATCCCCCCCCAAATGATCCGGACTGAATTGACCTATAATATAGGTTGCTGGTTGATGTGTGGCTGGAATATTCCTTCCCTCACTTCACAGCATCCAATATTCTTTTTTGATTGATTCAAATACACCAAAAATGGGTGGATCCGTTACAAGATTCCATATCTTAGGTGAATT
This sequence comes from Candidatus Bathyarchaeota archaeon, assembly GCA_020354575.1. GTDB lineage: Archaea > Thermoproteota > Bathyarchaeia > Bathyarchaeales > SOJC01. The sequence continues at coordinate 907,863 of CP070649.1, read as the reverse complement.
AAGTAGTAAAATTCCTTGCAGAATTTGGAACCGGATCTCCCGGAAGAGCTAATCCACTGTTCTTGGGTTGGTACAGTTCACTCATACCCAATTATATTGGATTCTACGACAGGTTCATTGATTAGCTTTATATTTAAGGAAATGCCAAAATTAACGAAACAAATCAATGATTAGACTACCAATGGGATAAGGAATAAGTAAAATTCTTAATGAGAGCAGTTCCATGAAAAAATTCTTTAGGAGAACAATTGAAGCTATAACCTTTTTTTATTCTTGAAAAACAGTTATGGGTTATGAATAGAGTTGAATTAAGCTGTCTGGAGTGCAACCTGTAATTGCCATTGAGAAACGCCAATGTTAAGTATTATTAGCTTAAAATTTGTAACTAACAGAAGCAGATAACTGCAGATAAGCAAAGATCTTAGAAGCCGCAAATCTCAAGGGAGCCTTCCTGATCAAATGCGACCTTCAGCAATCGACCAACCGCAGGATGATTATAAGGCCCAAATTCTCAATGAAATACTCCTGTTCTGGGAAAACATACCCAAATCCTCCTTGCAGGAATTAGCCAGGAAAGCTGAAAGGAAGGAGGCAATCAAGCGATGGGAGAAAGATGCCAAAGATTTTTACCATCGCTTTTCGCCGCATCCCCCTGATTCAGAATTTCGCGTTGTTTGGAATGATCAGTACTGGAAGATTTATCGAAGTGTACTCGTAGTAGACAGATCCGGAACAGCGTTTCTATATCCCCAAAAGTATTTTCAGCTCCAAGGAATAACTAAATCATTTTATGACCTATTTTTGAAGCGATGGGAGGCTGAATCGAATAAATCTTTGGAGAAATTTCTTGAAATAACCTGGATCCTCCAAAAGGAAGTCATGGCCGATCTTAACGATGATGAACGTGCCTGCCTACAGAGCGCCTGCAGAAGTATTGAGAACCCAGACACACAAGCGATGAATTGGGCCGCACCTAAATATTATGCTAAGGAGACTGGTATTTCTCCCAACCGGCTGACAAGAGTCCTTCAAAGGCTCCATGGCTATGGAATCATAGCAACAACAACATATGTAAATTTCGCTAGAATTGGCTTAAAACCCTACATTTTCATATCTAAGCGTGATATTGAAGAATTAGAGTTGGATTATTGCTTTTTTCAAGTAAAATCAGTAGAAACTGAAACTAAATTCAGTGGGATAGCTGTTCCACCGGTAGCAATTAAAATGGGGTGGCATTCTGATGCTAAAGGCGAAGGAACCCTTGAGCCAATTACTTCTTTTTGTATAGGATGGAATCTTTCGCGCCTATCGGAGGAAGGATGGGGAGACGTTCCGTCATTTCATATGCCCCCTGAAAAAACCGCGTTTGGCCAGCTGAGATTAGATTTCAAAACAACCCCAATTCGACTTCGTCCTTCAGATCCCATATATCTCGAGAGAGTCCAACCAGTTTCCTCCCATGTATTAAGGGCTGAATTTGGTGTCAGTGCTCAACAACGTCTACGGGATTTGGGTTATCGTGATGTTATTCAACCGAGTCCAGCTTTCAAATTTATACAATGTGGGGCAATGATTTTCCTTTACTGTCGAGGCGCATCCGCTGTGTTAGAAACCATTGCGGCACTAGCACCTCATTTTCCGCGTTTTAGAAATCTTATAGGTGAAAATTGGATTCTAATGACCCTTGATCTTCCCCCCTCATGGGTTTTTCCTTCTCTCATTGCACTAAAAACATTTGTATCCCACCTATCTGTTGAGGACCTCTTAATTGATGTCCATCAGGGGGCTGCAGTACGCTATCTCCCCTTTTCAAAATTGTGGCATAAAGAATCTAAAGAATGGATTGCCTAATGCAGGCCTTTTGCTCAATGAATCAGTGGGACTACATTGTCACAGTGGAAAATCTATTTTTTCTTGTTTGGATGTGCAAATCAATCACAATTGTAGTTATTTGTGAATCATGATGCACTTTACGTTTTTCATAAGAATATATATTGCTATCACATTTGAAAATGCTAACAACTCTCTCGTCTTTATTTTCCACCTTCTTTCACATCCTCGAACTCAATCCAAATACAGAAAACAGATTGTTAAAGGATTCCCTGCGAAGACCTTGTGAGGATAAAGACATGCTAGCGCCCGCTCGCTTTCAGATTGCTAAGATAATCTG
>CP070649.1:900985-905593 GCA_020354575.1 Candidatus Bathyarchaeota archaeon | reverse complement strand
TTCGAATGGCCACATGGGCATTCTACATTCAGAGTTTTCTGCATTGAATTCATTCTTTGAGCCCTTTTCACTGTGACAAATAGAGCTTTTCTCCTTAAATTATTAACCAACCAACCAACCAACCAACCAACCAACCAACCAACCAACCAACCAACGGACGATGACGGACGGGACAAACGACGGGATACGGTTAACGGGCAGTCCCATATCCTGTAGATCCCTGATTGGATAGGCTCTTAGTAGGTATGAATGGAATAGGAATAAAGAAGGATGGAACAAAGAGATAATAGAGTGAGGGGTAAAAATCAAAGACTTATTCCTCATAATGACCAATAGTACGAGGGGAAAAGAAATGAGAAAAATTGTGAGAATACCCTTGTTGTTAGTCGATCCCCAATATCTGCGTGAACAATTAAAGACGGGGCCCAGTGAGCTACTTCTGGCTACACCCATAGAGTCGTCGCAATTTCCTCACGATGAGGAGTTCCTCGATGGGCCTGCCACTTCACGGGTCGCCGTTTACGATTTTGAAGCTGACAGCGAGGTCTTAAGGCCTGGCGTAAAGTTCTTGCCTCAAGGAGTAGGTAAAACAATATCCCGCTATGATGTAACTCTTCCGGACATTGATGACACTGAGGCCCTTATTAAAACTGTAGAGTCAGACTCATTCATTCAACTGAACACATTCGCCATAGTGATGAAAACCATCTTCTTCTTTGAGAGCCCTGACTCGTTGGGCCGTGAGGTAACTTGGGCTTTCGAATCGCGGCAGCTACAAGTTCGGCCTAGGGCTGGATTATGGGAAAACGCTTTGTATGAACGCGATTCTGGTAGCCTACAGTTTTTCTATTTTCCCAGCAAAGCCGGATATAATGTTTATACAGCATTGTCCCAGGACATAGTTGCCCATGAGACAGCACATGCCATTCTGGATGGTGTTGCTCCAGATCTATATAAAGCAACAAGAACGGAATCCCTTGCGCTTCACGAAGCCATCGCTGATCTTACAGCGATAATGCTTACTTTACTGAATGAAATGATTATTTTTTCCGTGTACGCAATCAGTAGTTCACAGCTGGATATAGCCTCAGCTCTCTCCAAGATCGGCAAGGAATTAGGAACCGAAATGGGCCGTAAAATGCGCCGTGATTTAGGGATTGATTGCCTGCGTGTGCTTAACAATAAACGTAAACTCGACCCAGCTTCTGTGGATTTAACCGATCCTTATCATGTTAGTGAGGTACTTTCAGGGGCTATGTTTCAAGTCTTTCTAAAATGTGCCGGGGGTTTAACTGAAGAGGAAGAAAAGTGGGTGCCTGAAAAAGCGATTGATATGCTTGAAGACTTTGAGAAACGGGTTCTCGGTGCTGCTCGTGAAGTCTCAAGGTTGGTCTTCCGGGCACTCGACTATCTTCCACCGGGGGAGGTTTCATTGGCTGATTTTGGTCGCGCTATGATTGCAGCACATAGAGCAGTTAATGGTGAGCGAAGGGAACAGCTGTGGTTAATGCAAGAGTTGGCTATGCGGGGGGTGGTGAAAGACGAGGGTGACTTAGAAGTGGACACTGAAATAGTGGGTAGAAAATTGAAAGATGTCAGCTGCAGAGAGCTCTTAGAAAGTGAGGCAGCTGCAAAACGTTTTGCAGAAAATCATCGTGACTTGCTTCGCATCCCCAGTAGTTCAGACTTTGAGGTTCAACCACGGCTGGTGAGGGACCGCGTTGATAATCGGGGTAAAAAGAGGCAAAAACGGGATTTGGTGTTTAGGGTGACTTGGAAGAAGGAAGAAGAGCACGACCTTGGTCCTAGATTTGCGTCCCATTGGGGATATAAAGTTGGAACGACCTTGGTCCTTGACTGGAACACTAGTACAATTCTTTCTGTTCTCACTACTGAGCAAGGGGGAAGTCAATATTCTGATAGGGATAGGACGCTCAAGAAGTGGATGGAGCAAGGGCGCCTTCAAACATTAAAAGAGTCCAAGAAACTCCATGATCAGGCCTTGAAGGATAAGATTATCGCTAGAAAAACTGGCAGGACTATGTGGGTAACCAACTCTGCAAGGGTATTATGTAGCTAGAAGGGTTGCAATTTGAAAACTGTTTGTTCTTGTGTGCAACGTAGGATGATTAGATACCTTCTTTTTTGTAGCATAGAAAAAAAGCGCTTATTTCGCGCCAATTTATCGTGATAAATCAATATAAGTCAAGAAAGAGGACGATTTAGCATTAATAGTTGGTTCTTGTCTGACCTGAGAAATCATTTAAGAGCGATACCCGCATAAGCTTAATTCAAATTCAAAAAGACGCTTATCATTCTTCTCCAATCTACAGAATATGTATTCTGGGGATGAAAATTAATGGGAAAAAATAGTAGTGCAAAACGAATTGATTGGACACAATTATATGGGATTCCCTTGAGGAAGGAAGATCGAGAGGCTTTAGGGATGAGGATGGAGGTGAATATTTATGTCCAGGATCCGTTCATCGCGAAAGAAAGACCAAGATTGGGAAAAGAAAAAATTGGGTTAGATCGGGAACCTGGTTTATTTGATGGTCCAACCAGTTCAAGAATTGCTGTTGTAGATTATAATGTGAACACAAATATCACAGCTAAACCTGTTGAATGGGATGTTGAAAAAAAGGAGTTTTTGGGAGTAAATACTCCTAAAGGTGAGGGTGATGAGTCTGATAGTGTTTTCTTTCATCAAGTTAATGTATGGGGAATAATACAGAATATTATTGCTTTTTTTGAAGATCCGCACGTAATGGGGCGCCCGATACCCTGGGCATTTAATGGAAATAGATTAATAGTTGTACCTCATGCAGGCCAAGAAGCAAATTCTTCTTACGACCGAAAGGGCAAATGTCTGGTTTTTGGATATTTCGAACACGATGGCGATCCAGTTTATACATGTTTATCTCACGACATAGTGGCTCATGAGACAGGTCATGCCATATTAGACGGTATTCGTCCGTACTATCTAAGATTCAGTTCACTTCAAACAGCGGCCTTTCACGAATTCATAGCTGATTTTACATCAATACTGTCAGTTCTAAAAACGAGAAAAGTCCGACATGTAGTGGCAGATACTTCTGAAGACGACTTGCGTAGTGCGGAAGTTATAGCGAATTTAGCAGAAGAATTTGCGATAAAAAAAACACGAAATAGGTACAGGCAAAATTACAAACAATATCTTCGTAGAGCCATAAACCCTACAAAAATGAAACAGGTTGAAAACGGTTGGAACTATTATCATTGCTCTGAGGTGTTGACGGGGGCAATGTATGATATTCTAGCTGAAACCTATAAGTTAAGAATTGATAATAAATATGATTCAAATAGAGCGGCGCTCAAGAATGCATCTCAAAGCGTCAACAGATTGGCGTTTCGAGCTTTAGATTATTGTCCTCCAGTTGACATACAATTTGCTGATTATTTTCAGGCTTTAATAAGTGCAAATGAAATAGCTTATCCAGTTGATACTCTTGGATACAAAAAGATTATTAAAGAAACCTTTAAGGATAAAGGTATAAAACAAATTGATCCGCTTGAACCACCACAAGCTGCTGATTTAATTTGGAAGTATGGCTTGAATAGCATAGCTACTTCTCGCACAGCAGCATATCATTTTCTAAATGATAATCGTGATTGCTTTGATATTCCTGAAAACCAAGACTTTGAAATTGCAGACTTGTATTATACAAACAAAATAGGAGGAGGAAACAGAAAACTACCTAAGGAGATTATTCTTGAGTATATTTGGACTGAATCGGTTGATTTGAAAGGCTCAGATTTTCGAGAATTGGAGGACAAGAGAGTTCCTCTTTTGTGTGGTGGTACCATTGTCTTTGAAGAACATGGAAATATTGTTTATAGGAGTAGAAAGCCAGGAACGCAGCTATGTACTGTTGAAGGAGAAGGAAAGCAACGTGTTGAGGCGCTACTTGCTTATATAAAGAAGCTAATTGCTCTTGGGATGATTAAACGTGTAACTGACGAAGTTTTAGAATATGTGAATCTAGATCAGACTGCGATTCCAGACACATTCAACAAAGATTTGCCTGATATGCACGTGGATGCGTCTTCTCGGAATGAGGAATTAGGTCAAAAGTGCTTTTGTGAATTAGTCCGAGAAGACAAGCGTATTGAAAAACCAACAAATATTAGTTCCTTTGAATTTCATCAATTACGACGTTATTTGAAATCTTCTTCAATCGTCAGTGATTGATGAAATCAGAGAAAAAAGTATGGGGGTGAAGTTATGCCTAAAATAAAACCATGGCGCAGCAAGAGACCACAATCAAAAGTCTACCATGACAATAGCAAATGCCACGTGGGCAATAATATAGAAAAAGCGAACATGTTACTTGGAAAAGGCAACAAACAATATAGATGTAATATTTGTGAGAAATTAAACAATCAAGGTAAATGATTGATGATAGTGGTCATTGTTCTAGAGCTAATATAGCGTAGGCCAAACAATTTAAAAATAAATTCCACCATAATAGCTAAACGTTATTCCAAACCAATAGGAGATAGTAGAGATTGGGAAAACGTAAAAAAGATTATTTCTTTGAGGATATGCCCGTTCTGGGAAAATTACCT
>CP070649.1:828402-900885 GCA_020354575.1 Candidatus Bathyarchaeota archaeon | reverse complement strand
TAATAGTCGTGTACGGCTACATAATAGAAAATCATTCCAATACTTGAGATTTCTACAAAGTAATTTCCCGATTCTGCAAGGTCTAACACCGCATTGTCTACACTCATAGTGCCAGAATCGCCCCACCAGCCATAAGCTGTGCCGTTCTCGAAGTACAACACGATAGTTAGTTCAGCCGTTGCAGAAAGCCCTGAAAATATCCAGGTTGCACGCACCTCTTTTCCTTTCAGATGGAACACATTTGATGTAAGGTCACCAGAAGCTTCTACGGAGAAGACTTCATGCCACGACCTGTTTTCCATAGTTTCAACCGTTGAATTGAGATTATCAACATGATGCTGAACATCTGTAACTTCGCTTTGAATATCAATAATCACATTTGCCATTCCAGTCACTGTCGAACTCAAACTATTGAACTCTGCACCAACTGCCCGAACCTCGTTCTCAAGCCTTTGAATCTCTGGTAGAGAAATGAAATATCCGAGTACGCCACCACCTACAAGTCCCACAATCATCGCAATACAAACAAGAATAACCAGAATTCTTTCCATTTTTCACCCTCCTAACCCCTCAATCCTACCAGGGATCATAATAGGTTTATGCAAAACAGCGATGAAAAGACTCCTCAACCACTGCTTAACATAGATATTTGACGTGCGTTCTGCGAAGTGTTCACATATCAGGGTTTCTCAGAAATATTGGTAGTAATAGTATCTATGATTGTACAAATCTATCAGATAAAAGGGTCGAAAGGGTATCCTTCTCACTGACTCTTGAATGTTAGGATAACCTTCATATGTCAATATGAAAACGGGGATTGCTCTTTTCATATATTCCATTTTATTAATGGAGTTCTCCCTTACCGTCTTTTTATCTATATCTATGCCAATTATAGTTCCTCTCTTCTTTGCATAGATGTCTATTCTCTTTTGCTGATTTCCCATTCTAAATTCATATTCGGGAATTACGTAAAATCCTTCCCTCGTTAATACATCAGAAATTGGGTCGATATATTGATTAGAAGATTGTGCACCTTGTATAAAATTGACTTCTTTGGAGATAGAATATATTATTTTTTCAATGTAATGCAATAAAAATCACCTCCCTCTTTCTTTCCTAAATAGAACTTGAATCATGGACTTTTAAAAATTCAACGGTGGAGAGGTCATCGCTGTTATCATAACTATGGCCCTTCCACCCTGTTTTATGCACTTAGATCATCAGTATCGTTATGATACCGTGGATTTGCTTGAAATAGAACCTTCTACCACAAAGTTCAAAAATCCTAATGGCTATGAATAAGTGACGATTTAGGAGAATGGAGAATGAGGACAGTATCTATTGTTTCAGTGTTGTTGTTCGTTGTACTGGCTTTTGCTATATTTCCATTTGCTTACACTGAAAAGCCAAATATTGAGACAATGAAAGAAGCCCCAGGCTATGTGATTGAGTTCAAAGGAAACAAGCTTCCCAAAAACGCTGAAGCCATCATTGAAGAATGTGGTGGAACACCAACATCCATGTTACCAGAACTGGCAGTAGCTGCAGCAATGCCAAACGGAGACTCTGCAGCTTTTGAACAAGCACTTGCTGAAAATGATGCTATCAAGTGTTTTGATCATGACTATATCACAGAAGTGCCAGATTCTCTGACAATACCAGTTGCTGAAGAGCTTGTTGAAGTGGAGAATGGTCCAGATTTTATCGACCCATATTATTGGACCTATCAATGGCACCTATGGCACACAATCGAAGCATCTCCAACTGGAGCATGGCTGTACACAACTGGAAGCCCCGATGTGAGTGTAGCTGTCTTGGACACAGGAATTGACTATAATCATGGCGATATTATTCCAAACTACGATTTTGTTCTCAGCCGATCATTTGTGCCAGAAAACCTTTCTACCCCCCAACTAGAGTCAGATCCGATGGATTATGAAAGTCATGGAACTTGGTGCGGTGGCCTAGTAGCAGCAGCTGTGAACGATAACCCTGATGATTGGAAATGTATTGGTGTCGGTCCAACATTGAACTTGGTGAATCTCAAGGTGATGGACTACACTGGTTCTGGCTACTTCTCATGGGTCTTTGAAGCTGTCTATTATGCAGTTGCGAACGATATAGATGTAATCTCAATGTCTCTGGGAGGCTATCTACCTCGAGGTGTTGCTCGCAGTTTTCAAAGCATTTGCAACAAAGTATTCAATTATGCAGAGAGTAATGGCATCATTTGCGTTGGTTCCGCTGGAAACCAAGGTTGGGATATGGATTGGGTTCACGCCTACTATGTGCATGTTCCCAGTCAGTGCTCTGGAGTTATTGATGTGATTGGAACCGACATTTATGACGACATAGCTCACACTGCATGGGGAAGCAACTATGGCTCTAGCCTTCATGGGATCGCTGCACCTGGTGGAGACTATGCTTTTGTTAAGCCAGAATGGTACCCACCTATAACTTGGCAGTTCTGGTATGGATTATGCTTCAGTACTCATGCTTGGACAACCACTGGTTTCAGATACAGCTGGAAAGGTGGCACAAGCATGGCTGCACCACATGTCGCAGGTGTTGCGGGACTGATCCTATCCGTAAATCCTGATCTGAGCCCCGCACAAGTTAGACACTTCTTATTCCAAGGGGCAGAAGACCTTGGAATGCCTGGCTATGACGAATACTACAACTTCGGTCGATTAAACGCTTTCAACTCTTTAGAAGCCGTGCAAAATTCCCGCATTCGAGGCGCTGTAGTCTGGTAGATGTAGTCACAACACAACACAATCTCCCCTTTTTATTGAAAACTACTTCCAGAATACATACAAGTGCTCTACGTCAATCCTCTGTTAGACGATGCAGTACTTCTTTAATGCTGGTTGTTGGTCTAGAACAAGTGAAATTTTTACAAATGTAAGCCGTGGCTTTACCATTGATTGCCTGCATACCCCCTGTAAAACTAGTAATGCAATCGAGGTGCCGATCATCTTTCTCCTTGAATAGTATCACCTTATTGGGTAAAAATCTAGTCCGTATTGCTTTCAACATAGTCGCAGTATCTCGCAAGCGTCTTGTTCCCACTAGGACAATTTCAAATGTTGGCTCAATTAAGAATTCCAAGGAGCTTAAAAACATAGAGTTATGAACTGACTCACCTTCGCTGTGCGAAGAGAAGACTCGTGCTAGCAATCTTGCTTTCTTTTCATATTCTGTGCTTCCCGTCATCCGGGAAAGCCTTACCAAATTAAGCAAAGCAACAGAATTGCTTGAGGGCAAAGCTCCGTCACTGAGGTTCTTATCTCTGATAAGGAGGTTTTCCCCATCATCCGCTGTTGAGAAGAAACTGCCATTTTGCCTATCCCAGAAATGTTCAATCATCCCATCTTGAAGCCTCAAAGCTTCTCGGAGATACTTAACGTTGAAAGAGACCTCATAAAGTTCAATTAAACCCCAGATTAAGAATGCATAATCACGGAGATTGCCGTCTATTGCTGCATCTCCATCTTTATACCTATGGAGGAGGCGATTTTCATCTTTCCTCAAGCTGCGGAGTATAAAGTTGGCTGCTTTTTCCGCAACTTTCGTATATTTACGAGCATCAAAAGCCTGTGCAGCCTTCGCAAAAGCCACTATCATAAGTCCATTCCAATCAGTTAGAATCTTGTCGTCTCTCAGCGGCCGTGTTCTCTTTTCCCGTATAGCAAACAGCTTAAGTCTCATCGCTTCCCACTTGCTGGCCAGTTCTTCTACACTTTGTCCCAACGCTGCCGATAATCCATCATGCGATGTTTTCAGATGTAGTATATTTTTCCCAGTGGTCTGATGATGGACTTCATCGGCATAGTTACCCCTCATTTTTATGTTAAACATTCTAAATGCCAAGTCAGCATCTTCTCCTAGCGTCTCTTTAACTTCCTCCAAGGGCCACAAATAGAATTTCCCTTCCTCACCCTCCGTGTCCGCATCTTCTGCCGAGAAGAATCCGCCCTCTGCACTTGTCAAGTTCCTGAGGACATAAGTAAAAATCTCATCCACTGTTTTCTTGTACTCCGCTTTCCCAGTCGCTTGATACGCCTCGGTAAAAGCCATAGCCAGCAAGGCTTGATCATATAGCATCTTCTCGAAATGAGGAACCAACCACTGCGAATCCGTCGAATATCGATGAAAGCCAAATCCCACATGATCAAAAATCCCGCCCAATCGCATCTTCTGCAGCGTCGTCTCCACCATCTCAAGGGCTTCTCGTCTGCCAGTCCGCTTCCAATATCGAAGTAGAAAGAGCAGATTGTGAGGAGTAGGAAATTTGGGTCGATACCCGAATCCTCCATTGATGCGATCGAAGCTGTCTAGCAGCTTCAAAAATCCCTCATCCAGAAGAAGTTCACTAGGCTCTTCTACACCTTTCTTTGCTTTCACATACTCCATAAGTTGCTCTGTTATCTTGTCAGCTGTCCCCACGAATTTACTTGAGTCCTTTTTCCATAGCTCCGCAATTTGACTAAGCAAAGAGAGAAGTCCAGGCATCCCTCGGTGGTCAAGCTTCGGAAAATAGGTTCCAGCAAAGAAGGGCTTCTTCTCAGGAGTCATGATAATGGTGAGGGGCCACCCTCCCGAACCGGTCATTAGCATGCTCGCTTTCATGTAAACGCTATCAATATCGGGGCGTTCTTCTCGGTCCACTTTAATGGACACGAAAGTCCCATTTAAAACCTCAGCCACTTCCAGATCCTCAAAGGATTCGCGCTCCATCACGTGGCACCAATGGCACGTCGAGTAGCCAATTGAGAGAAATATCGGCTTGTTCTCTTTCTTGGCTCGAGCAAAAGCTTCGTCTCCCCAAGGAAACCAATCCACTGGATTTCGAGCATGCTGCAGCAGGTATGGACTCTTCTCCTTCGAAAGACGATTAGACCTTTTAGTTCGACGGGACATACTCTTATTCAAGCTTTTCATACGATACGCAGACTAATAAATTGGCGTGAAAATCCGCTAAGCCATGCATTTTCTGCAACGAAACGAAAGAGGCGACAAGTATTTATAAGATGTCAAAACTTAAATCCTGCCTCCTTAAAACTTATATATGTGGGGAAGGCGATGCCAGAACTCTTTGAAATTCCTATCCCCCTCTCGAACTACCTTCGTCTTATCGAAAGAAAGAGAAGCCCCTACTACGACTTAGTGGAATACATCATCGCAGACATGGAACGGCAACACAAATCCCGAATCCATCCTGCTACCATCTATACCATCAATCCCCGACGCTTGAAGGAAGAAGTTGAGGAGACGATTCCCAGCGAGAAACTCACCACCATCAACATCAGCCGCACAATCCTAGCACTATTATATGGGAGCAAACTCGAAAAAGACGAAGATTACTACGTGACCACCAGCTCGGGGGGACGGAAGAACTACCACATCAAAGTGAACCACAATATCTTATCGTCGCTTCGAATGCATCTCTAACCACTTTTTTATTCCAAGTAAATCGCTGGTCTGAACGGTTTTGCCAAGTGTGCACGTTTCTTAGGGTCATATACATTTTGGCCATCTTCTCTGAAAACTTGAATCGCTGCGTTCAATTCTCGTTTCAGGAAGTCAACTGCCTCTCCTAACACGGCATTTTCGTTCAACTCTCCAACCGAGATTAGTCTTTGCTTCCGGATCTCTCCCATTCGATTAATCTCATCCACAATTTGCGCGGCATAATTCGCGATGGCTTTCGCTCTTTTCTTTAGTACTTCATCTGTCATCAAGTCCTGCATCAGATCACGCTGAGTTATACTCGCCTTATCCACGGATAACTCCAAAGCTCGTCGATAGACTTGCCATTTCCACGAGGCAGCAGCATAGTAACAGATCTTTTTGGGAGTCATTTTTGTCGCTCGAATTATGCTCAGAGTATCGTCCAAGGCGGATTCTATTAGCCGTTCACTCTCTTCCGCAACAGGCTTGATTTCACTCTCAGAAAATCGAGGCCACTTCTCCACGGAAATAAAGTCTTTTCCCTCTAGCTTATTCCAGACCTCCTCACAAATGTGGGGGCTGAAGGGACTTAGCAAGCGAACCCAAAGTTTCAAAGCTTCCCGCAAGGTCTTGGCTGTTGCGTTGCCTTTTCTTCTCATATACCAACGAAAATCATTCCAAATTTCGTAGAACGCCGTTTCCACAGCTGTCCGTGTCTTAAGTACATCCATATTCTCTGTGATTATCTTGATTTTCTGCTGCAAAATACTGAAGAGCCAATCTTCCAACTGCCCTCGCCCTTCGTCCTGGGCCTCAGCAATGATGGTTTCAGCCACTCGATAGAAGGCCTCCAGATGGTTCTTGACATCACGAACGTTTTCGCTTCGCCAGTCTGGATCATCCATTCCTTCCGCCCCTAGCAACAAAGCAATCCGAGCAGAATCAGCGCCATATTGTTCGATGGCACTCCGGAAGGTGGCAAAGTTACCTTTCGACTTGGACATCTTTCTTCCTTCAATCATTAGCATCCCATTGGCCCCAATCATTCTTGGCCAATGTTCCGGTGGGAAGAGCGCTATATGTTGGAACAGGAAGAAGGTCAGGTGGTTAGGTATCAGTTCTTTTGCAGAGTTCCGCATGTCAACTGGATACCAATACAGAAATTCATCGCGCATGGCTTTTAAGATTCGCGTTGGAATTTTCGATTTTTTCGCCAGTCCATCCACGCTACCTTTTCCGTAGAAGATATAATCAAAGACGCTTGGCGCTAGTTGATCAGCTCCGATATCATGTTGTTTAATGTATTTGTTGATCGTGTAAAACGCCATGTAGATGGTGGAGTCGCTTAGCGTTTCGATAATCCACTCCTTTTTCCAAGGGAGGGGGGTGCCTAGACCGCTTTTTCGGGCGCAGGGCCAGTCTCTCAGCCAGTCAATTGTGCTTATGAACCATGCAGCTGCAGTTTCAGGACAGACTATTGCGTGTTCTAGGGCTTCTTTGGTCTGGTTCTTCCACTCCTGGTCGCTATATTTCAAGAACCATTGCTCTTCCAGTATTTTGACAATACAAGGGGTCAAGCATCGACAGATGACGGGTTCAGGGAGATCGTACATCGCATCTGCAACGTTCTTTTTCGTAAAGTCTTTGATGAGGATCTCCTTCACATCCCGCACCAATTTACCAGCGTATGAACCGCAATTTTCTTTCAAAACGCCACTATGAAACTCTTTTTTGTATAGCAGTTTTGTGGCTTTCTCTGCTTTAGGGTCACATTGATCCTTTGCCCCTAATTGATCAATAATTTCTATGGCAGGGTGTTCGCCAAATCCTTGAACACGAATCATGGAAATCGGTCGGATATCGTTCACCGTTGATGGTTCTATGCCAAATTTCTTGAGAGACTCAGGCTTCTGCTGCAAGTCTCTTAAAGCCAACCAATCAACTGGTGCATGAGCAGGAACACTGTAGACTACACCCGTTGCACTCTCGGTATTGACAAATGAGGCTGGCAGAATAGGTAATTTCTGATTGACAACGGGATTTGCCACTGTTTTGCCGATTAGCTCTTTTCCTTTGAACCGACGGATTAGAGAGATCTTTCGCTTTTGCTCTTTCAACTTGGTTGCAGCTGTCTCACTAATTATCCACTTTTCTCTATCCACTTCAGCTTCAACATAATCTGCCTGAGGATTTATCCAGATATTTGTAACACCATAGAGGGTTTCAGGTCTAAAGGTGGCTGCGGGTAAGAAAGCATCGTTATATTTGAATTTAATCAGCGTATATTGTTCTGGTGCGACCCCTTCACCTTCCTGTCGGTCATGGTCACCCGTTGGGCTTTCACAGTGCGGACACCAGACGACTGGATGGGTTCCTTGGACCACATATCCTTTTTTGTGGAGTTTTTTGTATTGCCATTCAATGAACTTGCTGAATTGTGGAGAGGTGGTCTGAAATTCTCGACGCCAATCGATGGAAAATCCTGCTTGACGGATAGTGGTTCTGTTTTCCTTTGTATAATACGACGCCAAGTAAACTGGGTCAATGAATTTTTTCAAGTCTTTTTCTGAGACGCCATCGATTTCTCGTAAGGGTCTGATGAACTCTTCGTCACCCTGCTGTATGCGTTCGCTAGCACCCGATATGGTTGTTCCAGTCCAATGCCACGCCCAAGGAAACAAGACATTGTAACCTTGCATCCGTTTGAATCGAGCATATGCATCGACTCGTGCTGCTGTGAAAGCATGTCCAACATGAACAGGTCCATTTGCATATGAGTAAGGAAAGGTGACAAAGCATTTTTTTCGCTTAGGATCTGGGTCAGCCTCAAAGATCTTCGCTTTTTCCCAAGCCTTTTGCCATTTAGCCTCGATTTGATGCAGAAGCTCCATAAAACTTGTTGGATTAGAGGGCACCGTATAAAAGGTTTTGTTAGAATCTAGGGAGGAAACGATCCCTCATTTAAAGCACCATCTGATTATCAGCAATTAGTCGCTTTTATCTATTGTGGCGTTATACTCAGTTGCTTCCGTAACCTATCTTCAGCCTTTTGGAGGGCAACACCAATCTTGCCAGATCTTGTCCCGCCACCTTGAGCAAATTCAGGCCTGCCACTGCCTCCTCCACCCAGAATTTCAGCTGCTTCTTTAGCGATTTCACTAGCGTTAACGCCTTTCGCTACTGCTGAACCTCCCGCCAAAATTACCATCCGCGCCGTCTTCTTGTCAGCTCCATAAAACAACGCCACTGAAGTCGGGTCATTCTTGGTGATTTTGCTGGCGGTCTTTATCATTCGGTTCACATTAATCGGCTCATACTTCTGTATTACAAGCTTTGTACCATCAATTTCCTTCGTTATGGCAGTCTGTTCAATGCTTTTGCCACTCTCAAGAACGGCTAATTCCTCAATGAGACGTTTGTTTTCGCGGCGCATCTCTTTCCATTCTTTCAGCAGGCGTTTTGTGGTTGGGAGCAGCTTGTCGATGGGGGCGTCCAGCGTGTCTGCGACTTGTCTAAGGAGTTTCTCCTTGGCTTGGCTTGCTTGCACAGCATGGTGGGCAGTACTGTAGACTATGCGCTCTATTCCATCCTGAATTCGCTCCGTATTAAGGATTTTAATGAACCCGATCTCACCTGTGTTTCCCACATGAGTGCCTGCACAAGCTTCAACTTCCCATTCCCCCACCTTGACAACACGGATTTCCTTTCCCGGCACCGCCCCCCCTTGATAAAGTCGAAAGCCAAATTCTGCTTCAGCTTCATCCCGTGGTAACCATTGAGTTTCAACGGGGATCATAGAGGTTGCTGCTTGGTTGGCAAGAACTTCAATTCTATTCACTTCTTCTGGGGTCAACCTTTGGTAATGGGAAATATCTAGCCTTGCTTGCTCAACATTCTTCTGAGTTCCTGTCTGCCACACATGCTGACCAAGAACACGCCGTGCTGCCCCCATTATGAGGTGCGTAGCCGTATGAGCCCTCATAAGAGCACTCCGCCTATCCCAATCAATCTGCCCTTTGATCTTTCCTCCTTCTTTGGGCACAGGGTCTTTCACTGTGTGAATAACGACTCTACCCACCTTCTGGACGTCCACAACTTCAGTCTTTTCTCCATTGAACTCAAAAGATCCCTTATCCGATGGTTGGCCACCGCCTTCCGGATAGAAAATCGTCTTTTCTAAAATTACTTGGTTCTTCTTCAAAACTCGGAGAACGCGAGACTCAAATTGAGTTAGGTGCGAATCTGTGTAATAGAGCAACTGAGTCTCAGGCAAGGTCGCAACCAAATCAAGTCTCTCGTCAGTGACGAGCTCTTCCTTAGGGGGAGCTTCAAGGTGTCGTTCGGCAACCATCTTGTAAAAGTCGTCAGGCGCCTCCACCGTTATCCCTTTTTTCATGGCACTTTCACGCACAGCCTCTGGAGGAAGCCCATGGGAATCATAAAGCTCCACCAACGTTTTGATAGGCAACTTTCGTTTTCCCTTTGCCTTCAGATTCTGTGCGATTCTGCTGACCAACGCGTCGCCTCTCTTCAATGTGTCCTCAAACTTTCGCTTTTCCACTGAAAGAACATCTAAAATCTCCTTGTGCATCTCTCTGAGACGGGGAAAGTCCTTGGACCAAATACGGATTTGCAGGTCTATTATGTCATCTAAGCGGTCCTCGATGGCTAATGCTCTCAGCAAACGATATGTCCGTCGAATCAGCAATCTCGTTAAGTATCCTTCTTGGACGTTGGAGGGTACAACGCCTTCTGCAAGCAGAAAGGCTAAGCTTTTTGTATGGTCAGCTACTGCGAAGGCAGTTTCTATTGGTTTGAAGAATTTTATTAATTCGGATTTAGTCATCCCAACTTGCTTCGCAACTTTCTTCCAAGAAGTTTCTCTTTTTGCTGATTCTCCAGGTTCGAAGGTCCCTGAGACCTGGGCTATTTCAGCCAACAGATTATTGTCAACTTTACCAAAACTCGCCATTTTGAAAATCTTGTCCAAGATTGTCCCATAAATAGCATGAAACCCGCTCACAGTTCCTCGGGATATCCAGGTGTAACGTTCGATGCCATAACCAGTATCAACGGTTCGAATGGGTAATTCCACAAATTTTCCATTAACAACCTTAAATTTCATAAAGACCAGAGTCGCTAGCTCAAGTCCCCGCACAACCGTCTCTAAATCCGGTCCAGCGTTACCTCCTCCACTCCAGACATCCTCTTTGTAGATCACCTCTTCCGAGGGAATCCCAAGCTCCTTCGTAACAAATTCGTGGTGGTAACGAACCGTTTGATCTTTCCAATAAACCTCCTTGTCTGGATAGTTGAAAGCATGGTGACCACCCATTTCAAAAAATGTTAGGTGGCGACCAAATGTAGGTCCTGTATTGTCGACATCAATTAAGCGAATACAGGGTTGACTGATAACAAGGGGATTTGCGGGAGCAGGAACAATCCCATTTGTGACATAGGGTTGGAAGTCCACGATGCTGGCACTTGTTAGATAAAGGTCATCTCTCCAACGAGCCACTACCGGATATGGTTTCATCCGCTGATGCCCACGTTTCTCAAAGAAAGAAAGAAAAGTTTCGCGCATTTCATGCAGGTTATAGGCTTTTCGAGTTGGAGGATTGCCAATGAAGGTGTATTGCGTGCACCCTTTAGAGGTTGCTTCCCCACAGGTCTCCATATCTGGTATTAGCGTCCAAAAGTATTCGCTACAATTAGAGCAAAATTTTCTCTCAAACCCTTGTTCGTCAAAAAAGGGAATATGATACTCTCTTTTGGGAAAGCGTTTCTTCTTCACCCCTAATCCCTCAGATCAAGTCAATATGCGGTTTCACATTAAGGTCTCAAAATCATTTAAGCTGTATGTAAGACTAGTTCTGCAGCGAATTCTCTATGAATGAAATATTGAAGCTAAAATGAGTGAGTCAGTTGTCTATCCGAATAGGGCCCCAAGACCTTCAAGCGCTGCGTCTTCTTTCTCCTTCTCGTCCTCTTCCTTTTTCTCTTCCTTCTTGCCTTCAGGCTTTGCCTCAGCTGCAGGTGTAGCAGCCGCAGGTGCAGCAGCCATCATGGTCGGTACGGTTTCTATGGCTTCGTCGATGTTGACTTCTTCCAAAGAAGCAACTAAAGCTTTCACTCTAACAGGATCAGCTTTTACCCCAGCAGCGCCGAGAAGCTTCATCACGTTTTCTTCATTAACGGGTTTTCCAGATTTATGCAAAAGCAACGCAGCATAAACGTACTCCATTTTTCATTTCACCTCTTACCTTTTCTACACTCTTCCTTTTCAACCTTTCTCCGTCTTTTTCTCCGTCTTTTTCTCTTCTTTCTCGGTTTTCTGCTCAGATTTTTTCTCAGTCTTCTTATCTTCGGTTTTTTCCTCGACTTTTCCCTCAGCTTTCTTCTCGTGTTTATCCAATTGTGCCTTCAAACTCAGCACTTGCATGTTGGCTTTTCTCAGAATATCGACTATTGTGTCCTTCGTCGGGATGTTTTCATTCACGCTTAATCTATAAGCATCTTGGTATGCTTTTTGAAGCAGAAATCCAATGTTTTCTGGGGTGGTATACGCACTATTTATAGAGAGATAGAAAGCAGTTTTGTGAGCCTTTTTTACATCTTCTCTGATTTGATTGAGATCGATGCGTAACTGCTCCTCAGTTATTATCCTGCCCTCATCGTAAACCGTCTTTAACTCTAGTCCAGCTTCAACGGGTTTTATACCGAGCTTGGATAGAATGGGCGCAAGCCGTTGTGAAATGACTTCGCCTTTCTTTGCAACTAGAGTGTCTTTATTTATCCAGACACTGCCAGATTCTATACGCGTCTTCAACCCTACAGCGCCCAACTGGCTGATTATTGGTCCGGGTGGTTGTCCCGTGTTTCCTGCTGGAACGACCACATCAAACGCAGCTATATCGCCAGATTTGGCGGTAGTTAATACTTTACTCTTTTCCAAAAGCAGAACGAGCTTGAAGGGATTTAGATCAGTGAATAGATAGATTGTTGCTCCAATTAGATGGGCTTCGAGCTTGT
The DNA here is from genome assembly GCA_020354575.1 of Candidatus Bathyarchaeota archaeon. Taxonomy (GTDB): domain Archaea; phylum Thermoproteota; class Bathyarchaeia; order Bathyarchaeales; family SOJC01. The sequence goes on along the minus strand of CP070649.1, from coordinate 888,399 downwards.
CTAAATCGGGTTTATCCTTGGATTTTGCGATGGCCCGTTTCATTAATGAGTTTTTGATGACAAGAAGATAGGCATCAGAGCGCAGTTTTTTCCGCAGCTCTTGCAGTTGAGCAGCCCGTACTTTCTGTAAACTTGCCAAGGCAATGACCTTATATCGCTGCATAGTTTTTCCTATCTCTTCGATTTCTTTGGTCTTTTCTTGCAGTACTTGTCGTTGCTCAGTCATTGCTTTCTCCTTCAAAGCTTGATTTTCGCGGGTTTACCCATAGTGGTTTTCAGACAGATTGACGAAATGTTTTTGAGGCCCCTTTTAAGTTTTCCTTCAATTCTCCTTACTACTGCCATAACATTTGCTGCGATTTCTTCGTCCTTCATGTCCTCTGTACCCACAGCGCACTGAAGAGTGGGCTGACCACGTAGTCTCAAGGTTACAGTTTTTCCGGATCTAGAAATTTGATTCTTGATGTCGATGGAAGGAGGGACAGGTTTCGGCATCTTTCCTCTGGGTCCGAGAGTTGGACCTAGGGTCCTCCCCACAAGAACCATGAGTGGGGCTTCGGCAATGAAAGAGTCATAGTCATTTGCGAGTTTCTTTTGACCTTTTTTGTCGGTGGCCAATGATTCCAATTCAGCTTTACCCATAATAAGATCTGCACCAGCCTTTTTCGCCTTGAGGGCAAGTTCACCGGTTGCAATTACACAGGTTCTTGTCTTTTTTTTCGGAGTGTGAGGAAGCTCAATTGTCTCTTGGATCTTTGCTTCAGGCTTTTTCATATCAATGTCCTGAAGGTTAATAATCAATTCCATAGTTTGGTTGAATTTTTTCCCTCCAGAATTCTCTTTAGCTAACTTGACCGTTTCGAGTATCATTTTTGTATCCAGCGACATTGCCCTGCCTCGTGCCAAATCTCGTATGAAATTCCGTTATAAAAAGATTGTTACTACTCCTTTTCAAACAGAGAAGAATGTTCGCCCTCATCAATCTCTCGTTGCACTTCGCGCGGGTCTTTATCATCCACTGTCACTCCCATACTAACACAGCTACCTAGGATTTCCTTTACAGCAAGTTTAAGTGATTTCGCAAGCAATTGTGGCTGCTTTTTGCTAGCAAGATCCACAACTTGGGTCATAGTAAGATTGCCCACTTTTTCCTCTTTCGGGCTTCCAGAGCCCTTCTCAATCTTCAGCGCACTAACAATGAGAGCGGAAGTTGTAGGTGTGCCAATTGAAATTTCAAACGCCTTAGTTTCAGGATCAACTGCAATCTTGACAGGCACTTTCATGCCCGCGTAATCCTTTGTCAGTTCGTTAATCTTGTTCACTATGGCCAAAACATTGACTCCTAAGGGTCCTAAAGCAGGACCTAATGGAGGTCCAGCTGTTGCTTGCCCGCCACTTATCAATGCATCAACTGTTTTTTTCTCTACCAACTTTTACGTCTCCACCTTCGCTTTTTCAACAACTCTAACATAATCCGCATGAACCGTGATGGGAAGAGTAAAAGTAGCCTCTAAAAGCTCCAGAATAACTTCACTCTTCGTCTTGTCGATACGAGTAATCTTCGCTTTCATACCTTTGAAAGGTCCACTGATGATCTCCACAACATCATGAACATCCAATTCCTCGATAATGGGCTTAACTACAATGTACTTCTCGATTTCTGAGAAATTCACGATTCCAGGAACACGAGACCTTACATGCTTAATGCCAAGGATGGCTTCTTCAACAAAATGAGGCCCTTCCGCCTCCACAAAAACATAACCTTTTAACATCTCCGGCACTAGAATTGCCTTAATAGGCAAACTAGTGCTTGAAATTCTGACAGCAATCAAATTAGCAACATTTCTCTCTTGCCCAGCAGTAGTGCGAACAGCGAAAATAGAAGTCGTTGCCGATTCTTCGTCTGCTGACATTTGTCACTCACCATTATTACAGAGCCTGCATAAACATTGAAATTAGCTTAATAAGAAAACCAATGACACCTACTAAAGAGATGCCAAGTATACAAATCTTCACAGATTGCCAAAGCTCAGATCGACCAGGTTTTGTCGCAAGCCTTAACAATCGACTGACAGATTGAAGGAAGGATCTTAAACCCAAGGTTAATCGCATTTTCAAACATGCGTTCTAATATAAAAAGAAATCGCACCTCTACCGATTCCCACCTATGCATTTCTCCGTACTCGTGGAAGCATGTGTTCTCACAGATTGACATTTATATTGGTTTTCAGGTTAAAGAAAATTATTTCAATGAAAATGATATGTAATTGATAAAATACCAAGATTTGCTTCCAAAGGAAAACAAGTCGATTGAGCGCCGCAAAAAAGAGAATTGCAGTAGAACGTATTCACAAGCTCTTCCAGCTCGCTCAAGACATGATTCACGAAGACGAAGAATTAGCACAACGGTACATCACGATCGCCAGAAAGATTGCCATGGCAGTTAGAGTACATATTCCGAAAGAACATCGATGGAAAATATGTCGAGGATGTAAAAAGTTTATCTTGCCAGGTGTCAATTGTCGAGTACGCATTCAACACCGCAGGGAACCCCACAGAGTAATTACTTGCGGCTACTGTGGCAAGCAGATGAGGTTTCCGATTAAGGAGAAAACAAAACGTGCTTACGCCAAAAATTCAACGCAAAGTGAAGAGAAAGCTAAGCGATGAAAGACCTCAAGTCCTAATAGGGAAGAACGGGGTCTCAACAGAGATCATTGTCGAGATTGACGGACAATTAGAAAGAAAAGAAATGCTGAAAGTAAAGATTCTGAAAACTGCTTTGAGAGAGACAACCGCTAAGGTGATTGCTCATCAGATTGCAGAGCGGACCAACTCTAGCCTTGTAGAGGTTAGAGGGCACACTTTCATGCTATATAGAAAAAAGAAGCCAAAGAAGTAGCAGCAAATTGACCGGATGAATCCTACACAACGAAATTTAATCGCCAAATCCTAATTGGTTTTCAATTCTTTTGATCTCGCTTTGGGTTGGTGATTCCGGAAAATTGTAGATGGGCCCACTTGGTTTTTCGTTATAGTACGGACGGTTGCAATTGGGGCATCCTGAAGTCAAGAAAGGTTTTCCACTTTGGATCGCCTTTCTTACTTGAACTCGTGAAGCACCGAAACCAGTTATCAGACCTTTTTCACCAAAAATCATCTCTTCAAACCTTGCCATTCCATGAACCAAGAAGTAGCGGGCGAGTTGAATTCTTCTATAACGATTTATCGTTGGAGGCTGACTATTCTCCATAGCTATCCCATGTATCGGCGTAAAGGCGAAGAGAGCAGGATATATATGATGATCCACACACCACTGAATAGTTTCGATCATTTCCCGTTCCGTTTCCCCTAATCCAACAATTAGATGGGTGCTAACCCCATTTTTCCCAAACACCTCCAGAGCCTCCAACAGGGCTGCGCGTTGTCTATTCCAATCATAGGGTCCACCAGCTAGGCTGCCTTTAACTCGATTAAAAATACTCTCTGTTGCGGCGTCTAGAGCTATTCCGATCCGTTGAATCCCAGCCTCTGCCAGCTTGGTCATTTGGGATTTTTCTAAAGGTTGACATGAAACGGATATCGGAACATCAATCCTCTGGTACTTGATGCTTTTCACCAGAGCTAATAGATCCTCCAGAATAGTCGGATAATTCAAGGCTTGAATGCAAACCCGAGCAATTTCCTTTCGGTCTATTGCAGCTCTCAATTTAGGTAGCACTTGTTTCGTTGCAAAAACAGGCCAAGCCACCCTGGAAAGCCGATCTGCCCGGCTTTCACTGTTCTTTGCCTGGGAACAGAAGCCACAGTTTGCCATGCATTTGCTTTCGATGTAAGTGAGCAAGTAAGCAGTTGTTGGCTTGGCGTTTAGAACACCTTCCATTAAACCTAGAACTATGGCGGAGCCTGAAGAGACTCGAATTTTGGCTACTGAAATTTGTTCTTTGTTATTGGATTTTCTAATTGGCACAGCGGTTTTTTACCAGCAGCAAGAAAATAAATCCTTCGGACAGAACATGCTTGCTTTCTGCGATTCAGCTGAATAAACGGGCAAATCACCCGAAAATGAAAAGATGTGCAAACTGATACGTTAATGGGAAAAGATCCATATGAGAACCACAAGCATTAGAAATTGCACAAGCGTATATCTTATGTCTGGTAGAGAGCATTTTGCAGCAAAAGAGAGACGGGTGAAAAAGAAACTTTGAGGGCTGACACAGTTCTTCATAATGCGAAAGTCTACACCAAAGGCGAGGTTTTGGATGCGGGAATCGCGATCAAGAATGGCAGAATAATTGAAGTTGCGAAGGAAGCCCATTTGCCAGTTGCAGAGGACTATATCGACTTAAATGGTTGTTTAGCGCTCCCAGGCTTGATTGATGTTCATGTGCATCTTCGTGACCAGCTTCAAGCTTACAAAGAAGACTTTAGAACGGGGACAGCAGCTGCTGTGGTCGGAGGCATAACATCCGTTCTAGATATGCCCAATAACCAACCAATTACTATGGATTCGTCCTCTCTCAGAGAAAGAATTCTATTGGCCCAGCAGGTGGTTGTCGCAAATGTGGGCTTCTATTCGGCATTTTCCCAAAAAACCGATGAAATCGAGGAGGTGGCTCGAGAAGGAGCGATAGCGTTCAAGGTGTATCTTACCTCGCAAGTTGGCGACCTCGACATTGATGATGATGAAGCTCTTCTACACGCCTTCAACGCAGCGAGTAGATTGGGAGTCCCAGTAGCAGTTCATGCGGAGGATCGAAAAATCATAAAGTCGATTGCAGATCATGAGCAGACCTTGGGACATGAGACAAGTGATGCTTATCAAAAGGCGCACACGCCAGAAGCAGAAACCAAGGCTGTCGCAAGAATTCTCAGAATCACCCGAAACTCTAGCGCTCATATTCATTTTTGCCACATAAGCTCTAGCCAAGCGCTTACACTCATTCAAAAAGCAGCAAAAAGCGGCTCGCGAGTCAGCTGTGAAGTCACTCCCCATCACCTATTATTAACTTCTCAAGGCTTCAAACAACAAGGAAATTTGCTACTTACGGATCCTCCTGTGAGAAGCAGAAAAACCATGATAGAGCTCTGGGAAGCTGTGAAAGCCCGTCAGATTGATATCATCGCATCTGATCACGCTCCACACTCGATAGACGAAAAGATGGTTGACTCCGTATGGAATGTGAAGCCGGGAATCCCTGGACTTGAAACGCTATTGCCCTTGCTTTTAACAAAGGTAAATGAGGGATGGTTTAGTGTGAACGACGTCGTAAGACTTACAGCAGAAAATCCGGCAAAAATCTTTCATCTAAATCAGAATGGGTTCTTGAGAAAAGATTATGATGCCAATATTACTGTTGTTGATATGCGTCGGAAGAGTAAGATAGACGCGAGTCATTTCTATTCAAAGGCAAAATACTCCCCTTTTGACAAGTGGGACGTTAAAGGGGTTCCCATAAAAACCTTTGTGAATGGTAAACTAGTTATGGATGAAGGGGAAGTTATAGCTAAAGGGGTCGCTGGAAAGATTTTAAGCCCTGCAAACTCAAATTAACCTCCACTAAGAAGAAAGTAAACTGAGTGAGACAAGTGGACAAAAACTCCTACGATGAAGCTTATTTCGAAGGTCGAAAATCCAATTATTGGTGGACGGTTGGTTGCTATGAGAATTTCAGAAATTTCCCCCACTGGAAAGAAATGCTGAAACTCATTCGAAAGTATAAAAATGAAGGAAGACTTCTCGACGTTGGATGCGCTTATGGTCTATTTGTCGCTACTGCTTCTCAACGTTACGAATCATACGGAATAGATATATCTCGATTTGCAGTCAAGAAGTCAAAGAAATACTGTAGAGGGACGATCGCTAGAGCTGCAGCCAAGACTCTTCCGTTCAAAGACGAAACATTCGAGGTGGTGACTGTTGTTGACACTTTGGAACACATTTCTCATCTAAACGAGTGCTTAAGAGACATTGTAAGAATCTTGAAGAAAAACGGGATACTCTTCCTTCAATTACCCAACCCACTAGTATGGCATCTCTTCGGGCATTTGGGTTTAGGAGATGAAACACACTCGAATGATTTTAATCTCCAACAATGGAAGGCTATTCTGACAAAACTAGGGCTTAAAATAAGAGCCTGTTCGGGTATGATTGCCTATGCTTTTCGAGGAATCCGAATTTTTGCTCAGTCCAAAAGGGTGATTTCATTGTTTCCAGAATTATGGCTCGTTGCCATGAAATAAAGTTGCCCAGGAGCCTGAGTGATTAGATTTCTTGAGTGTGTGGAAATTCAGATATCCAGGGCTTCTGATTGAGAATGAAGACCCTAAAATAATTCTTGAAGTAAATGAAGTAGTTCTTCATCCGTCCATTCTTTTTGACACGCCTCAATGAAGTGTAGGCCTTGGCTTTTTTGCTAAGCTGGCACTTTCCAGCTTTTCCGATTTTTAAAGAGAAGGTTAAATCCTCAGCTATTGCTAGTCCTTCATCAAAGCCCCCAATTTCACGAAAGATGGATTTTCGACAAGCACAACAAACAGTGGGAAAAAGGGGAAAACCTATGTGTGCTGTCAAAGCGGCAACTTTATTCATGAAACCATAATGCAACACCTTGAACAAATTGTCTAAGAACCCGAGCTGTTCGAGCCCAATAACAGAGCCTGAGATACAGACCACTTCAGGATTAGCAAAGCTCTGACACATTTCATCAAGAAATTCAGGATCCAGAAGGGTATCTGCGTCTAAGAAGAGTAGAAACTCTCCCCTCGCTTGATTAGCCCCAGCATTTCGGGCTTTGCTGACACCGCGATCTTTAATGGTTATAACTTTGTCAGCATGCCTCTCACTTTTTACTCTGGTGTCATCTGGGCTATTACTATCTACAACGATGATCTCGACTTTTTCACTCTCAAATAATCTTTGCCTTTTGATGCTCCGTATGCATCGCTCGATATTTTCCTCTTCGCAATATGTCGGGATTATTATTGAGACGAGTGGACTCTTAATTGCTATTGTTTGCTCCCTCGCATCTATTGATGAAATCTATGGTAACAGGTTGGATTTTAAACTTCTCCATAAGTAATTAGTCTTAGCTGAAGTCATAGAAGTAAAATGTCTAGAAAGGAAGCCAAAACCTGAGCAAAATCCATGAAATCTTCTTGTTCGCTTATGCATACATGCACCTAGAGGTCTTTGCTTCTCCTTTTTGTAACATATAATGTTTCTCTATGGATGCTATATCCTAATTTTTGAAAAAGGTCAAACGACTCTTTGTTGGGAGCCTCAATGAGCGCACAGAAAATTGCGGCTCCATGCTCTTTCAAAGTCTTTTCCACGTTCCTCGTGAGTTGCTGGGCGATGCCTTTTTGTCTGTAAGCAGGGTGGACTGCTAAGCGGTTAATCCATCCTTTCATTCTTCCATCATAACTACCAATTACCACTCCTACAAGCTTATCTTGATGAAAAGCACCAATAAAATATTCCGGAACCGCCTCCATCTGTTTTTGGATCTCGCTTTTACTATCCCTACCTTTAGGTTTGAAGGGCAGGTCTGCCTGTCTCCAAAGGTTGATCATTGCCTCGTAATCTTGGATCTTTAAAGTACGAACCTCGATAGATTTCAATATCTGACCTCTTTGCTAAGTTAATCTTCCAAGTGTAAGCGACTAGTAAGTGCGTAGACGCAGCGATTCTGAAGATTAACACGCCTGCATATAAGAATCACGCTATACCAAAACCCAGAGAACATTAATGTGTAATGGAAGTAACGTAGTTATTTTGAAGGCATGTTGAAAATACTTACAGATGGCATGCTGGGGAAATTCACCCGATGGCTCCGCATGCTAGGTCACGACGTAAAATACGATAGTAATTTAGATGATGAAGCTTTAATACGAATCGCAAAAGATGAAAAACGTGTCCTCCTAACCAGAGACTTGCAGTTACAACAACAGGCAATCGCTCGATCTGTAAATGTCTTTTTAGTCAAGGGAGAAAACGAAGCGGAGCGCCTTGCGGCTTTATCGCAACGATTTCAGATTAGCCTAGAATTCAATCCGGATAACTCTCGGTGTCCCAAATGTAATACTAAAATCAGACCTACAAAGAAAGAGAAAGTTTCCAAGAAAATTCCCCCTAATACGAGAAAATTCTATGAAGATTTCTGGGAATGTGTTGAATGCGGTAAAGTCTATTGGCAAGGAGCCCATTGGAAAAGAATCGCTGAAACTTTCAAAGAAGCGAGAAGTATACTAGCATCTGGTTAACTTATTCTTGAAGTAACCACTTAAGCGGTATATCTTGAAATGTTCCATCAGGTAGTGTTCGACGAATGGTCATGGGAAGAATACCGCTTTCAAGCTCAGTTAGAGCAATATCTATAGGACTAGAAAGGGTGGAAGGCTCGGCTAGGATGGGAGCGCCCATAGCTATTTGAAGCGATCTGGCACCGATTATTCGAGCCTTCTCGAAGCGGGTTAGTTTTGGGGGACCCACTTCGATTTTGTTGTGCGAAGACGTCTTTTTAGTACGCTCCTGGAGGCATTCCGCCCATTCCGCCCATTCCTCCCATGCCGCCAGGCATTCCTCCTGGGGGAGGTCCGGGGGGCATCTTTGCTTTGCCAGAAGCAATGATATCATCGATCTTTAGGATCATGGTGGCTGCTTCAGTTGCAGATTTGATAATCTGTTTTTTCACAGCAAGAGGTTCATAAACATCTGCCTTTTTCATGTCACCTACTTTGCCGTTAAAAACATCTACTCCTGCCCACGTTTCTTTCTTTTCGTGTCGTGATCGTAGCTCAGATATTATGTCGATTGGATCCAAGCCTGCGTTTTCAGCCAGCGTTAAGGGCACTGATTCCAGTGCATTTGCGAAGCGCATTACTGCTAATTGCTCTCTGCCAGGCAAAGATTCTGCGTAGTCTTTCAAGACTCGTCCAACTTCAAGTTCCGGGGCACCGCCACCTGCAACAACTTTTGGTTCTTCAACTACGTCTCTTATAACACAGAGGGCATCATGTATGGAACGCTCAGCTTCATCCACAATTCGTTCTGTTCCACCACGAATCAGTAATGTGACTGAATGGGGATGCTTGCAGCCTTCAATGAAAGTCATTTTGTCGTCGCCTATCTTACGCTCTTCCACTATGGCAGCATAGCCGAGGTCCTTCTTGGTTATGCCGTCTAGGTTGCTGACTATCTTTCCACCAGTGGCTTTCGTTAAGCCTTCCATGTCTGACTTCTTGACCCGCCGCACCGTCAGGATATTTTTTCTAGCCATGAAATGTTGAGCCAAGTCGTCGATGCCTTTTTGGCAAACGACTACATTTGCTCCCACTTTCACAACTTTGTCTACCATCTTCTTCAACATGTTTTCTTCTTGTTTGAGAAAAGCTTCCATCTGCTCAGGGCTCTCAATATTTATTTTCGCGTCAAACTCTGTTTTTTCAATCTCTAAGGGTGTATCGAGTAGCGCTATCTTAGCATTCTCTATCCTTTTTGGCATACCGGGATGAACTACTTCTTTATCGACGACAATTCCATTAATTAAGTTGGTATCTCTTATCGATTCGCCTGGTTTCTTCTGGATCTTCACGTCGTCTAAATCAGCCTTGTACTGGGTTCCAGTTTTCTCAGCCACGGATAGGATTGCATCTACTGCTAAATCTGCAAGATGGTCACGGTTTTCTGAAACCAACTTACTTGCCATTGAAGTCATAGCTATCTTCTTGAGAAACGTCTTGCTTGTCGGGGGTACTTTGATAGCAAGTTTTTCTAACGCTTTCAGGGCCTCATCTGCTGCTTTCTTATAGCCATCTATTATGATGGTTGGGTGGACATTTTTGTTGACGAGATCTTCAGCTTGGGACAGGAGCTCACCTGAAAAAACCACCGCGGTTGTTGTTCCATCGCCTACTTCATTATCTTGAGTTTTTGCTACTTCGACCATCATCTTGGCTGCGGGGTGTTGCACGTCCATTTCATCAAGAACAGTACGACCGTCACTTGTTATCGTGACATCGCCAAAACTGTCGACAAGCATCTTATCCATGCCTTTAGGTCCAAGGGAGGATTTCACGGCTTCTGCCACGATTTTTGCTGCCATGATATTAGCATGCTGGGCATCTCTTCCTCGAGATCTTGAAGAGCCTTCACGAAGGATCAAAACAGGGGTTCCTGTTAGCTCTGGTTGTGACATTTTTTCATACACCTTTTATTGTTATTATTGCGGAACAACAGAAACAGCTTTGAAATATAAATTTTTCTAAAACGAGTTGTGTATGATTGCCCACATAAATTAACCTTTAACGCCGATGTTTACATCAAGGCAAATGAAAAAAGGTTTTTGGAGAGAATCCTCCCCTTATGGGAATCCACCAGAAAACAGAGATACATTATGGACCAGTGGAAATTATATCTTCTTCAGCAGGTGGTTCTTTGATAAATCCCTGCTTCATGAGAAGGTGAGTAGACTCTCTTGCATTTTTAATTATAGTTACCGCTTTTTCCCATAATTCTTGTCTTGATGGTTTGATGCGAGCGACGCCCTCTTTTATGCTTTGAAGTGCACAGGCGACTGCTTCGCGAGGGAAAACTTCCCATTCTTCCATACGGGGAGCAATATTGTTTTCGCTTATACCCCTTTCTTCAGCGAAGCTGGCTAGTTCGTTAGCAGCCGCCACACACATGTCGTCAGTGACGGTTGTCGCTTTAACATCGAGAACCCCACGGAAAATGGCTGGAAAACCCAAGCTGTTATTTATTTGGTTGGGAAAATCGCTACGACCAGTGCCTACAATTTGCGCCCCTGCCTCCTTCGCTTCCCAAGGCCAAATTTCGGGAATGGGATTTGCGCACGCAAAGACTATACTATTAGATGCCATAGTCCCTATCCACTCCTTCTTGATAGTGCCAGGTCCAGGTTTACTTGCAGCAACCACAGCATCTACATCTTTAAAGGCACTTGCTACATCGCCCGTCCGATCTTCAGCGTTAGTCTTTTGAGCTAGTTCATATTTCCACGGATTGGCTTCTTTCACACCTTCTAAATCAGGACGCCCTGCATGCAGTATACCTTTAGTGTCAACAAGAATCAAGTTACCTGGTTTGAATCCAGCGCGGAAAAGTACATACGCGGTACGTGTGTTAGCAGAGCCTACTCCCACAAGAGTGACAAGGGCGTCTCGGGGTTTTTTCCCTACAAGCTTCAAGGCATTTAACAAACCAGCTAAAATCACTGTAGCAGTACCCTGCTGATCATCATGCCAAACCGGTATATTGAGTTTCTCACGGGTTTGGTCCAATACATAAAAACACTTTGGTTTGCTGAGGTCTTCAAGGTTAATACCACCAAAAGTAGGTTCAATAAGTTGGCAGGCTCGAACGATTTCATCAGGATCTTTGGTATTTAGACACACGGGAAAAGCATCAACCCCGCCTAGGTATTTGAAGAGGAGTGCTTTGCCTTCCATCACAGGCATCGCTGCTTCAGGGCCGATGTCCCCTAATCCCAGAACGCGGCTGCCATCAGAAACGACTGCCACATAATTGGCGCGATTAGTCTGTGTCCAGACTTCCTTTGGGTTTTCCTTGATCTTTCGGCAACTGGCAGCAACTCCAGGGGTATACCAAAGGGCGAAATCAGCAGGACTGCGGATGGCACATTTTGGCATAACCTGGATTTTACCTTCATAGAAGGGATGATAAGCAACAGCTAACTTAGCGGGTCGTTTGGCTTTTTGAAGTAATTGCTCTACTGTAACTTTTTTTTGGGTCATTTTTACACACTTCTCTGGAGAGATAGTGGCTAACCCCAGAAAACATTTAAAGATTTTGGCATGCTAGCATGTTGGCACGAAAAATTTTATCCTTACGGAATGAAATTGTATCCAACGTTTATTAGCTTGCACATGCGACTGTCAATAGATGTTAAGCGGGGGTTCCCAAGCCAGGTCTAAATTGGGCGTAAAATCTCCAGGATAAGGGGGAGGACTTAAGATCCTCTGGCGAAGGCCTTCGCGGGTTCGAATCCCGCCCCCCGCACCTCTAGGGGCACCCACACGCATGTATGCACCTGTTCTAAAACGTGGAACTATATACCTCGATGTTAACCTGTTTTAGGGGAATCGCATGGACAAGCGTTCGTGGGTGCTAGTGTTGTTTCTACCCGTCTTCAATTCAATGCTGTTTATCACCGTTTTACCCATCTCCGGTGTGTGGAACCCGATTCCCACCACTGCATCGAAGATATTGGGGAACCCTCTGTTTTGGGTCGGAAAACGAGTACAGGTGGAAGGATATTTGTACCCGCCTTACACGGATGAATGCCCCTTTTGCCTACAACTCTATAGAGACATTTCACCCTTTACTTGCGCTCTTGTAGATGAGAATGACAAAATGATTGGTCTTCTCCTTCCATATCAGAGAAAAGTGTCTTGGTGGGACTATTTCGGTCGGCTTGTACTCCCGGAGATCGTCACCGGAGTGGTAATGATAACGCCTAGTTGGAAAGGTCTTGCAGTCTGTATAGCTGTAGAAGAGGTTCGATTCGCGCGCCCCGATATGATGGGCCAAACTCCCAAAGTTAACAAATGAAACGCCAAAAAAATGCATGCATACTGAAATTTAGATGACGTACGATATCTAAAGAAAAATTTTTCAATGTACCTTTTCCTAAAAGTACAATGTGCTTGATATGAAAGAGTATGACTTGATCGCGATAGGCTCAGGTTCAGCAATGAGCATTGTGGAAGCTATGGTTCGTGGGGCTCCACATATGAAGGTCGCGGTCATAGACAAAGATGAACCGGGAGGAATCTGCTTAACTCGTGGCTGTATTCCATCTAAGCTTTTGTTGTATCCCGCGGAAGTAGTTAGAATAATCGAAGAGGCTTCCAAATTTGGTATAGATGTTGACATAAAGGACGTGGAATTTAGAAAAGTTATGGAGAGGATGAGAACCCTCATCTACAAAGATATAGATATGATCCGGGAAGGGCTCTCAAGTTCGAGAAACATAGATTATTACCCTGGTGCAGCAGAATTCGTTGGTCCATACATCCTGAAAGTCGGCAACGAAACAATAACATCAAAAATGATATTGCTTTGCACAGGATCAAAACCAACAATCCCTCCGATCAAAGGATTAGATAAAATTGATTATCATACAAGCGACACGATCCTTAAGATCGAGGAGTTGCCAGAGAGCATCGCAATAGTAGGCGGAGGGTACATTGCTGCGGAATATGGACACTTTCTTTCAGCTATGGGAGCAAAAGTCATAATAATTGGTAGAAATCCCCAATTTCTCAAACAAGAAGAACCAGAAGTATCAGCCCTCGCCAAGAGAGAGCTCGAAAAACACATGACAATCCTAACCAATCACGAGGTTCTTGAGGCAGAAGAGAGCTCGACTGGTGAAAAGAAGCTCACCGCAGTAAATAGGGAGAACGGGGAAAAGGTGGAGATTACGGCAAAGGAAGTGCTGATTGCAAGTGGGAGAAGCCCGAATACTGACATCCTCCATCCAGAGAAGGGAAGAATAAAAACAGATGAGAGAGGATGGATCATTGTTGACGAGTACCTAGAAACCTCACAGCCAAATGTATGGGCTTTTGGCGATGCAAATGGACGATACCTCTTCAAACACGTTGCCAATTATGAGACAGGAGTCGTTTACTACAATGCTGTGCTCAAGAAAAAGGTAAAGGTCGACTATCATGCTATACCTCACGCTGTCTTCACTTATCCAGAAATTGCAGGAGTAGGTCTGAAGGAAAGGGAAGCAATTGAGAGATATGGAAAAGAGAACGTGCTAATTGGAATGCATCGATACGAAGATACCGCAAAGGGAGAAGCCATGGATGTGAAAGGCTACTTTGTCAAGGTTCTCGTTAATCCGGAAACTATGCAGATTCTTGGAGCCCACATCATTGGACCTTACGCCTCTGTTCTCATACAAGAGATAATCAATCTAATGTATACGCCTGAACAAAGTGCAGAGCCTATAACTGCGGGTATGCACATTCATCCTGGGCTGAACGAGGTCGTGGAAAGGGCCTTCCGCTCTCTAATGACGCCTGACCAGTACCACAAAGTCATAGAGCACGCGCATACACACTAACGACCGATAAAAGATGAAAAACCTCTGAGCTTTCCCTTGAAAGCTAAAATCTGTAAGAAAATGCACGGGCAAATACATGGAAGCCCTAATCGTCATTTTTCACTAGAGCTGCTTTAAGCTCATTCACATAATCCACGAACTTAAAGCCTTCTCTCGAGTGGAACTCTTGTCCAAATTCAGAATATAGGTCAATCAGAATGACTTTCTCTACGACCATAGCGCCGGAACTAAGGAACCGAGTCAATCCTTCAGTAAAAACATCCAGTTTTTTGGGTATTTCATTCTGCGGTAATGAAAGGGCACTTTTCAAATAGTTATAGATGACCGATGTTCCTGCTTCGCCAAAAACATGCTTGAGTTTTATGTCGATGGTCTGTATGAGGGACTTATCGAACTCATCTTTCGCATTCATCAGCCGTTTCACCCTATTCGCTTTCCATTAATGTTTCATGTACTTAATAATTCTAATCCTCAATGCTTTCAGGAGAAATCATGGTATGTACCCGAGGAGAAACCCGGTTATTAATGGCATTGAAAGGTTATCATTTATCGGTAAAGGCAAGGATTCGACAACCATCCCGATGATTGCACCGAAAAATGCCCTTGGTGGAGAAAGAAAGAGAATAGCGCCCAAAAACGCAAATCCAAAGCACGCTACAGATCCCTCAAGGCTTTTACCTTTGTTAAAGGGAAGAGCAATTTTCCCAAAAAATCCTCCAAAGACTGAAGCTGCGCTGTCACCTAATGAGACTATAGCTATAGATGCAAAATTTATAGGACTCTGAAAAATCAGAAGGGACAGCGTAACCCCCAAAGCGAATAGTATGGGAGCTGTCGTGAATTCGTACCGCTCTGAAGGCGTTGCTGCATTCAGTGTAACATGGGAAATTATCGGGACATGCTTTCTTTGGATTCTAGCAAGCTCAGATATTGCGTAAATTAGAGTTATCAAAGAAAGAAGGAGAACAGTCGGATAAATTCCGAGAATGGCTGCAGTGAAAATGGCTAAGAGGCCTCCAGCATGAATAAATTCTCGAACTACTTCGTGGCGTAATAGAGAATGACGTGGTCTTCGATGCGTTTCTTTGAAAACAGATAAGATTTTGATCAAGCTACCTTTTATAACCACATCTGATTTGAGGATTAATAGAAAATCAGGATTGTAACCTATTTTCAAAGCTTCAGGGTAAAAGATTGATGCATTGTTTCGATCATCAGCGACTACTACACAATTCTTTCTTTTCAGACCTTTTTTGGTTAATAGCTGATCCAGCACTATGGCTTTGCCATTCTTTTTTATTACGGAACCTTTTATCTTTCCGGTCAAAAGATTGTCGCGAATCTCTAGTTCAAACCCATAAGCATGATCGGCTTTCAATCGATTGGCAAGATTCTCAATCACAATCTGAGGTAGTCCAGAGCTTATGAGAGCGATCTCGATCCCCTGTCTTTTCAATTCTTCAAAAATCACCTCAGTATGTGGAAGAATAGGAATTTTTTCAAATAAATTGAGCATTTCCTCTGTCTTAAGCCCTTTAAACAAGTTGAATATGCCTTTCAAGGCTGATTCTAAAGAGAATACCCCGATCTCATAGAGAAATCCAAAAAATAGCAATCTCATAAACTGGAGAAAATCCAAGCTTCTTCCTAGCTCAAAGATCAAATATCGATTCTTGGGCAATAACACTCCTTCAACATCGAAGATCAGAAGTTTTCTTTGATCCATTGAAGTCGTGCAATTCACCTACTAGCCAAAATTATACGCCCACGAATCGGATCTCTGGGTAACCTTCCACCTCCACACCTTCACCTTTACGAGGCAATATCTTCAGTTTATTAATTTTACAGGTGCCAGTTATATCATCCGACCACTTGGTCAAATCCGCAGCAACCGCCTTAGTCCCAGCATATATTATTAATTCTTTAATCATCGTGTTTAGGGATATCCTTTTCCTTGCTTTCTCCCGTCTGATTTCGCCAATCACTGCGAGTAGCAAATTACCTTTCTTGATGACAAGCGCATCAATTTCGCTCTCTTTAGCCTGGGGCCATGAAGATATGTGAATGCTCTTGAATCCAATATCGTCAGCAAACATAGTTTGATAAATCTCTTCTGTAATATGAGGAGCAATCGGCGCAAACAACTGAAGAATACGATAGAGCGCTGTATAAAGCGTAAATTGAGCTGCCTTCCGGTTCGTTGTACCATAAATCTCTTCTTTGTAAAGCCTATGCTTCACGGCTTCAATGTAATTATCACATAGATCATGCCAAGCAAAATCTCTAATTTCCTCCAGAGCTATGTTGAACTGGCATCTTTCCAAAGCCTTCGAAACACCTATGATCGTTTGATTCATTCGTGCCAGAAGCCAGTTATCCAATAATGTCAACTTCGGAGTCCTTATTGGCTTATAATCTTTCAAAAGAAGACTGCTGAAACGAGATGCATTCCACAGTTTTATAAGAAAACGCCAGGCATACTCCACGTCTGGCCATCGAAATGGAATATCTGAGCCCGTAGTTCCCCCACCAGCAGCCCATTGCCTACTGGTGTCCGCTCCATACTTTTCGAACACTTCAGGAGTAGCGATATAATTACCTAGGCTCTTACTCATCTTCCGCCCATCATTACCAAGAACCATGCCATTAATCAGGCAAGCCTTATAGGGAGTCTCATTGAAAAGAGCAAGATGACGCACCATAAGGTAGTATGCCCATGTCCGGATAATATCGGTGCCTGATGGGTGAAGATCTGCTGGAAAAAGCCTCCGCATTTCTTCCTCTGGAACATCGGGCCATCCTGCATGTACAGCACAAGTTATTGAAGAATCCATCCAAGTATCAAACACATCCCACTCAGGTACGAAGTTATTAGACCCACATTTTGGACATTTCTCTATCCTTGGGTTTTCTTGCTTCGGATCAATGGGTGGCCAACTTTCCTCAGCTAGAATGATTCCGCCACACCCTTTGCAATACCAGATGGGAATGGGAGTCCCAAATACGCGTTGACGACTGATGACCCAATCCCAGTCAAGAGAGTTAGCCCAATCAATGAGGCGTGTTTTCATATAATCAGGATACCATGAGAGTACTTCAGCGGTATTTTCTAACTGTTTTGTAAGTTGACGCGTTTTCATGAACCATTGTTTCGTTTCCAAGATTTCAATTGGAGCTGCACAACGATCGCAAAGGCCAATCTCTTGTTGAATGGATTCTGTTTTGGTTAGTAAGCCTTGATCTTTAAGCTCATCAGCGATCGCCTTTTTAGCCTCTAGAACCGTCAAGCCTTTATGCTTCCCCAGATTCTTGTTCATTCTCCCATTCTTGGTTAAGATTGCTATGGTTGGCAACTTGTATTTGGCAACGGTTTTTACGTCTGCTTTATCGCCATAGGTGCATATCATGACTACGCCCGTGCCAAATTTCGGATCTACCATCGTATCAGCAATGATTGGGACGGTACGATTTGTGGTTGGAACTCTAACCTCCTTCCCAACGTATCGTTTGTACCGATTATCTTTTGGGTTAACAGCGACAGTTACACACGCAGAAATAAGTTCAGGACGTGTGGTAGCAATAGTCAGAAAGTCCCCATTTTTCAGCTTAAATTTTATGTAAACGAGAGTACCCTGCCGTGGTTCGTAGTTCACTTCAGCATCTGCAATGGCGGTTTCACAACTCGGGCACCAATTTACGGGGTGAGTACCCTGATACATCAACCCTTTCTTATAAAGAATTATGAAACTTAACTGAGTACGTCGCCAATAGTCAGGATACATAGTCTTGTATTCAGTCGTCCAATCATTACTGCAACCAAGCTGTTTTACAGCAGTTTTCATGATAGCAATATACTTGTCCACGAATTTCTTGCAGAGCTCGATAAATTCTGCTGTTGGAGTAGCAGATTTGCTAATATTAAATTCCTTTTCGGTCCTCCTCTCAATCTGCAAACCATGACAATCCCACCCTTGGGGGAAGTGCACATTAAAACCTTGCATGCGTTTATATCGAGCAATAATATCGAAGTAAGTCCAGTTGAGGACATTTCCCATGTGAAATTCCCCACTGGGATAAGGAGGAGGAGTATCGATGCTAAAAGTAGGTTGGGAGCGATCGGTCGAGTCAAATTGATATATACCCCACTCTTCCCATTTGCGCTGCCACTTTTTTTCAGTAGCGATGAAGTTGATCTTTTTGGGTAAGGGTTGCATATTATTCGAGGCTCCAACGAAGCATGATCTTAATGCAGATAAGCAAATGCGATAAATAACCATTACGTGCAAGCTTGATAGGTCGACCAATGACAAAGCAACATCATTCCAGGATCCGGTACACAATCCAGTACTTGTGCTAAAAATTACCCCCTACATTTTCCGTGCATGCATGATAAGCTATAAATAGAAATGACTTAGAATAGAAAAGCCTAGCTGGGGTTAGTCAATTGGGTAAACTCGATAAACCGATCTTAGAACTTCTAAGAGAGTCTTCCAAACCACTTACTTTGGCTGAAATCGCTCAGAAAATGGACAAGCCTGAAAAGACAATTTTCAAAGCCCTGAGAAAGCTCTTTGAAAAAGGACAGATCGAAACCCGAGGTCGCCAATATAGTTTGGCAAAAGAATAGTACTACTTTCTTTTTTCTCAGTGCAAAGGCTGCAAATTCATATGAGCAAAGATCATTTGTGTTCTTCTTTATGGGTTTTCAGAAAGTCCGCTTGTATCTTCTCCGCAAGTTCGCTGTCTTCCACTACAAAAGTACCTTGGTAATTACAGTCAAAGCACTTCCAAATAGAGGGTTGGTAGAAGATTAGAAAATTAATGTTCGGAGAGCCACATTTAGGACAGAATTTTAATCTTGATAAGAGTTTCTTCCTTTTTTCAGCCCTCTCAGCGGATTTTTTGAAAACTGCCTTTGCCTTCAATAGACTGCCAAACTCGTCGAACTCAAATGCTTTTGCCTCCTTTCCACATGTAGGGCAAGTCTGATCAGGATATAGCTGCTTATTGTACTCGCATCTTGTATTCGGGCATGTCCAGATAATCATATTTATTCCGCGCATGCATTATTCGCTTATAATTGAGATCGGATTCTTATTCACAATACGCGATAACTGAAATTTCCACCAAAGCTCCTAGCCCCAATTCCACTCCAACAGTAACTCTTGCTGGAGGTTCCTTATCAAAATGGCTTTCATATTCATTATTGAAATCGCTGAAATGCTTCGCCGATGATAGGTAAACGTTTGCCTGAACAATCTCATTCAAGCTATGGTCGTCAGCTTTAAGTATTGCCTTAATATTCTCCATGACTCTTCTGGTTTGTTCTATTATATTATCCGAAGTCAATCTTCCCGTTTCGGGATCAATGCCTAATTGACCAGATACGAATAAAAATTTACCAGCTCTCACTGCTTGGCTGTATGCTCCTAATGGTTTTGGCGCATTTTCAGTGTGAATAATTTTTCTCATAAATTACCAACACTGATAATTCAAATGAGAACAACAAATAGTTTGGTTTTCTGCATGTATACATGGAAGATGAGACGCTGTTTCGCAAACATAAATAGCGCTTAGGGAAACGGTAAGTTTGATTATAGATACATTTACATGAGTAGCTAGTGGAGATATCCCCCGAAAAATCCCCTTTTTTTCCATGCACACAAGGAAATGTTGAATAGCGATAGATCCGCATTAATAAAGGGGGGAGTCGCGACAACGTATGAGCAAATGCGCGATGCCCGAAGAAAGAGGAAGAAAAAATCCCGCATGACACGGTTTCGTATGACATTAGGTGTAGTGGCCATTAGCTTTGTGGTCTTCTTCTCCATAGGACTCGCTATTGCGTATGGCCCTCATACACTTCCGCACCGGCTTGAAGGCCTTGGACTTGATTATCCCGAATTAGATGTGGAAAGATTACGTGCCAGCATTCCATCAGCAACAGTATTTGGCCTTATCGCTGCGTTTGTTGCGGGAATACTTAGAGCTTGGTGGTAGAGGGGCATGTATGCATAAATTCTTAATAGTTTATGATATCCCCAGCCTTCTCCTCTTTTTTCAAGGGGATGTCTTGTTGTTTTCGGTCTAAGGCTATTTTTAGCGGGTTTGGTTTGTCTACTGTCTGTAAAAATCAACAGTTAGCTCAAGGAAAGCAGGGGGTGCATTCTTTTGCACGAAAAGCCAAGCCGTTAAATTGTTTGAACCTGGTTTTATAGTGTAGGTTAGATTGCTAAAAGTAATGTAAGATTCTTGATAGGCTGATTCGTTTAGTGCAAAAAATAGTGTCACTTCATAACTTATGTATGCTGAATTCATGAGAGTGATGTCCAAAGTTTTGTTTTCCCCGGGGCGAGTGTGAATTATGCTGGGGTATTCAGTGATCGATAATGGTTCTTCAACCACAAGAGGACGACTTCTTGTCGCAAATAAAAACCAAGCAACAGTAACAGCAACACCAAGAGCTGCCAAAATTATCATCAGGAGAAGCATAATTGATGCTTCGTATGCGCCAATTTTTATACTTGGCAATGTGCTTCGTGGTTAAATTAATGAGAATGAAACTTAAAATTTGTGATTTTATAGTACATGTTTATGAAGATTACCGTTTTGCATACGCACGCATTAATTTATTTCTTAGAATCTGCTTAGCATGGCCATATCTCCGGCATTATCCAATTTTTTTGCTAGCAACGTTAGCTAGAAGACAAGGCTTTCAGTTGTTCGGTTAATCTGCCTGTCTGGTACACTCCATAGATACTCTCCAGAAGTCCCGTTCCTCCCAATATGAAGCCATTAGGGAGCAAAGTAGGAGTCACAAAAATAAAGAAAAAGAATTCATCTATCAGTCTGAAGAAGAGTCCAGTAGCTGTCACAAATATTCCAGCTACAAGAAGTCTATACCCTGACCTGATGTGTCTCTTTGCTTTATCAAGTTTTACTTTGGTGAAATGAAGCTTCGCTTCTTCAGATAACCCAGCTCTCCTTACTGGTAAAACATAATCGCCTGGACATAAAAAGATGCAATTGGGATAGCTAGCTGTGTGTGCCATACACTGATGGAGATATCACCCGATTATTCCCGCACACTCCTTTTTTTCAAC
This sequence comes from Candidatus Bathyarchaeota archaeon, assembly GCA_020354575.1. GTDB lineage: Archaea > Thermoproteota > Bathyarchaeia > Bathyarchaeales > SOJC01. The sequence goes on along the minus strand of CP070649.1, from coordinate 867,173 downwards.
GAGACTGTCGAATGCTACTGATTATGGTGAGGGCACCCCCTAGGGTCGCCAAGAGCACGGGGAACCCCATTATCCAACCCAAGGGTTGCTGCACATTGGAGAAGAACATCGGGGTTGGCAAGAAATATCCACCGATCGCAGTAAACCACCAAAGAACAGAACAGCCAACCACTAGAAGCTCTCCGAGAATCCGCAGCAAACGGCTTCTGGTCCAGATTAGTAGAGCACCACCAATACCAAAGAAGAAAAAAACTCCAGGAATTGGCTGACTAAGAAAGCGACCAAACCAGATGGTGAATACAAGCATACATACAACCGCAACAAAAGAGAGATAATACCCGAAAGTCTTCCAGTTCATATACTGACCTTACTTTGTCTTTGATGACATCAACTATATATGGAATCTGACATTGAATGGAGATATCACCCGCGCACTCCCCATTTTTTTAGAGAGATTCAGTAGTATGCTTCAATGATTATAGTATAGTTCACTGTCGCACCTGCAACTTCAACCTGCTTTTGTCCTGGACCAATAAAATACTCAAGTCCATAATCAATCCAAAAAGAACCGACACGGCTTTCAGGAGTAATTGGTGCCGCTTGATGGAAATACGGGCGTACGTTAATCCATTCTATTACAAAAACATGGAACTCAGCATTTTCCGGGTTCTTGTGCAAATCAGTATTCCACTTTAACCTCCAATGATTACTGGAAATATGGAACTTTTCTAATGTCTCAGAGTCATATTCTTGAAAAGTCCCAGAGAAGAATGTCACTTCGTGCCAACCTTTTGGCAGCAGACTTGGATAAACCAATATAACGAAAGTTACAGAGATAGCGGTTGAAGCCAATATTCCTAAGACTAGCCCAATTAGAAAGGTCCTCTTCGAAACAACAATTTCAGCCATAATAATCCCAATTTTTCCTTTGAGAATTCAGCTTTTATTTTTGGTGGTAACCAGTCTAGTTTGGACTAGCATCATAGTGGAGATGTCCCCCCCAAAAATCTCTTTTGAGATATGTGCATGCATGCAACTGTGAAAGAAGCAAAAAAGCTGCTGGAAGTCGGGTTTGAGTACGTAACGGATATGGACGGGCTTAAGCTGTTCAGGAAGCGGAAATAGGCTATAGATACATTGGAAAGACCATAGATACATTTAAATGACTAATTCTTTCACCTATTAAAAGCATACACAGGAACATTGTTGGAGCATTCAAAAATGAGCGAAATGACAACTCAAATCCTTGAGGAAAGTCTAGGAAAGACAGTTCTCGTTCGGCTAAAAGGCGGAAAAAGTCTAAGAGGGAAACTAAGAGGATTCGATCAGCATCTTAATTTAGTACTGGAAGAGACGGAAGATAGCACGGATTCAGAAAACATTAAAAAATTAGACACCCTAATCGTCCGAGGAGATAATGTAGTAATAATCTCACCACCACCAAGGTGAAAAAATGGGAAAAGGTACCCCCTCCTTCGGCAAACATTCAAAAAAACTCTTACACATAAAATGCCGGAGATGTGGAAGAAGAGCTTATCACATAAGGAAAAAACGATGTTCTGCTTGCGGTTATGGAGTAACACCTACACTTAAAACATACTCGTGGCGAACAAAGAGTATTCAAGGAGAAAGAAAACGATAACACAAATCAAGATTCTTAGCAGACAGATAATTCTTCAATGAAGGGCAAAGTACTTCTTATCAATCTTTACAAAAATAAGCGGTCCTTTACTATAAGAAAGCTGTCTAGCTTTACGTAAAGTAGTATTCACGATTGATAGAACCTTTTCCTGTTCATTATTCCAGCAGGATTTTTCTTTGAATGACCCGAGCTCAAGCTTCAATATGTTTTCCGCCATTATAGAAGTTCCACAAATTTCGCCATTTCTAATTAGCGAACTCACCAAAATATCCTTAATTTCCCCACGCTTTTTAAGCTGCTGCCACGCTGATTCTGCGTTTTTCAATCTTTTATTTACTCTTGCCCATTGAGATGAGTTCTGGTTTCCAATGAGAAGTTTGACCCTTTGATTCCACTTTCTGATCCAAAGTCCAGACCATACGCTTACGAACTCAGAAAATTCCTCAGAGTGATTCTTAGAATATTCGTTGAGCTTCTCGATTAAATCGTAGTCTCCATTTTCTTGACCAGCCAAACCCCAATGGTTCTTCAAAAAATTCATTAAATCTTCACAAGCGATTTGCAGAACTCGTCGGTCTGAGCCTTGGAGATCTAGCAGTGGATTGTGATCATGTAAGCATTGCGATAGCAGTAGCTCAAGAAAGTTCATGTTCTTTCTTCCCAGAGCCTTCTCCAATAAAATAATTCGCTAGCGTCTTAATTAAGGGTTATTTATGATATTTTCTATAACTTTTTTTGAGAACTATTATCAATCTCGATACGTAGGCATCGACAGATAAAGATGCAAGGGGCAATTGCGCTTGCAGGCAGATATTCGATGAAGGAGCCAGCTAACATGCATGCCGTATCTACTATATTCGAAATATTGATTGCGGTTTCATAACTTACTTATTTTCAGTTCCCGTAGGGAGTTTAGTAGTGAAATCACATGAGCCCAATAGAGCTAGAGGAAATTCAGAAAAAGAAAACTGAATTGGAAAATGAATTGAAATCGATGGACGAAAGCGAAAAAGCCTTGAACGATAAAGTTAAGGCCCTTGAAGAAAAACTCGCTGTGCAAGAGGAAAGACAGGCACTTGAAAAATTGGAGTCGCAGGTTAAATCGAAGCGCGATGCAATTGACCAACTTGAGGCTAGGATAAAAGACCTTGAAAAGAGGCTGAAGACACCAGAGGAGAGTCCCCCTGCCGAAGTACAAGAACCTCCAAAGCCAAAAACTGAGGAGCAAACGTCGCCTCAAGAAGAAATAGTAGTAATGGAGCCAGAGGCACCACCAGAAGCTGCCCCAGAGCCTGAAGAGCCCAAAAAGAAGCGCAGATTCTTCTAAGAAAAAACCCTCGCTTTAGTGCCAAAAGATTCAAGAATTCAGAACTTGAGAAGGTTAGATAATCACCTTCCGAACTTTTTCTAAAACCACATGTACGAAGAGCAGGTTGTAACGCATCCCTACACTCCATCTAATGATAATATAGAGAGAAAAGAGATTCTTGCTGGCTTTATCCAGCAAAAGCAGCGAATTTAGAGTGGCAATGTCCTATGCGGGGTGAAAGCGAGCTCATATGTCCTCACAGGGACAATTATGCTTCAAGATTTAAATGTCTGCAAAGGGATTTTGCCTTTCCAATGATACTTTCAAATACATCCTTTACGCTCATTATTTCCTGAATTCTTCCAACAGACATACCAAGGGAAACAATACCTGTTTCTATCTCTCCTTCCATCCATGCTTTCCGTCCCAATTCTCCGCTAATCACAGGTAACAACTCCTCTAAGGGTGCTTTCCTCATATCCATATCCAAGGCTTTCTCTGCCTGCTTATTTTTGATAACTCTCATTGGTAAACCAATAGATCTATCGATAAGCATCGTATCGGTTTCCTTCGCCTTAACTAGCCATTCTTTTATTTTGGGATGAGCATTGCACTCATGTGTAGCTACAAAACGTGTGCCCATTACGACTCCATCAGCACCCAGGGCTAAAGCTGCCACGAAGCTGCGAGCATCACAAAATCCTCCGCCAGCAAGAACAGGGATATCAACAGCATCAGCCACTAGTGGCACGAGGATCAATGAAGTGACATCGTCCATGCCTGGATGTCCAGCACATTCAAATCCCACGATCGCCACTGCATCAACTCCGACACTCTCTGCTTTTTTGGCGAACCTTACAGCTGGTACTTTATGAATTATCTTTATGCCTGCTTCTTGAAGCATACGCACATATGGCTCAGGGCTTGCCCCAGAGGACTCGATAATTTGCACTCCTTCATCAATGAATATTGATATGTCCTCCTCAATACTTCTCGGTCTCATCATAGGAAATAGATTCAAGTTCACTCCAAAGGGCTTGTTAGTCAAACTAAAAGCTTTTTGAATTTCAGCACGCAACTCATCTGGATTTTCAAAGGTTGTTGATGCCAGTATTCCCAATCCTCCAGCATTAGAAACTGCGGAAACCAGTTCAGCTCGAGAGAGGAGATGCATGCCTCCAGCAATGATGGGATACTCAATGCCTAGCAATTCTGTTAGTCTCGTTTTAAACATGCAGAGATCACTCACAATACTTGGTGAAGCTCCAATCGATTTAAGCTTATATCTATTATTATGTACCCTTGAAGTTTGTATTTTCCAGTACTGACATACATCGGAAAGATACACCTGAACAAATTTATTCTATTAATCGCATTTCGATCTTTTTCCCAGCTTTGTTAAAAACCGCTGCGTTCTCTCTTTTAAAAGGATAGACTACTATCATCATGATTCTCCCAAAAAAGTGATTCAGGTCCTCAATTGACGGGGTTAGGTTACCCGACGGATGCGAGTGAACACTTCCTAAAAGGGAGTAGTCCATAGGAAGCATGGACGCAGGGAAGACTGAAAATCCTAGACCTGATGTAGCCAAAGGAGGGATTACAATATCAGTGATTTCGATCACTCCCTTCCTGATTTTTCCACGTAAAAGCAGAATTTCTTCTCGAGGGAAATTCGTTCTGACATTCTCAAGAATAATGTCAAGAAGTTTCTCTCTAATTTCTACCCTAAAGAGCATTCCACTCAACTCACGTTAATTCATAGTTTTACCTATCATCTTTTCCGAATTTTCGGACACGGTCTTCAATAGATTATATCTCAGCGATAGCTTAATGAGGTGTAGGTTTTAACTACTAAGGTATGATTAACGATAAATTCGATAAATCGCTTTGTGAAAAGTGTGGTCAACCCTTGTTTCTCACTAAGAAGGAATGTAGGAATTTCATTGAGAAAAAGATGAAAGAGGGATATTTGGCTTGCAGGTGTTGTGGCGCTAAATATCTCATAGAGAAAGAAAGAATTTCCTCTGTAAACGGAAACACTAAGCATATAGAGAAAGCGTGAGTGTACATACATAATAAAATGATTAACAGTGTTAAAATAAGGAGCAAAAGGAGATGAGTGGAAAAATCAAAAATAATGGACAAAAATATCCAGTGCATGAAGTCATCAAGGTTATTCGAGGCGTGGATATCTATAGGAGTGAGAAATGGTGGAAAGCAGCTCTCTTGACAGAGAACTATGGAAAAAGACAAGTAGCAGTCTATCAATGGATAAAGAAAGAAAACCAGTGGAAACGCAAGCAAAAGATGAGTATCGTCAGCAAAGACGAGTGGGGTAAGATAGTGGAAGCTTGCGCAAAGTTGGTTGCAGAACTATAGTTATATTATCTAGAGAATCGAGTTCACGTTTGTTTTCCAATGGAAATGTTCGGCTTCTAAAATATATCTAACTAATATATGCCTTTGATTTTTCTGTCTAGAAAGAGTGCAGAGCTCCGCAGTTCGAAGTATGTAGCTATTGCAGGAATGTGGCGAGTGGCAATGAGACGAAAGAGAAAGGAGGAAGAACTTGAGTCCTCTCAATGAAGGCCTCATCCACTCGCATTCCTCGTTTCTTCCTTTCGTGCAACTTATCGTTTATGAATTCTGAATATGCACAAATCCACACAATATCCTGAAGAATGTAAGGCCTAATCCGATCATAACATATTTATAATTCCAACAAGTTTAATTATTATGACGCACGTCATAAATTTTCACCAGAGGTTCGTTTAAAAATGCCTATCTCAAAAAATGCGAACTATTATCTCATGAAAGTCAATCGGGCAATTGTCTGGATTCTTCTTTTCTTCATGATCTTGCTTGTTGTCACAGGTTACGGACTAACAAAGCCAAATCTGATTTCTTTCCTAACAGGGGGTATTTTAGATTTTTTTACGGCCTCTTATCTGCACACGTTGCTTGATGTGCCGTTATTTGTTCTGCTCCTCGTGCACGTAATAGTCGAGGTGAAATTCTCACTGATGCGTTGGGGTTTCAAGAACCAGAAACTAGTGAATCTACTCATGCTTGCTCTGGGATTGATCTCTCTGGCATTAATTCTCTACGTGGATGGTGCAAATCCTTAAGGCAGCTCAACCTGCAGGCATGCAACTGCTGCAGGCTTCGAGTATTTCAAAACTATCAATGATATCCAGGTTTTCAGGAAGCCTAAACTGTTCGAAAATTGTGCGTATTAAATCTGAGAGTTAGGGAAAAAGTATTTAAAACATGTAAATATGGATAAGAGAAGTCACAAGGGGAAAATCCAAAAATGGCGAGAAAGGCACGAATAAGACTAACAAGCACAGACTACAAACGATTAGAAGAAGTATGCAATGAACTTAAGGCAATCGCAGAAAAAACAGGTGTCAAAATGACGGGGCCAATTCCGTTGCCCACAAAACGATTGAAAGTACCAGTTTTAAAAGCCCCTTCTGGAGCGGGCACTGCGACTTGGGATAGGTGGGAAATGCGGATTCACAAAAGGCTGATTGATATTGATGCTGAAGAACGGGTCATGCGACGTATCATGAGAATTCGTGTGCCTGAAGAAGTTTATGTAAGTATTGAGTTACTTTAGTTCTGAAGGTCATTTCTGACTTTTGTGGGCCTGCTGAGGTATGCTTACGCGATGCAGCCTAAATGAAGGAAAGAACCACATACGAATAGATCGTTAGTGCTAGAGATAAGGAAAAGGCGATTCCCCAGATTAGTTTGCTCCAAAAGAAGACCTTGAAACCATCCAATACACCAAAGGGAATGAGATTGAATAATGCGATAAATGAGTTAATCATCACACCAAACTTGAATACAAAGGCAATAGGCCCTTGAACTGCTTGCACACCCACGAGGAAAAATACTGTCAAAGCAATATTCGTCATCGGTCCAGCTACTGAAGTTTTACCGATTGTTTTTCGGTCAGCTACTCCCGCCACCATTACTGCTCCTGGGGAAATTACTTTGAAAGGAGAAAATATCGATAGCAACGTAATTAGGGCTCCAAACCGAGTTATTCTAAATTCAGCCCATAATCCGTAGCGTTGAGCGGTGATTTTATGAGCCAACTCATGTGTCAGAAACGAAAAAGTAAACACTGTCGCTAAGCTGGTGAGAATTAGGGGATCTTCAAAGAGAGCAATAGACCAATATAATGGCATAGAAAGACCAATGGCCAAGGTTAACAGCGCCCCTAACAGAAGATGCTTGATCTCTGTTGCGCTAAACCATGCAAATTCACCTTGCTTTCGCGAAGGTCCCATAGTCATAGTATATCGATATGAAGGTTCAGATTGAGCCATCTTCGTTTCTTCAGGCGAAATAGCTCTGGGTGCTCTGACAAGATCTTGTCTAGAGCAGTTGTGATTTTCGGGAAGACGGTGTTCGACGCAGAAATATTGGCTACAGTAAGGACACTTAAAAGGCATGTAAGTTTCTGTATCACATTGCCAACATTTCACCATGTGTGCCTTCTCAGCCTCCCTTCTTCGTTGTTCTCATAGCTTATATTCTTGTTGACGTGTCCAGACCAGCACAGAATCGATGTAGTTATTGCATACATATGGAACAGATAAAATGCTGCAAAGTTAAGTTCATAAGGTTAATTGTAATTCTAGCTGTTGTAGGATTCAAAATGAATGTACGAATGTTCACAGTAGGTACATTTTTCACAAATTGCTATGTTGTGTGGTGTGATGAAACGAGAGAGGGGTTAGTGATCGACCCTGGTTTTGAACGGCAGAATGAGTGGGAAGAGATTCTTGGCATCATAAAAGAAGGCAAATTGCAGTTAAAATTCATCATTGATACACATGGGCATCCAGACCACACGTGCGGAAATGGAATTGTAAAGGACATAACTAAGGCGCCCATATTCATCCATGAAATGGACGCAAATATGTTAAGCGGAGTAAGGAAACAGATGATTGGGTTTTTTGGCTTTCCAATAAAATCCTCCCCTGCTGATGGTATTTTGAGAAACGGAGATGTTGTCAAATTTGGTAAGCTTGCTTTGCTGGTTCTACATACACCGGGGCATAGTCAAGGAAGTATATCTCTTGTTGGTGAAGATTGTGTTTTTACTGGGGATACCTTGTTTGCTGGTTCGATTGGTCGAGTAGATTTGCCTGGCGGCTCTGGGACGAAAATAATGAGGTCCTTACGGGAAAAATTAGCTGTTTTGCCTGAAAAGCTTATTGTTTATCCTGGTCACGGGCCAAAGACTACCATTAGAGAAGAGAAGAAAAACAATCCATTCTTGCAGAAAGGTTTTGATGTGTCTCTTTTATAGGGAAGAGCTTTGGCTATTCCGAAAAGCAGGAAATGATTGCGTAAGAAATTAAGAATGAGCTTGCTCGCAAGCTCGCGTGCAAGGATTAATTCTAAATTCGGGCAGATCTATCTTGAGGTGTTCTTACTTCCTCAATAATTCTCTTGCCAGCTGCAACTTCATCAACAGAGTGAATTGTAGCACCCATTTCCTCCAGCTTTTTCTTGATTACTTCGAAATCAATGCTTCCTCCGGCAATTATGACTTTTGCGTTTTCCACCTGCTGATCGATTTCATAAATGATCACATTCACTCCTTCTATGCCATCAATATTGCTTAATGCTAGAGAAAGGTCAACCACGCTTGGCTTGTGTGGTTTCAAGACATCTAGGACGAGTCTTCTTATCATATTAGAGCGACTCAGTATAGGGTTATGTATCCGGGTTTTAAGTTTTACTTTCTTGAACTCAGTTAAATATGCGTATCAGGCTAGTCTTGAGCTTTCGGTTTGACGTCTAATTTGTAAAGTTTCTTTTCATAAGCCGACTTGGGCTTGAGCTTACCTTTGTATTGCATCGCCGCCCTCCTTCGCTGGATGTTTTTAGCTCTCGCCATTACCTTTGCAATCCTTGTTTTTGAAGGCGTTTTGATTCTCCGCGGTTTCACGGGTACAGGTGTAAAGGGCTTCTGGGTCTTTCTGCGTCTTTTTCTAGGTGCTCGAGCTTCCAGTTCCTTTGCTGTTTTCTTGAATGTGATAGTTCGCTCTTTAAGATCAACGTTTTGAACCTTCCAACCAGCGCTTATCCAAGCGTTCCCTTGGGGAGTCGATTCACTGTTGTTCCACCAGTTTTCGTCTCTTAAGGCAGCGAAAGGCAAATTATTATTAATTATTCCTTCAAGTCTTGAGAATTTCAGAGTAACAATCCTTGTGAATTTTCCCCGTCTCCATAAATACTCTTTTATAGGACCGTACTTGGAGCTAACGCGTCGAGGGGAAACTATTCTCCTTGCACAATTTAGGCAAATGAGATCCCGATGATCGCCCCATAAATTCACTGTCATACAGCTCCGGCAGAATCGCTTCTTACATCGAGGGCAACGTCTCAAGGTGTAGAGTGATAACACCCTTGTACATATTGCACATTCGTCTTTCATACAGGAGACAATTGTGATTTCACACTGAAAAACTTGTTGAAAAAAGTTGTGTGCGTAAAGGCGGTACATCTAACATTAAGGGTCTTTTGAAATCGAAAATCTAACTCTCTTGCGCAAATCTCTCCAGCGCTTGTGTATAGCTGAGCCGCTGAAGCTCATAATGGACACTTAAATAGAGTCCCATAAGCAGCAATGAAAATCCTGGAATTGTGAAAGTGAGAAGTCTTAGGAAAATTCCTGCCATAGAAATGCATGATCCAATTGCCCAAATAATTTCACCGATAACTCGAGCAAGGCGGACCTCAGAGATTTTCTCTCTAAGATAGTCGGTTATATCTGACATTTGTTCTTCCTCAATTCGATCTGGAAAAGGAAATTAGAGATGCGTTATATAAATGCTGACTTTAAGCCCAAATCCTTCCAGAAAATTAAGATTATTACGAAATTTAATATGATATACACAGGATAGTGAAAAGGAGAGGACTATGCGACAAGTTATAATAACGCTTCTCTCTGACTTCGGACTGAAGGATTCCTATGTTGCAGAAATGAAGGGAACTATATTATGTGTACTCCCTAAAGCTAAGATTATTGATATAAGCCATGATATCGACAAATTTGACATTCGAATGGGGGCCTTTGTCCTTGCATCTGCAATACCATATTTTCCTCAAAATACTGTACATGTAGCTGTGGTCGATCCAGGTGTTGGAACAGAACGCCGACCGATAATCCTAAAGACGAAAAATTGCTACCTCGTTGGTCCGGATAATGGAGTGTTAATGTTGGCTGCAATAAACCAAGGACTGAAACACGTGTATGTCATTGAAAATCCAGAATTTATGCTCCAAAGAGTTTCAAAGACTTTCCATGGTCGCGATGTCTTTGCGCCTGCTGCAGCTCATCTAGCGAGGGGCATTTCAATAGCTGAGTTTGGAAGAGAAATTCGAGATTATGTGGTGCCAGATTTTGCGCAGCCACACTTGGAGGGTAGCGTCGCATGTGGTGAAATATTACATATTGATAATTTTGGCAACATCATCTCCAACATTCCATCTGCTTTACTGGAAAAAGTTGGTATCAAAGAAAAAATTCACGTAAAGATTGGAGCAAAGGCAAAGAGCATAAAATTACATGCTGCTTACGATTATGCCCCTTTAGGCGAAACCATCGCAATATTTGGTAGTCATGACTTCTTAGAAATTTCCATTAATCAGGGAGCAGCCTCAAAACAGTTTAACGGGAAACGGGGAGATTCAATTCGTGTTTGGCCAACATATTAGCATTGAACGCTATCAATTTTGGTCAAGTCCTCAAGTCTTCCTATACCGTCAATTTTCTCAATATACTCAGCAACTTTCTTAGGTACAAGTTTAGTCCAACTGCTGTCTTTCAACATTCTTTCTCTAATTTTAGTAGCAAGATATAGATGTCGCTTTTTAAAAGGAATGGATTTCACTTGGAACCCTGCTTCCAAAAAAAGCCGGCGCGTTAGAGGTTCATTTGAATAGACAAAATCGAATCTAGGTGTATAACCTTCTACTTCTGCGACCCACATCATGTGGACATGCATATCACGAATCGGAATGATCAGACATCGTGACGGTGATATTCGCGCTTCTTTCAATGCTTTGCGAACCATTGTGAACCGTTCGCCAGCGGTAAAGGGATTATCCAATTGGTGGCTGTACTGAGCACTACCTATAACAATTATTACTTCATCCATTTCTGAGAGAACATATTTAATGGCATGAAGATGACCTAAGTGAAGTGGTTGAAACCTGCCAATGTAGAGTCCACGGGATTTCACGAAGTTACCTCCAGGGTTTATATTTGGTGAAGACTTTATTTATTAATTCATAATTTCTCATTCTGCAATTGGAATTCTCCTGTGTATTTGATGTCATTAATTGTAAAAGACTATAAGATTGCATTATATGCACACATCGCTTTATTTTTACCATTTTGATGATCTCCACTAGTAAATCCGTATTAAGGCTTCATATTTTTTAAAAGAGCCAAAGGGAACCTGAATTGTGACACAAACCTGAGGACGAGTAATTGGGCTTAGTATTGCTGCCGGAGTTCTTCGCATTTCTAAGTGTCGACATATTCGTAGCTCTGAGTCTGCTAACTTGCCTTCTGGACGAGCACTTTCCCAAAGCTCTGCCATATATCTTTCAAGCAGCAGCATTAGGTGGCTATGTGCATATCCTGATCAGCAGGGAATTTCTGACAATATTCGGTGGAGATATGCGATTCTGGTATTGTTTCATTTACTTAAGTGTCGCTTTAGCCACGGCGATTGGTCTTTGCTTGTACCTTGCGGTATATAAGAAACAATGGACTATTGCAAAACTTTTCTCAGGAGCGGTAGTATTCCCAATGCTGTTCGTATCTGGGTTTTTTGCCTTTAACTACGCAGGCGAAATTGCTTCGACGTTCGTTCTTCAGATAGCCATGCTTTTCAGCGCTATTGTCCTAGGCGTTTCAATATCGGTGCTTCTGAGTCCACAAATCGTCAGGAAATATTGGAAGAGGAGGTGAAAAAATGGCAAAAATGTTCAACAAACCGATAAAAATGCTTATTCTGACGCTAATGTCTATCATCGTTGTTTCTGTAAGTGCAGCAACTTACTATAACCTGATTATGGAGCCCCGTGTCGCCACATCAGCACCCACTATAGAACTTGTAGCTGGAGATGACTCAGCTACTGCTGGAGCAACGGGTTATGCTATAGATGGAACTTGGGCTAGGTTCACAAGTCTCAAGGCATATCCAAATGCTACTTTGACCTATGAAGAAGCAATAAACCTAAGTAACACAGACGCTTCGAACGCACATTCAGTTAGATTTAGACATAAATCAATCACAAACCTCAATGGATCAGCAACCCCAACCAACTTCACGAGAATCGCTTTTATTCTAATTGCACAAAACGGAACTACTGTGATTTCGAGTTTCAACTATACTGGTGGCGCTAGCTGGAGTACTCCAAGCACAACTAGCTATGTGAGTATCCCTGCAAACGAAGAGTGGGCAATCCGTGTTGAAACGTTGGCAGTTTCGGGTTCAATGGCAAACGTTATGGTCGAAATTGACATGTACATCGATGTTCAAGAATAACCCTTCTTTCCCTTTTTTGTGACAAAAATCAAACATTTCGATATGAGTACCAAGAGGAAAGCGAAGAACAGGATTAGCAAAGCCAAGTTTTAACTCTGCATAGTAGGTTTTGTCAGTTGCTAATTTTGGAAGTTTCGCATCCTATTCAAGGTATTTTTAAAACATTGCATATATCAGATCATCTAGATGTGAATATGTTAGCAGTGTTGTTTAATGATATACTAATATAGATCTACCATATGGATTTTCACATCACTAAATCTATAACTAATGCCCCCTGCAGAATTAAATGACAAAAATGCTTTTATTTGACAGCCTCTCCTATTTGCTCTTCGCAACAATTATACTAGTCTTTACGCTATACTTCTCACTTCTTTTGAGGTTCAAGCCAATCATGGAGCCAAAGCTCTCAAAATACATAGAAGAAAAGGCAAAAGGTTGGCATAGGCCAACCAAGAAGGAGCGAAAAGCAGCAAAACAGACCAAACCTCTTCAACTCCCAAAAACGAGTGATACAGATGAAAAGGAGTGCCCTCATTATGTTGGTTATTTAACAACCTTAGAAAAGGGCAGTCCATTTCCTGATGAATGCTTCGGCTGTCGCAAAGTCATAAAGTGCCTGAGGATAGAGCCTACACGTGTTATCGAAAGTTTTTATATTGACCCAGAAAATAAGAATGACGCGACTCAAAGAATGCCGCAACGATAACTCTTGGCAGCATCAAGCGAGTATCTAATTTCATCAACTTCTAATACGCATGTATTCTTTATGATTAAGTTTAAATTGAGGGCAGTCTATAAAACCAACATCTGGGGAAAACAACAGTGATTGAGCAAGATCAACAGTATTCTCGTTTCATGTTGCCAGGTGCAACAACGATTGGTTTGGTTTTTTCTGATGGTGTTTTGCTAGCATCGGAAAAGAGGGTAACCTATGGTTATTTCGTAATGAGCAAGACTGGTAAGAAAGTCTTTAGAGTCACTAAACATATTGGGGCCGCATGTGCGGGACTTGTCTCCGATATGCAAATTCTCATCCGCGAAGTTGAAGCTTACGCAAATCTCTTCAAACTCGATAGCGGTCGAAAGATTTCTATAAGATCAGCAGCTAAAGTTATGTCAAATCTTCTTTTTGGTAGACGATTATTCCCGCTGATCACTCAGACCATTATAGGCGGAGTCGATGATGATGGCGCTTCAATTTATGTCTTAGATGTTTTAGGTTCAGTACTTCCCGATAAATATGCAGCCGTAGGCACTGGCGCAGAAATCGCTGTGGGCGTATTGGAGGAAGAATATCGAGACAATATGAGCTTGGAGAAGGCAAAAGAGTTGGCGATCAGTGCGATGAAGTCCGCAATTAGTAGGGACGCCATGAGTGGAAATGGAATTGATCTGCTTGTAATTACAGAGAAGGGAATCAAAGAAGAATCCCTAAAATTTTGATTTGCCACCTAAGTTCTGAAAAATTAGTTGTTCTTGCGTTTTGCACTTCGAAATTTAAAGACATACTAATTAAAGGTAAGCAAAATGAAATTAGAAGTCCCTAAGTTATCCACAAGAAACATTGCGCTAATTATTGTTTTCTCTTCATTATACATGGTCTTCTCTTCGTGGAATCTATTTCCTCTGGTCGGCGGACAAGGGGGCTTCATCAAAGCCGGAGTTGTGATGGCCCCGTTACTTGGGATTATCTTAGGATCTTGGCTAAGTATTCTTGCGATTACTGTTGGAGGAATCATTGGAGCATTTTTGATGCCACTTGGTCCTTTTGGTATCATTAGCTTTTTTCCTCATCTCGCTTCTGCCTTGTGTGCAGGACTGCTACATGAAAAGAAGCGAGGGTTCTGTGGCATCGCATACTCATTTGCACTGGTTGTTTTTGCCTTCTTTCCAGTTGTAGGACCCGCATGGCTATGGCCCTCTTTCTTATGGCTGCATATATGTGCTTTAGTTTTTTATTTCGCTCCTCTTCAATGGAAGGTAAGGAGTGTCCTGCGCGATTATTCATATAAATTTGCGTTAGCTTTCGAGTTAGGAGCGATGTTTTTTTTCGCTTCTCTTTTTGGTCATGTTGTGGGTAGTCTGATGTATGAGCTCGTTTATTGGCCCATTCTCATCCCTGAGGTCAGTGTTTGGAGAGCAAATTGGGAACTCCTTACATGGTTGTATCCTATTGAGAGAGTAATCATTGCTGTGACTGCAACATTAATTGGAGTAGCTCTGATAAAGGCTTTGAGGGCTCTCGGGTTTAATATTAATGATTAGGTTTTTTGCATATACGCCTGTGCAAAAGCACATTGATCGTGCGGAATCTGCAGCTCATTAGGGAGATATTTTTCTGTTGTAAATTCGGCAGGAGCGTCTTTGATGAGGACAAAAGGGATTTTTTCGTTTGTTTCACCCATTAATAGATGCGCAGTGGATGCGAGGTCATCTGCCAGTGAATGTCGAGTGATTTGTAAAGGTTTTTGATATAGATCTGGCCTATTTCTGCAGTCTTGGACTGGTTTGAAACCTGCAATGGCTAGAGCCAAGCCTCGTGTACCCATCCTAAGTGGTGCAACTACGCTATCGACAATTATGATTCCGATATTTTTTTGGGTCTCCTTTTCCACTTCACAAAGAATGAGTTGAGCAGAGTGATGAGGATTTCTAGGCCATAATGCAGCGTAGCCTTTGGGGGCGTTCTTAGTATCAATACCAGCGTTTACAGTCAGAATTCCGTTTTTTATAGTAAGTAGAGCTTTTTTTGATCCCCCTAAGATTTTATCGGCTTCTCTTAATATCAACTCAACGAGCTGGGGCTTTAAGATATATTCTTTAGCTAATTTTATCGCATCCCGGGAGCAGCTGATTTGATTGAGTCTAATGATCTGCCCTTGTGCTATTGCCAAAGCCTTCGAAGATATTGCTATAATATCTCGATCTTCAAGTTTTACGTTGTGCTTTGTGATTGTCCTAAGCAGAATTGGAACTAGGTTGTCCTTTGGTCTAATGAGGGAGACTGAAAGAGCAACAACTTGCACAATGAATCCCCGGATTTATATGGAACTCAGCTTATTAAGCAGTAGCAGCAAGCTGAAATTGTCCTTTATCATTTTAACTGCAAGCAGAATTTGGTGCGGCGGGCCGGATTCGAACCGGCGAACCCCTACGGGAAAGGATCTTGAGTCCTTCGCCTTTAGCCAATTCTTTATTGACCTGGCTCGGCAACCGCCGCGTTGTTCACAGAGTTTCGCAGTTTAACATGTGCACTTTGCAACAAGAATCTTATGGTTTCGGATGCTGCCTTTTCTTCCAAATAACAATACAAAGATCAAGTACAAGTCTCTGCTTTGATTGCACGTATGTTTCAGATACTACGACAAGTGAATTTCATTTAATCTGTCCTAATAGTAGACCTAACAATGCCATTCTCATAACAACACCATTCCAAACTTGTCCAAAGTATCTCGCATGAATCGTCTTATCAACTTCAAAGGCAATCTCATCGACTCTGGGTAATGGATGAAGCACAATCATATCTTCGCGAGCGCTTTCCAATAATGGCAAGTCAATCCTATAAGACCCTCTCACTTTCGCATATTCTGCCGCATCGGGGAATCTTTCCTTCTGAATGCGCGTCATATACAGCACATCTACTCCATCAATCACATCTTCTAACCTGTTTGTTTCAACAACCTCGATCTTTCCCGTAATCGTTTCCAGAACTTCTCTTCGCATGCGTAACATCTCAGGCGAAACAAAATGCAAGGTCACATCAAACAATGATAAAGCATAGGCCAATGAATGCACGGTCCGTCCATAACGCAAATCGCCAACTAGAGCTATACTCAAACCATCAATTCTACTCTTCTCCTTCACAATTGTATATAAATCCAACAAAGCTTGAGTCGGATGCTCCTCAGCTCCTGACCCTCCATTGATGACAGGCACTCCCGCAAACTCAGCTGCCAATCGTGCTGCTCCCTCTAGTGGGTGGCGAACAACAATAATGTCAGCATAGCTCTCAACGACCCGCATAGTATCAGCTAGATTTTCACCCTTCTTGACCGAAGCAATCTCAGCTTCTGCAAAACCAATTGCTGAGCCTCCCAATCTATGCATAGCTGATTCGAAACTCAAACGCGTGCGAGTGCTAGGTTCAAAGAATAAGGTTGCCAGAATCTTTCCAGCCAATAAATCCGAGCCATTCTTGGCTACAGACTCCATAGTCCGCGCAATCCTCAGGATATAATCAATCTCCTCTCTGGAGAAATCTTTTAAAGAAATGATGTCGCGACCTTGAAATTCCAATACCTACACCAAACACAAAAATGAACAGGTGATAAATAACTTCTTTGCCAGGAAAAATCATATAGCTCTCTTATTACGAAACTGTTTGAGAGGCCGTCTATAAATGGTCGAAACTACTCTCCTCGTTTCAAAAATCAAGAATGGCACAGTCATTGACCACATCACTGGAGGTCATGCATTGGACGTCGTAAAAATTCTAGGAATAACTGGACGAACTAGAGGAACGGTGCTGATCGCAATGTATGTCCCAAGTAAACAGCTAACGACAAAAGATATAGTTAAAGTAGAGGGTAGAGAACTCAAACCCGAAGAAGTCGACAAAATCGCGTTATTAGCTCCGCGTGCATCAATCAACATCATCCGCAACTACAAAGTCATTAATAAGAAGCGGGTGAGATTGCCCGACATCATAAAAGGAATAGCACAATGCGGAAACCCAGCTTGTATATCTAACAGCAACGAACCAATACAGCCGAAATTCTATGTAAAATCCCAAGATCCACTAATGATAAGATGCCACTATTGCAGCTACATAATGGAAAAGAAGGATATACTGGAGCAATTCTAACTAACGTACCTGAAGAAGAAGAATTGCTTTGGCAAGGTCACCACCACATTCTTCCAAAGCCTGTTTTGATTCCTCAATACTTTTGCCCGTTTGATCTGCTACTAATCTTACATCTTCATCTGGAATTGTAATTTTCTTCTCGTGGACTCCGGATGCTCTTTCAGTGATTTTCCCACCTGCAACTTGAAACACCTTTTGACCTTTAAGGTTCATTATTGTTACTTCTGGCTCTTCAATAATAATGTCTTTTGTGCTGGTTTTAATCACAACTTGTTGTACCGCAGGCATATTGTTCATGCTTAATCCCATACGTTTCATCAACCGTTTGGTCTCTCGCGGACTCATACTCTTACGCAACTTTCATTTACTCCCCTTATACTTTTCACATATCTACCTCTTAACTTTCCTCTTTCGATTTTCGGAAATCCCTCGTCTTACACGAACTGCAACGCTATGGCTGAAAGCTTTCATCTCACTTCCTGCCAAAACTGCTCTGCCAACAGCCAAGACATGACCTTCCTTGCTGATAACAGCAACTTCCTCACCGGGTCGAATCTCCTCATCACAGTCAATAACATGCTTTGCAAAGACTGTTCTGCCTTTGGCAATGAAGTCTGAAACATCATCTTGAACCTCAACCCATAGCCGACGAGGTTCAAAAAGCGTCATACGACTCGCTCCTTCAACAGTCAACGCAAACAAGCCACTAGTAGGTCGCAAAGTAGCTAAAAGCTCATTTTCCAGAGAAATATGCCGTATTTTCCCAGTTCGGCGAGAAAAAGAGAGTTTTACATTATCCGGAAAAAGAAAATTGCCAATTCCTCGCCCAAACTGATAGTCGGCTATAGCACGAATTTTCTGTAATGGACTGATTAACATGAAATATCACTAACCATACGACGAATATAAAAAACAGGAAACATGTAAAACCTTTTTGATTGAAGCTCAGCGATTTTTTCTTTTAAAAAGTAGTTGCGCAATGCATAGTGTTCTGTGCACGAATTCTTTATGCATTCCAAATAAGCTTATTCAGCAAGCTAATTCCACATCTAATTAAATCACTTAATGATGTAGGTCATTGGGCTTTTATATCGATACTATCGGAATTCCTATAAGACACAATAGTCAACCAATTCCTAAGGGTCAATCGTGAATTATATGGCTCGAACCTCGAAAGCACGCATATGTGCTTTAGGTGATTATTTTGCAATGCGAAGTTTGCGGTCGAAGCATAAAAGGTAAAACATTCAAGGCAATAATTGAAGGAGCTAGGCTCGTAGTGTGTCCTGATTGTGCACTGCTTGGATCAATGAGTTGGGAGCTAAAACCATCAGAACAAAGAAAACCACGTGCCAAAGTTCACAGACCGATCAAACAAAAATCAAGGTTTGTGATGAAGCGCCAATCCCCTCTAGAGCCAACCTTAGAGTTAGTGGCTGATTTCGGAACTCGCATACGTCAGGCTCGAGAAGCAAATGGATTTAGCCATGAAGATCTTGGTAGGAGAATTAATGAAAAAATCTCTGTGATTAGGAAGTTAGAAAGCCATAAAATGAAGCCGGATAATAAGCTAGCAGGAAAACTACAGCACGCATTGAAAATCAAGCTTCTTGTCCCCCCAACGAGAAAGAAACTTCCTAAGGAGCTTTTAGCTACTACTCCAAAAGCGGTTACATTAGGAGACCTAATTGGACACAGAGAAAGATCATCGGAGGAAACAAAATAACCAAAGCAATCATTGTGCAGCGACGTTTGAGACACGAGATTTGCAGTCTAGAAGAACTTGAGAGTTTAGCAGAAGCAGCAGGATATAACGTTGTTGCAGCCATCGAGCAAGTTCGGAAGTCGGACTCTCGTTTTCAAATAGGAAGCGGTAAAGTAAAGGAAATTTCACAATTAGTCAGAGAGCACGATGTTAAGAGGATAATATTTGATAACAGGCTAAAATCAGTGCAAGCGTATAATCTGGCTGGGATAACCGGTGTTGAAGTGATAGATCGATTTCAACTAATCCTAGAAATATTCAACCGAAGAGCATCGACAACTGAAGCTAAGCTTCAGATTAAACTCGCGAAGCTTCAGTACGAATTAACACACGCAAAAGAAAAAGTTCGTTTGGCTAGGTTGGAAGAACAACCAGGTTTCATGGGTTTGGGCGCGTATGAAGTGGATATTTATCATAATACAGTCCAAGGACAAGTTCATACAATTCAAGAAAAGCTGAAAAGAATTAAGAGAAAAAGAGGTCTACATAGAAGACAAAGACAAAAACTTGGTCTCACTTCTGTTTCATTAGCAGGCTATACCTGCGCAGGGAAAAGCACTCTTTTCAATATTCTTGCTCAAGAATCAGTGCCAACAGGTGAAGGACTATTTACAACCCTTTCTACTACTTCGAGAATCGTGGAATTGCCTGGAAAGAGAACTATCTTGACAGATACTGTTGGATTCATTGATAGGCTCCCAATTTCGTTAATAGAAGCTTTCCGATCAACTCTTGAAGAGACAATCTTCTCAGACCTGATATTGCTAATAGTAGATTCATTCGAATCGGTGAAGGAAATAAAGAGAAAACTCTCAACGAGCTTTGACACAATTCAGAAGATAGGAGCATACGGCATCCCTGTAGTGACAGCGCTTAATAAGATCGACTTGCTATCCGAGCTAGAGGTCCAACAACGAATTGAAGTACTGCGGGATTTGACTCCGAATATTGTCTCAATTTCAGCTCTCAATAATGTGGGGATCGACCTCCTCAAGCAAAAACTAGCGAAACATCTTAAGAATTATGTCAGTGCGGCCTTTTCTATTCCTATTACAAACGAAACTAACTCTTTTTTATCGTGGATGTTTGAGCACACTAACGTGACAAATATTCAATATATAAAAGATCATGCTGATGTGATCTTCGAGGCAACTCCCATCTTTGCGGATAAAGTTCTTGGACGTGCAAAGAAGTATGGTGGTGTGATAAAGAAATATAGGAGCACAAATAATTGAAAAAAATCAAGCCAGCTAAAGTCGTAGTATTGAGGTGGGGCCATCGGTCAAGAGATGCAAGATTAACTACTCATATCGCTCTCACAGCTCGAGCGTTAGGCGCATCCGGAATGATTCTCACCGACATTGCAGATATCAAATTAAAAAGAACTTTAGCGCAAGTAATCGAGAATTGGGGAGGGGTCTTCTTCTTTAAAATGGGAATTCCATGGAGAACCGCTCTGAAGGCGTGGAGGGAAAAAGGGGGGGTAGTAGCACATTTGACTGCCTATGGCGAGAATATTCAAACAAGCAAAGTCATTCAACGAATTCGTGCAACAGGAAAGAACGTGCTAGTGATAGTTGGCAGCCAAAAAGTTCCAGGTGATTTTTTTTCTAAAAAGATTTCTCACTTCAATGTTGCTGTGGGAAATCAACCTCATTCTGAGTGTTCCAGTCTCGCCATTTTTCTTGATCGATTTTTCGAAGGAAAGGAATTAGATAGGAAATTTGAGAGAGCCAATCTGCAGATCATTCCGAGAACACATGGAAAGAAGCTAGTGAAAAAAGATAAAAGAAGAAAGGATATTCACACAAATCTGTCGCTTGCATTCCCGGTTCCTATGCCTAAAATTTATATTCTTGCATGAGACGTTTTATATATGGACATCGAGGAAGCTTTTTACGCGTTTTCATATGCAGATGTTTGCATTAATCTTGTCAATTTTATGTATGAAATGAAATGCATGCAGAGATCCTTTTTATGGAGAGTATATCAATGGGAGGTAGAAATAGACTATGTTGACTCTTGTAGACGATGAAACTCTAGTGAAAGTTGCAGAAGTCTTGGGACAAGAGGAGGCAATACAGATCATCTATACATTAAAAGATGCAGATGAAATTACTGACGATCAAATAGCAAATAAAACAGGGATAAGACTAAATTCGGTTCGAAAAATACTTTACAGATTATATGATCATTCTCTTGTCTCCCTGAGAAGGTCAAGAGATCAAAACACTGGTTGGTTTATTTTTCATTGGAAGCTGCAGCCAGACCAGCTTGAGGGATTTATCATGAACCAAAAGAGATACGTTCTACAGAAGTTGGACGCTCGACTCAGTTACGAAAAAAACCACGATTTTTACCATTGTGGAACTCCAGGTTGCAAGAGGATTCCTTTTGAAGACGCAATGGAACTGCTTTTCCAATGCCCCACATGTGACAAGCCAATGATGCACTCTGATAACCACAAGATGGTTACGATTTTGTCCCAGAAGGTTGACCAGCTAAGGAAGGAACTTGGTGAGTAAACGACTGCTTTCTGACGAGGAAGCGATAAAGCTCCTAGAAAGTGTGGGATGTTCAAAAAGAGTGGTTGAGCATTGCAAAGCTGTTACAGACTTTGCGGTGGAATTAGCTAAAGCTTGCAAGAAAAAGGGATTAGAAGTTGATGTTGATCTAGTGCGGATAGGTGCTCTTTTGCATGACATTGGACGAGGGAGAACTCATGGTGTTGATCATGGCATCTTAGGAGCGAAAATTGCGAGGACTCTGAAATTACCAGATGCGGTCATTGCAATTATAGAGCGGCATGTGGGGAGTGGAATCACTAAAATCGAAGCTAAAAAATTAGGATGGCCAGTGAAGAGCTATATTCCGGAGTCTCTAGAGGAACGAGTTGTGGCTTATGCTGATAAATTAATTGAAGGCTCTATGCTGGTTCCCTTAGATGTAGCCATTGAGAGATTCTATCAAGATAGAAATATCCCGGACGCTTCTGTTGAACGCTTGAAACAGTGGCATGAAGAATTCTCAGTTTGCTTACAATAAAAGGGATCCTGCTTGCGTGAAGTAGTATTACTTCAGAAGATCTACAGGAAAAACGATTTACGCAAAATTAAGGAAATTTTAGATAGTCTCTGTGAAGGATTGAAAGTAAGATTAGAAGATTTGAGCGTAGTCGAGAACGAGTGGATTAAAGTTAGAGTTTCTGGAGAAGATGAGAAAGTTGCAGTGCGCCTTTTGGAAAGGGATGTAGGCCTCGCACCAATCTCTAGAGAGACAGTGGAAAGTTTTTCTTTGATGCGTGGAAAAATTCTTGCATCGAGACGAGACAAGGGAGTTTTGGTGGATATTGGAATTTTCTTGCCAAGGCCTATTTATGCCTCCATCTCTTTGCGACGTTTGCAAGGACAGTTAATTGATGGAAAGAAATTCGCTCTATCCCGAATTGTTGAATTATTTGGATTGACTAAGGGCTTTCCCTTGGAAATTTTTATTAGTGGAGCGCACAAGGACGCCTTCAAGGCAGAGTTGGCAGAAAGCCAATTGGAGCTTTATGGAGAATGGACTAATTCGCGCATTGATCGATTGCTGATCTTAGGAGCATTGAGTAGAGAGGTAAAAAAGGCAATTAGGAAAGCAAGACTTGTTCGTGATGTTTTACGAGTTGAGCCATTAGGCATTTTTGAACACGCTATGATATGTAAACTTGGAACAGATGCATCAGGGCTAGTGCCAAAACTTGGAAGATTCATAGCTCGAGCTGAGTTTGTATGTTTTTCTCCTCGTCGGATTTTAGAAGTTACAGAGGGGCGTTGGTAGTCGAGGGATTTTTCTCCTGAAAGGTCGTCTCATTAGGGAGGGGATAACTTTCAGAAAGCATGCATTAAGCCCTTTTTTTGGCGCTTATGATGGTGATTATATCTCTATCTTTCAGCAAGTAACTCTCCCCTATTCGATTCTTCTCACGAGCTTCTATGGCGTAGATGAAGTTATCACCAAGTTCTGTGTGGATTATATAAGCAAGTTCTCGAGCTGTGGTTCCATATGGGACAATGTATGCATCGGGCAATATTTCGCCCTTGTGATTACAGAGTTTTTCTATATCTTCGACGGGGTATACGACTATGCAGTTCAAGAGCTTAAAGTAGGCAGTATTGATGGCTTCTTGGACACCCGTTGAACCATGAGGAGTTAAGATCTTTTCTTTTATCGTTTGGAGAGCTTTGTGCTGAGTCTCTGTTAGTAAATCTGGGGTAAGAACTTTATAATTACAGTCGCCAGGTGTGTAATCTATCCACTTTTTCTCTGCAGCTCTGCGCATAGCTAATTCTGCCTCGGCGCTACAGGGAATAACGGTTAACCCTTGCTGCTTCAATCTCTCTACGTTTTCTTCAGCAGTTGGTAAATCAATTTTGTTTGCTGCAATTAACATCGGTTTGGAAATTTTCCGCAAAATATCTGCGAACTTCATTAATTCTTCTTCGCTCCAAGAGGTTGGTTTGGCAGCGTTCAGTCCGCTCTGCTGAACAGCCTCAAAAATATGTCTTCGTTTAATGGACAATCCGCTTAGTCTTTCTTCAAGCTCATTAAGTAATTTGACGCCTCTGCCACCAGCTTCAACGGCTCTGGCCATTCTAATCCAATCACGTTTGATGATACTATTCATCCACATGGCGATTTCGATATCCAAGAAATGGACATCTACCAAAGGATCATGTCTGCCTGGTTTGCATTGTCTTCCCTCTATGTCTGTGGCTCCTGCAGCGTCAACGATATGGAGCAACGCATCAGCTTTCCTTATTTCATCCAGAAATTGGTTGCCCAAACCCCGTCCTTCCCATGCACCGGGAACCAATCCCGCGCAATCAACCAATTCTACTGGAATCATCCTCATACCATTAAGGCATAGCGAATTGATTGGATTATCTTTTACACCAAATTCTTCATGAACACAGTGTGTACGAATATATCCGATTCCGCGGTTTGGTTTTATGGTAGTAAAAGGATAGTTTGCAATCTCCGCGGGTGCTAATGTAGCAGCGGAAAAAAATGTGGACTTGCCAACATTTGGCTTTCCTACAATTCCAATCGAATATGGTCGGGCTTTCCCACCCACTATAGACATACAGCCAACTCGCCAAATAAATCAGGTGAGGTCGAATAAAGGCTTTTTAATGAAGATGCATGCATCATTAATCAACTGCTAAACTTATCTTTGCTAAATCATACGCATTCATTCACCAAGTGAAGAGAGGGTAGATGAGGTTTAATATTGAAAAAGTTGGGAGTCGTTACAAGCGGTGGAGATGCACCAGGAATGAACGCTACAATCCGAGCAATTACTCGGGTTGCTCACTCAAAGGGACTAGAAGTTTTTGGTTTTGAGAGAGGATGGGAGGGTTTAATGAAAGCAAGGGTTAGGCCTTTGACTCCGCGTTCTGTTGGAGGAATCTTGGGACAGGGAGGGACGATTTTATACACTGCAAGGAGCCCAAATTTTGAAACAGAAGGAGGCTTAGAAATGGCTAGTAGGACTCTTAAGAGTAATGAGATTGATGGACTCATAGTTATAGGTGGGGACGGTTCCTTTAGAGGTGCTAATAAACTAAGTTTCAAAACTGACACTTTGATAGTTGGAATACCAGCTTCAATAGATAACGACGTCTTCGGGACGGATGAGACCATAGGTTTTGATACTGCCGTAAATACTGCTGTGACAGAAATCGACAAAATTCGAGATACAGCTATCTCTCATGACAGAATTTTCATCATTGAAGTTATGGGGAAGAAAAGGGGATTTCTCGCCTTGGCAGGAGGAATAGCTGCTGGTGCTGAGGTTATTTTAATCCCTGAAGTGAAGATTAGAAAACAAAAAATCGTGCAAACTATCAAGGAGAATGATGCAAAGGGTAAAAAGTCGAGTATTATTGTCGCTGCTGAAGGAATTGGGGATACTCGAAACCTTGCAAAAAACATTGAAAAGCAGACTGGATCAGAAGTTCGGCTTTCCGTGCTCGGATATGCTCAAAGAGGAGGAAGCCCGACGGCAAGAAGTAGACTTCTAGCGTGTTTATTTGGAAATAAAGCGGTAGAATCGGTTTTAAATGGACAGGGAAGCCGAATTGTTGGGCTAAAACATGGAAAAATTGTCACTATAGATCTCGAAGAGACATGTAAAATAGCGAAACCTCTAGATCTTGGTCAACTAGAGCTGGCGCATATTTTAGCAACCTAGATTTCGCACGCTATTGAATACCCTGATTAGCCTGATCAAGGGTATGCATGCAAGAGACTAATTGCTTTTGTACTTCTATGCAAGGACTGGAAGCATTTTTCACAAAATTTTAAGTTTGCTCAGAGGCTAACTTCTTGGGAAAATAATGAGCTCTAAAAAATATATTCAGATAGTCACTACTGTAGACACAGAAGAAAAAGCAGAAAAAATTGCTCATACTCTTGTTCGGGATCATCTCGCCGCATGTTCACAAGTCATCGGTCCAATTTCCAGTATCTATTGGTGGAAGAAGAGGATTGAAAAGCAATCTGAATGGCTTTGCATCATCAAAACTCGAAGAGACCTGTATAAAGCTGTGGAATCATCTATACTTCGACATCATACCTATGAAATCCCGGAAATCCTAGCGATCCCCATTTCGGAAGGCCAGGAGAATTACCTTCGATGGATGGGACAGGAGTTATCAAGTAAACTGGATGCTGAAACTGAACAGTTAAATGAAGATGAAAAATAATCCTGCTGGGGTAATGCTCATTGAAAGTACTCTTTTTGGAGCCACCAAAAGAACATTGGTTTGTTATGGGGGAATATCTCCCTCCACCTCTTGGAATACTAGAATTGGCAGCTTATCTTGAGCGCCATTGTGAGAATATCGATATAAAAGTATTAGACTGCCAAGCTGAAAGATTGGGATGGAAAGAATTAGAAAGGAAAATCGAATCGTACGCTCCTGATGTAGTGGCTCCAAGCGCTCTCGCAACATGCAACGCATATACAGTTATTCGTACAATAGCAACTGCAAAACGAGTGAATCCTTCTATCCTAGCAGTTATCGGAGGACAGCATTTTTCAGTCATGGCAGAAGAAAGCCTTAAGGCTTTTCCAGAGATCGATATCATCATTCGTGGAGAAGGAGAACAGACTCTCGTAGAATTAATTAGCGAATTAAGGAACAAAAAACCTCTTTTTTCAAGAATTGAAGGAATCTCGTTTAGACATAAAAAGAAGGTCATACATAATCCACCGCGGTCTTTAATCGAGGATTTAGACGATTTGCCATTTCCTGGCTATCACTTTGTTGAGAAACACATGGGTAAGTATCATTTTACTATGATGGCTGGTGGAAAACAGTATGCCCTCATCGAAGGGTCCAGAGGATGCCCTCATAAATGCACCTTTTGTACTCAATGGAAGCATTGGGAAGGCACTTGGAGAATTAAATCGCCAAAACGCATTGCAGATGAAATTAAGCATTGCTACAACGAGTTTGGTTGTAGATTTTTTTGGTTAACCGATGATAACTTTGGTCTTGGAAAACACGCCAGCGACTTATGTGATGAAATTATCCAACACAAGATTGCTGACGATATAATGTGGTTTATGCAGGCTCGATGTGATGACATTATCAATCATCAGAAAATTCTACCTAAAATTAGAGCAGCTGGAAACCGATGGATACTTGTGGGAATCGAAAGCGGAAATGCAGCCACATTAAAATCGTTCCATAAGGAAATTAATCCTAAAGATGCAAAACAGGGAATGAAACTATTAAAAGAGAATGACATTTTCGCTCAAGCCACTCTTATCTTAGGCGGCAGGAGAGATTCCCATGAGTCAATATCAGGACTCAGAGAGTTTGTGAACCACATCGATCCGGATTTGGCGATTTTCATGATTCTAACACCCTTTCCTGGAACAGAGCTATATCAAACAGCTAAGCAGAATGGATGGATAGAAGATACAAACTGGGCTAATTATGATATGACGCATGCGATCATGCCGACTGAAACCTTATCAAGAAAAGAAGTACAGGAAGAATTATACAATTGTTACAGAAGTTTTTATGGTTCGATAGGTAGACGATTTAAAGGACTGTTCTCTCCAAATGGGTTGAAAAGAAGAACTTATAGATACCTTGCAAGTCAAGGGCTCTTAAAATTGTTAAGTGATTTGATTTGAGGTCTCAGAGTGTACTCGCGATAGTCTTTCTCACGATTTCATTCTTAGGATTGGCTTTTGTTACTGCATTTATTAACCTACCAGTGGAAATATCAGGCTCTTTTTATTGGAGAAGATCAATCGCTAGCACACTTTTTAGTATTATCTGTATTCTGGGAATTATTGCTGGTGTATTTCCCTTAAAATGCTCGGGAATTTTTCATTTCAGAAGAGTGACGAAGGGAACCGGTGTTCAAAGACCAGCTGAAGAAACAACTAAAAATCTATCTTCCATGAGAGGACACCATCCTGATTGCGGGAATTTTGATACTCACCTTTTTATAATTCGAAATAGAGCCTTTTGCGCTGGATGCACAGGGCTGATTTTAGGCGCTTTTCTTTCTCTCTTGGGAATAGTAATATGGATTTTCATCGAATCTTCTTTCTTTAAGAGACCTCTTCCGCTTTTTATAGTTGGCTTTATTGGAGTTTCGTGTGGATTACTTCAGTATCAACTTCTTGGATTTGCAAAGGGCATCGGTCATCTTGCAGTGAATCTCTTTTTTGTTGTTAGTGCTTTCTTTCTCCTTGTGGGAGTCGACGGTTTAACACAGAATATCAATGCTGATCTTTTTTTGGTCTCTCTAAGTATTTTTTGGATATTCACTAGAATTAAGCTTTCTCAGCAGAGTCATCATAGAATTTGCACGGATTGTGGTTGGGAGGAATGTAATTTCGCAGAGGAAAATAAAGAAGTCTAACTAACGGCGCATCCCATAAAGGGCTCCAGCGATGATTAATACACCCACAATGACTATAATTATTGCCCACAGGTAGTTCCAGATTTCAAACCCAGTTAGAATTGCAAACCCAATGATTATAACTATAAGTCCAAAGATCAAGCCTACAATTGCGCCACCATAAGGTAACCCGAAGCATTCTTTCTCCATAGATCGACTTTCGCGTGGTCCAAAGCAATTATCACCAGAGCGCCGATGTCTTCTAGGATGAGTTAGTTGCAACGATGCACCACATTTTGTGCACACTTTTGCGTCATCTTCGTTTTGGGTTCCACATTTGGTACAATACATCATTTGCTCTCTCCAATATTCTAGAACATTCATTGTTTGGTTTGCTCTTAAAAACTTTGGGTTCTGAACTAGGCTGAAAATATCCTTGTTTCGACCTGCGAGTCTAGAGAAACGCCTCTACACTATATATTTCTGATTTATCCGTTCAAAGTCTTTCACAATTTCCATCACATGTCTAGGAGCCCGTAATGAGTCTAAGGGAAGCCCTCGCAATAAGGCCCAAGGTCCTGATTTTGCTAGCTGTGCAGCAATATGGTTTTCACCAAAGCATTCTCTTGAAATCTTGTGAACTAGAGCTCGAACTTCTGTTTCTCGGATATATCCTAATGCGTGGAGGTATTCATGAAGTAAAACCGAATAAATGAAAGCATTCAACAATTTCCTAGACTTTGTAGTTTTTTGGACTAGCTGGATAAGGGCACGGTTTAGAACTATATTGTTTGTTCCTATAGGATGATATGCTCCGAGTCTAAGGGGCATATCATCAAGAAAAAGCATCATTCCCAGTCGTTGGCTATTTAAGACAGCCTTGGCGTTATCCTTTACTATATCCCACACCTCACCGTAGCCTTGCGCGTTATCTAGCAAAACTTGGTTCTTTTCCACCTTATCCATGGGGTTCTTCACCTATCTAGAATGGAAGCTTTGGTTTCCTCTTTAACTTTTTGTTTGTTATGTACTTCTAAGGCTTTGGTGACATCGCAGCATAAACCACAACAGCAACAAGTGCAAGGCCTACTATGAAAAACAAGATTATGTATTCTTGAGGAAACCCAAAGATGTAATATTGTACATTATAGTTAAGAGTCACCAAGTTCGCCTCATTAGAGAATGTGTTTTCGAAGTAGAAGCCATACACGCCTGTTGCTGTGGCTACAAATTGGAAATCTATTGGATCGGAGAGGGTGCTGTTAATAATGGTTTGTCCATCAGGGCTATAGATTGAGAAGTTCAATGATTGCCCTACAATTGTTACTCTCCCAGAAATTCTATCGCCCTCTTTCATGTTCACAGCTCTTGTCTCAGTTTCTCCTGCGGGTACTTGTATGGATTCTGAGAACGCATTTGCGAGGTTGCAAACTAAAAAGAAGGTAAGAAAACAAAACAGACCCATGATAAGTCGCTTCATACCCCTGGCTGTCATGTGCCTTATTCAGAGGTCAAAGTAAGAAAAGGATTATGAACTTGAAATTAAGATTTGTTCCCTAGCTGCGAATTGATTCCGAAGAAGTCACATGTAGATTTCGAGCAAGTTCCTTTTTAGTAATATATAGACTACTGTAACGCTCACTACTAATTCAGGAACTAAATATGTTGCATTGTATGCTGCAGAATAAGCTATGGGATGCCAACCTTCCCATGCCCATTGACCGAAGAATATGACCCCAGAGATGAAATGACAAATGAATCGCCCAGTAATCCCAAATATTACTCCTAATACTGGATGTTTTCTTAGTGCACCTGCTAAGCCCAAAGCACCAAAGGCCAATGGATAATCCAGTAGTACTTGTGTTGGATAATAGATCTCTCCAGAGATAACCATGTGCACCAATCCATATACTACTCCAGCTTCCACTCCCCATCGAGGACCGCGTCTTAAAGCAAACCAAAGCAGAGGCACCATACTCGCTAAAGTTACACTTCCTCCTTGTGGCAATCTCAAGAAGGGAACGTAGATTTTGCTTAAAATATAAAGCGCATTTGCAAGAGCAATAAAAATTACGGCTTCAGCCAAAATCCTTGTGTCTATCGTACTCATAAACTTAGTTCTATTCATATGTTCTTCCCTCCGCCAGTATTAACTGGATCAGGTTCATAGGGTCGATGGATTTCTCCCATCTTCTCAGCCAGGATCATCTTCCTAGCTCCCCCGTGGAAGCATAAAATCGAATCGAGTATATAATAGTAACGATCCTCATCTGCAATGAAGTAGAAGATGGGAGAGGCAGGGCTGAAACCTTTCAGCTGTTCGACGGGTCAGACGACGTCGTGGTGCTTTGGGGTTTCATAACCTCTCCAAGATAATAGTCGCAATCGCCATATTTAATGTTCTTTGCATACATGCGTTTCGCCATATTGCATGCGCAGATATCCCTACAGTATTCTTATAGGTGGGTAGCTACTCTTCCTTGATAAGGTACAGAAGGATGACTGCCCCCAGCATAGACATGATATCATGGAAACAACAGCTTATTCTATATAGACTCGCCGAAATGGGAGCCTATCGCCGAACGATAAAAGTCTCCACTCAATTTCTGGCAGAGAAGATTAGCTTTTCCCAACAAACAGCGTCTCGCTATTTAATAGAACTTGAAAAAATTGGCTGGATTAAAAGATCGATCACAGCCGAGGGTTGTCTAATCACACTTACCGATACCGGAAAAACGCAATTGAAAAACCTCTACTTGAAACTAAAAGCACTCATAGAAGCTGCTTACCCTCTTTCAGTAACATTAGAAGGTGTGGCGTTTAGTGGTCTAGGTGAAGGTGCTTATTATATAAAGCAGGATGGATATCGAAAGCAATTCATAGAAAAACTTGGATTTGACCCTTATCCTGGAACCTTGAATGTCAGGGTAACATCAGACTATGATAAAAAAACAAGACAAGAGCTGGATAATTATCCAGCTATAGAAATTGAAGGATTTAAAAATGAGTCAAGAACTTTTGGCCCCGTCAAATGCTATCCAGCGCTTATTAATAACAAGGCCAGAGGTGCTTTAATATTGGCTTTTCGAACCCATTATGATTCCTCGGTGCTCGAGATCATTGCACCCCACTATTTACGTAATCAATTGAAAATTAGGGATGGACAAAAAGTGAAGATGGAGATCTTCACAATGCCCTAGCAACTCCCAGATTATAACCAAATTCTTCTGAATTTAGATCGCATTACCAATCAGAATCTTTGTAAGCGTGTACTTGGTGAAAAAACCGGGTTAAGCCTTCCTTCTATACAACTCAATAATTTTTCTTTTAATTTCAGAGCTGCTGTTAAGTTCGTCCTCGCTAAATTTCCCGATTTTGTTGATCTTAATATTCAAACCTTCATCAGCAATAGCCTTTCTCACCATTTTTCCAATACCCTTTTGGTCATGTCCCAGAACAATGACGTTCGGTGCTATTTTGTCAACAACCTTCTTTATATCAAACTCTTCATATCCCAGAATTGCTTCATCTACAACTTGCAAAGATTCTACCAAGGCTCGTCGCTGATTTTCGGACATCACCGGTTTTTCGCCTTTCCTGTTTTCCACCGTTTTGTCTCGAGCTACAATGACGATAAGTTCTGCATCTTCCCCACCTGCTCTCTTTGCCTCTTCCAAGAATCTAACGTGACCTAAATGGAGCAAGTCGAAGACTCCCGCTGCCATAACTATGGGACGTCTTTTGATAGCTTGTCTTTTTTTAGCCATTGAAACTTCACCAGTTGAAGCAACCTTAACGCATCAAGCAAGCCCTCACTATAAGCAATTGAACCGAGAGCTGTTTCAAATTTTTCTTGGTCACTATAATAAATCGCGTCTTTTAAATATCTGGCTGCATAATCCAAAACAACATTAACTCTTGGATTGCCTTCGCCATTTTTTCTTATGTCTATTTGCCGAAGAGCTTGCTGAGTTTTTTTAATATATTTCTCAACAAGCCTTTTAATTGTCATTTGGTAAGCTCCCGTATGCTTTCAGGTGCTTCCGCAAATTTCACAAGAGCCTCCGCCTCCATGAAATGGAGTTTCCCTGGAAAGATAATAATGTGAGGAGGTTTGCCAAAATCATAATCCACAAGCATTGGGACTAAATCAGCTTTTACAATGGGTTCCTCTGAACCTGCTCTCGCTATACCCACAGCTAGCATGTTTGGAGAAATAACATGTTCTTGCCTTCTTTTCTCAATCAAACGAAGAATTTCTATGGCATCCTTTATAGTCATATACTTACTTTCCTCGGCTTTGATGTCCAAGAAGCATAACGTATGATTGCCAACTTGCAGATTCGCCTGCACTACTTCATAAGGCAACTCCGAAATTATCGCACCATTAGGAAAAGGGATCGTTACACTTCGACCAAATTTATAATTCTGCAATCCAGACAGCCCAATCGCAGCAGAGATTATAGAAGCACCATGAATTATTCGTGTGTTTATCTTAGCTTTCTCTGCCCTTATTCGTAAATCCACATGAGTTGTCGCGATTAATGGGTCACCAGGTACAAGAAAAACCGTTTTTCCTTTCCTAGCGGAATCCAAGATGAGCTTGCCCTCTTCTTCTTCAAGCATCCTCCTCGAAACCGATATAATCTTATTTCTGGCTAGTTTCTCTAATTTCTTAATTCTTAAACCTTCCATTAAATTCGTATAAGCCTCTACAAAAATAGCTCCTGCATTCTCCATCTCTTCCAAACCCCGTAAGGAAATACCCCTTTCATCATGTAACCCTAGGCCAATAAAAATTAGCTCACCCATCTGTATCACCACAGTTTATCTACTAATCTTAAAATATTAGGGTAACGCGCAAACCTAGTCGTCTTCTCACAAATTTAGTGATGTAATTTACTGATTTACCCAAATGAAAGCTGGGGAAGCGAGCTTTAGCACTTGTTTTGCGTAAAAGTCTAGGAAAAAAGAAAATGCATATAGAATACCGAAAGCTCTAAATTTCTTGCATAGGTTCTTTCTGAAGTGATTGGGCCCGTAGCTCAGCAAGGCAGAGCAGCGGACTCTTAATCCGTAGGTCGCGGGTTCAATTCCCGTCGGGCCCGCCAATGTAATTAGAGTCGAAAAGCTCCTTCTCTTTTGCGCTATTCATTTGTACTTAATTCTCTCTTCAATCTTTCTACTTCTTGTCTCAGGTTTATCATTTCAAAAAATAAGTAAAGAGTCCCATGTTTGGCAAAATGCTCCACTCTCTCACTAGTAGATTGCTTTCCAACTTTGTCTCCAACCTTCTCGACCACTTCTTTTAGAAACATTTCCTTTTGACTCATTTCCAATCATCATACAAGGCTCCCTGCTTTTATGATAAGAGTTATGAAGCATCAAACTTTATTCGAAATCTGTTTTTTCTGCATGAATATTACTTGATTTCCTCAACGAACAGAAGTATGCTAACTTCTTGCTCAGAATTTTGAAGTTTCTTTATCAAATTTCTGGAAAAATCTTGAGCTGCCTTATTGGCCTTTATCGCTAGAGTCCTATCACATACATAATTGCTCTTGCGGATAACCAAGTCTGAATGGTGGTTAAGTGTGAGAGAAGGGCTTCCCCAAGCTTCTATGATTTCTTCTTCACCGTCCGCTTGAATACAAATTGTTAGTTTTGCTTCTTTCTTTTTTATTATTTCCTTGAATTTGCCTTTCAAATCAATTGTGCTTTTATTTGCCCCTAATGCGATTATGCAGTCACCTTGTTCTGTTAAGCTTTTATCTTTGGTTATTTCGAAGGTAGTTTTATTTGTGGCCAGAATTCTTTCATGCCCGTGTGCAGACACAGTCTCAGCTGCTCTCATGTTTTTTCATCTTTAAAATGGTCAATTTGACCATTGAAGCTTGCTGCCCTCTCTCATTTGCATGCATATATATGAGGGGTCATTCTCTTTGCGCTTTAAAGGCGTCTCTATGATCTATTTCACGATTATTCAAGCACATCTATTGAATCGACCTTCCCATCTCCATCTAGGTCAAAGCCTTGGATTACTGTAGCAAAGTAGTCTTCTCCCTGATAGCTTCTTAATGTTTGTTTCCAAAACTTGGTCAGCGCCAGAACGCATGATTTCGTACCTACTGCTTTATTGCCAGCAAGGATTATGACCCTCTTTTTTTGACTCCAAGGATTGATGATTTTTGCGATTACGCCTATTGTATCTGCAGTGTATACGTTGCTCGTGTTTCTGGAAACTAAACCACCAAAAAGAAAGCCGTGCTCAGAGGATTTCATATTGAACCTTATAGGAAGATGGGCATTAATTTCCTGAGTTATAAGATTAGTTCCAGGTCCACCAACAAGGATAAGATTAGTTCCCTCCTCTTTCTCAGCTTTAATATCCACATCTAGTTTGATAGCAAAATCATCAGGCAATTCAGCGAACTGCCCGAGAAAGAAGGTGAGGAATGATGCATAGTGACCGTCACGGGCGCTTGTCTTGAATCGTCCATGAGGATCTGGACTTCCTACTACAATTTTTCCATCAAAAAGATTCTCTCTAAGAATGGGATAAAGGAATTGTCGCATACTCTTGCTTTTCAAAGAGGGGCCAAGATTACTTAGAGTTGTACCACCAATAGGCAGTTCAACGCCGAGAGCTGGAAAATTAGCCTTATAATACTTCGCGATTGCGCCTTTTTTTTCCTCTTCTTTCACCTTTTTTATCACACCGGCCCGAATCAACTTCCGCATATGATAATAGACTTTTTGTTCATGCAGGTTCAATTTTTTAGCGATCTCCATGGGGTACATCTCCTTCTGGTGGAGCATCAGAAGAATTTTCCATGTCAGCCTGCTCAGAACAGGTTTAAGTTTTTCTGGATTTTCAAAGATGACAATTTCTTTGATCTCATGTTTTTTTTCTTTTTTACTTAATAGCAACTTTTTCTGCAAAGGTCTTCCCCCGAGCATAGACTAGTTCCCTTATAAATATTTTTTTAATGCTCAGAATTAAGCATACACAAATGCTTAAAACTCATATTCTCAAAAAAATAAAGATGATTGAAAAGCGAGTGATTGGAGTGAAATTCTCATTTATCCAGCCAAAACTTTCAGAGGGCGCTTTGGAAATGTGTTCAAATGCATGGCCACCATTAGGAATATTGTACTGCTCAACCGTCTTAAAAAACGAAGGCTTCGAGGTTTCTGTTTTAGATCAAGCAGCAAAAGGATACACCACAATGCAAACTAGGGATTGGGTAAAAAGAGAGAATCCTGATATTCTTGGAATATCAGTCTTAAGTAGCTCATCAAAGGAAGCTGGAGAGATTGCAGGGCTCGTGAAAAAGGAAAATCCAAACTTGCTGGTAGTTTTTGGAAATTATCACTCGACTTTCAATGCGGACAGAATTCTCAGAAAATACCCTTATGTTGACATTGTAGTAAGAGGGGAAGGCGAGTATACTAGTCTTGAGCTAGCCAAATGCTTACAGAATGGTGAAAAGATAAAAACGGTCAACGGGATTACCTACCGCGTTAATAAGAGGAAAATAAAGACAACGCCAGAAAAATCTCTAATCAAAGACGTTGACTCACTTCCCTTTCCAGATCGACGCTTGGTGGATTGCGAGTACACCTCAAGAATCTTTGGAATAAGAACCGCGACCAAGAGGTTTACATCGCTCCTCTCCTCTCGTGGATGTCCATTTCACTGCACTTTCTGTGCATGCCGAAATTTTGCTCGAGGAATATGGAGACCACGTTCAGTTGAGAATATCGTCAAGGAACTGGAATTTCTTCATAGCGAGGGTTATCGGGAGTTTCTTTTTGTCGATGACAATTTCACATTGAATCCGCGACGAATAACAAAGCTTTGTCGCAAATTGAGAAAGAAAAAACTAAAAGTAGAATGGTTTTGTGATTCTAGAGTTGATAATTGCGGTTTCAATACTTTCAGAGAGATGGTCAAAGCAGGTTGTAGAACGCTGTATTTTGGAATTGAAAGTGCCAATCAACGAATTCTAAATTACTATAAAAAAAATATATCTCCTGCACAGTCCAAAACTGCAGTTAGAAACGCTCGAAAAGCAGGTGTAGACATTATTGTAGGATCATTCATTGTTGGAGCCCCTGACGAGACTCGTGAAGAAATTAAGAAAACCTTAGAATTTGCTCAAAAGATTGACATTGACGTTCCATCATTCAACATTCTTGGTGCACCTGTTGGCTCTCCGTTATGGAACGAACTAGTGGCAAAAGGATTTATCGACGAAGATAAGCATTGGGAGGAAGGGGCATATGTTCCACGAGTAGTTCCAACTGCTGTTCAGTTTGAAGAGATTAGTGAGATGATCTTTAATTATTTCAAATCGTTTTACTTCAATCCAAGAAAACTGTGTTCAGAGATTGTCAGAATGTTCACAAGTTCTTTCAGGCTAGGGCTATTAATGGCAAATGCAGCTCAGCTAAGACAAACTCTTGAAAATGTAAAACGAGGAGTCCAATTCAAATAAGCCATGATGTATTTCAATTCTAGAAAAGAGAACTCACGAAAATTTACTAAAAAAATACTTTTAAAATTGTGAACATATTCTTAAAAATGCTTATAGAACCCGCTTGTTTACATAACATCTTAGATTTGGAAGCTATTATTAAGTTTGAATGAAGTGAGATAAAATGTGTGGAATATTTGGCTGTATCCTTAAAGAGGGAAATGTAGCACCAGTAATTCATGCTGCGTTGAAACGGCTAGAGTATAGAGGCTATGACTCCGTAGGTGAAGCAACAATACATGATGGGAGACTATTCATCAAGAAAGATGCAGGAAAAATCGATGAAGTTCATACTATAAAGAATCTTGACAATTTGCCTGGGAGAGTGGGCATTGGGCATACACGCTGGGCTACTCATGGTGCGCCTTCTCAAGTTAATGCTCATCCGCACTTTGACTGTTCAGATCCGCCACATATTGCTATCGTGCATAATGGCATCATAGAAAATTTTGCTGAACTAAAAAAGGAGCTAGGAGATTTAGGTCACACTTTTAGATCAAAAACTGATACGGAGGTGATCGCCCATTTGATTGAGGATAACCTCAATGAGAAAATTACGTCAGAAACTGAGGCCTCCTCTGATTTTGAAAATGCAATAATGAGCGCCCTTGCACGTCTTCAAGGTTCTTATGCAATTGCGGTGGTTTCGACACAAGTTCCAAATAACATCTTTTGTGCACGCAAAGAAAGCCCTCTTGTTTTGGGAATCGCAGACGATGCTTGTTATTTTGCTTCTGACATTCCTGCATTTCTACCTTTAACAAATAAAGTCATTTTTTTAGAGAATGGGGAGTTAGCCATTCTCGGAAGGGCCCCCGTCAGGATACGGAAAATTGCTGATGGAAGCTTGGTGATTCGTAAACCAAAGCTTGTAAACTGGACTCCAGAAATGGCTGAAAAACAGGGTTATCACCACTTCATGCTAAAAGAAATTCATGAACAACCATCTTGTCTTCGCAATACACTAAGGCTGCAGGATAAATATCTAGAATTATTAACAACCTTTCTTGACAGATCGCGTGAGGTTATCATGGTTGCCTGCGGTACAGCTCACCATGCTTGTCTAGCAGCGTCTTATATGTTTTCGAAATTATCCTTCCTTGCTACTCACCCGGTGATTGCATCAGAGTTTACTGAGCAACATGGCAAATCTGTCAATATAGACAGCACGATCTTGGCGGTCAGTCAATCTGGTGAGACCGCAGATACTTTAGCAGCGGTGGAAACTGCAAGACAGAGAGCTGCTACAATTCTTGGGTTGACAAATGTTGTGGGTTCAACTCTAACTCGTGTCTCCCGAGTTTATATTCTCCAGCAATCAGGCCCTGAAATCGGTGTGGCAGCCACGAAGACGTTTACTTCTCAACTTTCTGTTCTTTCTCAGTTGGCAATAAGGTTAGCAAAAAAAAGGGGTAAAGTTTCCCAGGAAGAGATCGATCTTCTTGACGAGAAGATCGAGAAAATTCCTGACATAGTTGAAGCGATCGTTCAAACACAGGAAGTAAAGGTGACAAGTTTAGCTAAAAAGTATAAAGATAAACAATGCTTCTTTTTTTTGGGGAGAGGAATAAGCTATGCAACTGCATTAGAAGGTCGTTTGAAGCTTATGGAAATTGCTTATGTACCATCCATTGCTTTTCCAGCAGGTGAGAGTAAACACGGACCAATTAGCCTCATTGAAAAAGGTTTCCCAGTAGTTTTTGTATGTCCACCAGACGAAACGAGAAGTACTCTAATAGGAAATATAATGGAGATGAAAGCTAGAGGGGCTTCTGTAATTGCAGTTTGTGAAGAGGAGGATGAGGAGATAATGAACTTAGCTGATGACTACATTGAAATTACAAAGGGCATTCCTGAGGTTTTATCGCCAATACCTTATGCAGTTCCCCTTCAGCTTTTTGCTTATTATATGGCAATCGAGCGAGGTTGTGATCCTGATATGCCGAGGAACTTAGCCAAATCTGTTACTGTGAAATAAGCCTTTATTGTCTTAGACGCTAACAGTTGTAGGTTATTAAGTAACCTTTGAATATTGTAAAGCTGAAGGTGTTAACAGAAATTTGGAAAACGCGATGACTTGGGAGAAACTTGTTGACAATCTTGTCAGAGAAAGAGTACTAATAACGCCAAATGTCATTCGCG
>CP070649.1:810075-828302 GCA_020354575.1 Candidatus Bathyarchaeota archaeon | reverse complement strand
TCAGCAAGTAGTATTGGTTTCTTGGTACGTCTCTTTCTTCACTTCTAAGCATGCGTCTATTCCCCAGAAGAGGGACTGAAAATTTCTCTTCTATGTTGTCATAACCTATGTAGACTGAGAAGGATCTGTTTGGTACAAAAACAGTGTTCAATTCTCGTAACGTATCTTGGTTTTCTTCTCTAATTATGTCAACGAAATTTTCCAGAACCATGACATGGTCAAATAGGTTTCGATAATGTTTTGTGTAGGTTTTATCTCTTCCTTTTTCACAGACAACAACAACCTCGAATCCTTCCTGCTTGGCGCCATGGCCCATCTCTAAGGCTGAGTGCGATCCAAGTACTCCGATTATAACCTCTTTTTGGTCATAACTCGCTACAATCTCTTGAATCTTCTTGCGATTCATTTTTATTCACCTAATTCACTTCGAATACTTCCATTATGTCACTAAGACGCGAGACAACAAATAAGCTTAGTCCAATGAGCTCATTCGCTGCGCGCTCATAGAAAAAAGGGGGACGATTGCAGGTGATATCTCCACGTTGGTGGGGGTGCGAATCCCACCCTGGCGCCACTGTTATGATCACCTTGTTTTCAGTTCATTTGCGCTTTCGAAAGCTCTTGGTCCCTAAACTCTGACGTATTTGTATCCCAATTTCATCATGCATACATGTAGTTAGTGATTTCATGAGTGCAGGCAGTAATCTATTTAAGATGCCCTTTTGAGGGTAGTCATTTACTGCTGGAGAATCTTCTATTTGAAGGCGGATTCGATGAGAGACCATATTCTCGGTGGAAACATCATTCGGACAGCTCTAAATCTCGGATGGCCAGTAATGGCGGCCAATCTCGCTGAGACAATCTATAACCTGACGGATACCTTTTGGCTAGGAAGACTAGGACCAGAGGCAGTTGCAGCGCCATCAATATCCTGGCCCATAATGTTTCTCTTCATGTCAATAAGCGCGGGTTTTGGAATATCCGGAGTCTCCCTTGTGTCCCAATACACAGGAGCTGGATTGCCGGAGAAAGCTAACAAATCGGCGGGGCAGTTACTCTTTGTCCTTCTGAGCACCTCTCTAGTTGCATCGATTGTGGGCTTCCCTTTCGCTGGTGACATACTGAAGCTGATGGGGACCTCACAAGTTGTTCAAGCTACAACCACGCCATACTTGCAGATAATGTTCTTAGCTTTGCCCTTTCTGTTCTTTCACTTTGGATTCAGGTCAATATTAAGGGGTTACGGGGATACAAAGACGCCGATGATCTTGACGATTGCGTCCAGTGTACTGGACACTGCACTGGACCCATTCTTTGTGTTCGGCTGGGGACCCATTCCTCAGATGGGTGTTGCTGGTGCCGCGTTGACTACTCTAATGACAAGAGGACTAGTAGCAGCCATTGGAATGTACCTTCTGTTCTCAGGGAGACTTGGGATAAAGCTGAAATTATCAGATTTGAAGCCGAACTTTAGTTGGATGAAAAGAGTTGTTTCGATAGGTGGACCATCTGCCATCGGTCTTAGCGGGACCGCTCTAGGATTTGTGGCGCTCATCAGCCTTGTCTCCATAGAAGACAAGATATCACCTGGAGAGGGCGTGCTCCTAGCTGCTTACGGGATTGGCTTTCGACTTGTAAACTTCATCAATATAATTCTCTGGGGAGGCGTCAGCGCAATGTCTACAATGGTTGGGCAAAACTTAGGGGCCAATCAAGATGAACGAGCGGGTGAGATCGTCAAGAAACTCCTGCTTTCCTTCTTTCTCCTATCCCTGACTGGAAGCACAGTTATCTATTTCTTACGAGTCCCGCTCTATCAGCTGTTCATTAACGATCCTGCAGTCCTAGACGCGGGGTCCGTATTCATCACTCTCTTCGTCTTCTCGGTGCCACTCTTCACCGTTTTCCGTATGGCAAGCGGAGTGTTTGAAGGAGCAGGCAACACCCGACCTTCCATGGTTCTATCACTAATTCGACTTTGGGGATTACGAATCCTGCTCGCTTATGTGTTCTATTTCTTCTTTGAGATGGGCGCTGCAGGCATCTGGATGGGCATGACGCTCGGAAACCTTGGAGCTGCAGTACTCTCAGTCGCTTGGCTATCCAGAGGGACGTGGAAGCAACGCGTAATAGAAGAAAAACCAGGCTTAGAAAGACCACAACCCACGTTGCCCACCTAGCTAACAAAAATGGTGAGTATATGGGAAAATGCGAAGGATATCTCCACCCGGAGTGGGAGTTCAATTCTTTCCGTATCACGCAAACACGCAGTTAAGGCTTATATAAGATCTCACTCTTTGACTTCGTAACCGTGAATATTGTGATGTACCACATTCGACGAAAGGAACAAGAAATAGTTGACATTAAAATAATGAAGAAGATTCTAGCCTCCACCCAATATGTGACCATAGCGTTGTGTAAAGACGATGAACCTTACCTTGTTACATTGAGCCATGGTTATGACGCTAAGCAAAACTGCATTTTCTTTCACTGCGCAACAGAGGGGAAGAAACTTGACTACATCAAAGCGAACAACAAAACTTGGGGACAAGCTATGATTAATGAAGGATTTAAAGATGGTGAGTGCGAACAGCATTACTCCTCAGTACAATTCCGAGGTGAAGTATCTTTTCTATCAAATGTAGACGATAAAATGCAAGCTCTTGCGTGTATGATACGACAACAAAATGAGAACCCTAGACCTATGATGACTAAACTTGAAGAACTTGACCCTAGTACGGGTCTGAAAAACGTCTTAATTGGTAGAATAGACATAGAATATCTCAGTGGCAAGCAGTCAGAAAAACAAACCTGATTCCAGCAACTGATGCATATTATTCGAGTTTTCTTCCCCGTAACCTAAGATCCATTTTGGCACTCGTTTTTGATAATGAAGATACTCCTAACCAAGTACTCGGATTCGGTCTTTTTCCTCATGTATCGCCATTTTAGCATAAAAGATGAAAAACTTACGCATGCAAGGATTTAATGTGTGTATTTCGCCTTGTATTTAGTAGAAATTTTATAAGAAAGAGCCATACAATCTGAGAAAACGTGCTGTAGAATGTATCTTCAAATAATAGATGCGTTTATAGCAATGTTCGAAGATGTCATTGCGTTTCTACCAACACTAATAGCAGCGATAATAGTGATAGTCATCGGATATGGAGTTGGCGTGATAGCTGGAAAGGCTGTGAATAAACTCATCGAAAAGATGGGCATCGAAAAAAGCTTTGAGGAAAGCAAAACAGGAGACGCTTTCAAATCTGCCGGATTTGATCTGTCATCTTTTGTAGGTGGAATTACAAAAGCCTTCGTCATAATTTTGTCAATCATTTTGGCAATACAGATCATTAATCTTGGAGGTCCTTTAGGCCAATATCTTTTAGCTGTGGCATCATATCTCCCAAGGCTGCTTGGTGGTATTCTGATAATTGTCATAGGCACAGTTCTGGTTGACTTCTTGGCAACGCTAGTGGGCAAAACCTTGATGATTACTTTCCCAAAAGCCAAAGGTGAAATTGCAGATATGCTAAGGAACCTACTTCAAATCGGTTTAACAGCAGTAATTCTGTTGATTGCTCTGGAACTAATGTTATTGTCGGGTAACTTGGTTTACCCTCTAATCCTAGGCTTTGTCATCATAGGCGCAGGAATAGCACTGACTGATGGATTGATCAAATCAATTATGGACGACCACAAAGAATTCACGCCAACGGCAGGACATGCAAAATTCGTGCTTTACAGCGTCTTTCTTCTTATCGGAGCAGGAGCGATCTTTGCAACCTTTCCAGGGGTCACAAACGTTGTTGCCAACATTTCGTGGGGCTTTGCAATAGCTCTAGCAATCATGCTGATTCCTGTAATGTATAGTATGGCAAAAAAGATGTCAAAGGAAACCTCATGAGCAAAGATATTCTCAATTCATTTCCCTTTTTTTAGACTACCCAGTCCAAGCATGCATAACGCTATTGCTCAGCTCCGAATTCTATTGATTGCACTTTTAACAATTGAAACAGAGTTCTCAAATTGCCTTTGTGTGTCAGGATGCAGACTTAACTGTAAAATCCGCTCAATTCCATGTCGCCCTAGAACAACGGGAACCCCAATTGAGACGTGGGATTGCCCATATTCGCCATTTAAACATGTAGAAACACTCATTACTCTGTTTCGACCTCTCAGAACTGCGTCAACCATTATTGCAATGACCACCCCTGGAGCGTGAGTGGTCGCTCCCTTGAGATTGATAACCTCTATTCCCGAGGCTCTGGTTGATTGCACGATTTTTTCAATCTGGTCCGGTTTGAGAAGATCTTTTATTGGTATTCCTGAAACAGAAGAGTGATCCACAAGCGGAACCATCGAGTCCCCATGTTCACCAATGACAAGCGCGCGAACATCCTCTCTGGAGACATTAAGCTCCATGGCAATATAAGACCTAAAACGCAGAGTGTCAAGGATATTCCCCATTCCGAAAACGCGGTTTCTCTCAAAGCCTGAAATCTTACAAGCGATATATGTCATAACATCAACGGGGTTAGTCACAACCATTAACTTGCAGTCAGGAGAATGTTTGATTACTTCTTTGACTATAGATTTGACTATTCTCGCATTTTCATTCATAAGATTGATTCGCGTCATCCCTGGTTTTCGACCTAAACCAGCAACTATAACTACAACTTCCGAGCCTTCAACATCACTGATATCATTAGTCCCTACAACTTCACCATCGAATTCTATTGCTGGAGAAGCTTGCATCATATCAAGCGCTTCACCTTTAGCCAAGTTTTCAGCAATATCTACTAGAACAACATCGCTTATTCTGAACCTTAGAATATTAAATGCAGCAGCACTTCCTACTCTGCCTGCGCCTACAATAGAAATCATTTTCTTTCAACTTCAGTAAGAAAATGACTCATAAAAATGCATGCATGCAGAGTAGCCTCATAATGGTTCTTAGCTTATATTTTTTTCACTTGCCTAATTATCAACTCAATTTGTCCATTTGAAGGCGCCAAACTCTTTTGTATTTATAAGTAAATTAGGGGGAGTTTAATATCCATCGATATATCAACATGATATGTTGAAACTCTCCGTTTTAGGCGTTTCTGTCAATAATAGCGCATAATTTTTCCCTTTCTATCAAAGTTTGCCTATTTAAAGGTTATTTTAGCTTTTCGCTCTTATTGGAACCCGGTGTAGCAATTTGATTTCGTGGAAGTATTCTTTAGAAAAGATAAACGGCGAATTGGAACTAGCTAAGAAGAAGAAGGAAGCTTTAGACAATTTACTCAATAGAGGAAAGGTTTCGCAGCTCACTTATGACTCAATCACTCAAGAGATTGGCGAAGCCATAGCTGAAATTGAAGCAAAACAGGACGCCCTGGTTGAGAAGATGAGAGTTAAAATAAATGAACTGGAGCAACAGATGAAGACATTAGAACACCTTCTTGTAAATTCTGAAATTCGACACATTTCAGGAGAGATCGAAGATGATGCATATAACCGAGAGTGTAACGTACTCTCGCTTGGGTTAGAAACGACAAAACACGAACTAGATGAAATTAAAGAGGCAATCTCAAATCTCAGTGAAAAGGATATTGACTTGCCACCACCCTCACCAACACCTCCTCCATTACAAACCGAAGAAGAAACAGCTCAATTAGAGCCAGACACGGAGAAGAGACTAGAAATTGTCATGGACACTGAAACAACAACATCTATAGAAACAACCGTTGAAGAACAGCCAACAATAGAAGAAGAAGTAGAGGTTCCAGTCGAGCAGAGTGTTGAATCAGAGGATTATCCAGAGGTCCCTGTGGAAGAAGTAGAGGAATCCTTTCGTAGCGAAGAAACACCCTTCTCACAAGAAGTGGAACAACCAGAAACAGCAGAAGAAATCGAAGAAACCCAAACGGAAACCTCGCAAGAGACCTCGATCGAAGAGGAAA
Source organism: Candidatus Bathyarchaeota archaeon (assembly GCA_020354575.1). Taxonomy (GTDB): domain Archaea; phylum Thermoproteota; class Bathyarchaeia; order Bathyarchaeales; family SOJC01. The sequence goes on along the minus strand of CP070649.1, from coordinate 822,351 downwards.
CGACGAAGACCGAAGAACAAGAATAAGCGTTGAAAAACGCTTCAATTCCTTTTTTCATTGTTGCATGCCTTGTCAGGATTAGCTCTTCACGTAATCACCGATAGGGAATCATTGTCTTATAGTAGGGCGAGATGCTGATTTTCAGAGAGCGTAAGATATGAAATTAAATAGGCTTGCAGCAATGAAAGATGTACTGTACTGGAGGATCAGGTGAATTTTACCAGGTCTTTACGTCGTATTCTTGGTAACTCATCCTTTATTCCAGCTAAATATCGAGCTATATCTTTCAATTTCTCAATATCGTAAGTTCCCATCATCATGATTGTTTCCATTATGGGGGAGCCTCCACCGTGAACGCCAGCGACTTGCAGTACTCCTGTAAGATCGGAAGCCAGGACACTCTCAACGAGTCTGAAGGTGCGATGTACATATTCAGGTGAAAGATTTGGATTTCGCATAATGTATTTATTCAGTAGGTCACCTGTCTCTTCGCTATAAAAATCAGCTTCAAGGGGCAGTGTACAGGCAAGTCCCCCAGCAAGATCGGCAAGTAATTCATATTCATGATAAATGTTTTCACCAGCTAATCTTCTCCCTGCGTTTGTATATACAGGATCCGGCAAGTATGTTCCAGAGGGCGTCTTTTGAGCGTGGTGGGCACTGGCAATTCCAGCAGCATACACAAGCTCTGATAGGCCAATATATTTGGACAATTTTTCGCGAACATGACTTGCCCTTTCAATGTTGTTGCACTCTGCCACTAAAGCTGCTGTGCCGCCCAACACATCGGTAGCTGCGGGTTTGCAGCCTGTGTAACTATGCCTATGAAAAAGTGCAAATAATAAGGCAAGAGTTCTGCCATGTTCCCATTCACCACACATAAATACCCTCTCCCAAGGCACAAAAACATCCTCAAATATCGTGAGGGATTCTGCATCTCCAAATTTCGATATTGGAGCCTTTAGTTTAATCCTCTTTCGTTGATATGCTGGACGAACCACAAGTTTGACGCCCTCTGTGTCAGCGGGAATGGCAAAAGCAACTGCCCAATCACCTTCCTCTTTAGTCAAGGTTCGGGTAGGAATGGCAATGATTTCATCTGCATAGGGCGCAATTGTATTATGGGCTTTTGCACCACGAACAATAATACCGTTGTTTTGCTTTTTCACAACACGTAAATAGAGATCAGGGTCTTTCTGTTCATGAGGTCTTTTAATTCTATCCCCCTTGACGTCGGTTTGAGCGCAATTTCCAACGATATCGTTCTCTTGGAAGTATTTGAGATAAGTAACGAATCGTTGATAGTAATCCGTATCATATTGCATATCCAATAATTTTGTAGCAATGGATAATGCATTCATAGCATCTATGCCCATACACCGTTGAATGCATCCACCTACACGTTGACATAGTAATCGAGTCATCTCCTGTTTCTTCAAGAGATCTTCTTTACTTTGGTGGATATGGCAGAAGCGGTTAATCTTTTCTCCTGTAATATGAGATCTGGCAGTGCAGACATCTTCGAATTCTGGGTTATGAGCCATATCAAAGGTTAAGCTTACCACATTGATTCCTGGGATTAACCGTTCATCGGTGTGTCCAACCTTTTCCCCACCAATGTAAACGTTCTTCTTCATCTTTCTCAATCTATTGACATATTCTTCCTTCGTTTTAATAGCCAATTTTCTTCACCAACTATCATGATTTGTTGTCTGAATAGTATCATAATAAACCCATATTTGAACGGTTCGCGATTTCGAGCAAACAAGCCCGCAGCTCGAGTTGTGGAGTTTCAGGCTAAGCTCTTCGAGACTAAGTAAAAAGATAATCCATATATGCATGCTTGTATGTGTGCATGCCTATAGTCTCCAGTGTTCAAGGAGTCTGGAGCATTTATATGATGAAGTAAGGGGTCTGTACGTTGAGACTGAATTTAATAAGATTCTTCACTTTCGGGGGAATAATGACTTCATGGACATACTTGTCGATTTTTGCCAGTCAATCAGGCATACCAGATTCTCAGATTGGCCTAATCGTCGCTTTCTACTCCTTGGCTTTGTTCTTATCTTCGTTTGTCTTTGGTCGAGCTTCTGACCGATTTGGTAGAAAGCTATTCCTATTGATTGGTTTGGCGCTTTCGGGGATTGCGTTTTTCCTACAAATATTTGCTCACGACATCATAACCCTATTGTTGGTGCGTTCATTTGTTGGCTTCTGTCTTGGAATATATCCTGCAGCTTTAGTTGCTTATGTCCATGAGAATAAAAAAAGCCTGGCAAAGTTCTCGTCTTTCGGATCACTTGGTTGGGGCGTGGGCACAATAGCAGGTGGTTTAATTGCTGTATATTTCACGATAAGAGCTGTTTTTCTGCTTAGCTCTGTTTTATTTATTTTTGCTTTAACAGCAGCGTTCGGTATAAAATTTAAAAAGCATGATGCAGTAGATGTGCCAAAGTTCCCAATTGAAGTTGCAAAAAGAAACCTTTCACTATACCTATCTATTCTGATCCGTCATAGCGGTGCTCATATGATATGGACATTCTGGCCACTGTTTCTTCAGTCCCTTGGAGCAGATCTATTCTGGATTGGTGTTATTCAACTGACAAATAGTCTAACCCAGTTTGTTATCATGTTCATCCTTGGTGGGAGGCTTAGCTACATCTCTTCAATTATCGTTGGATTAACGCTTTCTAGTGTTTCATTCTTTTCTTTCACTCTAGCGAGTGATTTCTGGCAGATATTGCCAACTCAAATCCTTCTCGGTATTTCTTGGTCACTAATATATGTGGGTGGGTTGCGTTATTTGATGGACAGAAATATTGAAAGAGCTACTGCTAGTGGTCTTTTTGATTCAGTCTTGAGTTTATCTTCCATAATAGGTCCTTTCATGGCCACACTTGTCGTAGCTTTTGGGGGTTATCGAGTTACGATGTATTTCGCTGCCATCTTTGCGATTGTAGGTGCTTTGCTGTTCAGATTCTCAAAGCAACACGCAAGTGTCGGTCATTTAAATCTAAACAATGTAGGAAAAAATAATAATAACAAATAGATTACCAAGTTTTTCTCGCTTGGTGAAGCAGAAAGTGAGCCACAGAATCTTTGAAGAATTAGAAAGGGCAGTAATTATTGGTGATGTTAAAAAAGCGAAGCGCTGTGCTGAAGGAATTTTAAACCAGAAATCGTCAATTGACAGGGCTATAGGTGTTCTTATGAAAGCCATGAGAGTTGTTGATCAACTTTATGAGAGAAAAGAGTATTTTGTCATAGATGTTGCTTCATCAGCTTCTGCCATGCGGGAAGCTTTCAAGATCTTTGAACCGTATATTAAGGTTGAACCAGCCATGGTTAAAGGAAAAATCATTATTGGTTCATTGAAAGGTAATATTCAAGGCTTAGGTAAAGATATCGTCGCTGCTACGCTTCAATCAGCAGGATTCCAAGTTGTAAATTTAGGCGTGGATGTTAATCCCGAAGAGTTTGTAAAGGCTGCGTTTCGCGAAGAAGCCCAAATCATTGCAATTTCCATATCTATGGAAGAGACAATTCAGTATCTCAAAGATGTTGTAGAGATGCTGAAGAGAGAAAACTTGGAAAAAAGGATAAAAGTAATCATTGGGGGTAACGCAGTCTCTGAAAAGGTCCGCAAAAGGTATGGATTGGACGCTTATGCAAAAGATGCAAACGAAGCCCTAACGAAAGTTAAGGCACTATTAAGCTAAAAGATTCTGTAAAGTGGGTGGTTCCTTACTAGCGGTTTAACCCCAAAATGCTTCATCGCATGATAAGCTATTATGGCGTCATTAATAGCACATGCAGAAATCATGCTCTTGGCTTGTTTTATCGGTCCATATATGAGAAAATCTGCCCCTCGATATTGAACAATAGAATGGGCAGCTGCATTTGATGCTGCAAAATTTCCGATCAAATCTGAACCCTTTTTTGCCTGCCTCCAAGCATAGGTAGCATTGGCTGGCGAACAACCCGATGGATATCCTAACTTTTTCTTCACAAGAAAAATAGCCTCTGCTGCATACGAAATACTCGGTACATCAAACACTATTGTATCGATAAGGGCACTCATAATTCCAGCTTCCTTTCCCATATCAAACAATCCTTTTTTCCCTATTGAACCCTGCAATATACTTATCCGACCTTCAGAAGAATAATCCAATTCATTAAATGCCATGAGAACAGCTATATTCACTCCAGAATCACGAATAGCTGCTAACTCCTCCATTGAAGTCCTAGGCGTAATTCCATTGAAAATGACACGATTCTCAAGTTTAAGCTGCTTTATGGTTTCCAAACCCGCTTTGCGTGTCTCTAGGTTAGCTCCATCAATGAAGAAAGGCGCACTTGTTTGCTCGATGACAAATTCAATGTAATTGGAAATCGCGTCGGGATACATGGCCATGATATCTAAGCAGTGGGGAACTCCGTTTTTCTCGGAAAAAGTCTCAGCAGATTTGATCCATTTTGAAACCGACATTTTATCAAATATTCCTTTCTTGTGATCCAAAACTTCAGGCATACCCTTGTAGAAGATGTTGCCTATCAACAGGGTTGGCAATTCTCCTGGTTGTCCTCCGACTCTAAAGTTTCCAATTTGAAAAATTTTCTGCTTTGTGCTTAGGGTGAACATTTTCGTGCCTTTATTGTATATGGTGCTCTCATTATTGTGGATTGTTCTTCCTAGGCTAGAAGGATAGAATTATTCAGTTTCATGAGCGTGTTCGAATCTCTCGTTAATGTGTCGACGCGATTTGGTTGTTTGATCGTGTAAAGAAATATGTACTATTCTAAAATCAATATAAGGGGATTATTATGTTAAGCCATCCTGGTTGCAAAACATACTTTTGGCAGGGAAATGAAGCTTGTGTGCAAGCAGCTATTATCGCAGGGTGTAGGTTTTTCGCTGGATACCCAATAACGCCTGCAAATGAAATAGCTGAGCATATGGCAGTTAATTTACCACGTATTGGTGGAATATTCATCCAGATGGAAGATGAATTAGCCTCCATAGGGGCCATTATAGGTGCAAGTTGGACAGGAACTAAGGTAATGACTGCTACATCTGGACCGGGATTTAGTCTAATGCAAGAAAGCATTGGATACGCCTTTATGACCGAAACTCCCATTGTTGTGGTTGATGTTCAAAGGATGGGGCCCAGCACAGGACAAGCTACGAAAAGTGGACAAGGCGACATTATGCAATCAAGGTGGGGCACTCATGGTGATTACACTTCAATAGTATTTTCTCCGAACTCAGTTCAAGAGATGTTTGAACTCACGATAAGGGCTTTTAATGTTGCAGAAGTGTATCGTACTCCTGTAATTCTTCTTGCGGAAGAGATAGTGGCTCACATGCGGGAGCAATTAACTGTCCCGGATTCTAAGGCCATTAACATCAATGATCGAAAAAAACCTAGACCCGGGGAAACGGTCTTTTTTGGTTCAGATGAAATTCCACCCATGCCAGCAGTTGGGGAAGGATTTAACATCGCTGTTACTGGTTCAACTCACAATGAGGAAGGAATCCGATTCACGGCAGATCCTGTGGTTCACAGGAAACTGATAGAGAGACTTAACCAAAAAATTTCAGATAATAGAGAAAAGTTGGTGGACGTTGAAAGCTACAATCTTGAGGATTGTCAAATAGGGATTGTGTCCTTCGGATCCACCTCTCGCGCAGTTTATGAGGCAGTAGAAAGGGCGGAAAAGAAAGGAGTAGATGTTGGTTATGTTCGATTGAAAACACTCTGGCCATTTCCTGAAAAACCTGTTCGGGAGCTAAGTAATGTAGTTGATAGAATCATTGTCCCTGAAATGAATCTGAAGCAAATATTTTACGAAGTTGAGAGAGTGGCAAAAGGAAATGCAGAGGTTGTTCCCATAAATAAGATCGGTGGCGGGGAACTAATCACTCCAGAAGAGGTACTTGATGCGATTCTTAAAGGTGAATAATGATGGCAGAAAAGAGTTCAATCAAGAAATATCTTAGAGGAATGAAATTCCCATTTTGCGCGGGCTGTGGATTATTTGGCATTGTAGATTCTTTCCTTCGAGCTGTTCAAGAACTTGGATATAAGAACTTTAAGAAATTTGTCTTTTGCAGTGGCATCGGTTGTTCCTCGTGGATTCCTTCCCCATTCTTTTTAGCTGACTCAATTCACACGCTCCATGGGCGGAGTATACCTGTTGCCACTGGAATAAAGCTTCGCCGACCTGATTTGAATGTTGTTGTTTTCGGAGGAGATGGAGATCTCATGGGAATCGGTCTTGGTCACTTCATGCACGCAGCCAGGCGAAATTTGGATATTCTAGTTGTGATGAGTAATAATATGATCTATGGAATGACGGGAGGACAAGTAGCTCCTACCACCCCCTTCGGAGCAATAACGACTACAACACCTTATGGAAACTTCGAGCAGCCCTTTGATGCTGCAAGCCTTGCTGTTGCGGCAGGAGCGACTTTTTCTGCTCGCTGGACAACGGCGCATTTAAAAGAGCTGAAAAAGACAATCAAGATTGCATTAGGTTTGAATGGTTTCAGATTTATTGAGGTTGTGAGTCACTGTCCCACAGGATTTGGAAGGAAAAGAGGGTTAAAGACCCCACAAGAATTTGTAGATTGGGTAAGAGATAATGCTATTTCAATTGGAGAAGCAAGAAAAATTGGTAAGAACAAGCAAAAGAATAAGATAGTAATTGGAGAGTTCATAAGAAAACCACGTTTAACTCTTATTGAAAATATCTATGCCATAACAAGGGAAGCTCAGAAGCTTGGTAAAGAGAATTGAAATTCGAATAAGCGGATTGGGTGGGCAAGGAGTACTCCTTGCTGGGCAGATTTATGGCAAGGCTGCAGCATTTGATAGAAAGCATGTTGTACAAACTCAAAGCTATGGAGCAGAAGCGAGAGGAAGCGCAGCTAGGAGCGAAGTCATAATTTCAAATGCTAGAATTGGATTCCCAACTGTCAGAAAATGCGACATACTTGTCGCAATGGGCGGAGAAGCAATGAACAGAAACTTGAAAGATCTGAAAGGGGGCGGAGTCTTGATAATTGATTCCAGTAAGATTAAAAAAGTTCCTCCAGTTAATGTGAAAATTCTCAAAATTCCTGCAACAGAGACCGCAATACACCTTTTCAAGGATAAAATCTATGCAAACATCATAATGTTAGGAGCACTGGCAAATGTCGCTGGTGAAGTTGAAATAGAAGTAGTTGAAGAAGCCATCAAAGATAGCGTTCCAAAAGAGACTTTGAAGACAAACATCCAAGCTTTCAAAGAAGGTCTAAAACTTTCTGGGTTTTAAAAAAGGAAAAGCATGCATAATGCGTGCAAACCTCAAGAGTACATCATTCCGTCAGTAATTCTCGCACCAAACTTCGAAGTACCTTTGTTCATGGTCGCAAACTGGGCACCTCAAAGGTGCTTCAGAGGCCTCATGAACATAGCCACAATTTCTGCATTTCCATTTGATGGGCATATCTCGTTTAAAGACTTGGTCTTTCTCTAAATTCAATAGCAGTCTTCTGTATCGCCTTTCATGGGATTTCTCAACTTTGGCAACCATACGAAAAGTTGTGGCCACATTTTTAAATCCATCTTGTTCTGCCACTTCCGCAAAGTCTGGATAGAGTGTTCCCCATTCTAGTTTCTCCCCTTCGGCTGCTTCCTTTAGATTATCCTTTGTAGATTTTATTATCCCAGCGGGGTAAGTCGCTGTGATCTCAGCCATTCCGCCTTGAAGGTGCTTGAAAAAGAGTTCAGCGTGCTCTTTTTCGTTATTGGCTGTTTCCTCAAAGATAGCTGCTATTTGTTCATACCCTTCCTTCTTGGCTACGCTGGCAAAGAAAGTATATCTTGTCCTCGCTTGTGACTCTCCTGCAAATGCTGCTAACAGGTTTTTTTCTGTTCGACTTCCTTTTAACGTCATTATAAAACTTCCTTTCAGCTCAATTAAACGCAATAGAAGTGAAAGCGAGATATAAAAAGTTCACGTAGAGGTTCTTTTATAGGCTAGAAAACTGGACATGCAGGCATTTATCAGCCTTGTTTATTTGTGTATATTGAATCCTCTAACGCCTTTACAACATCGAGGAGTATTGGAGGACAACCTTTGATGAAGAGATCAGATCTACAATTATGAGCGCAATTGCCAAACGCTATTGAGTTTTTCTTGGTTAATGTGGGTGTTTTGGATCCTATGAATATAGATCGTTTTCCGTGCTTCTTAAGAAATCCACGATCTTTAGCTTGCTTTAGCGCAGTCGTTAGGACGCCCACACAGCCGGAGCAAGGCGAGCCATCAAATATTTCTACATTTTCAAATGCTAAATCGCTCAACCCTTGAGGCGCTGTTTTGAAACTAGCTGCAACTTCCTCTATTCTTGCGCCTAGAATATGAATCTTATTTAGGTCTGAAATACCTAGTTTCTTTGAAGCAGCCAGACGAAGATGAATTACATCCGTATTTTTTATATTCAACACTCTTGTTGCAACAGTATCAACTGCTAATGGGTCTTTTCCAGTTATTATAACACCTAGTTTCCGAGGCCTATAGAGCTCATTAGCTATAATTCCGTCCACTATGGTTACAGCCGGTCTAACGACGGAATTCAAATCAACGATGGCTTCGTTAACTCCTTCTAAATGGAAACGACGTTTTTCAGAATCTGGAAGCAAACCTTTCAGATTCTTGAGCCCAACACTCACCAATGTTGTGCAAATAGTTTTAAGCTTGGGAACATTCACGATAGCATCAGCTTCCAAGGCTGCCCGAGCAAACCGAATCTTTTTCATCAAAAGCCCTGCAGGAACCGAGACTTCCGAAAATTGTTCTCTCTTAAAGTCCAAAACTTCCGCTTTCTCTTCCTCAGCGACTTCTAAGATTCCTGAGACCTTCAATGCTTTGAATGTGTCTACACCGACTACTGAAGCTTCGCCAATAATTACCCGTTCAACACCTGCAGCCTTTAACTGTCTGATCACTGCTCTTACAACGTTAGGATCGGTTGTTCGTCCTTCTTCAGGTGGGGAAGCCACGCCAACGTTTGGCTTGACAAGAACTGCGCTTCCCGGTTCAACGAATGTCTTAATTCCTCCAACCAAGTTGAGAGATTTCCGAATAGCAGTCTCAACATCTTCATACTCTAGGGAATTACATGCAACAACGGAGACTACTCCTTTCATAGTTAACTCCTCGCCTATATGGAAATCTATGGTATCCGCTACTAAAAAGATTGAAGTTGCATTCTACGATAGAAACTTTGTCAGTTCTGAAATAGTTTCTAGTTTTTCTAGATTCATAATTGTGTGCTCAATTTCCATTATTTGTTCATTATTGAGGGAATGTAATGCTGATTCTCTAAATTTCTCTTTGATTTCTTCCCAAGTAAGCGGGTTTCTGGGATCTCCCTTTGGGATGTCTATTCTTTTAAAGTGTTTCTCCTCCTGTTCAGTTGTGATTTCGACGATTGCTGCAGTTTTATCGGGATAGATTTTCGTCAATTCTGGATCTTCGATGGTTTTAACTTTCTTTGCTAATTCATGAATGCGAGGATCTTTTATTCTATCTTCGGAGATTTGGTCTAATCCTACAGCTCTATCAGTAATTGCTGCAGCCACAGTGTAAGGAATGCTAAATTGAACATCGACAAAGGAACTGTTAACGTTAGGATATCTTATTCCTACTATTCTGTGAGCTGCATTGTAGATCTTGACTATTACGTCTTCAATATCGGAGGGTTTAAGGTCGAATTCTCTGACTAACTTCAAGGTTGCCTCAATAGCACCATGGGTATGTCTACAGGAGGTGTAGGGTTTAAGGTAAGTCTCCATAATTTCGTATTTCTTGCCCAAGTTTTGAGTCACCCTCTGGAGATTTGGCTTTCCAACCATTCCTTTGCAGTATCCTTCGATAATCTCGCTAGATCCTTTGATGCCTTCAGCGGCAAGTAGTGCAGCCAAAATCCCTACAGATGCAGCTTGACCGCCATGAAGGGGTTTGCATGTTTTGTAGAAGCTTTCAAGTCTGCTAATTGGCGCAAGAAAACCCGCTATGCCAAGAGCGCTAATCATGGATTCCTCGTTTAGCATTAATAATTTTCCCGAAGCTGCAGCTGCGCCAAAAGGACCAATGGTGCCTACTGGGACAAACCCGTCTAACGTCTGCTTGGGGTGTGTAACCGCAGCAATCCTGCCACAAACCTCGTAGCCCAATACTACGGCGGCGATGAAATCTCTACCAGATGCATCCATATGTTCACCCATCGCCAGTGATGCTGGAATAACAGAGCTCGACTGATGAATGCCACCATATCTAAGGCCATCCTGATTTTCAGGAATCTCCATCAATGCCCCGTTAACCATTGATGCATCAGCAAGGGGAGCCTTGAATTTGGAGCAAATCACAGTAGCGTCAGGTTTGCCGCCTTTAACCCTAATGAAGTCTGCAATTGTTTTGCCTATCTTCGAGGTGGAAGCTTGAATCATGACTCCTATGCTGTCTAAGACGCACATCTTGACCTTTTCTAGAACTTCACTTGGCAAATCGGCAAAAGACAATTTCGTTGCAAATTTTGCTATTTCGATTGTGGAGTTCATTTTCTGTCGTTATGCCTTTTATACGAAAGTTCTCATGTCGCCTAGCACTGCAGATATGAGAGGAAGATCTTTCATGGTCAGCAAGCCAGGTCTCGCTGTTATTACTTTGGGGATCATATTGATCATGACGTGAGCGGTTTCCCAATCACCGAGTATTTCACCAACCTTGACAGTGAAACTGGGCGCTCCTTCAATGTTGTATTCCATATATCCCTCTTTTAAACCTGCATCGCCTCTGATATTCAGTTTGATCACCGTTTTGCCATCTATAACTCCTTCGCCAATCGATGCGTATCCAAGCATTTGACCAGGCATCACTGGTTTGAAAGTGTTCTGAACAGGTTCTTTAGCGATTATCGGGGATGGAGGTGTTTCTTTTATTTCGTCAAGGGTCCAACCTATGGCTTCAGCGATCATAGCAACCGATTCGCGAGTTCCTACGTGACCTGTAATTTCTCCATTTGCGATTTTCTGTTTAAACTCTTCAGGGCTCATTCCCACTCCAAGTTTCCGTTGCAGGGCAGCCCGTCTCTTTGCTATAGCGACAGCTCTTGTGGCTTCGATCTTCTTGACGCTTCTGCAAGCTCCTGTAAGAGCTATTGGAAGCGTATCGAGTCCATAGCCAGGATTCACACCTGTACCCAAGACTGTTACTCCATATTGCTTAGCCAACCCATCGATCTCACTTGATAGTTGTGGTTCATTGAGCCATGGATATGAAAGCTCTTCGCAGGAAGATATGACATTCATTCCCGCCTTGACGCATTGCATTATTTGAGGATGCACTTGCTTTACGTATGAGAATGTTGTCAGCATTGCTATGTCAGCATCTACTTTGCTAAACAAGCCATTGATGTCATCAGTAATGTTAACACCTATCTTTTCTTTTCTTATTCCTGCGTATCCTCTTGATTCAAGGATTTCCCCGATAACTTCACCCAAATCTCTGCCAGTTTTGTCTTTGGCAACGTCGACTGCCCCCACCATTTCAATACCCTTTTTCTCAAGAATAGGATAGACAACATGGGCTCCAATCACACCAACGCCATAAATAACTGCTCTTATTTTATCTGGCATAATTATCTACCTTTTTGGGAAAAAAAGCAGAGTTGCATTTAAGGCTTTTGTTTGACGCATTTTGGTTTTGCAGTTGTATTTCTTCTGATTTTTACATTTATAAATTCACGCAGGTTTGAAATCTTAACCGAATCGTTTATCATAAGGTCGTAGTCCTAAAAGTAAGATTGAGCCAGTAAATTAAGATATCATTCAATAGGGTGTAAAATGTGGTTAAGCAGATTAGGGAAACCTATTATTTTGACAAAGCTGGGCCACAGAACAGCAAAGATGTTGTTGAGATTGTGTCAAAGAGAGTTCAATCAAACGGGATAAAGCATGTTGTTGTTGCAAGCATCTCAGGGGAAACTGCTCTTAAATTCGCAAGGGTTCTAGTTGGCAAAGCTAAGGTGATATGCATTTCTGGGGCGCCATACAGAAGAGAATGGAAGCTTGAATGGCCGTGTATTAAACCGAAATATCGGACCGAACTCGAAAGGCTTGGTGTTCCGATAATGGATACGGCGCCATATGTTTTCCGCAGCTCCGTCTTAGAAGACTCTAGGTATTCAGTAGTCTTCTCTGAGCTTTTAATGCGTGAGGTTTT
>CP070649.1:745774-809975 GCA_020354575.1 Candidatus Bathyarchaeota archaeon | reverse complement strand
ATAAGGAACTTGTAGTGGAAAGAATTCACCATGCAAAGACTTACAAATTAACAATAGATCGGGAATTTTGTGTGGGATGTGAGATTTGCAGTCTTGCTTGTCCACGAGAGGCAATCACTATTAATAAGCAATCAAGAAAAGATGGAGAAAAAGCTAGGCGACCTATTGCTGATGTAGACGAAGCCAAATGTCACTTTTGCGGGATATGTACTACGATATGTCCATATGGGGCAGCGCAAGTAACCATAGATGGGGAGAATATTGCTTCAGTGGTGGAAAAGGAGAGTTTTCCACAAATAATTCGAGAAATAACTGCAGATGCTACAATGTGCCCAAGTGACTGTAATGATTGCGAAATTGTTTGCCCATTGAATCTCATAAGTGTCTCAACTCATCCCAAAACTAAGAAAGTCACAATAGACATCAAGAAAGCCCAATGTCCGTGTTGTCGGATTTGTGAAATCAAGTGCCCAGAAGATGCCCTGCGCGTACGAAGTATTCTAACTGGAAACCTAAAAGTCAACAAAGAAAAATGCCCTTCGGGATGTCAAGATTGCTTAGATGTTTGTCCAATAGTTGGTGCTCTATTTCTTTCGGAAGAAGATGGTAAGATCTACGTTAACGAGCTTTTCTGTACATATTGTGGCGTTTGCAGAATAGTCTGTCCAAAGGAAGGTGCATTAGAACTTTCGCGCTCAACAATTCGACACACTCCTGTTCGTTCAGGAGCGTGGAACAAAGCTCTTGAAAAGTTAGCTTCTACCCCGGGCATGACGAAGGAATTGCGTGGAAAGGGAAAAAAGAGAACTATGGAAGCAGTACGAAAACTCCTTGAACCAAGGAAGAAGGAAAATGTCAGAAAGTAAACCAAGACAAAAGGAAAAAGTAGAACCAGAAAGAGAATTCACTAAAGCAACCAGTACATCTTCAGAAGAACCTCTGTCTGACATGACTAAAGACAAAACCTCCGAAAGAAGGGGCTCGGAAACGGCTTCAATCAAAGCTCACGAGTTTGATCCCCACTTTAAGCATGAAATCAGCAATTTCCATGGAGGCGAGAAACTAAAGCAGTGTTTTCAATGTGGCACTTGTACATCCGATTGCCCCATTGCAAGATTCAGCGATTCATATAGACCCAGATCACTTATACGAATGGCTTTGCTTGGATTGAAGGATAGAGTGCTCTCTAGTGATACATTGTGGCTATGTGCAGCCTGTTTCACATGCACTGATCGCTGTCCCCAAGATGTAGAAGTTGCTAGTGTGATACGAATATTTAGAAACATTGCAGTGAAAAGAGGAGTTATTCCTCAGATTTTCAAAGAGTTAGGTTCGAACATCCTGGAAAATGGCATCGCTTACAAAATACCAGAATTGAGACTTAAGAAGAGAGAGCAGACAGGATTGCCACCATTGCCGAAAAGAAATCCCAAAGCTTTGGAAAAACTAGCCAAAGAAACAGGATTCTTGAAGAAACTCAAGGGGAGCGGATGACTTTTGGATGTAAATAAGGATTCCAACCAAAAGGCATGGCTACTATTTCTTGGCTGTGCTGTACCGTACAGAGTCTCAAGCTATGAAATCTCAACACGAAAAGTGCTTGCAGAACTCGATATAAAACTAGTTGAAATGCCAGAGTACAATTGCTGTGGTCTTCCTATAGATCCCATAGATCACGAGATGATGCTCATTCTCGCAGCGAGGAATCTTACCCTAGCTGAAGAGAAAGGACTCAACCTTGTTGTCTTATGCCCTGGATGTGCTGGAACACTTCGCAAAGTAAACAAGAAACTTAAAGAGAGCAAAATGCTCAGAGAAAAAATTAACAGTTACTTGAAAGAAACCGGGCGGGAATTTAAAGGAACTATAGAAGCTAAACATCTTCTTCAGCTTCTCATTGAAGATGTTGGTTTGGAAAAGATAAGAAGCGCGGTAAAAAAGCCCTTATTCAATTTACAAGTATCTGAGCATATGGGATGCCATGTGACTCGACCTACAGGAGCTGTTGATTTTGATAATCCCGAAAACCCTGAAGCGTTAAAGAAGTTGATTGAAGTAACTGGCGCAAAGTATGTAGATTATATTGACAAGTCAGCTTGTTGTGGTGCCCCAATCGCAGGGGTAAATGATAAAATCCCCTTACAATTAACTAAAGAAAAGCTTATTCACGTGAAAGACGCAGGAGCCCAAGCCCTAATAACTGTTTGCCCTTTCTGCCACATGATGTTCGACACCAACCAACCTAGAATAGAGAGAATGTTTAACGAAACTTTCAAAATTCCAGTTCTCCACTATCCCCAATTGTTAGGCCTGGCAATGGGATTCTCATCAGAAGAACTCAACCTAAAGGGCTTGCGCGTTGACCCGACCCCGATAATCTCTCAAGTATCGGACAGAGCTGAGGGGAAATAAAATGGTTGAAGATATCCCACGAATCGGAGTTTTCATTTGTCACTGTGGACTTAACATTGCAGGAGTAATTGACGTAAAAGAAGTAGCTGAATATGCAAAAACGCTACCAGATGTAGTTCACACAAAGGACAATCGATACACTTGCGCTGACCCTGGACAAGATGAAATTAGAAAAGCCATCAAAGAGCACAAGCTCAATCGAGTTGTCGTCGCTGCATGTTCACCACGCATGCATGAACCAACTTTCCGCAAAACCTGTGCTGAAGCGGACTTGAACCCATACTTTTTTGAGATGGCCAATATCCGCGAATTCTCTTCGTGGTGCCATCCCAGCACTCCCAAAGAAGCAACAGATAAAGCTAAAGAAATCGTGAGGATGGCCATTGCAAAAGCTAGGTTACTGCAACCACTTAAAGAAATCGAAGTTCCAGTCACAAATAAAGCGCTCGTGGTTGGAGGAGGTATAGCTGGAATTAATACAGCCTTGGACCTAGCGGAAATGGGCTTCAAAGTTTTCTTGCTAGAAAAGACTGAAAGCATAGGCGGTCATATGGCCCAACTTGATAAAACCTTTCCAACGCTGGACTGCAGCATTTGCATCGAAGGTCCCAAAATGGTTGATGTAGGACGTCATCCCAACATAGAAATATTATCATACGCAGAACTTGTCAGCGTTTCAGGCTATGTCGGCAACTTCAAAGTAAAAATCAAAAAGAAGCCTAGATACATAATTGCGGATAATTGTACAGGATGTGGCGAATGCAAAGAAGTTTGTCCAATTGAATTTCCCAACGAATGGGACATGAATATGGGCGTCAGAAAAGCCATATCGGTTCCCTTTGAGCAGGCTGTTCCACTAATATATACTATCAATCTGGACCACTGTATCGAGTGCTACAAATGTGTTGACGCTTGTGGAGCCAGACAAGCCATAAATTTTGATCAAGAACCCAACGAAGTTGAGTTAGAGGTAGGCGCCATAGTATTAGCAACCGGTTTTGACATCTACTTGCCTTATGATAATCCCTTATATGGATATGGCAAATATGACAATGTTATAACAGCATTAGAGTTTGAACGGCTTATCTTGGCAGCGGGTCCAACGGGGGGAAAAGTAATCCGCGCCTCAGACGGCAAAAAACCTCACAGCATAGCATTCATACAATGCGTAGGATCACGAGACCTAAAAAAATATGAGTACTGCTCAGGTTTCTGTTGCATGTACACACTTAAAAACGCCATTCTAATCAAGGAGAAATACAAAGATGAGGTAGAAGTTTACATCTTGTACATGGACATGAGAACCCCTTTCAAAGGATACGAGGAATTCTATAGAAGAGCTCGAAATTTGGGAATCACATTTATCCGAGGAAGAGCCAGTCACGTGATCGAAACGCCCGAAACCAAAAACCTAGTTATACGAGCAGAAGATACAACTTTGAGCCAACCTGTTGAACTTCCTGTTGAAATGGTCGTCTTGTGCACTGCTGCCATTCCAAAAGCCGATGCAGGAAATGTAGCGAGAATCTTGAACATCTCGAGAGGAATGGATGGCTTCTTCATGGAGAGCCACCCCAAACTCAAACCCATTGACACGCCCGTAGATGGCGTGTTTGTGGCAGGTGCCTGTCAAGGACCTAAGGACATTCCATATAGTGTTTCCCAAGGAAGTGGGGCAGCAGCACGAGCTGCTACGATTCTCTCGAAGAAAAAATGGAAAATTGAGCCTATTGTTGCAGAAGTGAATACTGAATTATGCAGAAATACAAAAGTAAAATGCGGTATTTGCGCTAAGCGGTGTCCTTATGGCTCTATAGAAGCCCCCGAAAATCAACCTGCAGAGGTTATCACTGCCATGTGCCATGGTTGCGGCACTTGCGTGGCTGAATGCCCAGCTGATGCTATCATACAGAATCATTTTACCGATGAACAAATTTCTGCCCAGATAAAAACTGCTTTAAAAGATAATCCGGAAGGTAAAATCCTGGGAATTTTATGTAATTGGTGCTGTTATGCCGGTGCAGATTTAGCTGGGACGAGTCGCTTTGAGTATCCTCCTCTAATTAGACCCATCCGAGTGATGTGTTCAGGTCGCGTGGATAGAGATTTTGTATTAGAGGCATTTAAGCTCGGAGCCGGTATGGTGCTGATCGGTGCTTGCCATCTTCCTTACGATTGTCATTATATTAGTGGTAATGCCAGAATGAAGGCACGCATGGATGCCTTAGCTCCGATGCTACAAAAGCTTGGATTGAGCCCTCAACGGTTTCGGGTGGAGTATGTTTCAGCTGCTGAAGGATTAAAATTCGCAGAATTGATGAAAGAGATGGGAATACAACTTAAAGAGCTAGGACCTGAGACCATTAAGAGAGAGAATGCGATGCTGAAGCCAATTTTGGAAAAAATGTTGGCTAAGAAGCAACGAAAGAGCAAATAACCATAGATATTCACAGACAATTATAATTTGCTTGTATATGTAAGCACCTGTAGATTAGGGCTTTGATATCAAATGCCTTCTGCAATTTCCTCTTTGAGGAACTACATTATTGAAACATTCTGAATTTGGAAGTACCTTTTGGCTAAGAAGCGTATGCGTTCAGCATTTCTGCCATTTTTGCCAATGGCTACGCCTTTATCTCGGGGGTTAACTGCGACAACAGCAATGGATTTTCCATCAGGTTTCTCTGTTATCCTAATCTCGGTTACATGAGCTGGTTTCAGTGCGTTTTTAATGAATTGGTTAGGATCATCAGAGTATTCGACAATCTCGTGTTTTTTATTTGTCATTCGTTCAAGAAGATGAATGTTCTTGCCACCTTTTCCTATAGCCATACCTATGTCACCTTCTTTAACAATGAAGATGGCTCGATTTCCACTTTCGTCAAGAATGCAATCCTTGACCGCAGCTCCAGTAATGCTCTCAAATAGGGCAATATATCGCATTTCTTTGCTAGTCAATTTGATTCCGCTTGTCATTTAGAGATCAGTCTCCTCCTGCGAAGTTGCTAGTTCTCTGGGCTTCTCAATTAATTTTTGCATATCAGAATCACCAAATTCCTTTACGGTCAACGCTGCAACGGCAAACCGTTTTTTACAGATCATGCCTAAATCAACGTTCCTGCCTTTATACACAAATAGGGGAGTTTGAGATAATTTCGTATAATATTCAAGATTTTCACGTATTCTCGAAGGAAGATAAGAAGCCAAGACTATCATACGTGCTTTGCCATTTTTGGCACTTCTCATAGCCTCGCTCAGGCCAAAAGCTACCTTGCCTGTTTTAACTGCATTTGAAATAGCCCTGTCCACGTCAATCATTTGCGTTTCTTCCGCCTTTCTCTCAATGTAGACATATATAGGTTCACAAGTCCGGTGCCAATGGGTATGGATTGCCCCACTATAACATTTTCGGTTACGCCTTGCAATGGATCTGCCTCACCTTTAATTGCAGCAGCAACAATATTGGGAACCGTAATTTCAAACGCAGCACGAGCTAAAACACTAGATTTAGCTCCGCTAATGCCGTGTCGACCGATTTGCCGAACTTCGCCTCTAGCAGTCATAATATCTGAAACCAGCATGATATGACGAATGTCAACATCCAGGCCTTGCTCTTCCAGAACACCAAGGGCTTCTTTGACAAGCGAATTCCGAGCCGCCTCTATACCCAAGGTTTTCGCAATTTCATGCACATGGTTAGTCGCAGTACGAGTTGGATCAATGCCAGAAACATCAAAGGCATTTGGCAGATTTGACCCATCAGTTCTAATAACCCATTCTCCCTTTTCTTCCGCGACCAAAACACGGCTAATACCTAGAATTCCCCTTAAATGATGGGAGATGACTTTACCTAACAGCTTTTTGCGGTCCTCAGGCTTCTTTGGCTTAACATAAATTTTCTTCCCTCTAGATCGGATAGTGCATCCTGGAAGCGCCAACTCGCTTTTCACTTCACTAATTTGAATCCCTCTATTCTCCATTAAATTTCGATTCAAGTCTACAACGATTTCTCCGTTCTTCGGGTCATCATAAATGGCTTTTGCGATGTCTCCAACAGTCGTGCAGATAATGTTACGAGCTACCTCGGTAGCCTTCTCCTTACTCTTTCGGTGTTTGCTATCAAGATAAATTGACATAATTGGTGTAGATGGAACTCGTCTAGCGTCTACGATCTCGATTAGTCGTGGCAAACCCAATGTAACATTCTGCTCTCTCACACCTGCATAGTGAAAAGTACGCAACGTCATTTGCGTACCAGGTTCTCCTATGGATTGCGCTGCAACTATACCAACAGCCTCTCCGGGCTCGACTAGGGCATGTTTGTAATGGTTCAAAGTTAACTCAATTGTATGATCAACGGCTTTCCTGCTTAGTTTTGCTTTCTTTATTTCTCTCCTCAATTCATCAATTAATATTGGGGTAAGTTGACGCTGAGCATCCTTTAATTTCTCATTGATGTATTTTTCAGAAGCTGCCCTGCCAGTTCCCATCATAATAGTAACTTGGTTAACTAATCTACCAACATTCACGGCTTTCCCATGATCACTTTTTGCGGGGTCTACTCCATCTTCCCCGTAGCGGAATTGTACAATTTCACCCACCGAATTGCGAACTGTTCCGTCGTACTCCACTCGCAGATGTTCAAGTGCATTTATCAATCGCCGCTGCATATAGCCACTTTGCTGTGTTCGTACAGCTGTATCAACTAGACCTTCACGACCACCCATGGCGTGAAAGAAGAATTCCACTGGATCCAACCCCGATTGATAAGAAGAATAAACGAAACCTCTCGCTTTGGGAGAAGGATCGCCTGGTTCAAAATGAGGCAATGCTCGCTGCACATAGCCACGCATTATCCGCTTTCCTCGGACAGATTGTTGCCCGACAGAAGCTGTCATTTGACCGATGTTGAGGTTAGAACCTCGTGCTCCTGTTCTTGTCATAATTATGCCTGCATTTTCGAGTGTGAAATCCTCGTCAGCGATTTTTCCTGCGTCATCTCTTGCTTTTGCAAGCTCATTCATGACATAAATTTCAAATGAATCTTGAATAGACTGGCCTGGAAGTCTTTGAAGAGTCCCTTTTCTATACGCTGCAATAAGCTCTTGCACATTCTTCTCATATTTTCCCAAGGTTTTAGCAATCTTACTCTGTGCTTTTTTTGATAATTCCAACTCATCAAAAGAATATGTAAAACCACGAATGGACATGAAGAGCTTTAAGAATTGGCAAATTTGATTTAGAAATTCTCGCCCCCGTTTAGCGCCATAGTCTTTTATAATCCTATGAAGAATGCTTTCGGACTGTTCTGCGCCTATGGAACGTCTGTCAATTATGCCTGATTTTAAGATGCCATTTTTAATAACGACAAAGGAGTCATGAGGGCAATTCTCTTCTTCGCATTTTACGCAGCTTTGACAAATAGTAGCCTTTAATGAATAGTTAAAATCCTTGGGTAGAAAGAGACTAAAGAGCTGTTTTCCTGTCCACATGGGCTTTGGTTTTCTAACAGTTGGGTTTGGTAAGGGTCCTTCGTAACCCGCAGCTGTTAGCAATCTGCAAACTTCCTCTTTTGTTAGAACAGTTGATTTTTTGGTGAGGAGATATGCGGAGGTTATGAAATCTCGAATGGCACCGATTATAGGTCCTCCGAATCGAGGGGAGAGGATTTGGTCTTGGACTTGCATCAGTAGAAGCGCTTCTGTCTGCGCTTCTTCGCTTTGGGGTATATGGAGGTTCATTTCATCTCCATCAAAGTCAGCGTTGTAAGGTGGACAAACACAAAGATGCAAACGAAATGTTTTATATGGTAAAACCTTCACATAGTGCGCCATAATTGACATTCTGTGAAGAGATGGTTGACGATTGAAGATTGCTATATCGCCATTTTTGAGGTGGCGCTCTACGATATATCCTGGTTCAATTGCTTCAGCGACTTTTTCTCGATCCACCACAAATTCTAGGCGAATTCGCTTGCCATCAGGTCTTACTACATAAAGGGCTCCGGGGTATTCATAGGGGCCATTCTCGACAAATGTATGCATCTCCTCCAAGTTCCACTCAGTTACTTTTTCTGGGATTGAAAGTTTCATGGCAATATTTAGCGGAACTCCTACTTCGCTAATATCCACATTCGGGTCTGGAGAAATGACTGTTCTTGCAGAAAAATCCACTCGTTTCCCGGAAAGATTACTTCTGAAACGCCCTTCCTTCCCTTTGAGACGCTGAGATAGAGTTTTTAATGCTCTTCCAGAACGATGCCTAGCTGGAGGAATTCCAGATGCTTCATTGTTAAAATATGTGGTTACATGATATTGTAGCAATTCTGAGAGATCTTGGATAATTAATGTAGGTGCTCCTGCTTCCATATTTTCTTTTAGCCGCTGATTAATTCGGATGATATCAACAAGCTTATGTGTGAGATCGTCTTCAGAACGGATTCCAGATTCTAGAGTAATCGAAGGTCGGACATAGACAGGTGGAACCGGGAGGACCTGAAGAACCATCCATTCGGGTCTAGCAATTCTGGGATTGATGCCAAATAGCTCTAAATCTTCATCCGCTATTCTTTCGAGTCTCTCACGAACCATGCTTGGAGTAAGTTGGTGCGAACCTCCTTCGGCTATTTCTTCTCGAAAACGCGTTGGCTTTTCAAAAACAATCTTATATTGAGGTGTTCCACAATGAGAGCACTCTTTTGATTTTGCATCTTTTATGACTTTCTTATAGATTCTTTCAGGAACCTCACCTAAGAGCTTCTGAGCACGTTGAATTCTTTTTCTAATTATCTTAATTTGATCTTCCGGTAGTGTTATTCGTCCACAGTTTCTACATGTAGCATTTAAAAGATTGTGAACGATTTTTGTGAATTCTATGTGAACAATAGGAACTGCAAGCTCAACATGGCCAAAATGACCAGGACATCGGATAGCGGTATTACCACATGTTTTGCATCTTTGTCTAGGTTCAAGAGTACCCAATCTGCCATCCATTAATCCTGAAGTAATAGGAGCGCCATCTTCATCGTAGGTGTCTGCGGTTTGTATTTCGACGACAGAAAGTCTTCTTAATTTCTGTGGTGAGAATAGGCCAAATCGAAGTTCATTTATTACTTTATGAGAAACTGCTTCAACTGCCAATTTATGCACGCTCCTTTAATTCCAAGCGAGGTGCAACGCATAGGCTCATAAGTTCTTGTAGCAGAAGCTTAAATGCATACGAAATAACTACAGGTGTGATTTGCGCATCTTCTTCGCATATACGGCAAACGTACGTCCTCTGTTTTATGTCATAATAGGCTATATAGCCACAGTTCTCGCAAATATAGAGAAGGTACTTATCTGACTCCTCGAGGAGCCGATCTCGTAGAAGCATCGCTGCGCCATGACCAATTAGGCAGTCTCGCTCCATTTCGCCAAACCTTAATCCACCACCTCGGGCTCGACCTTCAGTTGGTTGTCTTGTTAGCATCTGAACTTGTCCACGTGCTCTAGCATGAATCTTGTCAGAAACCATGTGGTGAAGTTTCTGATAGTAAACAACTCCTACAAAAATATCAGCAAAGAACTTTTCACCTGTAATGCCACTATAAAAAACTTCTCGACCTGTGTGACTATAACCGCAATCAATCAGTGTCCGCTTGATGTCACCGGATTCTTCATTTATGAAGGGCGTACCATCAGCAGGTCGGCCACGAGCCGCAGCCATCTTTCCTGCCATAGATTCGAGAAATTGGCCTATGGTCATCCGAGAGGGTATTGCATGTGGGTTGATTATTATGTCTGGAACGATACCTGATTCAGTGAAGGGTAGGTCTTCTTGCGGTATTATCATTCCAATAACTCCTTTCTGTCCGTGGCGCGAAGCGAATTTATCGCCAAGTTCGGGAATGCGTTGATCTCGTACCCTAACCTTTACTAATTTGCTCCCTTCGCTAGATTCTGTAATAAACACATCGTCAACAATGCCAGTTTCTGATTGTCTTACATCTACAGAAGTATCACGCATTGATGGGCCTTTAACCTCAAATTCTTTATACTCCTCGAGGAATCGAGGAGGGCTTGTCCTTCCTATAAGAACGTCTCCTCCAATTGTGTTTGCTTCAAGACTCACGATTCCATCAGGTTCAAGCAAACGATAGTAGCGTTCACCTCTAAAACCTCTTATACCTGCTTCAGGGATTACAAAGCGATCTTTTAGGCCTCCTAGATATTGACGGCATTCAGCCTCGTAAATCCTATAAAATGTAGATCTGCTTAAACCTCGTTCTATTGAAGCTTTATTGAAGATAAGCGCATCTTCCATATTGTACCCCTCGAAAGATATAACTGCAACTACACAGTTCTGCCCCGAAGGTCTTTCATTATAGCCCAGAATCTCCATAGGTTTTGTCTTGACTAATGGAGTTTGGGGATAATGTAAAACGTGAGAACGAGAGTCGACTCGATAGATGAAATTAGTTGCGTAAACGCCGAGAGCTTGTTTTGCCATGGCAGCTTCGTAGGAGTTTCGAGGTGACTGGTTATGTTCTGGGTACGGTATTAAAGAAGCGCATATACCAAGGATTGAATAGGTTGATAGTTCTGCGTGGGTGTGTTTAGTCGATATCTCGTCCAAGCTTAAAGCCACGTATATATTCTCTTCTTCTTCCGCATCAATATATTCGATGATCATATTCTTGATAAGATCTTCCCAGGACCATTCTCCTGAGCGAATCTTGTCAATGCCCTCAGGCTGAAGCTTGGAAACAGCATTCTCAATTAAAATGAGAGGACGTCGAACTCGGCCTTCATCGCAATTAATGTAAATCTCCGCTCTTCCACCAGTAGTTTTAAAATGAGCAATGTTAATCTCTGAGGAAATATCACCTTCTCTCCGCTTGTTTCTTAGCTCAGCGACAAATTCTGGGGGATAAGGATGATATCCCATAATGGAACCATTAATGAAAATCTTCGCTCCTGAAAGACGAAGTTCTCGATTTGCCTCTTGAGCAGGTGCAACGCCCATAGCGTAAATTATATTTCTCACCTTTTCAACGCCCACAGCTACAGATATACATGCTGAAAGAGCAAGATTTTTCACTAATCCACAATTAGAACCTTCAGGTGTTTCGTTCGGACATAGACGTCCCCAATGGGTCGGATGTAAATCGCGTGCTTCAAAGTTTGGTTGACTACGACTAAGAGGAGATTGCAGTCTACGCAGGTGGCTGAGGGTTGAAACAACATTGGTCCGGTCTAGAAGCTGAGTAATACCTACTCTTCCTCTACCCCAATTGCCCGTTGCTAAAGCATGTTGAAGACGCTCTGAGATTATTCCAGGACGAACAGCTGCTGACACAGTAATCATTTGTCGTTTAAAGCCCATTCTCTCTAGTTGGTACTTTATATCTCTACATAAATTTCTAAATGCAACACGGAAAAGATCTGCTAAAAGAGGGCCTGCCAGTTTAAGTCTCTTATTCTTGAAGTGGTCCTTATCATCTGGCACTCGTTTTCGAAGCTTGAGCTCAATGATTCGAGAAGTCATCTCTCCAAGAAAAATGGCTTTATCTTTACGTTTTTCAGGAGAGCGTTCTAAGTGAGGGAGAAAGTTTTTATCCAAAATGGTTTGAGCTCTTTGAAGACGATATTCTAAAACTTGTCCATGCGCAACGCGGTTTCCAATATATTCAAGAGCTTCGTTAATACTTTCTGCCCCTAGAGCTTTCTCAAATGAGGGTTCAAGTAAATCTTGCATAAGTGGGTCAGGTGAGACGGCTTCAGCGATTTCTTTATCGGATTCCAGTCCAAGAGCTCTCATCACAATTATGAAGGGAATTTCTGATGGGACACCAGGGATAGTTACATAAATAGTTCCATCTGATTTAAGGCGTAATTCTATTCTCGCTCTAAACCCAACAGTTGTTGAGAAGATTTTTGCTTGATATACAGGATGGGCTCCTCTTGTATCAATATCCACAAGTATTCTATTTGGGGCCAGATCTTCAAGGGCGACCGTTACACGTTCCGAACCATTGATAATGAAGTAGCCACCGGGATCGTTTGGGTCTTCACTGTAGAGGACCAACTCCTCAGGTTGTAGTTGCGAGAGAACACATAACTTTGATTTAAGCATAACTGGAATATCGCCAATTAATACGAGTTCTGTATCCATCTCTCTTCCATCAATTATGGGAGTCATTTCAACAGCTATGGGAGCAATATAAGAGAGATTTCGGAATCTTGCTTCCATTGGGAACATTTCGTGTTTTGTTCCATCAACCTCTGTCACATAAGGGCCACTGATTCGACTCTGTGGATCAATTATCCACGCCTGACCAAGCTTTATTTTGTAGGGATTTTCAGGGATTTCGATATTGATTGCACCCGTTTCATCTATTATTTGTTGCAAACCATGATCTATGAATTCGTTATAAGAATCCAGGTGTTGTCTAACTAATCCTTTCTCCCTGAAGAAAGATTTTTGAAGAAGCAGAAGCTCATCCTGCGTGATTTCAGACATAACTTAAACTTACCTCGAATGAGTTTATTATTTGACATAGCTTGAGAGAAGGGTTTGGATGTTTTTCTTCCAAATTCGGAAATTCCTCCAAAAGGCCAGTGTCATCCGACCCGAAAGATGGGTCTCCCTATTTTTGGTGACATAGTTTGGGGCTAAAGCCATAGAGTCATGGTCGTGTCTAATAAACCTTATCTTATAGAATCAAGATTTGATTCTAGATCCTTTTTGGCACAATAAAATACTTCATTTCCATTCGTACAATATGATCAGGCAATGATTCCCTCTGCAACAAAGAGTGAACGCACAGCATAGTGTAATCTTTCAGCCTATGGGTGTTCTATGGCTGATGTTATAATATCCCACATTTCTTAAGAACATTCTCGAAACTTTCTCTATTCAGACTCATCTTGTAAAGCTTCAAGGCTTTAATCAAGTCGGTTTTTTTAATACCGCCAAGTTTTCTCCGAAGTATCTTAGCAAATGAGCTTCCGATGAAAAGGTATTGGCAAAGTGAAGTTACATTAGATACATTTCGAGATTCACTTGCAGTCTCGAAATCTAAAAGGCAGGGCTCATTGTTTAATTTAATTATTATGTGTTTGGGTGCATGGCTTAGTTCTCCGTGATCTAATTTGGCTCTATCCAACCGCCAAGCCTGTTCTAGAATTGACTTCAGAATGCGAATAAGGTCACTTCTAAAATATTTTCTATTGGGAGCTTGAATCCATTCTGGAAACAAGGTGCCTTCAATGTACTCCATTATCAGAAAATTTTTGGTCACCATCATCAATCGCGGGCCAACATTGATTGCATTTGCTTTTTTCAGCATCTGTGCTTCATGTTCCATTGTTAATCTGCTTGCATCAGTTCGACGAATCTTAAGAGCTACTTTTTCGTCTTTAATATAAGCGACAACTACAATCCCTACACAGCCTTTTCCTAAGACCGGCAGGTGATCAATCATTCTCTTACCTACAAACTCAATTGCGTCTATCCGTAGCTTTTCGAGTTCTTTAAGACGGCAGCTGAATTCATCTTCCCGATACACAGGATAGCAAATAACATGTCCATGCTCTTTACCTAGTGATTTCAGTCTAACCTTATCAGTGCGCTGCATATGATGACCTCAGCAGGAGTCTCCGATAAATGCTTGTAGAAAGCTTTAAGCTTAGTCGGAGTGCCCCATCTAATTGGAAACCAAATAGACTATAAACCTGTGGTATAAGCATGTATGTGAAGACCAAATCTTCAGGCTCTGCTCGTCTTCGACTAACAAAAAAATTAACGTACAAAACTCTCAAATCAGAGTGAAGGCAGTTATGCTAAATATTGCCAAATGTCGATCATCACCGATTTGTAGAAAGACACGAGCATTCCAAGCATTATCCTAACCGAAAAGCATTTTATCAACATATCAGAGGTTAGTTGGGTGCTCTTGTTTGTCTTTCAAGCTTAAAATGGAGCAGGTGTCAAGGAAAGCAGGGTCCAATATCGTTCTTGCTCTTGATTTGCCACTCGGGAAACCTAAGAAATTACTTTTCCAAGCAAAGAAAATCCTTGAAGCTGTTCATCCACATGTTTGTGCAGTGAAATTCAATCATCATTTGACTCTACCTTTAGGCCTATTTGGTGATTTACAAGACTTGTTGAATCAAGCAAAGGGCTTTGGATTGCCAACTATCATGGATTGTAAAATCAACGATATCGGCAGCACAAACCAGACGATTGCTGAATACTATTTCGAAGCAGGTTTTGATGCTGTGACAGCAAATCCTTTTGTAGGTTGGGAAGATGGATTATGTCCAGTTTTTAACAAAGCAAAGAGGATGAATCGAGGAGTATTGTTGCTTGTATATATGAGTCACAAAGGGGCATCGGAGGGATACGGTCAGAAAATTATCGGTGAAGAAAG
Organism: Candidatus Bathyarchaeota archaeon; assembly: GCA_020354575.1. GTDB lineage: Archaea > Thermoproteota > Bathyarchaeia > Bathyarchaeales > SOJC01. The sequence continues at coordinate 795,148 of CP070649.1, read as the reverse complement.
AGAAAAACCACAATTTCAGTATAGACTCTTCGCAGAAAGAGCATTGAAATGGGGTGCTGCAGGCGCAGTTGTAGGTTCTACTTATCCAGAAAAGATCAAAGAATTAAATTTGGTTCTTAAGGAAAAAGTACCCATCTATTCGCCTGGAATAGGAATCCAAGGTGGGAATACTGAAATTACTATCAAGAATGGGGCAACCTATCTTATTGTCGGCAGGGCAATTACGCAAGCTGAAAATCCTTTGCGAATTGCCATAGAATTAAAGCGTATAGCTCATAAAAGTGCAAAATGAAAATAAGATTAGCTATCCCAGGACAGGTAAAAGTGTTAACGTCTTTCTTCTCGTCTCCACAACTCTTTTTTCAACAGGTCTCTAACCGCGGAGCGGATCGCTGAGCTTCGGCTGGGGTACATATTGGCTCTGACAAGCTCGTCTAGTCCTTCAAGATAGGCCTCGGGCAATAGAACTGTTACCAATTTCAAATAAGTCACCTATCATGTTATGTACATGTTATGTGATAATATAGAATTTGCGCTAATATTTTGGTGCACATTAAGCCTCCGTGAGCTAAATTACTTCTCGTTTAATTTCACCTAGTTCTTTAAGGAGCTGCGGAATTGTTTTATTAATGTCTTCCAGGTATAAGGCAGAGTTTTTTATTCTTCTCTGGATCAGACCTGCAGCCAAGAATGACCAACCGAGTACGTCGTCAATTACGATTGGAAAAGGAAAGGCAATTAATGTCAAACCGATTTTAGCCAAGTTACCTTGGTTATTCTCCCTGCAAAGACGCTTTATGGACGAAAGCACATCTTCTTCCGATTTAGTCTCCTTCAAGATGGAGATGTTCTTCTTCCAATCTTCACCTAGTTCTTGCAACAACTCGACGGTTTTTTTTAATTCTTCAACCTCTTCCAAAAAACTGTCTCCTTATTGTCATAAGAGACTAAGGCTTACAGAACAAAAATCTTGGCATTTAAAATTGATGACGTCGAGAGGTGTGTGTACTGCAGTTATAGTGAATAGCGACAATATTACCGGCAAAAAAGAAAAAGCCATTAAATGATTTTTGAAAGAAATATAGAAAAAATTACTTATTCCTGGAATGTATTGCAAGGTAAAATGGGAGAGCTTTGACTGTCGTTTTCTTTGCCAATATTGAGTGGAGGTATCATGACCATAAAGAAGGTGGTAAATATTTAAGCAAAAGGACTGTATCAGTTGTTGGAGGATGTTCTTGGTTGAACGAGTTTAATCCCCAGAAATTCGTGGAGACCCAAGTTAGGCAGATCAAAAGGTTTGTGGGACGTGAAAAGGCGTTAGTTGCAGTTTCAGGAGGTGTTGACAGTACTACAAGCGCCATTTTAACCTACAAGGCAATTGGCGATAACCTTGTGTGCGTAATGCTGGATGATGCTTTTATGAGGGAAGGAGAAGCCCAATATATCGCTCAGCTAGCATCTAAGCCACCTATAAGATTGCCAATTAGAATACTGAATGTTCAAGAACAATTTTTGAATGCTTTAGATGGATTGAAGGATGCAGAGGAAAAACGAAAAGCCTTTCGTGAAACTTTTTACAATATCCTAGGTAGAACTGCTGAGAAGGAAGAGTGCAGAGTACTTGTTCAGGGGACCATAAAGGCGGATATAGTAGAGACAGCAGGTGGTGTGAAGACTCAGCACAATGTCCTTGAGCAAATAGGCATTAATACAGTCGAACGCTATGGCTTCAAAGTCGTTGAACCTTTAGTCTCACTATATAAGGATCAGGTTCGTATTGTAGCTAAATATCTTGAGATTCCTTTAGAAATTTCCGATAGACAGCCTTTTCCAGGTCCTGGCTTATCTGTAAGAGTCGTAGGCAAAATCACAGGAGAAAAGCTAGATTCTGTGAAAAAAGCAACTGTAATTGTCGAAAGAAATTTTGCAAGGCACAAACCTAGCCAGTATTTCCCTGCAATCATTGAAGACAATAAAATTCCTCATGCAAGCTGCATGCACATCAAGGAGACAGCTGCCCGTGTACTCAATGTTCCTTCAAGACATGTAACTGTGCAAATTTTCGAAGCAAAAGCAACAGGCGTCAAGGATGGAAAGAGAATGTATGGTGGAGTTGCATCATTAAAGATTCAGAATGAAACTGGCAATCTTTATAACCCTTCGATGTCAAATTTAGTTGCTCTTCAAACTAAGATTACTTCTGGAGATCCTTACTTCACTCGAATACTATACCTCTTAAAAGAAGTCCCAAAGAGGTTACCTTATGTTGTCATTTTGAGAGCAATCCAGACACAGGATTTTCTGACAGCAAAAGTAGCTGATATCCCATGGAATACGCTAAACGAGACTGCAGATATGATATTAGACTCGTGCAAAAACGTCTCTGCGATATATTATGACGTTACTTCCAAACCACCTGCAACTGTTGAAATGGAATAGCCCAAAACGTATAAAATTCAATCAAATATCAAATAGAGTGAGGAACGCTCTGAAATGGTGCTTGTAAGAGTTCAACGTATTGAATCAATTCGAGATCCTGAAGGAGTCCTAGGTAAGCGGATCGAGCTTATAGAGGAACGGAAGATACCTCGATTCTCCATTCAACCAGCCACAGAAGAGGCACGTATGGTGCAAAGCGTAGTTCAGGCCTTGCAACAACAGCTCCCTATGCAAACTATCCGTACAGGCCTAAACTTGCCAAAAATCATTCTATTCTTAACCGAGCAAGAATACGATCAACTTGGCATTAAATTTGATGTTAACCAAGTCTATGAAATAGATCTCTCAAGTGAAACTATCAAGTTCAGTAAGACTACCTAGGCTGGAGTACAAACTTCTTTTCTTATCGTTCTTAATCTTGAATGATGTGGATGAAAAGAAAGGACAAACATCATGTTTCTAATGGCTTTGTAGACTTCTTTTTCCTTCCATCTTTTGCCCCAATCACAATATATAGGGATTTCATCGCCTCTATTGCTTTTATAATAGACGTAGATAGAGAGTAATTTTCTCTTTGCTGAGAGCTCAGCGTCAAGTTTTAAGGAATTGGCAATTTTTGCAACTGCCGAGCCAACAATTCTCAAACGTTCAAGGCTTGGTTTCTTAGAAGCATAGATTAGGAATTTTCCAATGTTTTCCATCCGTTAGCCTCTTCCAAAAAATGTTGTTCAAGTCCTTTTAAGACCCTCGGGGCAATGTCTTAAATTGGAGTGGTGAGAGAGTAGTGAAACTGTTTTATGCTATAGATAAATGTGGGTATTAATCTAGATAATGAGGGCTGGTCCAAAGTCTGAATCGCTGTGATGTGCATCCCGAAAAAGGAGGGCATTATTGGGCTATTGTGGTGGATCTTGTGAAGGTTAGGGTTCACGTTTTCATTTACGGAAGAGTGCAAGGAGTTTTCTTTAGGTCTGAAACTTGCAGAGAAGCACGTAGACGCAAATTGAAGGGCTGGGTGAGGAATCTGGCAGATGGAAGCGTTGAAGTTATGGCTGAAGGGGAAAGGGAGGACATTGAAAGATTGGTAGAATTTTGCAAAAGAGGTCCACGAGGGGCTAGGGTAACGAAAACTAAAACTACATTTAAACCTTACATCGGTGAATTCACCGATTTTCGAATAAATTGGTAGTTATTTAGGAACTCGGAAGTGAGAGTTCCTTCCAGCACTAATGTATTCACCACCAGCCTCTCGAATTACGGATGCAATCTTTGCGAAGTTCTCAGAGCCCAGATATTGGCGAGGTGTTATCTGTATGAAATTCCCCTTATCTTCAAAAATGAGCATTTCCTCTAGTTCTTTTGTGAACATCATCCGAATATCTTCGATCTCCTTCCCTACAGATTCGGGAGTTGGCACTGTTGGCGTGGTTGCAGGCATAATTGCCGGGGGCTTAGAGGGTTCTGCTGATTTAAGTGATTCTGAGATATCCTGTAAATCTTCTGAGATTCTCTTCAAAACATCAAGAACTTCATTCAATCTGTGTAGTGTTTCTTCAGTGCTTGGTTTTACTTCGTTCAAATCCCGCTTTCTCCCTATTTACTTATCTAGCTTAGTTCCTCATTTATTTTATCCCTGCGACTTGCCACAATGTAGATAGCTTCTAAGGTGGAAAAATTGTTAAGAATCGACGGGAGTCGGAAAAGCGGTAGTGGCACCATACTTCGCATAGCAATTGCCATGGCTGGAATTCTAAACGAGCCTTTGCATATCTACAACATCCGCCAAAAACGTCCACAACCAGGTCTAAAACCCCAACATTTGGAGGCAGTACTGACTGCTGCAAAGCTCTGCAATGCCACTATAAAAGGAGCTAAACTTGGTTCAAAAGAACTTTGGTTCTACCCAAATGAAATTGTTGGTGGAAAAATAAAAGCGGAAATTGGTACAGCTGGGAGCATTCCAATGCTAATCATTACGGTTCTTCCCCTTTGTGCCTTCGCTAAGAGCCCCGTGTCTCTACAAATATCCAAAGGGGGCACAGATGTTTCTCACTCACCTACAATAAATTATTTAAGCCAGATATTTCTTGCAACTCTGAAAAAGATGGGGCTCGACGTCTCTTTGGAGGTTCACAAATATGGCTACTATCCAAAAGGGATGGGCAAGGTCTCTGTGCGGGTTCAACCTAATCAGAATCTTGTACCCCTCCGCCTTGAAAGATTCGAACAGCTGGAGTCCGTGAGAGGCATCTCAGTGTGCACTTTTTTAGCTGAACGAAAGGTGGCTGAACGTCAAGCAAAGGCAGCCAATTATTTCATGAAAAAACAAGGAGTCGAAGCCAATATAGAAGTTCTCAATGATTTCTCGACAAAATCCCAGAGAGGAAGCTCTATTACACTCTGGGCACAGACTAGTACTGACATTATTTTGGGCAGCGATGGTATAGGTGAATTAGGAAAACCTAGCGAGATTGTAGGCAGAGAGGCTGCGAAGAAGTTATTGCAGGAAATAGAAGCAAACGCTACCGTTGACATGTACCTTGCAGATATGGTTGTACCATACATGGCCCTGGCAAAAGGCGAATCAGTCTTCTTTACACGCCTAATGACTGATCACACAGAAACCAATATTTGGCTTGCCAAAGAAATCTTTGATGCCAAATTTCATACATCAAAAATTGGTAATCTCTATAGAGTAAGGAAACTCGCAAATTGAGAGTATGAATTCACAATTTCCGAACTCAAATACCAGTTAGTATTAGATAAAATAGTAAAGAATATAAGAGGTCACAGGACTGGAATTCTCTGGGATACAAACGTGAGTTCCCTATTAAGGCTCCGAGCGTCCATGGTTGGGACATTAGCTATCATTATAGGCCTTTCCACTCTATTTTTCACAATCATATTGCATCTGACAGGAACCTTCAGCTTTACCTGGCTCATTGTATTCATAATTGGCTTCAACATTCTGCAATGGCTGATTGCTCCATATCTAATTGATGCCATTTATAGAGTACGTAAGATATCACGATCAGACAATCCAAAATTACATGCTGTTGTAGACCAATTAAGCCAGAAAAGTGGCATTAAGAAACCAAAGCTAATGATGGCGCGCATTCCAATTCCAAACGCTTTTGCCTATGGTTCTCCAATTGCAGGGACCCGAATTGCTGTAACTGAAGGACTTATGAAAACACTCGAGGATGAAGAAGTTGAAGCTGTCATCGGTCACGAATTAGGTCATCTAAAACATCGTGATGTACAAGTTATGATGTTTGTGTCCATATTGCCTGCGATCTTTTACTACGTTGGCTATTCCTTTATGCTTTCATCAATGTTTGGGAGTGGAAGAAGTCGAGACAATAGCGGTGGAGCTGCAATCGCCATTGGATTAGTCAGCATCTTCCTATATTGGGTATTAACCCTGTTCACACTGTACTTGAGTCGCTTGCGAGAGTATTATGCGGATGATCATAGCACTTCCATTGTAGAAGATGGCTCCAGAAAACTCTCAGAAGGACTGGCGAAAATTGTCAACGAAAGCGAACGAATAAAGAAAAAGAAACCAAAGGCGGGTCATCTTAACTCGTTTAAGGCTCTATTCATATCCGATCCTGATAGAGCACTGGCAGATGCCAAAGCGATAGCGAATTTTGGAGTGAGTGATAGTAGACTAGTCGATGAGCTTCTTCAGAGAAATGTTACGGGTGTAGACAAGTTTCTAGAGTTATTCTCAACGCATCCAAACATCGTAAAAAGATTAAGGATCCTGAAGAAATCTAACTAAAATGGAATTATGATAGAAGGCCACCTTTATTTACGCCCACATCACCAAGCTCACAATTTCCAATCATTCCCTTCATTATCTCAATGTCTCTAGAAACTGCTCTATCCTCTTTCAAGGTAGAGATTTTACTCCTTATAATATCGTAGGCTTGCCTTGTACCTTTGCCGAGACTCTGCACTCCTCGAAATTCGACGCCTTGTGCTGCTGATAGTAGTTCAATTGCAACGATATATTGGACGTTACTGAGAATTTCAAGAGCTTTTGTCGCTGCAAAAGGTCCCATACTCACAAAATCCTCAAAATTCGCTGATGTGGGAATCGAATCAACACTCGCTGGGTGAGACAAGGATTTGTTTTCTGAAGCCAACGCGGCAGCTGTGTATTGAAGTGTCATGAAGCCACTTTGCACACCACTCTTGGCTTTCTTCGAAATGAGAAATGGAGGAAGCCCTTGGCTCAAGCTCTCATCAATCAACCTGGCAATTCGTCGTTCAGAAAGGTTTCCTATTGTGGCTAATGCAATTGCAAGATAATCCATAGCAGCTGAAATATATTGTCCATGAAAGTTGCCTCCTGAAAGACATACCCCATCTTCAGCAAAAACGAGAGGATTGTCGGTAGCAGAGTTAATCTCGATATTCACTATGCTCTTCACATATTTTGCAATATCACGGACCGAACCTAAGACTTGTGGGATGCATCGCAGAGAATAGGGATCTTGTGGATACTTGTTTCCTTTGCCTATTTTGACATTTGCCTTCACTAGTTTGCTACCAGATAAAAGGGTGAGAACATTTCTAGCGCTTTCCATTTGCCCTCTGTGAGGTTTGACACGGTGAATTCGGTCGTCGAAAGCCTCCGTTATTCCACATAAGGCTTCAAGGCTCAGCGAGGCTGCGACCTCCGCCGTTTTTACTAAATTCTCGGCATCATAAACCAGCAAGGCAGCAATGGCAGTCATCATCTGCGTACCATTATTCAAAGCAACGCCTTCTTTAACGTCAAGAACTACCGGAGAAATGTTCGATTTTTCCATAGCTTCTTTTCCGCTCATGGTAATACCCTGAAATTCTGCTTCACCTTCTCCAATCATCACTAAAACCATATGGGAGAGAGGGGTCAAATCGCCGCTGGCGCCCACAGAACCTTTCTCCGGAACAATTGGATGCACCCTTTTGTTGATCATCTTCACAAGCGTCTCTAAAGTTGTCAGACGCACTCCTGAATAGCCCTTTGCTAACGTGTTTGCACGCAAAAGCATTAATGCCCGAATTATGTCCCTGCTTAAAGGTTTTCCAACACCTGAAGAATGACTTCGGATGAGGTTTACCTGAAGCTTTTTGAAGTCTTTGGGTGCGATTGGCACGTTTCCTAATGCTCCGAAACCCGTTGTCACTCCGTAAATAGGTTTTTTTTCTTTCAAGAGGTGATCCAAAGTATCTCGTGCCTTTCTGACTTTATTTTTCGCCTTCTTGGAAATCACTACTCTTGCATCAAATCGAGCAACAGAAACTACGTCATCAATATTCAACGCGTCACCGTCAATAACTACTTTTTCCATAATCTTCCCCAGTTGTCAGGTAGATACATAGACAGATTTCAATCATTTGCTTTTCTATTTAGCATGGGCATCTTGATTGCGTTCGCTTTTGCCATTTTTTGAGCTTTCTGATAACCTGCATCGGCGTGTCTAACAATTCCTATTCCGGGATCGGTTGTCAGAACTGTTACCAATCGCTTTTCGGATTCTCGTGTGCCATCTGCTACAAGACACATACCTGCATGAATACTATAACCTATGCCCACGCCACCGCCATGATGAACTGAAACCCAAGTTGCTCCTCCCACAGCATTTAGTAGGGCGTTTAAGATAGGCCAGTCTGCAATGGCATCACTGCCATCCATCATGCCTTCTGTTTCGCGGTTTGGTGAAGCGACACTTCCGCAATCTAGATGGTCGCGTCCTATCCATATAGGTCCAGAAAGTTCGCCTTTATGTACCATTTCATTCACAAGCTTGCCAAATCGAGCTCTCTCTCCAAATCCTAACCAGCAAACACGAGCAGGTAATCCTTGGAAGGTCACTTCTTCTTTTGCCTTTCGGATCCAACGGCATAGCTCTTTATTATGAGCGAATTCCGTGAGAATTAGATCGTCGAGTTTATAGATGTCTTCGGAGATGCCGATAAGCGAGGTCCAACGGAAAGGTCCCCGTCCTTCACAGAAGTTGGGTCGAATATAACGTTGTACAAAGCCTGGAAAACTAAAAGCGTCAAGACAACCAGCATCATAAGCCTGTTGTCTTAGATTGTTGCCATATTCAAAAGTTACTGCACCTTTCCGCATCATTTCAACCATAGCTTTGACTTGAAATTTCATGCTTTCACAAGCTTTCTTAATATAGGATGTTGGCTCCTCTTTCCTCAACTCGTCAGCTTCTTCCTTGGAAAGTCCATGGGGATAATAACCATTGAGTGGATCATGAGCTGATGTTTGATCTGTCAAAACGTCTGGAATGATGTTTCTTGCAACCAGTTCGTGATGCACTTCTGCAGAATTTCCAAGAAGACCAATACTCCGTGGTTCTCCGTCTTGTTTGGCTTCGATAACCAAGCCAACTGCATCATCAAGGTTGTCAGTCCAAGTTTGCAGGTATTTGTGTTCAATGCGTCTTTCAATGGCTCTCTTATCAATCTCGACCACCAACGCCACACCTTCATTCATGGTCACTGCTAGTGGTTGAGCACCACCCATCTCACCCAGCCCTGCTGTCAAGACAAGCTTGCCTCGCAAACTTCCATCAAAATGCTCTCGAGCAACTGCTGCCAAGGTTTCATAGGTACCCTGTAAAATTCCTTGAGTGCCAATATAGGCCCAAGAGCCTGCAGTCATTTGACCAAACATTATCAAACCCTTTTGCTCTAATTCGTAAAAATGACTCCAAGTAGCCCATTTCGGAACTAGCATGGAGTTGACGATCAATGTTCTTGGCGCCCACTTGTGTGTTTTAAAAACTGCTACTGGTTTACCGCTTTGGATGAGCATAGTTTCGTCTGGTTCCAGTTGCTCTAGGGTCTGGACAATCTGTTCAAAACAACTCCAATTTCTGGCAGCTTTTCCAGTTCCCCCATAAACAATTAGATGGTCGGGATCTTTGGCCACTTCTGGATCAAGAACGTGATGAAGCATACGGTAAATACCTTCGATTTGCCAATTCTTGCAGTGAAGTTCCTTTCCAGTAATGGATCTCAATATTCTCTCTGACATATTCACTTCTCCCTTAGTCTACTACTACACATCCTCCTTTGACAACTTTATCCACAAGATTCACTCCGAATCTATAACCTAAATGCTCATGATTGGGAATATCGAGCACTATTATATCCGCTTTTTTTCCTTTCTCCAGACTGCCAACCTCTTGCCCGCGGTCTATTGCATATGCTGCATTTATGGTGGATGCAACGATTGCTTCAGCGGGAGCGATATGCATCAGTCTACAGGCAAGGGTAATTATTTCTTGCATGTTTTCTGTCCAACAAATCGGATTAAAATCAGTGCCTAAGGCCATGGGAACTCCCAATTCTAAAATCTCTTTGGCATTTGCAAATCTCTTAGTTGATAATGAAAATGAAGCTGCTGGGAGTAAAATCGCAATTACTCCCTTCTTTGCCATCGCCTTCAATCCAGTTTCAGAAGAAAATAACAAATGTTCAGCTGATACGCACCCAACTTCTGCTGCTAATTCAGCTCCATTCTGATTTGTCAGCTCGTCTGCATGGATTTTCAGCTTCAGACCGCATTTTTTGCCTTTCAGCAAGATTTTCTTGGATTGCATGAAATCAAAGGCGCCTTTCTCGCAGAAAACATCGCAGAATTCAGCAAGTCTTCTCTCAGTGATTGCGGGAATCATTTCATCAGTCACTAATGATACATACTCATCTGATTTGCCGGCATACTCGATTGGAAGAGCGTGCGCCCCGAGAAAAGTAGGCACAATATCAATGGGATGGGCTATGCTTAATTCTTTCATGGTTTGTAAGCATTTGATCTCATCTTTCGTCGTAAGTCCATAGCCACTTTTGGCCTCCACAGTAGTTGTGCCATGTTTTAGCATAACATCAAGTGTTTTCCTTCCAGAGCTAACAAGTTCTGCTTTAGAAGCCTTTCTTGTTTCTCTTACGGTACTTAGAATTCCTCCACCTTTCTCCAGAATTTCTAGGTAGCTTGCACCTTGCAGCTGCTTTTTAAATTCTTCTTCCCGAGAACCTGCAAAAATCAAGTGGGTATGGGAATCAACAAACCCAGGCATAACGGTTTTTCCGGAAGCATCAATAATTCTTTTAGGTTTGAACTTATGCTTAATTGTGCGCGCATTGCCCACTGATATTATTTTTCCGTTGCGAATGGCTATTGATCCGCTTTTTATTATACCTAGGTTCTGCATTCTTTCTTTTTTGATGGGAGTCGCATTTGTGTGACACAACGTTATGAGTTCGTTGGCTTTTTCAATTACCAAGTCTGCTTTTTCTTTGATCATGCTGTAAATCCTTTTCCATTGCCTTTTGTATGGCGATCTCGAGAACCCTATCCTCTGATAAATTGTCAATCTTTAGATAATAAGCTGCGATATCTATCAGAGATTTTATTGGGGTCATGCCGCAAAACTCTGAGCTCATAATGGATACATTATGCCTTGCTGCCTCCAGCTTTAGAACTTCAAAGACTCGGTACAAAGGTGTTTGGTCGAAGTTGGTGATGCTCATGCCAATCTGAGTAATCTTTTTTTTGGGAACACTAGCAGCCATAGCCTTAACTGTCGCAAAGCCTCCTTTCTTTGCATGTAAGGTTCTCGCGATTTTTTTGGCGACTTTTAAATCTGAAGTATTTAAATTCACATTGAAACCTGCCATCACCTTCCGAGCACCTGTGATGGTTGCACCTGCTGTGGGATGAGGCACTGCAGGACCATAATCAGGTTTGCGTTCAGGTTTTCGGATCATTTCAAATAAGGCTTCGTACTCTCCCTTTCTGATCCAATCTAGGTCGCTTCTTTCTGGTTCCGCAGCCATTCCGTAGAGATAAACAGGAACTTGATGCTTTTCTGCCAAAGATTTGCCAAATTTCTTGGCAATTCTAACACACGTTTCGATTGAAATGTGTCGAAGCGGTATGAAGGGAAAAACGTCAACTGCACCAATGCGTGGATGCTGTCCTTTATGTTGGTTCATGTCTATGAGCTCAATCCCTTTAGCAGCCATTTTCAAAGAAGCCTGTAAAATCGAGTTTTCATTCCCTACGAATGAAACCACAAGTCGATTATAATAATCGTCATAGGTATAGTCGAGTAGATACACATTTGCAATTTTCTTTAGCTCGTTCAGAATAGCTTTTACAACCGTGGGATTAGAAGTGCTAAAATTAGGCACAGCTTCAATTATATTTCTCAACAAGGATCTTTCCTTTTAGAGCAGTACTGCTATTGACATTTCTGCAACTAAGATTATTAAATCTCATTTATATGTAAGAAATGTCAGAACGGCAAATATATAAATCGAAACATTTGTCCCGATTTTCCAGCATGGAAGAGAGATGAGAAGATGGAACAAAGTGAGAAGTTTGAAATTCCTACTTGGGAAGAAATCTACGCGATGCTTTTAGATTTGGGGGACAGGATAAAGGGGGATAAATACAGTCCTGATATCATAGTTGGAGTCTCAAGAGGCGGCTGGACTCCTGCGAGAATCTTGTCCGATTTACTTGAAAATCCAGAAATCGCCAACATTAAAGCAGAATTCTATTTAGGAGTATCAGAAAGAAAGAAGTACCCCATAATAACCCAGTCTGTGTCAGCTAATGTAAAGGGTAAGAAAGTCTTGGCTGTAGATGACGTTTCTGATACAGGTAAAAGCCTTCAATTAGTTAGGACTCATCTTATTAGAAGAGATCCTAAAATTCTTAAGATTGCAACACTCTACATGAAACCTTGGAGTATAACAAAACCAGACTACTACGAAAAAATGACTCGTAGTTGGATAATTTTTCCATGGGAGAGAAAGGAAGCCTTGAGGAAAGTTGTTAAACAGTATCAGAGAAAGGGAAAATCGACTGAAGACGCAAAGCAGGTACTGATGAAGTATGGCTTCCATCGAGAATTGATCAATCGTTTTTCCAAGGAGATTTGAATGATAAGACAAGTTGAAGAATATGGAAAATATGTGGCGATTGCAGGTTTCAGAGATGTACGCCTAGTTGATATTGAACAAATTTTGACCATTTCCCAAAAAGGATTCCGAAGTGGGGGTATTCAGTTCTTTGATGCCCAGCTTATAGCGGGATGGCAACATCTTTTTTTTACTGCCGTAAATGCTTTGAAAGCTTTCAAAAATGGGACAAATATTTCAAAAAAGCTCTCTATTGAATGTCTCCTCTATGCCTCTGCTCAAAGACAGATTAAGAACGCTGTGAATCTCATTGGAATCAAGCCGGATACTTCAGAAATTGCCGTATTGGCAATAACAGATGACGAGAGAATCGCGAATACAGCGTTGACAAATATTTCAAAGCTGATTCCTGGAATACGAGAAGATGGGGTCCTTGAATTGTCAGATGAAAAAATGGATCAAATTAAAAGGCTTTTTAGGATATCGAACGGGGAGTTGAGATCCAAATTAGAGGAGAATGGAGAGAAACAGGCAATTTGTGACTTGGTGATTGAACACATTGCTCTTCTGGTTACTCAGCGGTAGTCAGGCGCATGCGTATTGGAGCCAGATTCGAATTTTTCTTTCATTACGGAGATAATATCAGATGGTTGAATGACGGAAATTCCTGTAAATCCACCTATGACCTCGATTAGCACGATCTTGTCTGGTTTAGTTAGATTCACTTTTCGTTCAATGCTTTCTGCAGAAGCTTCGATTATATCCTTGCTGGGTATTTGGGAAAAGCGTTTCTCAACAGTTATGCGAAAAGTCTCCTTTTCGTCAATTTCGGAAGCAAGTTTTGCAATGACACTTTTGATATCCGTCAAGCTGGTTTGTGTGACCTGTTGTATAGGAATTATGCGTAGGCTGAAACGAAACTCGTAAGGCCGCTTTCTAAGCATGTCACGAAGCTTTCTGATCGTCTTTAATGGACCAAAAATTGTTTTCGCTGATATCAATCCTGAAACACCTGTTTTGTCGACTTTTGCGGTATTGTCTCCAATTTCATTTAATAGGTACCAAATCTCTGAGCAAGCATCGACTTCGTTTCCCCGAGTTGTAGTTACGAGAAGATTGAAGTCTCTAAGCATAATTTATTCTGAGGGTTTTTACTCTAAAAGAGGTTTCCTATGTGACGAAGATATGATAAAAAGATGAAGGGTGGTGAAAGTCATGCTTTCTTTGTCTTTCGCATCACTTGGATATGCATGGCTAAGAGCACAACTGCTGCAATGGCTGATATAGCCCCCAAGATCAGGGTGCCATAGAGAGGTATGGTGAATCCAGCTTGCCCATCCTGGAGCCGTGATATGTCAGTCTCGATTGCTCCAATGTCGGTCATTATGGTCACGGTGTCTCCTTCGATTGACGCAATTTCTCCCTCGATGGTTCCCATAACCGTCTGAATTGTCACGAGGTTTCCGTTGATTGAAGTAACATTGAGGTTTAGGTCTGTCAAATCCGCTTGGATTAGTCCAATGGTTGAATTCATTGTTGCTATATTTCCTTCGATTTCAATTAATTTGGCGTCAAGCCCTGACAAATCGGTCTTTATCGATCCAAGATCAGGGATTAGGATTGTGGCTATCATGTTATTGATCTCGATCAGAAGCGCATCTTCGGTAATTTCAAGCCAAGCTGATGCTATTTGTTCACCAATAAAGCCAGGTCCTCCAGTAATGGAATGAGCTATAACGTGGTATAATCCAGGTTTCGCAAGTGGAGCAATAAAGGAAAACTCGTATGATCCGAATTCGTCTGTATATATTTCTTGACTGTCAGTCATCAGATCTATGAAATCTATCGCGGAATTGCCCTCTATGTATAACGCTATGGGAGTGCTGGGTGGAAAGCCCACTCCATTTGCAGTGACCATGCAAGGACCCGACGTTACATTTGGGGTTAAAGACATAGAAGGAGAGGGGAGGGCGAAGGGTGCGAGTGCTGAATTACCAATTTCATCTGTTGCTGTGACTACATGGGTTCCATCTGGGATTTCAGGAACAAGGAAAAATTGTGTGAATGAACCGTCTGGAGTCGTTGGGAATGAGGGATACATTGTTACGTTGATAGCGTTGATTTCAATTGACATGGAAACAGAGGGGGCAAACCCTGTTCCAGTCACCATAACGATCGTAGCTGTACTCCCACTCGTTGGGTTTAATGTTATCTTGGGAATTACTTCGAATCGTGCTGAAACTGTGTTTGAGCCGTCATTAACCTCGACTAAATAGGTTCCTCTTGGCTTGTCAGGGACTACAAAGTTGGTTTTAAAGGAGCCGAGATTTCCAGTAAACGGTTGGGGCGTGGGTGTCACATCGTCTCCATCAAATGCTAATTTCAAGGAGGTAGAACTATCAAATCCATGGCCTTCTATGTCTATTTTCTCGCCACTTGATCCTTCTATCATAATTAGGGTAATCTGTGGTTCGACTATAAACGAAGCTAAACCAGTATCACCCGTTGTAACATCAAGGGCCATTACAAAATAGTCGCCAGCAGGTAGAGTGGGGATTGAAAAGCTTGCAGAGAATCCGCCAGTGGAGTTTGCAGTTGTTGTGGCTGCGAAAAATCCAAGGACCAACATGGATAAGTATATTCTAATCTCGCCAAAAGGGGTAGCGTTGGTTCCAGTTACAGTTGTTAGCGTGCCAACTGGCCCATTGGTTGGTGAAACTGTGATAGTTAGAGGAATTGCCTTAACAGAAATAACCAGTGAACTTGCGAGAATAGCTATGCTGATATTAAGTGCAATGAAAATCGCTATAGATACTTTTTTCGATAAATATGTTTGTATAGACATTTTCCATACCTAGACTATTAACGAAAAGCTTTCTAAATATTGAAAAGAGTTATGAATAGTAGATTCAGATTTAAAATATTCTTTCAATAATTACTTGGCTTGTACAAATGTGCAAATTTTCAGTGGCCTATTTTGTTCCACCCAATTATATGGTCGAGTTTTCTCTTTGGAACATGGAGTGTGCCTTCTTTGTCAAGCCAATACTCAGTATTACCATTCTGGACTTCATCAGTCATCGGCTCTTCTGCTGGATAGCCCAAAGCAACTGCAAGCATTATGTCATATTGCCCTGAAATTCTTAGAATTTTCCTTAGTGCAGATCTGTTAATAGCGCCCAAAATACATGACCCCAAACCCTCATCATGGGCGACCATTGAAATAGCCATTGCTGCAATTCCACAGTCATGTCCGCAGCTCTGGCTAATTTTTTTATTTAAAAGAATTATAATGTATGCTCTTGGCATTTCTTTTTTCGTAGGAAAATATTCAGGCAAGAGCCCTGCCCAATTTGTCGTACTAAAAACCTCTTCAAGCAAACCAACCTCATTTACTATTAAATATTCTAGTGGCTGTCGATTCATAGCGGAAGGTGAAAGTCTCGCTGCATCAACACATTTAATTAGAAGGGCTTCAGGCACAATTGTTTGCTTGAACTTTCTGATGGTTCGTCGCTTGATTATATTCTCGTATGTCATCAAAGTCACCATTTTTTTATCAATGGAAAACAAGTGTTAGGGGGATCATATTGGTTTGAAATAGTATCTTGGCCATTGGGGCCAATCCTTGGATATTATTTCTTTTTCGAATTCCATTGTTAAATTCATCCCGATTTTAACATTGTCCAAGTCAATATCTCTTATCATCCCTGGCAGTTGGGCACCATCACCCAATTGGACAATTCCAACAACATAGGGTGTCATGGACTGAAATTGTTTTGGCGAGATGTGGATTATTGTATAAGTCAGGAGTTTTCCTTGTTGTGGAAGTTCTTTCCATTTCAAGTCTCTAGAAAGACACTTGGTGCAAATCGGCTTGGGAGGTAATGAAAGCTTTCCGCATTTATTGCATACAGCTCCCATAAGCTGTCCGTTTTGAATGAATTTGTAGAATCCTTCAATTGTAAAGGGGATGGATGTTTCTGCCATTTTCATCCTCTACTATAAACATTTACCACACCTGTTGCTCCTAAGCCACCCACGTTGTGAGTTAAGCCTACCTCCGCGCCTTTAACCTGTCTTTTTCCTGCTTGTTCAGTTAGTTGAAGGAAGATTTCATACGCTTGAGCTGCCCCAGTCGCGCCTACGGGATGGCCTTTGGATTTCAATCCTCCGCTTGTACAAACAGCCACCTTACCACCGATTTGGCTTTGTCCTTCTTCCACGAAGCGTCCACCTTCACCTTGCTTGCAAAAGCCCAAATCTTCATAGGCAACAATTTCTGCAATAGTGAAGCAATCGTGTACTTCTGCAACATCAATATCCAGGCTGTCAAGCCCTGCCATTCTGTACGCTTCTTTCGCTGCAAGTTTCCCGACTTTGAGAGAGGTTAGTTCCCTCCTTTCATACAATCCAATGGTATCACTTGCTTGACCTGAACCAATAATGTGAACGGGAGTATCTGTGAATTTCCTGGCAAGTTCAGGTTTCGTAAGGATCAAGCAGCTGGCTCCATCAGTTATTAGCGAGCAATCGTAAAGCTTAAGAGGCCAGGCAACAACTCGCGATGACAGCGCTTTTTCCAATGTAATTTCCTTCTGCATATGTGCTTTAGGGTTCATACAACCGTGATGGTGATTCTTTACTGCTACTGAGGCTAGCTGTTCTTCGGTTGTACCATATTTATGCATGTGAGCAGTCGCAACCATTGCGAAAAGCCCGGGAAAAGTCAATCCATTCCATTGCTCGAAGGGGAAGTCACACGCCATAGCTAGGTATTCAGTAACATCAGCTGTAGCTCTATGAGTCATTTTCTCTACGCCACCGACCAATACAACATCTGCTAGGTTAGATAGAACTGCAAAAATTCCACAACGAATAGCAGTTGCTGAAGACCCACATGCCCCTTCAGTTCTAAATGCTTGAGTTGGCAGCAAACCTATCCAATCTAGAATAGTTGGCCCTGTATGTCCTTGATGTTCAAAGGATTCTCCCATCATGCCAATGAAGGCTGCTTTGATGTCTTTTTGGGGGTCAAGGTTAGGGCATCTTTCAAAAGCTTCGCTTGCTGCTTCCACAAAAAGCTCTCGACCATAAAGTCCTTCTCGTCTCCCAAACTTCGACATTCCGGCAGATACGATAGAAACTAGTGCATTTCCAGACAAGTTTTTGCCTCCAAATAAGTGATCAAATGTGAATTGAAGAGGCATAGTATAGTCCGAAGGAATATATAAACAGCATTTTGTTCACATCGAAATATACGCGATGTTGTGAACGCTGAACTAGCTTTGATAATCGTGAAATATTAAAACCTTGCTTCAGAAAGCTTATAAGCTTCTTTCAGCGTTTATGCAGTTCTCACACGCTTGCGTTGGTCTCGTTCAACTTGTCTTAATTCTGAGAAACAATGACAGCTTCCTCGTATAGACCAGTTACTAGAGAAATACCATCATCGATACTTTGCGTGGTTCTTCGAGATCGGTTGTCATCTCCGATCCAATAAAGACTCCACCCTAAAAACCATAACAATACCATGATCGGAAAGAACATGAGAACAATTAAACGTCTTTGAATTGACAAAACTCATCATCCATGAAACAGGAAGAGCCAGAGAAGTAAAATCTTTTGTGAAGCAGAAATCAATATTCTACCCTAAAGACCTCAGCAGCGTTTAATCATGGGCTATCTCTACCTTCAACGATAGTTTTAATATATTGATAATTGCTATTCAGAGATTCAATGCATTTGAACAGGATTAATCTGGTAATAGTCATTTGCATTGTAGCTTCTCTACTTTATTGGTATACTGAAAGCACTGAGTTGATCACCGAATATTTGGCATTCAGCGGGGAGAACCTACTGAAGGGTAGAGTGTGGACTTTGATTTCAGCCTTGTTTCTTCACGCCGACCCCACCCATTTGGTCGGAAATATGGTGTTTCTTTTCGTATTTGGAAATACCTTGGAAAATGAACTGAAGGCCCAGAAAACTTATTTGGCTTTCTTAGGAGGGGGAATTGTAACCTTCATTGCAGGAACTTTCTTCTATGACCCAGCAACTTTCTTGATTGGTGCCTCTGCATCCATCTTTACTTTAACCGCCATTGTCATGCTTACTAAACCAATGAAGTTCTCGTTTCTCTTTCTAATGCCTCAAGGACTTGTAGCAATCATCTATTTCATTTACAATTTATTTGCTGTTTACTTTGGTACGCAGGGAAATGTTGCATACCTTTCACATGTGATTGGATTCTTAATTGGAGTGGTTTTGGGAATAGCATGGAGCAAAGACTGGGTCAAGAATTTGCTTATTACAATAGGGTTATTTCTCATCTATCTCTTTCTCATAATTTTTCTGATTCCATATTTTCTACAGATGTTTTCATGATATGCAAGAATTGAAAAGGGAAAAATGTATGCATTGATTTGATTGTCTTGTCAAGTCGATTAACAAACAGATGGTTTTTAGGAGAGACTCATCTATCTTGACATCATGGCATACGAAGAGAAGAATATAAGAGTACTCCCCGAGGATACTGACGCTTTTGGCAGACTAAATTGGAGAGTGTACTGTCGGTATTGCGAACAAGGAGAAGCTGGTCTAATGGAGAATCTAGGGTTTCCATCTATGTACTTCCAAAAAATCCATAGAATATCCTTTCCTAGAAGGGCAGCTCACTTCGAATACGTCTCTCCTGTCTCTCCAGAAAACCTAATAGATCTAAAGACAGAGATCAAAAGAGTTGGAACAACATCGCTCACGCTGCAACATAGCTTCTTTAAAAAGAATAGAAAGGAAGGAAAGCGAATTCTAGCAGCCAAGGCAGAGGTGACAATTGTTGCGTATGATGACAGACTACACGAAAAGACTGAACTACCAAGAAAGCTAACGGATTCATTAAGGGCAATAGGCGTTCAAAAGAAGCGGAAGTAAAACGCCATAAATTCCATTCACATGTCTAGTAGTTATCTTTCCGCCCTTTCCTCCAAAATGCTGCTGTTAGTATTGCAGCGATTAGAGTTATGTTCAAGCTTATCCATGTTGGGAGAGAGGGAGATTTTATAGAGGTCGATGACCCTCCGACAATAGACGGACGCCTTGCATAGTTAGCAGTAGCAGTATAAGGCTTGTCCATATCGACTATAATTTGCTTGATTTCATCTCCTTGTGAAACGCCATCCAAATCCCAATGAAGAAACTCGAATCCAAAGAAATAGGGTGCATCGAGATTTACGCTCTCAGACTCGTCATACCACCCTTCGCCGGGTATAGGTCCCAGACCCAAAGGGTTGGAGTTTACTGTTAAGTAATATTGGTTTTCCCAATTCCAGGTAATAGTTGATGGCTCATCAATTGTGAAAGCTATGGATATCGTTGTTCCAGAACTAGGAACGCTTCCATTCCCTATCCATCCAGTGCATAAGTGTCGCGTTCCAATAGATCCGAGGGCAGGTGAGGTAACAGATGCAGTGATGTAAGTTCCAGCGTCGAACCAGTTGCTAGTTGGTGTGGGAGAATTGTATGGTGAGATTACTGTTAGATAATATTGTGTCTTGTAGTTCGCAGTTATAGTCTTGGCTTTGTCCATCAAAACAGTCGTTGAAGGCGAGAGAGGATCCGTTATTTCAGATATGTCAGCGGTTGTCCAGTCAATGAACATGTGACGAGAAGAATCTGTTATGATTTCAATTGAGCCATCTGTGGAAACTGAGGCATATGTGTCAGCATCGTACCAGCCTTCACCTGAAGGCGTGGTGACTCCATTAGGAATCACCGCTATTGTTAAGCGGTGCTGCGTGTTCCAGTTTGCTTCAACAATTTTCGGCCTGTCCATTATGATTGGGTCGCTTTGAGCATAATCTGAACCTGAACCATCTCCACTCCATGAAGTAAATACTCTACGAGTTCCGTTAACATGATCTATGGTATTGGTGTCCAGCGAAGCATAAGCTGTGCTGCCACTTTCATACCAGCCTTCTCCAGCAGGAACACCATAAGGAGAAACTACCGACAGATAATATTCCGTTTTCCAGCTTGCCATAGCTGTTTTCGAGCTGTCCATTATGATTGGGTCGCTTTGAGCATAGTCAGTTCCTGAGGCATCGTTGATCCAAGATACAAAAACTCGGCGAGTGCCGTTTCCGTGATCGATAGCATTGGTGTCAAGCATGGCATAAGCTGTGCTGCCACTTTCATACCAGCCTTCTCCAGCAGGAACACCATAAGGAGAAACCACCGACAGATAATATTGGATAGGCTCATAGGTGATTTCTAGGTAAGGGTCATACTCCGTCCCCGACATCTCTTTGCTACTAAAGTCCCGATGGGAGATTGGATCATAGGGTAATCCAGCGGGATCATCGAGGGGAGATTTCAAGACGAGGCTCAACACTTGGTCGCCCTCGTATTGAGCTTGGGCATACGTTGTAATATCCCACGAATAGTAAGTGTAGATGTTTCCCACGATCGTACTAGAGACAAGTGTCCCAACGGGAGGCGCGTTATTCCACGTAATATTGCTTTCATTCCAGTTGTCCACGGTCTCATGGGCATTCACGGTAAAGTTGTGACTGCCATCAGCTGTACAATACAAGTGCAATGTCACTGCTGTTAACACATTCTCCGGTGGCACTATACTCAAATCAAACTTCAAGTAAGATCGACGAACCGTTGCCCCTGCCATCACATGGATCATGTCTTGCCAGCCAAAATTCACATCCGGAAACTCAAAATCGACCCACGAATCATCACTGGGATATATGCTTACGGAAGTTGCATTGGTAAAAGCTATGATTATCGTACAAAATAGAGCAAAAAATAGCATTATCACTATTACTGACTTGTATTTGCACCTATGCAATTGCGCAGCTATTCTCCTATCTCCTAATCTCCCAACAAGTTATATTGCCCAAAATTGTCATTTAAAGTTTCTGTAATTCATAGTGAGGCCTCTTTTACATAAATGATTGAATGAAAAGTGCAAGTTGCCTTTGACCGGAAGATAACCACAGCCTTTGCCCTGAATCTTTAGCTTGCTATTAATGACGGACAATTATGTGTTTAGATATGGAGTTCGAGTTTTCCATTCGCTTTCATATTATCGAATACTAATGAAATTTGCTACACTTCTGGATTTTCTAATAGCGACGATTCCGAAGTCTTTCAATTCAAGAAGGTTTTCGTTGTTATCAGCTGATATCCAAGCCCGTCCTCGATTGACTGTGATATTAATCTCAGCTTGTTCTGGCGCAATGAAACTTCTTATTTTTTTCTTGTGCAAATTATTGAATGAAACGCCTATACCTTTTTTGAACTTCCTTCCTCCGGTTGATTGATAATAGCCTGTCGATCCAAATGGCGTTGCAACGATAACTCCATCGCCAATTAAATCTTTATATTCCCTACCGTTAACTGCCAACGAGAACCTAATCGCTTGTATAGGGAGCCTCGTATGAACTTGAATTTCGTTTAGCCCAACAAGCCTCTTTTGCTTAAACATTGTCTCTAGTTTCATCTTTTTATTTATTATGAATTCCCGATTCCTGATTTTTCGTAAGATCTTGGCTAAGTCATGAAAGGTGTAATCACATTTTCTGCAAATTTCTGATTTTTTAATGATAAGCTTAGGAATTTGTGGGAGTTTCCTTTCTGCAAATAAAATGGTTCCATCGCCCCCATAACATAATATGAAATCTGGGTCTCTGCTTACAATTCTAAAGCCATTTCGTGCTAGCAGTTTATTGATTTCAAGTGTCTCAGACTGCGAAATCACTAGCGCTTTTTCAAGATTTTTAAATGTATCTCCAGTAGTCAAGTGTCAAAGACCTCATTTTCACGTCTTGCCTTAGATTTTCTTTATTAGTCAGCTCGTTTTATGAATGTTCGCTTTACGGTCGACGTATTGCATGCACGCACGTAAATTTCAGCTTCCTTTTTGCTAAAAAAATGAATTGGCTTACCCAAATACACAAGGGGAGTCGATTAAAGCGTGCATGCAGGATGTAAGTTCGGTATTGCAAAAATGAATAGAGGTCTATTATAGAAGATGCTTTCATATCCATTTAAGTGTGCGTTTTGGATAATTAAGCTGCCCTATTGAAAGGAGAAGGAGAAAAAGAAGGAGAGAGAAGCTAGGGCATGTCTTAATGTGGAGAAAGGAGAAAGGCATCGCCCAGCCTCTTCCTTTAAAAATATAATGCTCTCTCCAAAATTGGTATTGGACAAGTTGTATAAAAAGGTTTTCAGAAATAAGCAATTATGCATTCCAAGTAAAAATCAGCATAAATGATACCTCCTCAAAAAATGCGTGCATCTAGAGATTTGTTTCTTCCAGGTTGTCGACGGTTGCTTTGATTGCTACATCAAGCGCTTGAATTGTCATTTTTAAATTCATGCTTGGAACTCTAGGCTTTCCAGCTCTCTGCAGTTGAGCTGCTTGTTCTGGTAAGCAGGGAACATGGATAAATCCAGCCAGCGTCTTCGATCTTTCACAATGCAGTTCGTGCATCATATGAAAGAATAATTGATTGCAACCAAATGTTCCTGCAGTGTAGGAAATTTCCGCAGGAATATCTATTTGTCCAAGTCTAGTGAGAATGCCTAGTAGAGGCAATCTTGTAAAGTATGCTGCAGGGGCGTTTGGCTCCAGAATCTTATCCCTGGGTCGAGTTCCACAATTATAGAGAACAGTGGATCCTGTTAGATCTGCGAGATTTATGGCTATCTTCTCCAGAGATATTAAGGGACGATAAGACTGGCCCAGTCCGACCACAGCTGCGGGTCTTTGGGTTTTTATTATTTCAGCTATACTGGGCTTAATTTTCTCGAATACCAGAGGAATCTTAAAGGATTTCACTTCACAAGAGGAAAAATTTTTGCCATCGAAGGTTCTGACTGCTTCCCATGATGGATTCACCTTAAAATTTGCGAAGGCTTCAAAACCAGTCAAGGCAATTACTCTGCTCATTTGAGTCATTAAGTCTCACCAATTCAATACGCATATTTTTTCATATCTTTCGCAAAGACTTTATAATTCCTTGTTACTACTAAACTATTTCTTTCGTTAAAAGAGGTAGAAAAATGAGAGAAGTTGCTATTGTCGGCGTTGGATGTACAGGTTTCAAATCTGTAACGCCAGAGATTTCTTACAAGGAAATGATGTTCGAAGCAGCTACAAGAGCTTACCAGGATGCTGGAAACATTAATCCTCGGAAAGACATTGATGCCTTTATCTCTGTTGCTGAAGACTATTGGGAAGGTTTCAGCATTTTCGACGAATTTGTCCCCGACCAATTGGGAGCAGTACTACGCCACTTATTCACAGTTTCAGGGGATAGCATCATTGGACTAGCCACAGCGTATATGCTTATAAAAACAGGCTACTTCAACACAGTAGCATTGGAGTCACATGGCAAACCTTCCGACATACTTACACTACATGACATTGTTTCATTTGCGATGGATCCAATACTCAACCGACCCCTTGGAGGACACCCATTTTACGTTGCAGGGATGGAAATGAACCGCTTCCTATGCACAACAGGAAATACTAGAGACCAATGTGCAATGATCGTTGCCAAGAATAAAGGAAACGCATTATCAAACGCTTTTGCAGCTTATGGTGCAAATGTTGATGTTGAGGATGTATTGAATTCTGACATGCAGTTTTATCCTCTAAAAAAGATTGAAATCAGCAAACCAGCAGATGGGGGCATAGTAATAATACTGGCGTCTGATAAAGTCGCTACAAAACTCAATGAAAATCCAGTGTGGATAAAAGGCGTTGGTTGGGCAAGCGAGACTCCATCATTAGAGACTAGATGTTGGAGCAAGGCAATCTACGCACGCCTTGCTGCAGAAATGGCCTACAAGAAAGCGGGAATTATGACTCCTAGCGTTGAGGTTGATTTTGCAGAAGTGGATGACCTATTTTCTTACAAGGAACTTCAGCACATGGAAGCTTTAAAGCTTTGTAGATCTGGCGAAGCAGGTAAATTAACTGAAGAAGGCATCACTCAGCTTGATGGTTATCTTCCGATAAACCCTTCAGGGGGAATGCTTGGAATGGGGTGGCCCTTGGAAGCAGCGGGTTTGCAGCGTTTGCAGGAAGTTGTACTTCAGTTAAGAGGACAGGCAGGAAATAGACAATTGTCCGATGTAGAAATTGGGGTAGCACAATCATGGCGAGGCATTCCAACAGCCACGGGTGCAGTAGCAGTTTTGAGCAATTACAAAGGGTGAAATGAAGTGTTTGGAAAGAAAAGAGTGGCCGTAATTGGCGCAGGTATGACGTTGTTTAGACGTAACTTGAAAGAGACGGGAAAAGAACTAGCTTGGGAAGCCTCAAATATGGCTTTAGATCAAGCAGGACTTGAGTTAAAAGATATCGAAAGCGTTGTTATGGGGACAGCCCCAGATGCCTTTGATGGCGTTCACATGAAAGGCGAATATCTTGCTGATGGTGCGGGGGCATGGCGGAAACCCTACTCAAGGGTATTTGTAGGCGGAGGGACTGGTGTTTTTGCGATCGATGCTGGGTGGTGGCATATTGCCTCGGGTCAGTTTGATACATGCATGGTGGTGGCAGAGGAGAAGATGTCGTCTTGTTATCCCCATCCTGCATACGCCTTTACAACTATCTTTGATCCAATCTATAGCAGACCTCTTGGGGTGACATTAATCTGGATATTTGCTCTCGAAATGCATAGGTACATGCACGTTCATGGAATAAAGAAAGAAGATATTGCACGGGTCTCCGTAAAGAACAAACGCAATGCCCTAGATCATCCTTGTGCCCAGTTAGGAGCCAACATAACGATAGAAGATGTTCTCAATTCAGAAGTGATGTGTTGGCCCGTTCAGAGGCTTGATATCAGCCCAACAAGCGATGGCGGTGCAGCCTTAATCTTGGCTTCTGAGGATGTTGCCAAGAAAATAACTGATAACCCAGTTTGGATAGATGGTGTAGGCTGGTGCATCGATACAACTTTCTGGACAAATCGAGATCTGTACTATCCCAAATACGTGCAAGGTGCAGCACAAATGGCTTACAAGATGGCAGGGATTAAAAACCCCCCAAAAGAAATTGACGTTGCCGAGGTGTATGACCCCTTTGACTACAAGGAATTGCATCATATGGAAGGTCTAATGCTCGCTCGCAAAGGACAAGCACCTAAACTAACAGCAGAAGGCGTGACTCAAAGGGATGGTGATCTACCTATTAATCCATCGGGTGGATTGTTGGGTGTTGGAAACCCTATAGCTGCTGCAGGTTTGATGAAATGCTGCGAAATCTTCTGGCAATTAAGAGGCGAAGCCGGTAAAAGACAGGTAAAGGGAGATCCAAGAACAGGTCTTGCTCAGGCTTGGGGCGACTTGATGCAATATGGTTCAGTTGTTGTAATGAGGAGTTGAAAAAGATGAGTGAGAAGATTAAGCATTTTCCTGGCGAATCGCTGAAAGGTCGCGATATCAGAGAAGGAAGAGTACCAACAATCAAGCATCGACCCAATGTAAAATACTTGTGGAGCGCAGGTGTTGCCATGAGTCGCTTCTTAGAGGGACTAAAAAAAGGTAAGATTGTAGGTTCCTCCTGTAAGAAATGTCAACGAATCATGGTTCCTCCCCGAGCCTTCTGTGAAGAATGCTTCAGACCAGTCGATGGATACACTAACGTCAAAGATACCGGCACCATCAACACGTATTCGGTCTCCTATGTGGCAGGGGACGCCAGTCGCATCAAAGAGCCAATACTCGTTGCAGTAATCGACTTGGATGGCGCATCAAAGGGAATGGGGATATTACACTTGTTGGGTGAAATTGACGATTGGAAGACGATTAAATTCGGTATGAAGGTTAAAGCTGTTTGGAAGCTTCCAGAAGAACGAACGGGCACGATCACAGATATAAAATATTTCAAACCTATGGAGTGATAAACATGGCGATTGAAAAAATAACAGATACTAGACAGATGCTTCATTGGCCGGGACACATGGAGACAGACTATATCTATACCTTAGGCATTGCTTGTGAGAAGTTCTTCATTGAGATAAAAGAAAACGGACGCATCCTCGGTGCAAAATGCAAACATTGCAATTACGTCTTTGTCCCACCAAAACTCTATTGTGAAAAATGCTTTGCAAAACTTGCTGAGTGGGTAGATCTAGGAATACAAGGTGTCGTTCATACGTTTACGGTAGCCCATATTGATATCAATGGCACTGAACTCAAAGATCCAGAAATATATGCCCTAATAAAATTTAATGGTGCAGAAGGTGGTCTGGTTCATAAATTAGGCGAGGTAAGACCCAGCCAGGTTAGAATCGGGATGAAAGTCGAAGCTGTGTTTAAGCCTCAGCCTAATAGGAAAGGAAACATTAACGACATCAAGTACTTCAAACCGAGAGAATGATATCATCTCTCTTCCTCCTCTTCTATGATTTGAGAGTTCTACCAGTATATTGTATGCATGCGATGTTATTATGTACTCTTTGTAACATGTTTGTATGCAAAGGGTGTCGGGCATCATGGCATGGCAACATACAGCGCAGTATAAGTTGTCGGATATATAGCTTAATTGATTTAAAATCCGACATTTTTAAATACGACTAAGACAGTAGATTTCTTTGAGCAAGATTATGTCGACAATAACTAGCAAAAAACCAGCAAATAAAGAGCAGTTTATCCGACAGTTACGCGAAGCAATCATCACGCAGCTTCGCAAAACTCAGAAAAAACCGACAATAGCAGGCACTGCTAAGCATCTAAAGATCCATCGAGATACTTTGTATGAATGGATGAAGGATTTTGACGTGAAGTTCAATCACATATATAGAGAAATAGTAACCTCTAAAAGCAGTGCGGATAAGGAAATGGTTCAACCCGCATATCTTATCGGAGAAGCCTTGGTTGGCGAAGGAGATGAGGTGGCCCATATTGATCTATTAGTTGGAGACAAACATGGACCAGTTGGAGATGCTTTCGCTTTTGGCATGTTGAATCTATCTGCAGGGCACACTCCTCTTCTTGCAGTTATAAGACCGAACCTTCCTCCAAAACCGTACACCCTTTTGATTCCAAAGGTAACGGTGAAAAACCTTGAACAAGTGGGTAAAATATTTGGTCCAGCACAAGCAGCAGCAGCAAAAGCAGTGGCAGATTCTGTTGAGGATGGAGTTATTCCCAAAGATAAGGTGGAAGATTGGGTTGTTGTATGTAGCGCGTTTATTCATCCCAATGCTAAAGATTACAGAAAGATATATCACTACAATTATGGCGCGACAAGATTGGCGCTAAGGAGGGCCTTAGATAAATATCCACCGCTCGATAAGATTATGTACGACAAGGACAGGGCAAAACACCCCATAATGGGCTTTAAAGTGCCTAGGTTATGGAGACCCCCATACTTGCAGATTGCCTTGGATATTCCAAGCCTTGAAAGAACTAAAAGCATAATAAAAAATCTTCCAGATAGTGACAGAATAATTCTGGAAGTTGGTACTCCCCTACTGAAAAAGTATGGGGTCAGGGTGGTTCAAGAGCTTAGAGAGATTGCCAAGGATATATTCATCATTGCGGACTTGAAGACATTAGATGTCGGAAAAGTCGAGGTTGATTTGGCTTTTGAAGAAACAGCAGATGCTGTCGTAGCTGCGGGAGTTGCAGCAAAGGAGACTTTAAACAAATTCATTTACGAAGCCAAAAAACTGGGGATATATGCTGTAGTTGATATGATGAATGTGGAGGATCCAGTTAGTAAACTCACGACGCTTAAAGAATTACCAAACATTGTCGTATTACATCGTGGTATCGATACAGAAACGGGTCGGACGCATGGTTTAGAGCGCATACAAGAGCTAAAGCAGGCTTTTGCAGGTCAAAAGTTCTTAGTTGCTGTTGCGGGTGGTATAGTTCCTGAAGTTGCAGTAGAAGCTCTGGAAAAAGGTGCTGACATTCTAGTTGTAGGTCGGTATGTAACTCAATCAAAAGATGTAAAGCGATCCGTAAGAGAGTTCTTGGAATTAACAAGGGTAATGAGAGAAGACATCGATTTATATCGAGTACACGTTGAATAATGGATGCGGACTCGTAAAAATAATTAGAATGAGCACGCATATCCTTCTCTATTGTACAATTTAGATGCGACTTTGGAGATTGCGGGCTGGAGATTACATGAAAAAAATGGGAGCTTTAGTTCGATTAATCCGACCAGTTAATTGTATAATGATGGGATTTGCGGTAATTGTAGGAGCTGCGCTCGCCAACAAAAACATACTTTTACAGCAGGTCCAAAGTTTATTATTAGGTTTCTCCACAGGTTTTCTTCTGACTGCTGCAGCCATGGCGATAAATGACTATTACGATAGAAAGATTGATTCTTTAAATGAACCGAGTCGACCGATCCCAAGTGGTTTAATCAGCCCCAGAGAAGCGTTAGGAATCGCTTTCCTTTTGACTTTGGCTGGCTTATCAGCTGCCTTTTTGACGGGGGGGATTGCTAATTGGGAATGTCTAGCTATCGCTTCAGTTTCTTGGATCATTGTCATATTGTATGTAACAAAGGGTAAAAGCACTGGGTTACCTGGAAATTTATTGGTAAGTATCTGTATTGCAATACCCTTTGTTTATGGAAGTTATGCGATCGGTCAAGGTCTTATTCCATCAATGAGCATCTTTGCAGCAATGGTTTTTCTTTCAAATACTGGACGGGAAATCACAAAGGGAATTGTTGACGTTCAAGGTGACAGAGAGAATCAAATAAAAACAATTGCTGTATCTTTAGGAGAGAAAAAGGCAGCGATAGCAGCTGCAGCATTCTATCTTTCTGCTGTTTCATTGACCCCGTTGCCACGGATTTTAGGTATTGCGTCCTTTTGGTATCTTCCTTTTGTGGTTCTTACGGATATTGGGTTAGGTTTAGCTTCAATGCTGCTTTTACTAAATCCTTCAAAAGAAAATGCTAGGAATATTAAGAATCGTAATTTGCTTTGGTTTTTCAGTGGATTATTAGCTTTCCTTCTGGGGACTTTCACGTAAACTAGGACAATAATCGCTCAGTAGGGGCGCTCAGCAAGGACTCTGTTTAGAGGTTCAAACTGTAAATATTTAGGTTAGCAATGAAGAATTAGAAGGAGAAATGCTATGTCCTTCACAACAGTAAAAGAGATTCTTACGGGCAATTATGAAGATGAACATGTGTTTATGCGGGGATGGGTTTACAGGAAACGAGAAAGCAAGAAAACCATTTTCCTCCTTATACGAGATGCAACTGGAATAATCCAATCCACCATAAAGGAAGGCTCAAAGGCTTGGAAAGAAGCGCAGAGAATTACAATTGAATCCTCTGCTTCTCTTAGTGGGACTGTGAGAAAAGAAAAGCGTGCCCCAGGGGAATACGAAATTACTGTGGATGAAATTGCTATAATCGGGTTAGCTGAGAAATTCCCAATTGCCAAAGATCTTAGCGAGGAGTTCCTTAGAGATGTTAGACACTTGTGGCTTCGAAGTAGGAAAATGAACCTTATCATGCGAATTAGGAGCGAGGTTCTTTGGGCTATGCATAGCTTCTTCAGAGAAAGGGGATTTATAGAAATCTCGCCTCCCATGTTCATAACTAGTGCATGTGAAGGTGGCGCTACTCTGTTTAGTGCCAAATATTTTGATCGAGATCTGTATCTGACACAAAGCGCCCAATTATATTCCGAGATTCTAATTTATTCCTTGGAGAAGGTCTACACTTGCGCACCCTCTTTTAGAGCAGAGAAGAGCAGAACTATTCGCCATCTTACAGAGTATTGGCATGTAGAACCTGAGTGGGCCTTCGCAGACCTAAACGATGTTATGCAAATTGAGGAAGAACTCGTTAGCTTCGTCTGCAAAAGAATAGCAGAGGGTTGCAGCAAAGAACTTGAGGAGTTGAAGGTTGACCCTGGAGAGTTAATAAAAATAAAACCACCCTTTCCCAGAATAACGTATGAAGAAGCAGTTGAAAGGCTCCAGAGAAAGGGTTTTGATATAACTTGGGGTACAGATATGGGTTTTGATGAAGAGAAGGCTTTAGCTGAAGACTTTCAAGGTCCATTTTTCGTGTATGATTATCCAAAGGAGATAAAGGCATTTTACTGCAAAACATACCGGGACAAGCCAGGAATTGCCATGTCAGTTGACATGCTAGTGCCCAAAATAGGAGAGTTGACAACAGGAGGCGCAAGAGAAGATGATGGAACGGAGTTGACTAAAAGAATTGAGGAGTCAGGCTTGAGTTTGGAGGATTATGAATGGTATGTCGACATGCGTAGATATGGTACAGTTCCTCATGTAGGTTTCGGACTCGGTGTAGAGCGATTGCTCATGTGGATGCTAGGCTTGAACAACATAATTGACACCATCCCATTTCCCCGAACAATGCGGAGAAGTTATCCTTAATGCCTTTTCATCTGTCGAATTAGCACGTTGATTTCAACTTTGTTTTTATGGAACCTTTGTCATTTTTACGTAGTGCCAAATATTGAAAAAGCGGTTCATCAAAACACAAAAGTTCGCATCAAAAACCAAAGAAAACCTTTGGATATTAGACCTAATCGATAATAAGAATCTTACCAAGGATTTATACGATAACCGAGACATGTGGGCTTTTGGTCAACGCGCTGGTTTATGTGTCGCATGCAAAGGCTCACGAATGCTGTGTGGCAAGACGCGTTGTTCATTAATGGTGCGTTTGAACTCATTTGTACGAACCATACCTGCAATTAAGGGCCTAGAAATCGCCGGAGCTTCACCGCCCAGCGTTTTTGTGGGGCGAATCGGTTATCCATATGTTTATGCGGGTCCACTGGTTCCTCCAGTGTATGAGGATACAAGTCTGTATGACTTGCCAGAATTGTGGTTTGGTAAACCAATTGACGAAATAATTGGCTTCCGCTCTATGCTTATCAGGGGAAAACATAGAGTGCATGTGCAGCGTTATGAAGATGCGGGTAAGATAATGGATATGACGCGTGAGTTAGCTTTGGCGTCATCTTCCACGGATGTAGAGCTAGCTTTGAAGAAACGGCCCAAAGGTTTTATAGTTTTGAATGATGACATCCAACCTTTTGGCCCCTCTGCCCCCATAAGAGACCTAAGAGTTAATGCTGCACGTTGGGATCAGCACATTGAGAAGGCTTTCTATGACACTGATTTAAAGGCTTCTCCAGCCGTTTTGGAATTATATGATAAAGGAGTAATGGTGACGAAAATTCAGAAAGCCTTCAGTGTTGGAGCTTTCGGAATCGAAAAACAGCGCCGATTGGTTCCGACACGTTGGAGTATCACAGCCGTTGATAGTATCGTTTCCAAAGACATGATGAAGCAAATTAAAACCTTTCCGTTAATCAATGAATATCGGCTTTACGAGTCTTCATATTTGGAGAATCAATTTGAAGTCTTAATGATTCCTGATTCTTGGAGCTACGAAGCTATTGAGGCGTGGTATCCTGGCACAGTATGGAATCCAGATGGTAGAAAAATTGTCATGTATGGAGACTGGGAAGACTTCGATGGACGAACTACCTATGCAGGCATCGGGGGGTGCTATTATGCAGCTAGACTAGCTGTGTGTGAACTTCTAATGAAAGAACAACGCCAAGCAACCGTAATCGTGTTGCGTGAAGCTCGACCTGGCTATATAATGCCTGTTGGCGTATGGCAAGTAAGGGAAAATGTACGGAACGCTATGTGCCAACAACCAATGAAATTCAACAATCTAGAAGAAGCCCTATCAAGGCTATCTGAAAAATTCCTCATACCTAGGAATCAGTGGGTTAACAAAAGCGAGCTGATAACCAACGCTAGAATTCAAAGAAAACTTACTCAGTATGCCTAAGTTTTTATTTTAGCTTCTTTCCACAGTTGTAACAAAAGCGTGTAGAGGCTGGATTCTTTTCTTCGCAATCGGGACAGATAATGGGCTCTTTACTGGTTGCTTCCACAATTTTATCGCGTGCAATTTTAAGGGCTTTTTCCATTTCTTTGCCAGCTATTGAAAATGCGTTCTCTATTTCTTCTCCCATTTTAGAAAAGGTCTCGCGCAGATCCTCCCACGGAGTTGAGATTCCAGCTTCAGCTCCACTTCGGGTTCTTTGCCCACATTTAGGACAAAAATAGGCGTTCTCTGGAAGCTTTTCACCACAATCAGTACAAAATGTCATAAGCATCCCAAGGTAGGAAACCAAAATGGATTTAAATAGTTTGCGCGAATCACGAAATTGATTGGCTACTCAAAATTGTGAGTGCGTCTAGACCTCTTGGATAATATGTTATAATTTCGGCCCCATCTTGGGTTACAAGAATCGAATCAGAATGCCTAAACCCACCAAAGCCCTGCTCATAAATTCCGGGCTCACAGCTTATGACCATTCCTGGTTTGAGAATGGCATCATTCCCAACATCCAACCAGGGTGGTTCATGACCTTCTAATCCTATGCCATGACCTGTATGATGTCGCATGAGCTGCCCAAATCCAGTTTGTTTAAAGACCCGTGTCGTTGCCTTGTCCACGCTACTACATTTCGCTCCTGGCTTGATAACTTCAAATGCTTTTTCTTGAGCTTTCACCATCGCTTTGAAATATCTTTGTTGTTTGGGCATTGGTTTGCCTAAAAATAGAGTTCGCTCGAGTTCACAGCTATAACCACCGACATCGGCACCTGCTCCAGTTACAAGAACATCACCCTCTTTCATAGGTCGCCTTGTAGCTATTGAGTGGGGAATGGCAGCCATTTCACCGACTTGTCCACGGAAACCAGCGCTTGCGGGATATCGCCCCCAGCGTTGAGGTTCGTAGTCATGACCTAGGGTTTTCTTCATGATCAGTGAGGCCTCGTGACTTGCTGCGGTGGCAACATCAAAATCCCATAATCCAGGGGAGGTATATTCCTGCAATAGTGAGTGAGCCAAGTTCGCCCACTTTGCACTTTCACGAATAAGTGCGATTTCGCCTTCAGATTTTATTAGTCGCATATTCTGGATAATGTCCTTTGCCACAACAAACTTGGCCTTAGGCAACACTTCTGTAATAGCAGGCCCACTATATCCCCAAATTCCAGCCGCGCCAGCTAGGTTATCAATGCCTATTGGTTTATTAGCCAAGCCCATGTCTCCCAAGATTTTTGCAAAGTGGTCGATAGGGTGTTTCTTCCCCGGATAATCGAAGTAAGTTTTTATGTTTTGAATAAGGCGAGTTTTCATTGGAATATGGTCGATTTCCAATAATGGTCCCATAAAAGTGATTTCACCTTCAACAGGAATAACTAAGGCTGCAGGACGTTCAGTAGCGATATATGAAAAGCCCGTTAAATAGAAGAAGCTGATACCATTTGTCAGATAAAGTGCATCAAGACCTCTATTAACAAGTATTTCTTTAACTCGATCGATCCGTGTTCTGTACTCACTTTCACTTATAGTTAGCTTTAGCATAATTCTCGCAGTCAACACCATTAAAATTGATACATAAGTATTACGACTACTAAGACGTGGCAAAGAAATCCGAAAGCCTTCTTGTTTGAGATTTATGCAGAATTCTGGCACATTTTTGAGGATCTAGGGATTTGAAGGTTAATCCAAGTGTGACTAATAGTTTATGTGTTCCTTTTGCGAGGGCTGGTGCTGCAAGGACCCCCCTTACTTCACGGTTAACAATAGCTTGCACTGCTTTCACATACTTCGATAATTGCAAAACAGCATTGCGTCCAGCAACTTTTCGCTTAATCTCCACGACTACAAATTTGCCATCTTTGTCTATAGCATAAATATCCACAAACCCTGGATCAACTCTTTTCTCAAAACTTATTGGCTTTAAGCCTTCCTCAATTATGGAAGGTTTCAGAAGCACTGCTTTTTGCATGTCTTTTTCGCTTGCATGAAGCGAGAATTCTCCTGCGTCATCTAGTTTCATTATCGAAAGAAGATAGAGATGGTCAAAGAATATGTCTAGTGATTCGCGAGGTTTACGACGCAGGGCTTTAATCTTTAGAGAGTTGTCACGAACAGATGCTTGAAAAATGCAGCCCGGAGGTTGCCAATTTACTGCTTCGTAGCCACTTGGTCTATGAACTAGAACAGAGCCGTCCTCTTTAATGATCAGAAGACGCTCTCCTGGCTCCAGCCGACTACTTGCTCTGCCTTTATAATCGACCCAGCAGTTTCCAATCAGAAGCAGAGTCCTACGTTTCTGGAGTCCATCCTTTATCGCCATCACAATTTCTTCATTTACTTCGGGATTTTCATAGGTGATAACGCTTTTTCGAATGGACATGAAGCTCACCAGCAACCCTTAGTAGGATCATTTTTACATAAAACTTCTGATGAGCATGGCGGATTGGGAACAAAAACGCGAACATCGAAATCATTACAATAATACCGCAGATATCTACGATGACCGATATTTGAATGAGCAAAATGCCAAAATCGAGACAGCTTTAAAACACCTAGAACTCAAAAATCAAGGCTCCATTATTGACTTAGGCTGTGGAACAGGATTACTTCTCCCAAAAATTCAGAGAAGTACAAGACAGGTCGTTGGTCTTGATATCTCGAGGACCATGCTGAGAAAGATAGAACTCCGAAAGAAGCGAGGCGCTAACATTCATCTAATTCTAGCAGATGCAGATCAGACTCCTCTGCAGCAAAGCTGTTTTGACATACTATTCGCAGTAACGCTCCTGCAAAATATGCCAAATCCGCTAAATACTCTCCTTGAAATGCGACGTATAATTAAGGCTGATGGAGTCATAGTTGTCACAGGTTTAAAGAAGAAGTATTCCGAACGCCGTTTCATAAAGCATCTAAAATCTGCAGGGTTGAAAGCAGAACTACTAGAAACTGACAATAATATCAAATGCCACATTGCGATATGCAGAAAGTTCACTGCAGCCTAGCAGCAAAATTGCGGGTATGCAATGTGATTCTAACCAATCACGCCAGCTCGCTTACGAATTCTCGCAAAGAAGTCGGTTAGATCGATGTTTCCTCCACTAATTATGATTCCTACTCTTTTTGATGACAAGTTTATTTGATTTGAGAATACTCCAGCCAAAGAGACGGCTCCTGAGGGCTCGACTACTAGTTTCAATCTTTCCCAAAGAAACTGCATTGCATCGATGATTTCTTCTTCTGAAACAGTAATTATCTGATCTACGTTTTTCATGATAATCTTGAAAGTATTGTTTCCAAGAGAGGTTCGCAATCCATCTGCTATGGTATCCGGGTCTTTCACCGGGATTATTTTCCCGACTCTAAAAGATTGATAAGCGTCATTTGCTTTTTCAGGTTCTACTCCAATTACTTTCGATGAAGGAAGAAGACTTTTGGTGGCGATTGCTGTTCCGCTTATCAATCCCCCACCACCAACAGGACCGAATATATAATCTAATTCCCCTACGTTTTTTATCATTTCGTAAGCAACTGTTCCAGCACCAGCAATGATTCGCAAATCATTGGAAGGATGCACAAGTACGTAACCATGTTTCCTAATTAGGGGGATGACTGCCCTTTCTCTATCAGTTGGTTGAGGTCCACAAGTAATGATTTTTGCTCCATAATTTCGTGTAGCTGTTACTTTCACTTGTGAAGCATGCTCAGGCATGGCGATTGTTGCTTCTATTTCTAGGAGCTTCGCAGCCAAAGCAAGTGCTTGTGCATGATTTCCAGAGGAATGAGTTATTACACCCTTCTTCTTTTGCGCTTGAGGTAATTGTGATAAAGCATTATAAGCACCCCGAAATTTGAAGCTTCCAGTTTTTTGAAAGTTTTCACATTTCAGAAAACATTTACTTCCAGTTTTTTTGTCGAGTGTAGACGAAGTCATAATGGGAGTTGGATTAGCAATTGCTTTTATTCGCTGATAAGCGCGCTCTATCTCTTCCAACATACATATCGAGAGAAGGTAGCACTTCAGCAAATAAATAATAGATGCAAACGATTTTGCCTGGGATTCAAAAAAACTTCTCCTACAATTCTTGTTCAAATTTATAAGGATCGATTTGATAATGGACGACTTGAACTTGCAATGATGCCTTGGCGGTTGCTCAAGCCAAAAGCGTATGATGCTTTTAAAAATATGGCAATTGATGAAGCGATACTACAATCGAGGATTTGCGAAAAAACGCCTAACACTCTACGGCTTTATAGATGGCATCCTTCCGCAGTTTCTATTGGTCGTTTTCAGAATATCTATAGTGAGGTCAACTTGGAGAATTGCAGTAGTCATGGCGTTGATGTTGTAAGACGTATATCTGGTGGTGGCGCGGTTTATCATGATGAAGAGAACGAACTTACCTACTCTATTGTAGCGAAGAAGGAAGATTTAGGAATAAACGATGTTGCAGAGATTTTCAACTATATTTGTAGGGGGATTGTAGAGACCGCTCATATTCTTGGAGTAGATGCTGATTTCACTAAGGGCAATTACAAACAATGTCCAAATATTACAATTGGGGGACGAAAGCTCTCGGGGAGCTCTCAGGCAAATCGCAAAGGTGTAGTCCTTCAGCATGGCACGTTCTTGGTGGATGTTGATTTAAGAAAAATGTTTACCTTTCTAAAAGTTCCGTGGATCAAAGCTTCAGTGGATCTCGAGAAGATCGCAGAGAGAAAGATTACATCAATTGTAGGCGAGTTAGGTCGTCAAGTATCAGTTGCTAAAGTTTGTAAGGCGGTGGTTGAAGGATTTGAGAAGGTTCTAAGCAGAGACCTTGTTGAAGGGAACCTAACGGAAGATGAGTTGAAGCTTGCTCGGAAGCTGAAAAGAGAAAAATTTTCCACTAAAGAATGGAATGTTAATGGAAAATCCAATCTAACTCTCTAGCCAGTCGGTTATTTTCGCCATTCTTTCTAACTGAATATCCATAGGCTTGAAAGTTTGCTCCAAAGCCGTTTTTAGATTGCGAACATAATCCTCCACGTTGATTTCAGATACGCTCTTCACATGACCAAAGGGCTTCACTGTGAAGCTCCGACCTTTATAGGTAAATGGTTTTACTTTTACGAAGTGAACGATGTCTCGGCGGTTTACTTTTTCGCCAGCGTCGATTAGCTGAAGTGCGCATTGGTAAGGCTGAGGCATAATTTTGGTTGTAATGGCTCGCTCATTTGGGTCGTAATATAATCGTGTCGAATATACCAAATCCTCAAAATTTACCTCGTGTCTTCGCAATTTTTTTATCGCCGCATTAACTAGAGCTTCTATTTCTTTTTTCGCTAACAAATATTGTTCCATATTCCGAACATGCCCAAGGACTTTGACACAATCTTGAAAAACCCTTTGAATGAGCATGGGAGCATTGGATTTTATGGCAGTTAAGCCTTTCAAGTCAGAAATTCCGTCTTTCGTGATTCCAAAATATGCTTTTTTAGCTTTTGGCAATACACAAAGAGTGTATTGTTGCTCTATGGTTAAGTCGAGTTTGAGCTTTTCTTTTACGTTGTTTATGAGTGCTTGAACTTGCTTAGTTGTTGGGTTATTCAAGAAGATCGAGTCCGTATCTCCGTAGGTGGGATGCATCCCTGCTTCTTTTGCCATTTTCCAAGTTTTTTGGAGGACCCAGCGACCACAAGCTGTTATGGATTCAGCAAGAGGGGGACAAGCAACGCCATGAATACGGACAGTAACTCCATAGCTGGAGACGCTTATTAATTTGAGAAGTTTGGATGCTGCCTTCGCTTTCCGGGTTTCTTCTGCTGGAATGCTTTTCTTGCTAGATAAAGGTTTGAACCAGCGGATTCTAAGATCCTTTAAGGCACCAATTAGGAGAGAGTAGAATCCCTTCCGTTTAGTGCATATGTGGTGCTTTGTGTCAGGCATCTTATTTTGGGTGCATTCTTTATGTTGGCAGTCTATCGTTTCGTAGGAGAGGTTATATTTATCTATACAACTTGGATACAGACTCTCAAAGTCACAGACGATTGTGTTGAAATATATTCCTGCTTCTGGTTCAAGAGTGAGAGCTCCGGGAATCCGATGGGTTTTTTCTCCCAATCGTAGTTCTGTGGATGTGGGGATTAGAATCTGGTTACGGCGGAGATATGTATAGATCATGGATTTTATCCAATCACTCACTCTTCTGCTTTTATGCGCTTCAGGAAAAGGAATGTTGGCAATTCTTGCAAGCAGAAAGCCGAGATAAATCTGTTCACTATTTTCGTTTTGCTCTTTTTTACCACTTATGAAAGCCAAGTCAATCTTAGGGATTGAATAATTGCATAAGCTCAGCCACTCTCTGATCTGAGCGTATTTCAATGGTGATTCTTTTCTTTCTTGTGCAAAAGGCTCACTCAATTCTTCCCTGATTTTTAGGGGCTTATTGCTGTCAACAATTGTGAAGTCATTACCTTCGCGTTTGTAAGGCGCACCGAAGGTGAGTCCCTTGTCATAAACGTAGCTCCGACCATATTGAATTTCGCTTTCCCAAGCAGATCTAAAATGTTTCAGACCTTTCTTTAGAAGCATAGGTGTCCAGGCTTGGACTTTTGAAAGTGTCATCATTCTGTTGGTGAACAAGTTCTTTCTTTGGACAAGCTCTACTTCACCTTGAATGTTTGCCACGGCTTCTTCCTCTTCCTTTGATAATGGATGAGCAGCTAAGAAGTAGGGTCTGTAATCGCTAACACTGAACTGCTCAAGTTTTCTGTTGGAAGAATCATAGAACTTGAGCTTGATCTCACGGCTCGTGTCTGTGAAATCTACGTCCCATAAGAACAGCATTTTATTCTAACATTGTCTATGGCGCTCCAGGTAAAAACTGTTTTTGAATGAAGCGCGTTCTTTCATCAAATATTTCAAGAGTTCGCTACGCAAGTCTTTTATGTGAACTTGACGAAAATGTCTCCGATGTCCGGGAGGCTTTTGATGAAGAAGAAGTTGATGGATATCCTCGCCTGTCCAATTGATAAGCACTATCCTCTTGAACTGCATGTTTTTGCAGAAAAAGAAGAGATTATTGATGGTATGATTATTTGCACAAAGTGCCTTCGCTGGTTTCCTATTCGTGAAGAAATTCCCGAAATGCTGCCAGATGAGCTTCGCGATAGAAAAGATGAGATTTCCTTCTTAAAGAAGTGGAAGGAAAAGGTCCCCAAAAATATCCTTACAAACGGCAAACCTTTTAATTTAAAAATTAAAAAGCCTAAATAAAATTTCTAGAATTTTAGTCTAACTGCCCTATCCCTCTCTGAAGATTTGATCGCAGCATCAGCGATGACGAGAGCTTTGAGACCGTCAACGCCTGTGACTTCCAGTTCTTCATTGTTCAGTATACTGTTTGCAAAATGCTGCAATTCAAGCTTCAAGGGTTCTTTCCATTCAAAACGTGGTTTTATAGTCTTCTCAGAGGTTTCAACAGTAATTTCTTGCGTGAGATAGTCTAGAGACAGTATAGCTTCGCTCCCTGTAAGGGTTAAATTCCTGATTTTATCCGGGGTCAGCCAATTCGTTTCAATGAAGGCAGTTTTTCCATTTTCGAAGGAAAGCATTATCTGAGCATAGTCTTCGAATTTTGTGTGCCTTAGGTTTCCCACTTTTGCATAAACCGTGGTTGGATCCTCTTCAAAAATTTTCCTCATAATGTCAATCTCATGAATTGCGTAATCTTTCACAACCCCCACGTCGCCGATCCGCTCAGGCCATTGGGAGACCCTCTTTGCAGTAGCCGAGACTAGCTCACCAATCTCTCCTTTTTTTAGCATGTTTTTTGCTCTTCGAATTACAGGATTGAACCTTTCTATGAAGCCCACGCTTAGATGTCTGTTTTTCTGAACAGCCAAGTCCACAATTCTCTTTGCTTCTCGGATTGTGCTTGCTAATGGCTTCTCAACAAGTATATGTTTCCCAGCTTTCAATGCTTTCATT
Source organism: Candidatus Bathyarchaeota archaeon (assembly GCA_020354575.1). GTDB lineage: Archaea > Thermoproteota > Bathyarchaeia > Bathyarchaeales > SOJC01. The sequence goes on along the minus strand of CP070649.1, from coordinate 754,878 downwards.
GCTTCAGCTGCATGAGTTGTTGTCCAAGTGCAGATGCTAACCGCATCAATATCTTTTCGTTTAAGTAATTTTTTGCTATCGTCGTATGCTTTGACGCCGTATTGGTTACCAATTTGCTTAGCTCTCTCCAAGCTAACATCGCAAATTGCGGTCAACTCGGTTTCTGGAAGTTCACTAAAAACTCGAACATGGTTTTTTCCCCAGAAGCCTACACCAATGACTCCAATCCTAAGTTTGCTCATTTTGTCCAAACCCCTCTCCCCAATCCACGATATACAAAACCGGATTTTTCTGCTTTTGCGGGATCTAGCATAAGACTGATGTCAACAAGAGCTGGTGATTTTTTGGCTAAGAATTTGATTTTATTCAAATTCAATCGTTTGAATTTTGAATGCCCAACGAGAATAACAACGCAATCTGTTTTTTCCACAACACTACTAAGTTTTCCACTCTCGATTCCGAGCTCTAACAACTCTTTTTGCGAGAAGAAGGGGTCATAGATCTGCACCCTTCTAACCTTGCGTTTGAATAGGTTGATTATGTTTCGTATCAGAGGGCTTGGTGTCTCTTTGGCATCGATGAGGTTGGAAACGCCTAGAATCGATATTTTTGTTCGCCTTACAGTTTTACCACTAATTTTTAATGCATCTCTAACCAAGCGAAAGGCATAGTCTGCAATGTCATCATTTATCTTTTTAGCCAAAGATGACAAGCGGAGGTTTGAATTAACGTTTTCCGCCTCTTCCTGAATAAGGTAAAAATCTTCCCTGGTTAAATTTCTAACTAAACCTGGTCTAGGTAGTTGAAATGCATTATCTAGGCTAGCGACATCTAGGGCTTCAGCCAAGTCTATCTTAAATTTCTCACATAAAAGAGCGAGTTCATTTCCTAAAGCAGTGTTAGTTTCTCTTTTTAGATTTTGAAATATGTTGATTGCTTCTGCAGCTTTTATACCGCTCACGGTGATGATTTTCGGCATAATTTTGCTTAAGACTAAACTTGCTGCTCTAAGGCTAGAGGCATCGTTTGCACCTACTATCCTTGAGGAGGCGAAAATCTTCTTATCTCGTTGCAGCGAATTTGTTTGAATTGGACTGCAAGCTATTCCGAAGTCACGTCCAGCTTTGAATCCTGAAGTTGTTTCCAAAATTTCGCGCATACGACCTTCAATTACTCCTGGTCCCGTTGAGCTGATAAAAATGACAAGGGATCCTTTTTGCAATCCCATACCAACGTCCTTGCAGATTTTCGTCAATAGTGAATAATCTGGTTTTCCTTTTCGATCTATAGATGGTTGGCCTGAAATAATAATTATGTCGCTTTCAGATGCGGCTTCTCGGGGATTAGAAGTGGTGATCAAGTCTCCTTCTCTCTGGAATTTTCGTAATTCCATACCGCCCTTGGAAAAGAACGGTGCTCGCCCCTTCCTCAATAGTTTAAGAGTATGAGGATTAGTGCTAACACCTACAACTTTGAACCCGGCTTTCGCAAAAAGATTCGCATAAAATGCGCTATATGTTGAGCATTCAATGATGCTAATTGTGTAATTTCCGCATTTTTTCCTATTCTCAATATCTTCGTTTTTGATGTTCATTACACTGGGCATCTTTTCCACTTCTATAATATCTGAATCGAGTTAGTATATCGGATGGTGTTTCTTGATTCTTAGGTTCTATGCATTTTCGCTTATCATTTTTTGAAGTTTGCGCTTATATTCTTTAACTAACATGGAAGCTCTTTCTTTCTCTGCTGCTTCTGCATAGAATCTATATATTGGTTCTGTTCCGCTTGGTCGGATGAGTATGGAGCTTTTGTCAGAAAACCATAATTTAACACCGTCAATTGTGTCAGGTTGTAAGCGTTTGACGCTTAGAATCAGCATCTTAAGCACTTGCGCCTTCTTTCTATTTGGGCATTCAATCTTGTCTTTTTCAAGATGGTAGCGAGGTAATTCAAGCAGCAGTTGAGACAGGCTCCTCCCAGTTCTTGCCAATATTTCGAGCATCAACGCTATTGTCATTGCTCCATCCCTTACAGGTTGATGAGGTCCGTAAAATACTCCTCCATTCTCTTCTCCTCCTAGTTTTGCCTTTAGCTTCTTCATAGTATGAGAGACAATTGTGCTGCCCACTCTGGTCCAGACTAATTGGCCACCATATTCTTCCGCAACCTCTTTGACAACCTGCGAAGAGCTTATTGGCGTGACTATTGTTTCACCCGGGTTGTTCTGCAAAAAGGCTTTCTCTATCAAGGCGAAAGTGCGATCGCCCCACTGAACCTCTCCTTTATCATCAACGAAAATTGTCCGGTCGGCATCGCCGTCAAAGGCAACACCAAAGTCTGCGCCAACAGCGATCACTGTGGTGATCAGATCTTGCAGGTTCTCGGGTCGGGGTTCGGGTGGTCTATTAGGGAATGTGCCATCTATGTTTGCATTTATTGAAGTAACTTGACATCCCAATTCTCTAAGCAGATATGGTGCCACCAGCCCACCAACGCCATTGACAGCATCCACTACCGCATGATAATGATTTTTTTCAATAGCTGTCACATCAACATGTTTCTTTATCGCCTCTTTGTATTCGTCTAACGCATTGGGTAGAACTGTACTGTTCCCGACTCCTTGCCAATCAACCCGTTTCGCAGCGTCTTTGAAGAATATGTTCTCGATACGAATTTCTTGTCGTCTCGAAATCTCTACACCATCGCTTGATAGAACCTTTATTCCATTATATTCGGGCGGATTGTGAGAAGCCGTTATCATCACTCCACCATCCATTTTATGGTTCTTGACGGTGTACTGAATGCAGGGGGTAGGGCCCAATCCAGCATTGAAAACATCGCATCCTGTAGAGACTAGCCCGCTTGTGACTGCGTTCGCCATCATGATGTTGCTAATTCTTCCATCATACCCGAGGAGAATTCGTCCTTGTTTGAAATAAGTGCCGATTGCTTCAGCGATTTTTATGACAAATTCGGGCGTTAACTCGTCATTGACGACTCCTCGAATACCATTTGTGCCAAACAATCGTGTCGCCATTTTCATTCATGCCTTCATACTACACATCTTGATCGGAGTATGTCTTCAGAGATATCTTTTGCTGGACAGATCCTAACGTCTGGGGCAATTGTAACGCCGTCTCTAATTATTGAATTGTCACCTATTAAACACCCATTTTTTATTTTCACTTGTCTTCCAACCGTGACCGATTCTCCAATAATTGCACTCTCAATAGTTGTTAGGTCGGAGATTGACGTATGGGGAAAGATTATCGAGTCTTTGATACGAACGGCATTTCCAATGGAAACATCTTTTCCAAGAGCCACGTTGGGACCGATGATTGACTCATTGCCAACAACAACATTCTCATCAATTGCTACTGCATCTTTGATTTTCACCCTTTCATCTAATCTAGTCTTCTGGGAGTGGGTGGACGTTTCCTTTTCTGCTTTCAACCAAAGTCTATTAGCTTCAATGAAATCAGTTGGTTCTCCAACATCAATCCACAAATCCTTGATTTCAACACCAAAAAGTGCTTTTTCCAGTGCTAGTTTCGGAAAAATCTCCCTTTCTAAAGAGCAAGTTTTACCCGGGAGAATATACTCAAAGATATCGGGTTCAAGAATGTAAATTCCAGCGTTAATCAGATTGCTTGGCGCGTTATCAGAAGGTTTTTCCACAAATCTTCTTATGAGCTTCTTGTCCACTAGCTCTACGACCCCATAACGACTAGGATCTTTAACTCTGCGGAGTGCAATAGTAGCAATTCCATCAGTTTTTCTGTGAGTCTTCATAATTCTTGAGTAATTGGTATTAGTTAAGATGTCTCCATTTAAAACGAAAAATGGATCAGATGTGCCTAGCAACCTTTCAGCTAGTTTAATTGGCCCTCCTGTTCCTAGAGCCCCTTTGAAAGTTCGCTTTGCTTGAGGTTCATCTGGAAGATCGCTAGAGAAGTGCAGTTTGATTCCATATTTCGATTTGCCGAGAGCTCGTTCAAGCTCCCTAGCCATGAAATTGACTGCTAATATTGCCTTCTTAATGCCATTATTCGCCAATTTCTCAAGCGTCAATTCAAGAAGGGGTCTGTTGGCTATTGGAAAAAGATGCTTCGGCCTAGTACAACTCAGGGGACGCAGTCTCGTTCCAAATCCACCCGCTAAGATTAATGCTTTCAAGGTTATTTCTTTACTCCAGGTAGGATTCTAGTTTCTACATTAACATCTAAAAATCTTTTATTCCCACTCAATCGTGGCAGGAGGCTTGTGAGTAATATCATAAACCACTCTAGTTACAGCAGGTATCTCATTTACTATTCTTGAAGAAATTTTCTCAAGAATGTCATAGGGAATTTTAGCGAAGCTCGCAGTCATAGCTTCTCTACTCTCCACAATTCGTAATGCTATCATGTGACCATACGCTCTCGAGTCTCCTTTGATTCCAGTACTTTTTGTATTTGAGAGAACAGCAAAATATTGCCACAATTCGCCAGCCAACCCAACTTTCTCAATCTCCTCTGTGACAATCTTGTCAGCTTTTCTTAAAATGCTTAATTTGGCTTCGGTAATCGCGCCTGTTACCCTCACTGCTAAACCAGGTCCGGGAAAGGGTTGTCTTGTGACAATTGCCTTCGGAAGCCCGAGCTTCTTGGCGACTTCCCGGACTTCATCTTTGTACAAGTCTTTTAAGGGTTCTACTACTGATTTGAATTCTATTTTGGTTGGAAGTCCAGCAACATTGTGATGGGATTTGATTTTGTCGGAGAACTTCCTAAATCCGGATTCGATTCTGTCAGGATAAATGGTTCCTTGCAAAAGATAGTTTGCATTGACTTTTCTCGCTTCTTCCTCAAAGACGCGGACAAACTCTTCACCGATAATCGTACGCTTCTTCTCTGGATCTGTTATGTTTTGAAGCCTCTGCAAAAATCTCTGTTGAGCGTTGACAGCGACGAAATGCATATCAAAATTTTCAAATGTGTCTTTGACAAATTTTGGCTCGTCTTCCCGCATGAATCCGTGGTCCACAAAGACAGCAGTCAGGTTTTTTCCTATGGCCCGTGCAGCTATGGCTGTTGCAGTGCTAGAATCTATACCTCCGCTCAGCGCCACTATTACTTTCTCATCACCAACTGCGGATAGTATTTCATCAGCGGATTTTTCAAGGAAATCATCCATGGTCCAGTTTGGTTGACATCCACACACGTCAAATAGAAAATTCTTCAGCATTTTGTTTCCATGTTCCGTGTGGACAACCTCTGGATGCCACTGCAGCCCATAAATCGGGTGGTTTCCAAGGCGGAAAGCAGCAATGGGGCAATTATCAGTGTGAGCTAATATCTCATGTTGCTTTGGGAGGTCGAATACCGTATCACTGTGGCTCATCCAGACCTTTTCTTGATTCTCTAAACCTTTCAGAACCCCAACTGGTTTATCAATTGTTGCATAGGCGACACCAAATTCTTTCTTCTCTGATGGTTTTACTGTTCCACCAACAGTAAGAGCTATGATTTGATGGCCATAGCATAATCCCAACACTGGCAGATTAAAGTCAAGGATTTCAGGGTTAATCTTTAGGGCGGTTGGTTCGAAAACGCTTTGGGGTCCACCGGACAAAATTAGCCCTTTGACGTCTAGTTTTTTTTGCCAACGCTTAATTTCAGCTGGAGAGATCTCAGAGGATACTATCTCTGAGTATACCTTATTTTCTCTGATCCGTCTCGCTATAAGGTGACAGTATTGCCCTCCGAAGTCCAGGACTAGAACAGTATCTGGTTTCATGTTAATTTCCAAGATCTTTTTCATGAATAGTGAGAAGGTCTTTGTTACTTTACTCTTGCGGTTTTCAAATTGAAGTATCTAAGCAGCGATCGCTAGTTTGGGTTCGTACTCGTGTGTCTGTTAGGTGGATTGAAAGAGAGCCTTAGTAAACCATGAAATGTGTTAGATGCAAATATGGAGGAGGATTTTTAAAGGGGAGAGGGTGCTATCGAGAATGAGGGATGGATTTGAGCCTTGCCGTGGATGCAAAGAATCTCGTGAAGGTTTTTGGCAAAATTACAGCGCTGGATGGTTTGGATTTTAAGGTAAAATCTGGAGATATTTTCGGACTCATTGGACCTAATGGAGCTGGAAAGACGACAGCCCTTAGGATTGTGTCCACTTTGATTGTACCAACATCTGGGTCGGTGAGAGTTTATGGTTATGATGTAGTCAGAGATCCAGAAGAAGTCAGGAAGCTTGTCTCTTATCTTCCGGAAGAAGCGGGGGCGTATAAAAACTTGTCAGGAGACGAGTATCTGAATTTCATGGCGAAGTTTAGCTCGAAAAGCAAGAAGTCCATTGATGCAACGGTTGGAGTTGCTGCGGAGATTTCAGGTTTGGGCAATCGCCTGCGTGATAAGATCAAGACCTATAGTAAAGGAATGAAACGACGGCTTCTTGTGGCAAGAGCGCTGATGACAAAACCTAAGCTGGCGGTGTTGGATGAACCTACTAGTGGGTTGGATGTTCTTCATTCGGTTCATGTGAGGGAAACTATCAGACATTACGCAGAAGAACAGGGTATCGCGGTTTTGCTCTCAAGCCATAATATGCTGGAAGTCGAGTATCTTTGTGAGAAGGTTGCCTTGATCAATCAAGGGAGAATCATAGCTGAAGGTTCGCCTGAGGAGCTTAAGGCAAAGAATGAAGTTGATAACTTAGAGAAGGCTTTTGCAAAGGTGGTTGGCCTTGCTTGAAGGTTTGACTAATGTCGTGGTAAAGGAACTCAAAGAGCTATTGCGTGATCCGAAAATCCTTATCGGAATGATTGTTGTCCCTCTTTTAATGTTCCCAATAATGGGTCTTGTAATCAGAGGATCTATGGAATCAGTAGAACAGCGGCTTCAAAAGCTTGAAGTAGGTCTGGTTGATTTTGATCACGGCACGTTTACTGAAAATTTAACGACTTTCCTTCAAAGCGTAAACGTATCAATAATTAATATCGCAGCTTCTGACCTCACAGAAGCTGCGATTTTCTTGCAGACTAAGACAAACGCGACAGACTTGATACATATCCCTGAAGGGGTGACAGAAAATGTATCTCAAAAACTTCCCGCTATGATCGAAGTATTGAGCATCTTTTCAGGAGCTGGAGGTATTATCGAAATGTCCGGATCTGAAGCTGTTACGGGGTACTTGGAGTATTTCAAGAGAACATTAGCCCCTGATCCATTTACAACAATCGTAAAATCGATAGTGAAAGGGGAAGTCAAGGATGTGCCCCCATCGACACTTTTCACAATAGCCTATTCACAGGTTTTCATTTTACCGGTAACGATCAGCGTCTTACTTGTTTTTTCAATGCAAATCGCAGCAACTTCCGTCGCTTCCGAAAAGGAAGAAAAAACCTTAGAAACGCTACTAAGTTTGCCAATCAGCAGATTCACCATTTTGTCCGGGAAACTAGTAGGATCTATCATCGTAGCAGCAGTGGGGGCAATTGCCATAATTTTCGGGTTCAACTATTACATGGGATCCTTTGCCTTAATAGGCACACCCAGCCCTGTGGATCCCTCAGCTCTTGGTTTGGCGCCCACCCTGACGGGATACGTTGTTTTAGGCGCCTCAGTTTTCATGGCTTTACTTTCTGCGCTCGCGTTAGCAATCATAATCTCGGCCTTCTCTGAAGATGTGAGAGGCGCCCAATCAATTGTTGGCTACCTTTACACTTTGATTATGCTTCCAATGTTCGTCATCATGTTCACTGACTTCAACGCGTTACCCTTAATCGCAAAGATTGTGTTCCTCGCGATTCCGTACGCTCATCCAATGTTAGCAGCGCAAGCTAGCATCACAGGAAATTATTTAATGGCAATTCTAGGGGTAGTGTATGTGGCCGTCTTCACCGTTGCTCTACTTTACCTAGCTTCAAGATTGTTTGCTACGGAGAAAATCCTAACAGCAAAATTGAAGTTCCGAGGTTTCAAGCTGAGAAGGAAAAAAAGCTGAGAATCAAGAACTAAACAGCGAAGCTTTAAGAGAGACCTATTTTTAGTTTAACCTGGGCTGGTGAGCTGGCGGATGGCTCCGAGCCGAGAAAGGCTTGAGGAAACTCCGCCCACCATGCAGACTTGCAGCATTCGTAAGGATGCAAGGCGAGAGTCTTGGCAACAGAACAGAAACGAAACGTCCATCCGGCACTTGATAATGATACATTCAAGTTGTTGAAGATGCTGGGTGTGAAGCGTTGAAACGGCTGTCCTGCAAGGTGCAAGGGCAAACAGACGCTTATGAAAACTGCATGAAGCGAGGGTAGCCCGATTAGCCAAATGCCATCTTTGAACAAAAGGCGGGTTACGCCCAGCACACCAGCCCAAAAACACCGAAACCCGACCACTTTTTTATAGAAATCCTAGTGCGCATGAAGAACAACGGATTAAGCGATCACAGCATCAAAGCAGTAGGCAAAGCCTTAAGACTCATCGCAGAGCACACCGACATAGACAACCCAGACCAAGTTAAGCAATTCATCGCGAGACGCGAAGTAAGCAATGGCACTAAACGCAACTACATAAGAGCCTATGAGCACTATGTGAAGTTTCACAACATCCAATGGCAGAAGCCCATTTACCACGACATCGCCAAACCTATCAGAATCCCAACCCGCGAAAGGTTACACAAAATAATCTCAGGAGCAGGCAACACATTAAGCACAAAACTACAACTCAGCATGGAAACAGGATTAAGACCCGTAGAGTTATGCAACCTAAAAGTGAAGGACGCAGACCTTGAGCAAAGAATCATTTACCCAACAACTGCCAAATACGGAGCCTCTAGGCAATTAAGAATATCACAAAGTCTAGCCAAACGACTAGGGGACCACATACAGAAACGACACCTAAAACCAGACGATAACCTATTCACTGGAGACTTAGATTACTACGGAAAGATGTACCGAAACCTCAGAAACCGACTAGCCGAAAAACTACAAGACGCAACACTCAAAACAATAAGGCTCTATGACTTCAGACACTACTTCGCAACCGCACTTTACGATAAGACGAAAGATATTCTACTAGTTAAGCAACAAATGGGTCATAAGAAACTGGATACTACGCTGA
>CP070649.1:727010-745674 GCA_020354575.1 Candidatus Bathyarchaeota archaeon | reverse complement strand
AGGTACTTTTCTGAACACAACTGTGATCAGGCATTGCTTATTTTCTAGGATTATCAAAGTTATGCAATCAGAAATTAAGAGAGAAACCACGTTAGATTGTGGATCACTTTTTTCATGTCTTCTACAAGCATGTGAGCAGAGTTTTCATAGATGATGAGTTTAGCATCGGGAATAGCTTTGGCCAAGATGGAGCCATTAGTCGAAGGCACTAGAACGTCCTCTTGACCTTGTAATATGAGAGTGGGATTTTTAATCTTGGGCAATCTTTCAAAAGTATCAAATCTCATTACCGCATTTAATTGACACATATAGGATGCTCGAGAGATAGGATGCTGAATCAAGCGCTCAATTATGAGATCCACGATATCAGGGTTCTCCTCGATAAAATTGGTTGTAAGTAAAAGATGGAGGGTCATTTTGGCTACTTCCATTGCAGATAGCCCAGCAATATCAGCGGTTAACATTTCTAATATTTCCTGAGATGGCTGAACACTATTTGCGCCTCCACAATGAGTAGAGCAAAGAACTAGCTTTCCCACTTTGTGTGGGTAGTTTAGGGTTAATTCTTGAGCGATCATTCCACCCATTGAAAATCCAAGAACATGAGCTTTATCGATTCTCAGAGCATTCATTAATCCTACTGCATCATCTGCATAAAGTCTGATAGTGTGCTCTTTATCAGATGTATTAGTCCGCCCAGCCCCTCGATTGTCATACATGACCAAGGTGAATTTTGATGAAAGAGCTTCAATTAATCGCGTGTCCCACCAATTTAAATTTGCGCTTAACCCCATGATCATTAACAAAGGATGCCCGTCACCATGGAGTTCATGATAAATTCGAATATCATTTACCTTCACCTTTGGCATTACAATCACCACAAACAGGTTATCCTTGCCCGGATTTTATGCCTTATGGAAGCCATCTACAGGTCTACCTGAAATCTAAGTTGTTAAAATTTTAATTTCTCAGTCTTGTATTCTATATTTTGATTGAGCTTGTCGGGAATCATTATACGACCAATGCGTGAAGTGGATTTGGAAATCGTCTCAGATTTGGCTATGATAGCAAACCCCCATGCAGTAAAGGAGCAATATCAAAAGCACGTATTTAATGAGTTGAAGGAGAATCCGGACTTGGCTTTTGTAGCGATCGATGGTGAAAGGGTTGTTGGATTTGTGCAAGGTGACACTCGAGGTCGAATGACTACCATTGAAGATCTGGCAGTCGCTGAGAAGTATCAGGGAAAGGGCATTGGAAGTCAGCTATTAAAAATTGAGATAGATGCTTTGAATATGAGAGGAGCAGAGATAGTAGCAGCAGAGGTTCACTATAAAAACGCTCGAGCTATTCCTTTCTATTATGAGCATGGCTTTAGAATCAGTGAATGTCTCCAAGATTATTTCGGGATTGGTCACGACGCCTTTATTCTCAAGCTAACTCTTAGGGAAGGCTGATTGCACTTGTGGAACATCTACGTTCACGGGTAAATATTATATTCAAGCTTTGCAGTATCAGGATTTTGAGGAATCTATATGGGTGAAGTAATTGAAAAGGGTCTTAAAAAATTCGGTGTAACTGTGTCAAAGCCTGTCTTGGCGCTGATCGCCATAATCTTTGGGATTCTGGTCATCGTCTTTCCTGAATTGCTCCAATGGATTGTTGGTTTGTACTTCATAATCCAAGGTGTGCTGTTCTTCGCTGATTATTATGAGATGAGAAAAGGATAGCGAAGAATCGATTAAACTCCAAACCCTGTCCTATTTTTCTCACTTGATTAGGTTATCATGCGAATTATCAAAGAAAATAAAAAGGAGTTGGGGATTGTTAGGTCTGAGATAGGTAGAAGTTTAGAAAAACATTGGCACCGCCTGAAAGGAGAGCGATATGGAAGTAGAAGGTTTCGCTGGGAACTGGAATGGTCACTGAAAGAGTATCTCGCCCTGTGTCTTCCCTCATTGTCATTGTGTAAGCTCTAACCCATCTGAAGTTCTCGTGAGTATGGTCCCAAATGAGACCTCGAACTTCGAATTCAGCGGAGGCTCCAGGTCCTGGCCATAGTATACGAAGCAAGATGTGGAGAGAGCTGTAGCCTGAGCCACTGTAGTTGCTGCTAGTCACCGTAGCTAGATCATTGTAAAATACGGTGGTTTCCGGCGTAACAGTAACTGGCCAATTCGTGATGTTACACAGTTTGGTCGGATCGCCTGAGGCTCCAAAATGCTCAGCTGTAGCCACAATATCATCAATGCCTCCATAACCATCATCAGTCACGTCGAGCCAAGGATCATATTCTCCTGTCGATAGGGCTATGAAGAAAGTGGAGGAAATTATGATTGCTGTCAAAATGCCATTTACGAGAGTTGATGCGGAGATTTTCATTGCTTCATTCACCTCCTGGAAGATTCTTGGTCCTTATTTTCAGGAGAGAGATAAAAGGCTGATGGAAGAAATTTCTACATGATCGATGCATGCATGCAAAAGGCATAGATAATTAACGGTTAGGTTTCTCCAATAAGACCATGTGGGTGCTCCAATGCTCATCCGAAAGCCAATTTGCCTGATGCAGAGTCTCTTCAAAGGCTGTTTCATACGTGCAAGTTACCCCTTCACAGTCCTGTTCTAACGCCTTCGACAAATTGTATTGAAAGTGTGAAGCGAATCCCAGAGCTTGAGTGGCGTGAATCGTGAAGATCCATTGTAATCGTTGTTTTCTACGCCGAAGATAAGCGTAAGATAGCGAGTCGATGCTTCCTTTCTTCAAAGCCAAGTAGAATTCGTGTGTCTTACCAAGGGTTTTCAGGCCATTGGGTGAGGTGTCTAAAGCTTTCCAATCATAAACGAGGATTCTGTTAGGCATAAGATAAGGATTTTTTTCTAACAGATCAAAGATTTGCGAGGGCGACGATTTTCGTATTTTTGGATAATCCTGAGTGAAAGGGGAGACTTTAACAGGCGAATGCCATAAAACTGCCATCTTTAGAATGGGGATGAAACCGAATTTTTCAGCTAGTTTTAAGGAGGCTGGATTTTCTGTCGAAGTTGTATATCGAATCCGTTGAACATTTGATGCCACAGCTTTTCTGATTATGTGGTTTGTCATGGCATTCGCGAATCCCTTCCCCGAGTGATCAGGGTGGACTCTCAAGCCTTCCATCCATCCTGTTCGTCCCTCTTCAATTATTCTGAGGTTGGCGACTGCGACAACATGGTTGCCTACGTCAAGACCGTAAGTGTGGGAGTTCGGATCTTTCAACCAGCCCTTAATTACAAAAGGAAGATAGTCGTGTCCTTCCCAAATGTGTTGAGATATTTCAAGGATCGCGTCGAGATCTGAGGGACGTACCTTTCTGATTCTTATACTCATAGATGTCGAATTGACTTTCGTCTTCTATTAATTATTTCTTGTGCGCAAATTTCACTGACAACGCACGAAATGCAAGCAGGATTCCGTGGTGTACATACGAGAGCACCAAAATCAATGAGGGCCTGATTGAAGATGTGGGCATTTCCTGTAGGAATGATTGCCTCCGCTAATCGCCAAATCTCTCGCTCTGCGGCTGCTCGTGATAGGGATCCTGAGATGGCGAAGATGCGCTGAATAAACCGGCGAACGTTAGTATCCACAATAGGAGCGTCTTTATGGAAGGCAAAGCTAAGAATGGCTCCTGCAGTGTAACGACCAATTCCGCGAAACGCCATGAGTTTGTCCAAGTCACCAGGAAGCTTACCATCGAAGTTTTCCATTACAGATTTGGCGATTTGATGCAGTCGCTCTGGTCGAAAGTTATAACCGAGGGGACGCCACAGCTTTTTCACCTCACCCAAGGGTGCTGAAGCTAGTGCTTCGAATGTTGGGTAGGCAGTTAGCCATTCACCATACTTCTCTTTGACCCGGGCAACTTGAGTTTGATGAAGCATCATCTCTGAGACGAGGATGTGATATGGATTACGAGTGTGTCTCCAAGGCAAATCTCGTCCTTCCCTAGTATACCATGTCAGCAATTTTTGTTGAAGGAAGTGAATTCGGTTTTCAGGGGATATTTTAGACGAGTTATAATTTCGCTGCTTTCCTTCTTGCTGATGCCGGTTCATAGAAGAACCAGCGAATTCCTTCAAATAAACTCTTAGGTATTTGAAAGCCAAGAAAGGAGCCTTACTGAAGATCTTCGGGATAGGTTTAAGCAGAGCTTTAGCTTAATCTGTCTAGAAGGAAAGATAGTAATGACGTTGGTAAATGAAGGTGAAGAAGCTCCGGACTTCTCATTGAAGGCTGATGATGATCGAATCGTCTCTTTGAGTGACTATCGTGGGAGAAAGGTCGTGCTTTATTTCTATCCAAAGGACAACACGCCAGGATGCACAACGGAAGCTCAAGAGTTCCGTGACAATATAAAAGGGTTTAACGAGGAAAATGCTGTCATCTTGGGCATTAGTAAAGATAGCGTTGAATCTCATCAGAAATTCAAGCAGAAGCACGGTTTACCATTCACCTTACTCAGCGATCCAGGAGGAATAGTGTTGGATCTTTATGGAGTTTGGAAGAAGAAGAGCCTTTATGGACGAAGCTTCATGGGCACTGAACGGACGACCTTCTTGATTGATGAAGAGGGCATCGTGAACAAGGTGTATCGAAAAGTGAAAGCGAAGGGACATGCGCGAGTTTGTCTCCTCGATCTAAGGGACAAGTCTTAGAGCGCGTTTGAGGAGATAGCAGAGTATGGAGCGTGATGGATCCAAGTCCTCCTCTAGTCGAATGCAACTCGCGACGCTCGGAGGAGGCTGCTTCTGGTGTACAGAGGCGGTTTTTGGCACTTTGAAAGGAATTGAGAAAGTGACACCAGGATATTCAGGAGGAACGGTTGCAAATCCAACCTATGAACAAGTTTCCACTGGAACAACAGGTCACGCTGAAGTGATCCAAATCATCTTTGACGCAAATGTGATATCATTTGAGGAAATTCTTGAGGTTTTCTTTGCAGCTCATGATCCAACCACGCTAAATCGTCAGGGAGCAGACTTTGGGACACAGTATCGCTCAGTCATATTCTATCATACTGAGCAACAGAAGACAATTAGTTTGAAGTGGATCGAGCACCTCAACGACACTAAAGCATTTAGTGACCCTATCGTGACACAGGTGGAACCATTTACAGCCTTCTACGAAGCGGAAGAGTATCATAAAGATTATTTCAAACATCATTCAGAGCAGCCTTACTGCAAATTGGTTATCGCACCAAAGCTTGTAAAGATCCGCACTCGGTCCAATAGGAAACGTGTTGGTAAACATGACGGATGAGAAATGCGTATAATATCGTGAATAACTGGATTCATGGTTAATATTTTAGGGCTTTTTGAAGGCTCCAAAGAAGAAGTTTTTAGTTGGGGCATTTCGCTTTCTAGGTTCCGCTAATCGCTCTTTAACTCGTTCTTCAAGTCTTTCCAATATGCTCTTTGCATCTCCTTCATAACCGAGAGCGAAGACAACCACAACTCTATAATTTTCAGGAAAACTCAAGGCAGTCTTTACCTTTTCCTCGTTCCATCCAGCCATCTGATGGACCCGCAATCCTTGATGTTCAGCTTCTATGACCAGCGTCATCACGCTTAGCCCTATATCGTACGCATAATAAGGGAGACCGTTGGTTTTGCAAGCTTCATTCGGGTTTGCCCCTACAGCAACCAAATAGGGGGCTCTCTTGGCCCACCCATTTCCGAGGGCTAATGCAGCTTCCAGATTCTCACGCGAGGAGTGATTTTTATGAACAAAAACGTATTTCCAAGGCTGTTTATTGAAGCAAGAGGGAGCCCATCTTGCAGCCTCAATCAGTGCCTTAATCTTCTGCTTATCGACGTCGTCTTCCTTGAAAACCAAGGGGCTTCTACGATCCTTAATTTCTTGTAGGATCACTTCACAACCCTATTTCAAAGTAGCTATAAGGCAAATAAAAATACTTGTCGAATTCTTTTCATGCAGGTCAGAGGTCCAAGCGTTTTGTGAACTGAGCTTTGCAGAATATTGCTGGAGAATTAGCTTCTAGAATTTACTTTCACAAGGCGTATAAAGATAAAGGCGAATGGTAGTTGGTCCAACCCCTCGAGAAAAGAAATCATGGTTGGGAAGTGGGGAAGAATTACCAGAATCTTATCCAAGAGGAGAAAGGAGAAGAAACCTGCTTTTCCCAACCATGATAAATAAGACACATAAAGCTACTTAAGCTCTGGTTTTTTTGCGTGCATGCCTTTCTCCGCGATGTTTCATGAATAATCAGAGGGTTGCAGAAGGAAGACGCGTCTTATATTTGGATGAAGTAGGTCACCGATTTTTTCAATAGTCCGATGTCTGAAGTAGTTTAATTTCTTCTGTCGAGCTTCAAACTCAGTAATTGAATAGAGGTTTTCGGGATGGAGATAAATGTCATCAACCATCCTGACGGCCTTTGGCACCTTGAATCCGCTGGGAGAATCGATCCAGTTTTCCAGCCCGCCCCTTAATAGGGAATCCAAGATTGCCATCGTGTGTTCAACTGTTACTTCTTTGTAGCGAGGTCCTTCGCCAACACCGCCTGTGTTTATTAGAAAGTAGTTGATGTGGTGGAGTGGTTTCAAGATTTTGTAGAATCTGTTTGTATGTTCGGCGCGGTCGCCAGCCACGAAGGGATCATAAAAGAATTGACTCGCAATTTCCCCTGCTTGGGTTGGATCTCCAGCTGATGATTCCATCGCTTGCCCGAGAACCATGAGCGCTACTGCTTGCTCCAAAGTTAATTTTGCGATCGCGGGTATTAGGGGACCGCGGGTAATTAGGATAAAGTTATCAATTCGTTGCACGTCAATGTGGGAACTAGCATGCATCAGATCCCTTCTAGGTATGATGGCTCGCCCGTTAGATGTTCGCTCGAGAACATAAAAGTCAAGATCTCCTTCTTCAGTTACGTAGGCGTTTTCGATTAAAACCCCAGGTTTTAATAATCCGAAGAAAATCTCGCGTTGATCTCCAGGGTTGACCCCCTCAGTTTTGACGAAGAATCCTCCGGCTTCAAAGCCATGGAAAGAGCCGTCGGACATTAAGATCCCTCCATCGTCTTGTATAAGCCACGACTTTTCCTTTCCCTTTCGGGCTAGTATCTTGCAAGTCAAGGTGGTCTTACCATTTGCGCTCAAAGCTAGCAACAATGTTCGGACCTTTTGATAATCGCCATGGGCGGATTGGAGGTAATCCTCTCGACAACCCGCATGGAGAAAAATCCCATTTCTTCTGGTTTTGGCAATCCAATCCTCTGCTGCGAAGACACCTTTCTTGAATTCTCCTATGTAATTGCTATTTCGGACAATTTTGATAACTCCACCATCGTCAAGCATGGCTAAACGTATGGTGATGTCCTTCTGGGGGAGCAATTTAGTTTTGTTTTCTTCGAAGGCCTGATCTTTGAAGAATAGGACTTGATAAGTTGGTTGTTGGATTTTCCCATTTATAGGGAGGAAGAGTTTTTCTCCTCCATAAGCGACGTGGGCGAAGAGTGCTGGAACGAGTAGCCTGACGGTGGTTTTGCTGGTCTTGCTTCCTACGATTCGGTCAATAGAGATCAATCGCTCCCTTGATAGGATTTCTTCCCCACTTGCAAGCAATTGGTGTTCCTCTTCGCCGAAGGGATAGTCAACACTATTTTTGGTGAACATGGCTGCCCTAGAGGTGGGTTCGCTCTCAACCACAAAGCTGCCATAAATGGTCTTTTTCACTCCGGGTTCCTTTTCCACAAGCGATCTTAATTCTTCATCCGAGGGATTGTCGAGTAATCTGCCTTCTTTTGTTGCTTTTCTCCATACTTTATTCGCCATTGCAGCAAACTCTTGCAGGTTGAATTTCACCATTGTCCACCTCCTTTCTAAGAATGCTCGAATAATGATCAGAGAGACCCCTGTCAGAGGCCTCTTCCTAATAACGAGTCACAACTTAAAAATAAAATGCACATCTGCATTTCAATTTGATAGAAGCAATCGCTAGGTTGAAATTAAGAGCTCTAGAGAGTTGCAATTCCGTGGTGATCCATTTTTTCCCATTTCATTGGATAGTGAAAGGTCTCTTCAAGTTGGCTTAGCATTCTTATTATGTCTAAGATATAAAGGAAGGAAAGTCGGTGGAGTACAGTGTATAATAATAGAGACTTCTTTTCTTTGACATCTAGAGATAGGGCATAAGCTGCGACAACAATTTCGAGTATAACGAAAGCTAGGAACCAGAATACGTAGATATAAGGGATTGCTTGAAAAAAAACAAGGGTTAACCCGACATAGGTACTTCCGTTGGGGGGACGACCCGATCCTCCCCCCGATGACCCTCCGGGCGCCCATTCAGGAGGCCCACCGCCTAGTCTTGGTTGATAGACGGTGTAGGGAGATATTGGATTGAAGCAAAAGACCAGGAGCCACATCAAGGTGAAGAACATAAACCATGGATAGATGATTCCATTGAAGAGTCTCCAGGGCATTACAAAAGTGCCAGTGCGCCCATATTTGGTGTTAAAAGCCATATCTCTGTGTTTGGAAAGGACTTGGAGACTGCCTCGATACCACCTGTACCGTTGTTTCGCCAAGCTGGTCATGGAGGTCGGGGCCTCTGTGTATCCGAAAGCTCGCACTTCAAATGCTGTTTTGTACCCAGCTTTTAAGATTCTGAAGGTAATATCTGCATCTTCAGCGAAGGTGTCCCCCTCAAACAAACCAATCTCTTTGATCACAGATGTTCGAAAGGCGCCAATGGGTCCAGGGACAACGGTAACATTCTGCAAGTTTGCTTCGCTTCTTCGGTGAAGATTGATCCCAACCACGTACTCCAGGGCCTGGAGTTTTGTTAGCAACCCATGGCGATTCCCGACTTTGACATTTCCAGCAACGGCAGCGATGTGGGGATCACGAAAATGTTTGATCAGATGCTGGATAGCATTTGGGTCAAGAAGCGTATCAGCATCAATGCAGACGATAAATTCCCCCTTAGCAACTTTGATTCCTGTATTAAGTGCGTCCCACTTCCCACCATTTGCTTTTACTATTACTTTGGTGAAACTGTTTCGTGCAAATCTTTTAGCAATGTTAAGGGTTCCGTCGGTAGATCCATCATCTACGATAATTATTTCCTTATTGCTATAAGCGAGACCCAGAAGAGATTCAACCGTTTTGCCAATAGCTTTCTCTTCATTATACGCAGGAACAATGACGGATACTAAGGGCGGTTCACTCATAAGATTGGAAGGCGAATCGCGCTTTTCACGTCTTTTGTGTAGGAATGCACCACCAAAAGTGACCAGGTTGCGGATTGCGAACATCATTAAGGAGATGAAAAAAAGGTAGAAGGATATTTGATACAAAAATTCCGAGTACAGAAGCATGATGCCGATTTGAATGATGATAATGAGAATTGCGGTTCCTAGAATTAATTTTGCCACAGATAATCCTGAGTTCTTAATCGGCGAAGAAAATTTCTTTCGGGCATGAGGGTACCAGAGGAGAGTCGCAATTACAGTGACAAGGCAGATCAGGAGAGAAAGATAGGTTGCAATGTAGCCTAGTTGACTAAAAAACACAAGAATAGATTCCAGGCTAATCGAGAGGAAACTTGGAGATGCAGGCATTGTGCTGAGACCTTCTGCAATGAAGATGCCTGCCAAAATCAAGGCTTCCTGCAACTTCTAGTTCTCCTTTAAGAGGGAAAGGTTGATACTTGGTGAAACATATTCTTTGAGCTTTCTTGTTCATTCCAGTGAATTCAGTCTTAGTTATAGTAAAAGCATTACGTAAGGTGAATTCAGATAGAATGTACGTACTAGCTTTTTGTAGTGTTCATGCACCGCTGTTTTGCGGCATCCGATTAAGACTTAATCCTGAAGAGTTGGGGTAAGAGAGGACGGGAGATCTTCCGCTAAAATCGACTTTTCCTGGGAGAAGCAGCACTCTCTAGCATTCTTCCTCTCTCCAATTAAATGCATGCTGCATTTCCTCTCTTCCCCAGAGTAAAGAGTATGGAAATTATATAAAAGAGTTTGTGAAATCTCTGTGTCAAACAGGGATGGGGCTGCAGGTATTCATCGGGAAAGGTCTTTCCCGCAGTGATAGCATTTTTTCCGGAAGGAACTGGTGGGCAGGGGTTTGCCACAGTGGGGACATCGGAATTTCTCCTCTGATTCTTCAAGCCACGCTTCAATGTCACCAGCTTTTATTCGGGCCAAGTTCGCTCGTAAGTCCACGCCATCCTCTTTCAGGTAATCTTTTGAGAATTTCTCAAACCTTTCGCAGGTATGGTTATCATAGTCTGAGCATTCATAGCAGAATTGGAGGCCTTTTTCATTAAGGCATCTGACGAATTTACAGTCGGTACCCCAGCATTTGGGGGTTAATACTTGGCAACCGTCACAACGCACTTTTTCTGGAGGACACTTGAAGAAGGTGGCTAGTCGTTTGCGGTATTCGCCGCTGTCTTTGTACGCGCGATAGATGCCACACGCGCCACAATAAAGGCCGCATCGGCCTACTAAGTTTCTGTTTGCCAAAGATTAAATCTCCATTCACTACGAAGGTATCTTCCCAGTTATTTTGCTTTTTGCTCGATCTATTTGCATGATGAAGAAGTCAAATTACGGGATCTTGCAGGTAGGCCTAGTCTCACTGAGATGAGCAACTGCGTGGCGCATGTGGAGCTTTTTTCTATAACAAATGTCCAAAGGTCTTTTATTCTACGGATTCTTCATATATCGAAAATCAAAAAGTTTGAGATGATGCTATGAAAATCAGATATCTAATGAAATCTCGCTTCCAAGCATTGACGTTCTGTATAATGTTATCATTGACTTTGATAATTGGCGTTTCATTAATGTCGAAGCCCGTTTTGGGCGTGGAACCTGTTACAGGAGCGATTTGGACGACTGACAGCGATGGTGATCAGGTTAACGGGAATTTATTCAAGAATAGACGAAGCGTTTACCTAGCAGGGGGACCCCATAAAATAGGGACCTTGGGTCTTGCAGACGGTGAGTACTGCTTCCAAGTTACTGATCCTAAAGGGAAGATATTGCTAAGCAGTGATGATGTTGAGAAAAGGACGTTTTACGTAGAAAACGGAGTCATTGACAGCGTAGCACCCGGTGGACATAATTCGAACCCTGACCCAGATGGCGAGGGGATCATAATACAACTAGCACCATTTGGCCCAGCGCCCCAGAAAAGCGGTGGCTACAAAGTCTGGGTGACCAAAGTACAGTATTATGATGCTTTTGGTGGTTTCATTCCTTCCTTATCTAAAACTGACAACTTCAAAGTTGGCAGATTGGATGAAGTGCCGAAATACTTTGAGCTCTTGGTGACGAGTGGAATTTCTGGACTCGATGGCATGGCTTTCTATGTGGACTATTCCATTGAGGTCGATGGAGCCCCCAGCTCGTGGACAACGGGGCAGCTCCTCTTTGCGGAGATAGAAGGTTCGCTCGAAGTTTTCAGGTATGAGACAACCTTTGCTTTAGGCACGTACATCTATTGGAACTTCAGCGCGGTTAACACTGTCAGCTGGAACTCTGATCAGCATGGACCCGAAGAAATTATTGAATCTGGCATGGTCAACCGTGAGATTTGCCCGTTGTTCGTGATTAGCGGTACGAAGTACAGCAGCAAACCAACTGATCTCGACCAAATTCCAGTTGCAGGTTCGCTGATTCAACTTTTTAATGGCACCTTGACGGCGGATACCAACACAGATTCGAGTGGCTATTACGAGTTCATAGGCACAGCTCCGGGCAACTACAATGTTTCTACGGAAGGTTCTGGCGGAACGATATGGTACGAATTTAATATTACAGGCCCTGAGGACCAGACGTTTGACTTCTATGATTACAATATTTTGGAAATGGCAGGTCTTCAATCAGTGGGAATCGATTCATTCCGTATCGTGTTTACACCTTCGAATGATGGTTCAGATACGTATAAGTTCTCTTCGACGAATCCGGGTTCATTCTTCCTTAATGTAGAAACATTTGGAGAACCAGGTTCACTAGCGCATATGGAAATCATCCTTCCACCTGCCAAAGGAATTGATTCGCCCAACTTCCTACTACATCACACCAACATAGGTAGCGATTCGCTTCTCGACCTCCACATCTACACTGACTCCTCCATGACCATGGAGGTTACCGGCTTCACTGTCGAGGCTTCACCGGATGGGAAACAGGTCGAAATCATCGGAACGATGCCATCCTCAGGATCGCTATTCGTCGTAGTTCATGTTGACTTCCAAATTGCTGGTTCACTGACGGAGGGAGAAATGAATTCGTTCTTTCCTAACGAATATACTTTCACCGTATTGATATATGGCTCGATTCAAGGGGTTACAAGGTCTCTCTGGTCTCATTAGAAACTACGAGTCTAAAATCAATTAGCATCACATCCCACTTTTTTTTGCCTCAACACGCCAATTTTTAATACTCGATGTACTCGTGCAGGTATGCGTTTTGGTCAACTTCAGGACCAACGGGGTTACTGGCTACCCAAACTTTATATCATTTTCAGAATAAGACGAAGAACCATGCAAACCAGCAATCTCAACCAGTTCAAGATAGCAGCGATTAAACAACTCTTCGTGGCGTCTGCTATGCTTTTTGTTCAAATAATTGTCTTCTTTGTTGCTGCAGGTCAAATCTTTGGTCCTCGACCATGGCTTTATTTCTGTACAGCTTTTGTGCATTACGCTGTGAGCATTGTTGTTCAGTATAGACTTAGTCCTCAGCTTCTGGTTCAAAGGCTCAAGAGGAATCGAAAGGGTTCCAAATTGTGGGATGAAATATTAATGCGATTCAGTAATCTCATGATGATAATCGCGATACCTGCTGCATCAGGATTGGATGGGAGATTTCAGTGGTCAAATCTTGAGGCCTATTTTGCCCTAGTCGGTTTGGTGGTTCTTAGTGGTTCTACGGTCTTGCTCAATTGGGCTATGATATTAAATCCATATTTTGAACCTACTGTTCGAATCCAAGAAGAACGGGATCACAACGTGATAACTAATGGACCCTATAAGATCGTGAGACATCCTGGTTATCTAGCGGGAATCTTATTCGCTATTTCAATTCCACTGATGATTGGATCGATCGTCGCGTTTGTTTCTGTCGGAATTTATGTTCTTTTGACGATAATCCGCACTTGGCTGGAAGACAGGACACTACAAGAAGAATTAAAGGGCTACTCTGAGTACGCTAGTGAAGTCAGATACAGGCTATTTCCCGGGATTTGGTAGGTAGGTAGGTAGGTAGGTAGGCTCATCCATCAATCTGATCCGCTGGTGAATGACGGTGGTTCCATTTAGATGGAATTTCCCAAACTGAATTCATTATTTGATCTTTGAGGACCTTTATCGGTTTGCTCAGCTTTTTTGCATCTTCTGCTTTTATGCCTTGATTAACAAGCTCGCTTTCAAATGCTCTTCTGGCTTTTCTGACTTTCCAGTCTAGAGTTGCCCAGATGAAAAAGAGTTGAGAGAGTAAGTGGGCAGTTCGGGGAATTATGCTCATGATTGCTTGGATTTTCAAAGCAGAAGCTCCGCGATTAGAGAAAGGGTTGACTATTCTTCCTCTTTAGAATGGGGCTTTGGCTTTGTGTGTATCTGGACGCTCTCTTTTCCAATGGATTGCTTGAGAAGGTCACCGAATCCAGTGAAAGTTTTCATATAATCTTCAGTCATCCTTAAGGCCACCTCGTCTGGCATTCCACTTTCCTTTAGTTCTTTGTAAAAGGCTGCAGCAGCTTTACCCATATTTCTTCCTGCATCTTCGCTGAAAACTGTCGCAATAATATTCTTGATGAGGGTTGGCACCTCGGTAGAAACAACACTGAGGATCTCCTTGACCTCTTCTGCATCATCTTTCGCTGTTTTGCCTACCCGATTTTTACTTTCCGCCATCCTATCTCACATCCTTTCGCTAATAGACCCTTTGACGGAGTAATATTGTAACGGCCTGGGCTTTTCTATATTCCGCTTGCATCCAAATTTTTCGGGCTTCATTATGATTAGTTGAGGTTCGAAGTGCGCCTAAGCCTGATAAGGTGTTGTCTGAAATTTCTTTTCTCATTAAGGACAGCTTTCTTGTCGGGAGAGCTTTACTTTTTCTAATGCTCACTTTCACATTTGACACCTATTCTAACAAAGGTATGGGCACTCTACATTAGTATCGTGGGAAATAGTGGCCAGTCAGGTGATCACTTGTCGACTAATTCATATCTTTTGCCAAACCCCTCCACCTGATGAATGGTGCCCTCTTTTTCAAGCTGCTTTACGCGTTGTCTAATTATACGCCTTGAGGCAGTGCCTCGCATAGTTTGGACTTGACGGGTGAGCGCGGATATGTTTAGAGGCCCTTTGATAGCGAGGGCTTGTATTATACACCGACTCATCTCGTCTTTAGCGACCGTGGGTCTTTTGATGACACGTTCTGCAGCTTTTAGTCTAGCCGCAATTTTCAAAGGTTCGTCGTATAAGCCTAAACCAACCTTTGTAATTCGCAGTGAAGTAGCCAACCCCTCATATTCGGGTTTTTCAAGGATTAAGGATTCAAGCGCATCTAGGCGTTTTATTATCAAGTCTAGTTTTTTGCTCAATTCCTCGACATTATCTGTCGATTTTTGCGGCTCTTCTTTTTCTTTGCTCATCCTAGGGCGACACGCTTCGACAGAAAAGGAGTATAAAGTTCTCTGTTTAAAGGGTTAGTCCCGTTCACGTGCCAGAAGGGATTATTCGAATCTGCCACTCTCTCAGACCTTGATCGTATAACCAAACAATTCCTCTTAATTGGGCGATTAACGGTAATTGTGTGTACGCGCAAACTTAAAAACTCTAAAATGAAATCTGCTCTTGAACAAAAAAATGTCCAAGCATATCACCTCAACAGGGTTGCTATTGAGCGCCTTCGCCCTTCTTATATCTACTTTGCTGGGTTTTGGCGGCTTCAGCCTACAATCTTTTGGCAGCTATGTGATAACAGGATATGTTTCAAAACTTCAAATGGTTTTTCTCATTTTGGTAGGCTTAGGACTAATACTCTCAGGTATAGGCTACACCAACCAAGCAAAGAAACAGAAAATAAAGAATCCAAATCTCATTCTGCTGCTGCATATTGCAGTAAGCACGGTGTTTTTCGCTATGGCAATTTTCGGTTTAACCGCCCCATTCAGAGACCCTGGATTCTGGGAAGAAACAACCTTTGTAGATATCCAAAGCACTCTCCTCTTCAACAATCTGACATTAACAAGTTTTCTAGCCATTGGGGCCCTCCAAGTAATTCTATCAATTATATTTTTCAAAACCAAAATGCTACCACACCATCAACTTTCAAGAGCAGCTAAAGGCCTAACTCTGATCTCAGGGATACTGCTAATAGTAAAAGCCGTAATTGACTATCCGTTGATAAAAGAAGCCATCTTTATTTTGAGCTACATGCTCAAAATTCCCTTCCCAAATAACATATTAAGTATAGTAGCACCAACACTTTACCTGGTTGCACAAATACACCTCATCATAATTCTCCGGCACAACTTGAAACATCCAGCACACTGATAAATCCCTATCTTTCTGTAGTATTCTTTTCGAAAGCTCTCGCTCATTCCAATGTTTACGATAAGATCGTAGCACTTAATAGTATCGTACGATTTAATACAAAATAGGTATCGCGGATGCCAAAAAAGGCAGTGATAATAACGGTTCTACTTCTACTGGTTCTAGCAGAATCCGCCATAGCTATACCAAAAACCAAGCCTCCAAAGCCCGATCACCCAATAATAGAAATTACCTTCACAGAATCAGCCACGCTTGGTGCGGGAAATGTCTATTTGGGAAATCAACAAATCGACGCTGGAATCTTATATGTTCAAGATGCAATCTCAACAGGAAGCATTGGCAACGGGGATTCACCAATTTCGGGATTTGAAATACTGACGAGTTTAAGCGGAACGTTAGATCTAAACACATATCTTGGATCGTATTATGGAGAATGGATAATCACCGGTGAAGGCGGAACCTTCGAAGGTTCAATTAATGGCAAAGTAGCAGTCGCCACCATATCGGGAAGATTCGTCGGTCAAGGTACAGGTGATTTTGAAGGTCATAAAATAAAAGGCACCTTTGAGGGCTCAATAAACAATTACCAAATAGAAATGACCATCCATGCTACAATAACTTCTAAAGCAAATTAGCCCCTGAAATGCATGCCTGAAGAGTTATAAGGTCCTGATTTTAGTAATTGGATTCTCAATTGAGTGTGGGATTGAGAATGATTAGTGAAGAAGAAGAGCAGATATTTCAGATGTTTCCCATTGGGTTTGTTCGAAGAGATGGCAAAGATGTTTGGGTAGAGGTCTTGGAGCCTTTTCGGCCAGCTTTAAAGCAGCTCCAGCATTTCAGTCACGTGATGGTGTTCTGGTGGGCGCATAAACATGACAATGAAAAAAGTCGCAATACGCTACAGTGTGAGCCTCCGTATGCGAAAGGGAAAATCACTGGGGTGTTTGCCACCAGAGCTGAATATCGTCCGAATCCAATCGCTATGACAACCTGTAAGATTTTAAAGGTAAATGAAACCAAGGGTATTCTCACGGTTGCAGATATGGATGCTTATAACGGCACACCGATCGTGGATTTGAAGGCATACTTTCCTGTATGTGATCGAGTAAAGGAAGCAAGGATCCCCGAATGGCTTTCGGATTGGCCAGAATGGATGCCAGAAGAAGGAATCGGATTATGACTCTACCTTGCAAAATCCGTGCTAAATCTATGAGTATGCGCTTGTACTCGTAGAGATTGCTTCCTACAAGCGCCGAGTCGAGTCGAAGGAGGAGATTGTCTTGTCCAACCGGTTTTTGATCTCCTGTTGTGAAGGGAGAAGTTCTGCGGTTGTGAATTTGCCATTTTGAATATCGATTCGCTCAAAGACAAGTAGATACAAGTTATACACGATTTCAAGGCTTAGTCTGTATCGGGGTTCTAGGTGTTTACTGATGTTATCGAGTGCCGATCGGGTCTTCTGTCTGTGGTATTCAGCAAAAGTGTGATATTTTTTAACGAGGTTACGAAAGCCAAGGGTGATCTCGTCTCCAGCAGCAATTTGCTTTAATTTGGCGATATCCAGCCCATTTTCTGCCATCAAGTCGTTGGCGAAATAATTCAAATTATCATGCTGATCTTGTTGAAAATCCCGAATAATATGAACTAAATAGCAGAAAAGCCCTGCAGGCTTTGCTATCCCGTCTATATCAAATGGAGGTGCTTTGTAGCCTTCTCTCTCTTTAATGACGCCACATAAATGAGTAAAAATTGATGCGGGAGCAATGGCTGCTCCTTCAGCGTATTTGAGAAACATGGGAAAGGTTTCGAAGCCGTTATGGTGTATATCATAAATCATAGATTCAGAGAATCTCTGCCAGAGCTTGACTGGAATCTGGAACTCTCGGATAGCTTCAATCAGCTGCTTCTGACTGGGATTCCGCGATGAACCGTTATTGATCGCTTCAATCCACTCATGTACAGTAGCGGTGAGCTTTCGTTTCTCACTTTGTGAAATTTCAGATCCGGAGGCTTTGTGGTTGTCAATTAGATCATCGATGGTTCGCATAGATTGGTAGCATAATTTGGCTGCGTTATACCGAGGAGTATCCCAGAAACGGGCAGCAATATCCATAAATGGGTTCATAAGGACAGTGTCTAAGTTACGAGGGATCGCGAAAGGAGCATCATTTTGAGCTTTCTGAAGTAACAAATTCAGGGATTCCTAGAGTTGGTTTTTTCAGACTTTAGTTTTGTTGAATTAGCGAGCGCTATTATATATTTCGGCAATAACCGCATCCACAGTCTCTCTAAATGGTTGTGCTGTCATGCCTAATCTGAGAAATCCTGACACACTTGCGAGGGATCATGCTTCTGGATAGAATATGCATGCATATCAGCGAAGTTTATTTATGTGGGTTTGTTTGGAAACATAGCAAGCTCCTTTAATGCTATTTGATGAAAGAGTGAGAACAGTGGTCAAAAGTGTAGTAATCGTTGGCTCAGGTGTTGGAGGCATCTACGTTGCAGCCATGTTGGCCAAACATGGTTACCGAGTTACAGTGGTTGAGAAAAACCAGCAGGCCGGGGGGCGCTGCAATTTTCTTGAAAAGGATGGGCATTCTTTTGATACTGGACCAACGCTTCTTATGATGCCAAAGATTTTTGCTCGTGCTTTTTCTGATCTTGGCGAGAAGATGGAAGATCACTTGAACTTGCTTCATATCGATCCTAAATATCATATTTTCTTTCATGATGGCACGAAGTTGGCTATATGTTCTGATCAGAAGCGGCTGAAAGAACAATTGGAGGCGATTGAGCCGAATAGTTACGAGGCTTTTCAACGTTATCTCAATGAAGGAGAGCGTTTCTACAAACTTGCAATGCCAAATTTTATTGATCGCGACTTCAGAGGTTTTTTCGAGTATTTCAATTTAAGGAGTCTGTTTCTTGCTTTCAAACTCAAGGTGTTAGTTAATCATTACAATTATGTTGGCAGGTTTTTCCGTGAAACGCGGTTGAAGGAAGCTTTTACTTTTCGAGATGCGTATCTGGGGCTTAATCCCTTTGAAGCGCCTGCGATGTTTTCTATGTTGC
>CP070649.1:725899-726910 GCA_020354575.1 Candidatus Bathyarchaeota archaeon | reverse complement strand
ATTTCCAGATCAATATTGGGTGTTGTCATGAGTCCAAATCGAACCGAACCGACTAGCATTGGTTTGCCCACTCGTTCCCATTTCGTTAACAATCCAATATCTTCGATTACGCCTAACGCCTGACGCTGAAGCTCCTCTGCTTTTTCAAGAAACTTCTGGTCTCCTTTTTCCTTCATGGATATATCCCTTATAGTACATACATGCATGCATTTCGATTTGAATAGTTAAATATTACATTATAGCTTCTTCTGGAGGAGTATGTTCGTTGACAATGATTCCTTTAGTGCCCAGAAAACGGATAAAGTTTTGAACAAATCTATCTGCTAGAGTAATAATCCCATCTAAATTCAAAGTATTCCAATTCATCAGCATCCGCGCTGTCTTTTCATAATCTTTAGGTAAATGTTTGAACTGGAAGGATTCAGGAAGACCTCCAAGGTAATCATGGTTGATGAATTCTCTGTTGAATATCGCGGTTAACAACATGAACTCTATAAGCACTTCTGCTACGAGCAGACCTGTTTCATGGATGTTTCCTCGAATTTTAATCGACTTCAGCCTTCCAAGACCCTCATAACAGAGCGGAGTGTAAGTCGCAATGAATTCATAGAAAATGGCATTCGGAACCTCATCTAATAGCTTTTGGAACTTCTTTAAGATTGATTTGTCGCCACAAGTTGTCTTCAAATTGAATAGCCGACCCATTTCCAAAGGCCAGTCAAGCTCGACTTCAGTGATATCCCTCTCAACTTTGGACACCTTTCTGACCTCAACATGTACAGGAGTGCCTTTGAATGCAAACTCAACAGTCTTTGCTGTAGATGCATTTCTAACGATGAAGAACATTTCTAAATCTGAGTATTCTGTGTCCGTACCTTTTGCTGTAGAACCATAAATCCCCCCTAGAAGAATGTCCTCTCCATATTTCTTCAAAAAAAGACCAGTGATCTTTCTAGCCAAAGAAACTCTCTCTTCATGATTCATAATTTCACGTTTCCATCGTTTCTGAAC
>CP070649.1:724776-725799 GCA_020354575.1 Candidatus Bathyarchaeota archaeon | reverse complement strand
GCTTCACAGAAATTTTTCAGAAAATAACAGGTTTCATAGCAACTGGAAGCCAATCAGATTTTGAACAGGGTCTTTAGTATAATATTTCCAAATTTAGTGCACGCTAAGTCTTTGGAGAATAAGTTGGAGCTCAAAGAGGGGGGATGGCTTATGGAATATACACAGCGTGTACAGAGTTGCGATCTTCATTGGTTCTTTGATGCTCAATTTCTTCTTTGAGCCTTTCGATGTCCTTTCTTAGACTCAGTACTTCGAAAAGGAGAAACAAGTTGCCATTTTTGATGAATTGGTTCACTTTTTCTGAGATGGTTTGCTCGTTGATTTTGTATCCGACCTTGCTGGATATTTCTTTCAAAAGGATTTCTTTCGAATTCATCTTAACCAGCGTCAGATTACTCTTAGAAGAGATAACCGTTATGAAAACAGAATTATTACAAAGAATCCATTTTCCGGATTCAGACATCTGCATAACCAAAACCGGAAAACCTTACTCAGAGGCATGTACGCATGTAAAGAGATTTTGAGAAAAGAATTTATTACCTGATTTATTATAGCGGTAGTGCAAGGAATGAAAGATGACATCGAAATCGAAGTTCAAGATTGAAAACCGGGTAGTGTTTCTATTCTCAGTTTTCTACATTATCGCTGGAGTAGCTGAGATTGTATACGTCGTAGCCAAAAATTTCGCTACACCCCCACATATTGGAGTTTTAGGGCTCCTAAGCATGATCACCGCCTACAGCCTTTTTAAAATGAAAAAATGGTCTGTACTGCTTGTCTCCGCCCTTTTCTTGTTGGGGATTACTTTTAGCGCAATCACACTCTCTAACTCAGTTGTACTGCAAACATTTGAAGGCGCGTTGCTGTTCCACATAGCACTGATTGTTTACATGATTATGTTATTAATAGCCTTCATGTATGTAGTGGCGAAAAGGGAAAAATTCTCATAAAAGTAAAAGAAAAGATGAATTAACATCATGTATGCCCCCAAAAAGGGTCACTACATTGTTATCTAAGCAAGCT
>CP070649.1:723649-724676 GCA_020354575.1 Candidatus Bathyarchaeota archaeon | reverse complement strand
TCACGAGTTCGCAGTTGAGTATGGTTGGATAATAATGATCTACACTGACGAGATGATCCGTCTCAGCTGGCTTCTAGCTATCGGAATTCTTTTCGGCTCCATCTATAACTACTCCAGAAAAGTTAAGGCATCCATAAAAGTAACGACTCCAAATGCAAAAAGCGCAGCTGAATTGACTCTTATGCAGAAGCAGACGAATGAACTCCTCAAGCGAATCGAGAAACTAAAAGACAGTTACAAATAATAAGCACAAGCATGCGCCCCAACGTGAATCGAAACCAAGATAGAGAAAGAGATATCCGTGAACCACAATGGTCTTGCCTAGAATGATCCCATATGTTACTGCGTTCTCCTTGGAAGTCGATGGCGTAAACTGTCATAGAGGAGAAACTTCATGCCTATAAATAAAGAAGAATTTGAAACCGGAAATCTCCACAGTGAAGTGGAAAATGAGATAACCTCTTTTCTGAAGGAACGAAAAGACAGCGGCTTCACTTCCCAAGAGATAATGGGGGGATTGCATTATCACATGGATTTCAGTACCCCTGAGGTAGCTAAGATTTCAACCTTCGTCTTAAATGATTTTACTAGCCTACTCCATGATCTGGTAAGACGAGGAAAGATTAGAATGAAGGTCGTCAGGGATCGAATGTATTTCATGACAAGCGGAGACGGCGCCAAGTGTCCCAAATGCAAAACAGAAATCACTTCTCCAAGAAAGACATGGAAGATGGTAGGACGACAGGATAAAATGGGGAAGAGACTTGAGCTTCAGATAGGTCTATATGACTGCCCAAAACATGGAGCCTTCAGATCAGTTTTGGGCAAACGAAAAATATAGTATGAATGCAGGGAAGGAGCAAGCATGTCTGATGTGACCATTCAGAAACAAATACGTTATTGGTGTAGGAGAACCTCTCAGAGCGAAAAGGACACAGTAGGGGAGGGAATTACCACAGGCCTAATTTTACTCCTCGGATGTTTTTCGGTAATTAATTCGATAGCCTTAGTTGTTCATTCGGTAATC
>CP070649.1:722486-723549 GCA_020354575.1 Candidatus Bathyarchaeota archaeon | reverse complement strand
AATATTCTAACTAGACTCAAAATATCAGCACGGACGCTTCCCTTGTGAAGTGTATTTTCAGACTATTATTGGCTTTGGTATCGGAATTATGAATTTGCCCCCTCTCTGCCTGTAGGTCTTCTGCTGCTCCAAAATTTCTTCTGCAAAATTCCACGGTAGCAACAAAACGTAGTCGGGCATTTCTTCCAAAAGTTTCGCTGGTGAGAATATGGGTAGATGATTGCCTCCCATATATCTGCCTTGTTTGAAGGAATTCAGGTCCACCACGTAATCTACAAGATTTCTATCAATTCCACAGTAGCTCAGTAATGTCGTTGCCTTCGCTGCAGCTCCATAGGCAGCAATTCTCTTCCCTTTTCGCTTAAGATTCCATAATAAGCTCACAAGTGAGTTTCGTAATTCGCGGACTCGAATAGCGAAATCGCGATAGTAGGCGAACTGATCAACCCCTTTAGCTGTCTCTTTTTCCAGCATTGACTTTACCGAATTGCGAACAGCCTTATTGTTTTCTATATATAACCTCAATGATCCGCCATGTACAGGAACATGCCTTACGTCATTAATGTAAAGGGACTTTTTTCTGAATAAGTGATTCAGAGCGGTCATTGAGAAGTAGCAAAGATGCTGATGATAGATTGTATCAAATTCGCAGTTGTCGATCAAGTTAATTACATAGGGAACTTCTATAACTGCCACGCCATTATCTTTTAATATTGTTTTAATGCCTTCGACGAAGCCGTTAATATCTGGAACATGGGCTAATACATTGTTGGCAATCAAGATATCCGCGGATGATCCGTCTTTCCGAAGCTGGCTTGCAAGGTCCTTCCCAAAGAACATACTAAGGACTGGAATTCCAGCTTTTCGCGCAGCCTGAACAGGTTCCTTAGCTGGATCTATTCCAAGAACAGGGATCCCGTGCTCCAAAAAATTCTTGAGCATATAACCATCGTTGCAGGCGGGCTCAACAACCAAGCTGCCAGAATTCAACTTTCTCGATACGATAAGTTCCTCAGCATTCTCCTGAGAGTGTCTTAGGTATGTTGTCGATGTGGAAGAAAAA
>CP070649.1:721308-722386 GCA_020354575.1 Candidatus Bathyarchaeota archaeon | reverse complement strand
GGCAAATTCATAATTCCGATACCAAAGCCAATAATAGTCTGAAAATACACTTCACAAGGGAAGCGTCCGTGCTGATATTTTGAGTCTAGTTAGAATATTTTTTAGAAAAAATTGCTTGAAATCATATGAGAATGCCTATCCAATCATGGTGAAACCCATGAAAACACTGAATTCGAGTCACTTAACTAGGCTGGCAAAATGTTTGAAAGACGTTTTGCCACCTGACGCCACAGGGGTTGGTGTACATGATATTCATAAGCGTAAAGAACAAGGGTTAGCTGCTGAAATGTACTCATTCTTTCTCACCTATGTCTCAGAGGGTTTACAGAAACGAAAAGACCTTGTTTTAAGGACCTACAGAAAAGGATTTGAAAAACTGGGACCCAAAGAATTCGCAGTGCTCAACGCACTCAAGAAATACAATCTCCCAGTTCCAACTGCTTACTGCCTTGAGACAGACGCGAGGATACTGGGAAAACCCTTCATTATCATGGAGAATATCATAGGAAGAACTGCATCACACTACTTAAACGACGAGGCAAAAGGTCAAATTGTTATTGACAAAATGGCTAAAATCTTAGTAAGGTTACACAAACTAGATCCAAATTGTCTTCAGAACTCTAACGTTCTGCAAGAGCAATATGAGCTTAGACAACGAGGGTTGTTGAAGCTTAGGTTTTTCATTGACAAACGTTGCATGAATCATTTATTTTTTTGTCCACTTCGCCAAAGGAGATTTATAGCGGCTATTAAGCGATTGGAGGAAGTGAAACCGAAAAAAATTCGTCCGGCCATACTCCACCTGGACTACGAGCCTGATCATGTTCTCGTTTCAAATGAACGGTGTATTATAGTGGATTGGGGAGAGACGAGCATAGGCGACCCAGCATTCGACGTAGCGTGGACCTATCACAAGCTAAGGCTAGGAAGAGAGATGGACAAAATGGATCTGGGAGAGAAATTTGTGAAAACATATGAAAAGTATATGGGCCAAAGGTTGGTCAACCTTCAGTTTTGCAAAGATATGGTTGCTCTAGAACTTGCATCTCGGTTTGGCTTGTCACCTTTTCATGCGAGC
>CP070649.1:720104-721208 GCA_020354575.1 Candidatus Bathyarchaeota archaeon | reverse complement strand
TCTCTTTTCTTATTTCATCACCCATAACGACTATTCCAAAGCCCATCTTCCGAGCGACTTCAACAACTGTTGATTTCCCAGCACCAGGCATTCCTGCAACTCCAATGACCAATTTGTTTGACATGCGTCTCGAACTCCCGGTTTTTTCATGCAGCTTTTAGTTAAAAAGCTCTTATAAATGGTGTATGTTGAAACTAGATGGGGCTTGAAGTGCCAGAAGTTATTCGCAGTTTCGTTGCAATAGATATCGATAATGAAAAGATCTTGAGGCAACTAAGGGATGTTCAAGGAAAACTAATAGAAACTGGTGCTCGTATAAAATCAGTTAAGCCCGAAAATATTCACATTACTATTCGTTTTCTAGGAGATATACATCCTGAAATGATCGACAAAATTTACAGCAGTATGGAAAAGGTGTCTTTCACACCATTTAATGTAAGGATACACGGGATAGGAGCTTTCCCCACTTCTAAATATGTACGTATAGTCTGGGCAGGTGTTCAAGAAGGTCGTAAAAAGATAGAAGCTATTTTTGACCAATTGGAACCACAGCTTCGGATATTAGGGTTCAAACCTGATTCGAGGGGGTTTAGCCCTCATATTACAATTTCCAGAGTTAGAGCGGGTCAGAAAAAGGCTGAGTTGATTCGTTGCATAAAAGCTCTGGCAAATCATGAGTTTGGAATTTTGAAGGTTTGTTGTTTGAAGCTTAAGAAAAGCGTCTTAACACCGAG
The DNA here is from genome assembly GCA_020354575.1 of Candidatus Bathyarchaeota archaeon. Taxonomy (GTDB): domain Archaea; phylum Thermoproteota; class Bathyarchaeia; order Bathyarchaeales; family SOJC01. The sequence goes on along the minus strand of CP070649.1, from coordinate 720,474 downwards.
AGGACCTATTTACTCTAAATTGAAAGAGGTCTGTCGAAGTAAACAAGGGAGTTCCCATGGGCTCAAAAATAGATAATATTCTATCAGAAATCTTGAAAAGAACTACCCCACTCAGTGAAGAGAAGAGAAACATCCTTACATTGACAGAAAGGCTCAAAAGAAAAATCGAGAAGGCTGCGAAACAAGCCAAAAAAGATATCATAATAAGAGTCGAAGGTTCAGTTGCGAAAAACACATGGCTTAGAGAAACCCCAGAAATTGATATTTTCATGCAAGTTCCCCCCACTGAATCAAGAGATGCTTTAGGTACAACTTATTTAGACATTGCAAAGAAAGCAACTGAAGACGCTGAGCAAATTGAACGCTTTGC
>CP070649.1:718888-720004 GCA_020354575.1 Candidatus Bathyarchaeota archaeon | reverse complement strand
TCTCCCATTTTTAAAGGCTGATGATGATTAGAAGTTGCTTCATCATTTCTTTATACCTGTTTCTTATGGTAACCTCCGTTAGGTCTGCTGCTTCAGCGACCTCTCTTTGAGTTCTGCGTTCTCCGGCGACCGTAGAGGCTATGTAGCTGGCTGCAGCAGCGATGCTTTTTGGCCCCCTCCCCATGGTCAGTCTGAGCTTCTTGGCCCTTTTGAAAATTTTGTGGGCAACCTCCTCTGTTTTCCCATGTACTTCAAGTTGATTACATACCCTCGTTATATACTGACTTGTCTTCACAGGTGGTACAAAGTAATTTAGTTTTCTGACTAAGAGTCGGTAGTTAGATGCAATCTCTTTTCTGTTTATGCCTGAGGCTTGGTATAGTTCCGTGATGGTTCTAACGATTCCAAACTGTCGACAGGCTAGATATATAGCGGCGACAGTCATTCCTTGAATTGATCTGCCATGAGTTAGATGTTTCTTGACTGCTTTTCTGTACATGATAGCTGCTGTCTCTAGGATGTTCTTTGGCAGGTTAAGGGCTTCAGACACCCTATGCAGCTCAGATAAGGCGAAAGCGAGGTTTTTGTCCGTGGAGCTGGAGATACGGCTTCTTCGCTGCCATTTACGAAGACGATGGAGCTGAGCCTTCTTTTCGGGAGAAAAGCTCCGTATGTCGCGCCAATCTATTTTTGTAGAAAGCCCCTTGTCATGTATTGTGAAGGTGTAGGGAGCCCCGATCCGAACCTTTTCTATGCGCTGTTCTGGTGTGAAGGCTCTCCACTCAGGTCCTCTGTCAGCTAGCTTTGTAGCGACGACAAAACCGCAATTTGTGCACACCACCTCCGCAGTATCCAGGTCACGGACGAGTAGTGAAGCCCCACATTCGGAGCACCTTTCAACTGATGGAGGTTCAAAGCTGGGTCTCTGCTCACTGATCATCTTATTCTCCTCTATAAAGAGCAGATTCGAAGCCAAAGAAGCTTGATCTTACTGCTTAAACCATAATTGCTACGCTCAAGCGCAGATAGCTGAACCTACTCCACGACGGTTGAAGTTAGGCATTGTCTTTCTTAAGTTTTTCCAAGTTTATCTCAGCATGTTCTCACGAACATTTT
>CP070649.1:717603-718788 GCA_020354575.1 Candidatus Bathyarchaeota archaeon | reverse complement strand
ACCAATGTCTATTTTGACCATTATGACACCTTTCAGCTCATAGCGAATGAGAAGTTTGACATGTTTCTAAGATCCCCACCCCTCTTTTTGCCAGCTGCGCGAAGAGAGTTGAGGAGTCAATACCTAGCTCCATGGGAAATATACCGCCGGATAATTCTTCATCTTTGGCCAACATCTGCGCTACTATAGACATAGGCATGCCAGTAAGATACGCCAACGCGCTTACACAATATTCCTCGTGATATTGGCGGATTAAGCTGTAGGCATACTTCGAATAGGAGCCGTTCTTTTTACCAATAATTTCAACAACGATTCCTGCAGTGTCTTTAACATTAACGTCTGGGGGAGGGGCGCATTTAATCAGGAATTCCTGTGGCGAAATTTCTACACCATTCAATCGAATTGGCTCAGTTTTTGTCAACCCCATCTCATTTAAGATACGAATTCTTTGCTCATCCTGCTCAATATAGGACATCGCACAATCGACAAGCCGAACACCTTTGCCAACAGCCCTTGGCAGTGTAGCTATGCCAGAATATAATGCAAAACAGCATAATCGTTCACCTATAGGCTCTGGGAACTTGAAGGTGTGTTTTCCAGAAAACGGTGGCAGTTGTTCATATTTCCCATCCACATAAATGACTGGTCCTTTTGTGTATTCTTCCAGCACCGTTCGGAAGGTCCATTTGTATTTGACAGGCTCAAGGTTCACTTCACCATAACGAATGTGAACCTCATCTACCTGGCCAAGTTTTTCAGCCCCATACCTCGCTAATACATCTGCAACTCCTGGTGCCAAACCGCATCCGATTACCCCTGTGACCCCTGCTTTACGGGCTTTTTTATGGAGTTTCAGTTGTTCAAGGGTCATATAATAGACCCCACCAAGGTCGGTAAAGGGCTTTTTGGCCCTAATCGCTGCTTTAGTCACTTGCAAATTCAAATGATAAGGAGCTGCGTTAGCAACAACATCCACCTCGCTAATAGAATTAGTCAAGCTCTCTTGGTTTGGGATATCAATTATGCGCACTGAAACTTTCTCACTATCAGACCATTTTTTTACTTTCTCAGCTTGATTGAGATTAGAATCACCAATTATCACTTCGGAGATCTCGGAGCATTCGGTTAGGTCACGAACAGTAACCATGCCCATAGCTCCTGCACCACCTAGTACAAGAACCTTCA
>CP070649.1:716306-717503 GCA_020354575.1 Candidatus Bathyarchaeota archaeon | reverse complement strand
CAAATTGCACAGTCATCAGTAGGGAAGAATCGACCAGCTCGAGCAGCTAAACCACCAAGAAAAGCCCCTTTCTCGATTAGATGCACGTCAAACCCCAAGTCTGCTAAATCAACAGCTGTTTGCATGCCAGCTATTCCTCCACCTATAATCAGCGCGGATTTCAGCGAAGGAAACTCAAGTCTATCAAGAGGTTCGAGAAGCTTGGCTCGATTAATGGAGCCTAAAAGCATTGCTTTCGCCTTTATTGTTGCTTCTGATGGATTATTGTGGTGAGGCCATGCACAATGATCTTTAAGGTCAAGGAAATCCATTAGATATGGATTAAGACCAGCATCTTCTATTGCTTGAGCAATTTTCACTTCGCTTAGTTTTGGAAGAGTCTCAGCAACGACTACGCGATTTATTTTCCTTTCATTAATTGCTTTAACAATTGTAGCGAGTCCTTGACCACGCCAAAATTCGCTTCCCTTTGCAACAAAAGCTACTCCTGGAATATTTTTCACGAAATTCGCAATAGCATCAAAATCCAGGATCTCCGCTAGCTGTCCTCCAGAATTTGACAGGAACACTCCAACATTGACTTCGCTCATTTCAAATCCCTCATCTTTTTATCGTTCTCATTAACCGCTTTTCACTGTCGAAAATCTTGACTTCTAAGGGCATGTTGCCAATGGCAAAATGAGTGGCACAAGCAAAGCATGGGTCATAGGCTCTGAAAGCCATCTCAACCATGTTAAGTAAACCATCAGTTACTTGTCCATTGTGAATAAGTCCCTTTGCAGCATTTTTTATGGACATGCAAATGGATGGTGCATTGTGAGTTGTGGCCACTATTAAGTTGACCTTCTTGGCTAATGCCTGCTCATCTAGTTCATAGTGGTGAATCAATGTGCCTCTACAAGCCTCAACTATTCCTACACCTTCGTCAGGCTTTCCAGGCTTATTCTTAATGTCTCTGCTGGTTATGTCTTCATCTGTAACAAGCTCTAGTGTTCGTTCAGTTGCATACATTAGCTCAATCAATCGAGCCCAATGGAAGGCCAAAGTGGCATGAACTGGTTTACCTCCCAGGGTCTTGTACATTAGTTCGTATTCGTCTTGGGCTAAGGGTGTTGCCATGCCATCTGCAGCATTAAGTCTACCAAGAGGCCCAACCCGATAAATTCCACTTTCCGGGCCCGCCATTAACCCTTTCCA
>CP070649.1:714974-716206 GCA_020354575.1 Candidatus Bathyarchaeota archaeon | reverse complement strand
GAATTCGATTTGAGTTATGCTGCAGCAGGGGCTGTAATTACCGCATCTGCTCTATTAATGACATCACTACAAGCTGTCACGGGATATTTTGCTGATCGATGGAATAGAATACGCCTTCTACTCTTTGGCTTGGCGACACTGGGTGTAGGAACCATCCTCATAGGCTTCTCTACAAACTACGTTCAAATTCTCGCCTTCGGATGCCTTATAGGAATTGGAGGAAGCGTTTTTCATCCAATTGGCTACTCGCTATTGTCTGACGCTTTTGAGCCTGGGAATAGAGGCAAAGCCCTAGGACTGGGAAGCGCAGCAGGGGACATAGCTGTTCCAGTAGCCTTTGCAATGTCTGGCTTCCTAGCTCCAGTTTTGGGGTGGCGCAACCTTTTCATCTTATGGGGCCTAATCGCCATAATCGCCGCCGTAATATTACCGCTAATAATAAAAGAACCTAGGAAGAAGGGCTTCCACTTAAACGCAACAGACAACACTAAAACTATTATCCGAAGGTTAATTCCAATATTCATTGTAATGGGTTTGGCTGCTGCCTCCTATAAGATTGCATCTTCCTTTATGACAACCTACCTGAATTACTATTTTGAATTAAACATTGAATCAGCTAACTTTACACTCGCTTTGATGATGGTCATCGGTACGGTTGGGTCGATTGTTGGCGGAACCTTAGTTGACAAATTTGGTGAAAAAAACACGGTTGCCGCTGAAATGGTTATGTTGGGTGTATTATCAATCGTCTCTGTATACATAAGTGATGTTTACTTCCTATCTGGCCTGATTTGTACAATGGGTTTCTTCGTGCTGGGGGTTTGGCCCTCCTTCTATTCCGTCATTGCTGGATCAACAACCTTAGGTGCAAGAGCCTTCATGTATGGAATTCTCTTCGCTGTTTCATGGAGTTTTGGTTCAATTTTCCCTTATATTTCAGGAGCCTTCGCAGACATTTTTGGTCTACAAGTAATTTTTATCCTAATTGGTGCTCTTTCTCTGGTCGCGGCATTCACAGCTTATTTTATGTTCAAAAAGTAGCTGGCGAATTGACGAGGAATCATATTTCTTTCTTTAGAGATGAAAGAGCGACTAATCCAGTGATCCAAACTACGAATGTGGCATACCACACCGGAAGGACAGATTGATGACTATGGAACAGGTTATGATACGTGAAAACAAGAAGTAGCGAAATCCAGCAACCTATAGTCCAAAAGATCTTTTCATCTTTC
>CP070649.1:713617-714874 GCA_020354575.1 Candidatus Bathyarchaeota archaeon | reverse complement strand
TATACTTTCTTGATCTCACCTCTTGGAATGACAACAGACATCCCCTACAATTTGTTCATTATTCTATTGCCTAGAGCAATCTACAGCATCATAATACCAATATTCGCAACCGTCTTCAACTGGTTTGGCATAACTCCAAAGCAAATGAGCTAAACGCATTAATGCACACCGTTCTTTCCCCTCCCCTTTTTTCCTAAAGAGAACCAGAATTTTTCTGCTGCATGAATGCAATCATAGACTGATATTCAAGGAATCTCATTGCGTCTTAGAATTTGAACATAACTAAATTTATCACTAACAATTTCAAGAATAGGAAAATTGGATGTATAAGATCATGTTCATTTTCCTGCATACCTGCAATCAAATAGCATTATAGCAATATCTTAAAATGCTTGTTAATGCTTAGACACCCTTCTTCAATCAGACAAATTGATTGAACACCGTGAAACTTTGGATGTAAAGTTTCTATTGCTATACGAATATGGCAATATTTCATTCACACGTATACCATTCGTCAGCCAATTCCATCCTTGATCTTAGTTCGGCTATTGTTGGCAGCGCGTCCTTCACTTTAACTTTTGCTCTTCAAAGATCTCGCCGAATGCTCGGCAGAAGTATTGGCATGCTTCTTCTATTCCTTGTCTGCCTTTGTCAGTTAGGCTGTAGATAATTCTCTTACCTTGTTTTTCTCTTTTGATTAATCCTCTTTGGCTTAGATCTTTGAGGGCTGGGTAGATTGTTCCAGGAGTCGGTTTTGCTCCTCTTCTTTTTGCGATTTCTTGTGCGATCTTTTGTCCGTACATTGGTTCTTTTGTTAGTAACCATAGTACTAAAAATGATAACATGCCTCGCATGTCACAACATTCTGGTGGACAGCACTCTGTTATGTCGCTCATTGAAAATCAATCGAATATTGGGTGTCAGATACATTTAAATATTAGCTTGAATTATTATTGGATACCCAATAAATAAAGAGGTAGAGGCTATGGAAGAAAAAGAAGTCAAAAAGGTTGTTAAAGAGAGGTACGGTGAGATAGCTCGAACTGAAGGTTCTTGTTGTCCTTCATGTGACTGTGGATCCTCCTCTGAAGACGTAGCACTACAAATAGGTTACTCTGAGGAAGAGCTTAGAACTCTTCCAGAGGCTTCAAATATGGGTCTAGGTTGCGGGAATCCAGTTGCATTGGCTAGTCTGAGGGAAGGTGAAACCGTTTTAGATCTAGGTTCCGGGGGCGGTATCGACGTGTTCTTGGCAGC
>CP070649.1:712243-713517 GCA_020354575.1 Candidatus Bathyarchaeota archaeon | reverse complement strand
TCGTCTCGGATGAATTCCATTACGACAGCCTCCATATCCATGTGATAGCCACACCGCTTTGGACATTCCCATGCCGTCCTACCAAATTCTGCACACCCAAATTGATCATAAAGTTTTGACCCGAAAACTTCTTCTATGTATTTTCTTGTTTTCTGATCTAGTAACTCAGCGGTTGAAAACATTAGTCTTGGATTGATTTTTACATCCTTTTTTTTGGCAACCTTTGCTAATGCGTAGAGATGAGACGAATACGCGTATATGATCTGTGGTGATACACTTTGTAGCATCTCAACTTGCTTGTTGATTTCCATGAACAATGAGAGTCTCAGTGGATTAAAAAGACCGAAATTTTGGAACCATTTCTTCTTGGTTATACGACGGGGATCAGTGAACACAATCCATCTATCAAATAATCTTTGACCGCACCCCAAATTGGGTCTCAGAATAGTCGCTTTTTCAAAATCCTCTGCTTCTTCATTATACACCACTGTTAATGGACGACCAGTTGATCCGGTCGTTTGAGGTTTCCAGCATTTGTTCAAATCAACGCTTGATGCAACCATTTTATCGGGGAAATTTGCTTTGACTTCTGATTTAGTCGTGTAGGGAATTTTTGTTAGATCTTCAACTATTTTGATTTCTTCTGGTTTAACGCCGGCTTTTTCAAGTTTTTCATGGTAGAAACGGATGTTTTGGTATGCATATTTTAATAAGGCCCTGAGCTTTCTATTCTGCAATTTCTTTAATTCTTCATAGGGTTTCCACTGACTTCTCATTAGCTTAAAAAGATTCCAAGTTTTACGAATACTGCCCAAAAACACTTACTCCCTTAAAACATCTTAAGGTGAGTAGCTCACTTTTTGGAGGTTGCCCAAAATTCTTTTCTAACTCGACTCGCGCATGCGTTTAGGTGATTTGATTTTTTATGGTTTTTAAAAATGCTTCTTTTTGGAGCAGAATATTGCTTTTCTAATGCACATACCATTTTATAATACTTTCTTATAGGCTTCCATCAACATCTCATAATGGATGTTTTCATTGTATCTCTCTTCTACTTCCTTCCTCGCATTCATACCCATTTCTGCAGTTAGCTCCTTGTTATTTAGTAGATAGTTCATTTTCTCAGCCAAGTCTTCGACGTTTCCACTTTTGAATAACATTCCCGTGCGCTCGTTATCTATTAGCTCTTGGATTCCACCGATTTTGGCTCCAACTACCGGTTTACCTAAGGCGAATGACTCTAGGATGGTCATTCCAAACGGTTCATACCATTC
>CP070649.1:710843-712143 GCA_020354575.1 Candidatus Bathyarchaeota archaeon | reverse complement strand
AATTATGCTTGAGACTGACTGTCCATGGCTAGCTCCTCAAGAGGTAAGAGGAAAAAGAAATGAACCCGCGTTTTTGACTTATGTAGCTGAGAAAATTGCTAAATTGAAAGAAATGACACTCGAAAAAGTGACCGATGTCACCTCGGAAAACGTTGCAGAAATATTTGATTTGCCTCGCTAGTATGTGTGTGAAGATGCGGGGGCACATTTCTGCCTTCTGCTATGAAGACTTGTATTCAAGCTTGCCATCTTGGATGTAGTATCTTTCGTCAGCTACTTCAGCTACTTTTTTATCATGGGTGGTTAACAGCACCGTTGTTTTGTTTCCTTGACACAAGTCAACTAGTAGTTTAATGATTTCAGACCCGGTTTCTGTATCAAGTTCTCCAGTGGGTTCGTCTGCAAGAATTAAGCAAGGATCGTTTGCTAATGCTCTGGCTATAGCCACCCGTTGCATTTCGCCCATACTCAGCTCCCGAGGTCTGTGGTGAAGTCTATGGGAAAGATCAACCGCTGTGAGTAGCTCAATAGCTTTTTTGTGCTGTAGCTGTCCGGAAATTCTTGCCAAGGCCAGTGGTAATTCAACGTTTTCTACGGTTGTAAGGGTCGGAAGCAGATTGAAGGTCTGAAAGACGAATCCCATGCTGTGCAGTCTGATGCTCCTTCGTTCTCTATCTGTTAGAAGGGAGACGTCCTGATTTCTAAAATAGACTTTTCCTGAGGTTGGCTGATCGATTAACCCAATTAAATTTAGAAGTGTTGTCTTTCCTGAACCAGAGGGACCTAAGATTGTTACAAAAGAAGCTTCCCTTATCTCCAAGTTAACTCGATTTACAGCTGAAATAATTGAGGTTCCCAACTGATAAATGCGAGTCAAATTTTGGGTTTTAACTATCAATACTCCGCCCTCAAAGTTTCGGGTAAATTTATTCTCAAAGCCGTGATAGCTGATAGGATTCCTGCGATACTGCTAATGACTATTGTAGACGTAATTATTTTGGTTATGAAAAATGGAGAAATGAACCCTAGAAGATCGGCAAAGAACATCGATAGCGGTAGGTTTGTGTAAATGCTTGTAATGAGTACCGCAGCTATTGATCCTAATAACACTCCTAAAACGCCACCCAGCAATCCTATTAGAGCAGTTTCGATTATGACTATGCGAAAAATAGTGCTTTTAGGAGCACCGATAGCATCCAATGTAGCGAAGTCTCTTCTTCTCTCAGAGATATTCATCGTGGAAACCATTATCACCAGAATCATGCTGAGTAAATATAAGACGCTACTTAGCCCTAGATTC
>CP070649.1:709416-710743 GCA_020354575.1 Candidatus Bathyarchaeota archaeon | reverse complement strand
TGCCATGCGTTACAGCGGACCCTTAACACCATGGTTCATGCGGAAAAACGAAGTAGCAACAGAAGTCCAACTCACCTAGAACTCTACACCTGCACGTTCGATTTGGGTTTGTGTGGGTAGTTGAATTTCAATCACATACACTAGCTGGCATGCATACTCAGGGCTGAAAAAAGCCCAAAGCGGTCAAGCTCGCTAAATAGATGGCTCATTCTGGCAGCGTCAGAGTTGGGGATAGCTCCAAGAGAAATTCTATAGAACAAAGTGGGGTTGGTGGTGGAAGAAAAATACCACAATTAGTGGTTCAACGAACCAACTTGCAATCACTGTAATGAGAACAACTGAAAGCGTTATTTTCATTAATTTGGGTCGTGATGCCTTTCTTATGTACGCGATACTGGCAAAAAAAGGCACTCACAAAAATCGCATATAGGATTAAACTAGACAATACGAAGCACATATTCGCGTTTGTGTAATCAATACTTTGATTAATCCAACTATCAGTGAACCATAGTATTCAGTCGCATTGTAATTAACCACAATGGATGAAGCTTCCGCAGAATAGCTAAAGACATTGTAGGATGCTTGGACTACATACGCTAAAAACAAACCCAAAAATGCCGATAGGACTATAACTGTATTGTTAAAGAACAAAATCTTGATGTCTTTTTTTACATCTGACACTCGGTTCAGCCCTTCGCATATATTGAAGCCCGCAAACTGAAGGCATTTTCCTGTAGCTAATACTTCACTTTTTTCTTCTGATTCTTGTAAGCGTGTGTGTTTTTTGTTTTTGTTTTCTACGCGTGCGCTATTGCAACGATGTTGCTATGTCGATACCTATTTGCTTGAATGTTTCTTCTGCTACATCTTCGAGAGGCCCTTCTTTTCCCTTAACTATGGCGGAAACACTGGATTTGACTATACTCATTCTAAGTTTCTTCAGCTTTTTTTCTATCTTCTTTCCCGCGCTTCCTGAGAATCTAGATTTGTACTTGGTATCGAAGGCGAACGCCCTCTTGCCGCTAACGTTTATGTTTTCCAGCTTTTGAAGAAAATCTTTCATGGGTTTAGAAAGACCAAAGATATGCGTTGGTCCGCCAATGGCTAAGAAATCATAATCATCCAGTTCATTGGTGTCGACCTCGTCAATTTTTAGGCAGTCAACGTCGACTTGTTGATTTTTCATTCCCTCTGCCAAGGCTCTAGCTACCTTTTCGGTATTGCCGAATTTCGTGTCATAAATGATAACGACTCTGCTCATTTACTTTCACTTCTACTGCTTTCACTGCCGATTGCGTGTCTATATAAATTTGGGTTTGGGTTTGGG
>CP070649.1:707979-709316 GCA_020354575.1 Candidatus Bathyarchaeota archaeon | reverse complement strand
GTTAGCCACCATTTTAGAGGTTGTAGTTCTATCAAGAAATAGTCTGGATCATCGGGGCTTTGATTGTAGCATTTGATGAAGTCAATCTGTTCCAAGAGTTTTACCTTGATTTCTTTGTCATCGATTACTTTGGCACTACATCTTACTCGAGCATACCTTTTATCCAATGGAGCAGACTTTCCCATGAACAAGCAAAACTCCACTCTAGGATTCTTCTTCATCTGCTTAATCTTCGCAGTTTCTTTATAGGAATGCACAAATAACCTTCTTTCAAAGCCTATAAGAGTCACAGGACGTATTTTTGGCTGGTTTTTATCACTTGTTGCAAGTAATATTATCCTCGGGTCGCTAAGTCTCTTCCAAAAAATCTCTGGCAAGGATTTCATAATCATCGAGTGTTCCCCAAGATTATTTCTATCACTTCGTTATTCATTCTTCTTTAAATACTACTTGCATGCGTCAGCTTGTTTCTATTGCCATTCTCCACATGCGCGCGCCTGCAGCGCCTAAAGATCAAAACACGCCTGCATCTTTATTTTGGGATTCTATCGTTTGCTTCTGACATATGTTGCTGACAGATTTTCCAGATCCCATCACGTTTCTCCAGAACTCCTGTCCATCGTATGTTTTTCGTATCCCAAGGCTTTCCATTAAATTCGCCTTCATCATCAACGATTGCTGAAAACCAGGCTACATCTCCCCTCTTTGAAATCACAATTCTTAGGTTTCTGATCTCAAATCCTGTGGCTTTGTTTCTTGGATCCAGCCAACCTTCCAAGAACCTTTCAAACTGCTTCCATCCTACGACGGTGCTTTTAGAATCTGGATAATATGTAAAGAAGTCATCGTCTCTTGTGAAGATGCGTTCGAAGAGTGCACGATCTTTCGTTAAAGCCCACCCGAAGGAATCGTGAATTATCTTGCGAATTTCATCTCCATCGTTCATCTTTTTTGAATTGCGCAAATATGATCAACTTGGAAATATCTCCTTACACTAATAACATTTCTGCGACATAAGTAGCGTCATTTCTTCGTAAATCAGAGCTGCCAGAATGATAATCATAAATAATACCGCGACGATGAAGGGAGAAGCTGCTGGAGTTTTGTTCTGATCAGCGTTCTCACCATCCATGGGCGTGCATCGCGTTGCCTAGAAAGGAATGGACGCAGATTTGCTGAAGAGCCTGTTAGGCTATTCCCAGATGCTCAACTAATATTCTTATTCCTATGATCATTAGGATCAAACCGCCAAGAACCCCAACCTTGTTCTGCAGAAAATGCCCCAACCTTCCGCCTAAGTATACACCTAGAAAGGAAAGCAAGAAGGCAATTATTCC
>CP070649.1:706523-707879 GCA_020354575.1 Candidatus Bathyarchaeota archaeon | reverse complement strand
GCAATGTTAGGATGTTCGAGCGAAGCTAAAGTTTGTAGCTCATTTTCGAAGCGAATAATAACTTGCTTGGAATCCATGCCAGGTTTTATAACTTTAAGTGCTACTGTACGTTTGACAGGGTGTTCTTGCACGGCCTGATATACGATACCCATGCCACCTTCGCCAAGCATTCTGGTAATCTTATAGCGACCGATCCAAACGGGAAGCTTCACATCTGATTTGTTCTTACGGACTGAGCATTTACGAGAGAGGATTTCTTCTTGTGTATCCGTATCGCCACCTTCCTTCGCTATAGCCAAAAGGCGATTTAATTGGTTAGGTTTCAATGGAAAAGACGATTTCATCTATTAATAAATACTCCGATTTTCAGCCATATTGCGCAATCTTCGGGATAAACTGCATAATCTCTTCCAATTCCTCTTCAATCTGCCCATCGGAGGTGACGGATTCTCGAACATGCTCTTTTAATGCCAACCTAAACCGTCGCTTGACTGTAACGATCATGTTTGAGGCTTTAATAGTATCGGAAATGCCGTATTTATGACAGATTTCCTCCATGGATGGAGCCTCCATATCTTCCATGATAGGTTTCAATACACGATCCTCGAATATGTTCCAGTGCACCATCTTGCCATCTGTGTAACATTGTGCTTCAACTTCCTTCAAGACTTCTTGCAGGAGATCTGACACCCATGCGTAATCGAACGATTCTTCAGGAGTTAAACCTGATGTGATCTCCATTAGTTGAGAAATATCCACGGTATCCCCTGACAAGAGCTTGCTCTTAGGGATACGTTTCTTAGCTTTTTCATCACGCTGAACCACTTTGAGATATCTATTCAAGGCAAATAATAAAAATGACCTAAATTGTCCTTTTCCTTTGTCTGCCTTTTGAATGAGTTCACGACCTAATACGACCTCGTGAAAGAAACTTTGGACAATGTCTTTTGCTTCTTCGTTTTTATAACCTTTTCGTCGTACATAGCAATAAACAGGCTTCCAGTATCGTTTAATAAGTTGTCCGATGAGTGCTTGATTCTTATCTTGTTGCTCGTGAGAGCGGACTTTCTCAATAAGAGACCACTGCGTCGTCAGGAATGATTTTCTTACCCCACCCAAGTCTGTGAAGTCCTCTTCTCTCATCTACAGAAAAGCCCAATTTATGCATAACGTTTTCTGTCCTTAATCCAAAATGAATTATAGCCCTTAAATTGATATTTTTCAATCACTTACTTATCGGATACAAAAATTTTTAGGCCTTTCGCGCAATATGGTCAGTTTTTTTGAGTATTTATCTGTAGGCATATGTAAATAAGTCAAATTTTATAGAAAATTGGAGGCACAAATTATGAAAAC
>CP070649.1:705028-706423 GCA_020354575.1 Candidatus Bathyarchaeota archaeon | reverse complement strand
ACAATCCGGGCGGCTGTTCATCCTCGGGGAATTCGAGATTCGACCAGGAGTTATCCACTATGTTTTCGAACTTCTTGGAAAAGACAAGTCTGTTCTTGGGCGGCTCTTCATTAGCAGCAAAAGAACCGTTCTGGAAAAATCCACACACCGCAATCAATGCCATACTTATTAACACTAATTTCTTACACATAATACGCCTCCTCCATTCTAAACCGGGACTTCCGACCTAATTTCACAAAAGGTGCTCCTGCATACCTTGACATTTTTCGTGAAACACTCCTGTATAATTCAGACTCTATAATACCAAGACTACATCGTAATTTCAAAGAGTTTCTTCGAGACTCAATAGCCCATGTGACATTAAACACAAGAAGAGCCACGTATTAGCGCGAAGAATTCACTCATCCATACTATTCACGATGTCGATGATAATGCATCGTGAAGTCGAAGGGCTGTTCAGATGAGCGACGAAGCGTGGTTGATAGGTCGTGAGATGGATGCCTCAAAGAAAATTCTTCTGGCAATGTGGAATTTAGTATTTGACTTTGAGCTTTTCATAGGTGTACGATGCTAATCATGCTTTTCGATGATTGTTACGATGCTCAGATCTTTAAGTCAATTAGCATTTATACGTATCCACTACGTTGTTTCTATCCGACGTTCAAAAAGAACAACGTTAGTATCCTCGTTGAGATTCTTAGACTCGAACTTGAAATCTCCAAGCTGCTGCAAAAACATAGGTTCTCCGCATCCGGAAATACGACATTCATTTTTCCCCTTCGGGCAAGAGCCAAAGATACAGAGACGTCCCAAATAGCGGTCAGTTTTGGGCTCCATAATGAAAATGTCTACCTGATGATGAGCTACACCAATTTGCCTCTCCGCAAATAGATCGTTTAAAGCTCGCGAACGTGCCTTCTGAACAACTCTTAAGTGACTTAAGTCGGAAATCCATACAGCCAAATCTATATCCATACACTCATGATGGATGGCAATGCCTGCTCGTCGGAACTTATGGAATCGCGGCACTTCCTTGTCTAAAGGTTTGGCAACTGAGCCGAAAAGAACAACCTTCTGCACTTCAGGAATACTTAAAAGATAATCAGCAACGTACTTAGCGGCAATGCGGAATTGTTCCTGCCGACGCAACATTTCGTGATTCTCTTCCTGGATATGCTGTTGATCCAGAAAATAATCATCTGCGTCAAAGATAGATTCTTCATCCTCTAAACATGTTATTTCATCCTTTGGTGACTTCTTTGCATCTGAAGTAGGAGAACCAACTGTTGCTTGTCCTTTCCGAGCCTTCTTTCTCGCAGATTTCTCTTGTCGTTTCAGATACATCTCGCGAATCCAATCTTTCACAGGCAGTTTCCATGGCTCGGTCTTGGATGG
>CP070649.1:703503-704928 GCA_020354575.1 Candidatus Bathyarchaeota archaeon | reverse complement strand
GATGTTCCTCTCACTCTCCTTCCAGCGGTTCTTCCTATCCTGATAGAAGAATTCAATTTGAGTTATGCTGCAGCAGGGGCTGTAATTACCGCATCTGCTCTACTAATGACATCACTACAAGCTGTCACAGGATATGTTGCTGATCGATGGAATAGAATACTCCTTCTACTCTTTGGCTTGGCAATACTGGGTTTAGGAACGATCCTCACAGGCTTTTCTACCAACTACGTTCAAATTCTAGCCTTCGGATGCCTTATAGGAGTTGGAGGAAGCGTTTTTCATCCAATTGGCTACTCGCTATTGTCCGATGCCTTTGAGCCTGGGAATAGAGGCAAAGCCTTAGGATTGGGAAGCGCAGCAGGGGACATAGCCGTTCCAGTAGCCTTTGCAACATCAGGCGTCCTAGCTCCAGTTTTGGGGTGGCGCAACCTTTTCATCTTATGGGGCTTAGTCGCCATAATCGTAGCTATAATGTTGCCGTTAATCATAAAAGAGCCTAGAAAGAAGGGTTCCCACCTAAACGCAACGAACAACACCAAAACTATTGTCCGGAAGCTAATTCCAATATTTATTGTAATGGGTTTGGCCGCTGCCTCCTACAAGATTGCATCTTCCTTTATGACAACCTACCTGAATGACTATTTTGAATTAAACATTGAATCAGCCAACTTTACCCTCGCTTTGATGATGGTTATAGGCACGATTGGGTCGATTGTTGGCGGAGCCTTAGTTGACAAATTTGGCGAAAAAAACACGATTACCTCTGAAATGGTTGTTTTAGGCGTGTTATCAATTGTCTCCGTTTACATAAGCGATGTTTACTTCTTATCCAGCCTGATTTGTACAATGGGTTTCTTCGTGCTAGGGGTTTGGCCCTCCTTCTATTCCGTCATTGCTAGATCAACAACCTTAGGTTCAAGGGCTTTCATGTACGGAATTCTCTTCGCCGTTGCATGGAGTTTTGGTTCATTTTTTCCTTACATCTCAGGAGTCTTTGCGGACATTTTTGGTCTACAAGTAATTCTTATCCTCATTGGCGTTCTTTCTCTGGTCGCGGCATCCACGGCTTATTTTATGTTTAAAAAGTAGCGGGCGAATTGAAGAGGAATCATATTTCTTTCTTCAGAGATGAAAGAGCAACTAATCCAGTGATCCAAACTACGAATGTGGCATACCATACTGGAAGGACAGATTGATGACTATGAAATAGGCTATGATACGTGGAAACAAGAAATAGCGAAATCCAGCAACCTATGGTCCAAAAGACCTTTACATCTTTCATAACGGATACGAAGTTGTGTTTTCATAAAAGACTTCTGTATTGCAAATTGGTTTTCAGAATAAGGATGGAGAAGTTCTAAGCCAAGTTCGTAGTTAAGATTCTGAAAAGATATATGAATGGATCGCACTGGAAGAAATAGGTTT
>CP070649.1:701958-703403 GCA_020354575.1 Candidatus Bathyarchaeota archaeon | reverse complement strand
GTCAGTGTCGGAGCCGTATACAAAAAATGGAAAACTGCTGGAAAAGGTCTGATTAAACAAGTACTTGGTTTGTTAGCCATAGGATCTACAATATCATTTATTGTTACTGTAGTTTTCTCCCGTTTGCTTCCAGAAATAATCGTAACGCCAGAGATAATGGCTAGAATGTTACCCACACTCACGGATGTTCATCTTGCAATGTTCATAGCAACTCTGTCTGGTATTGTTAGTTCTTTTGCATTAATTGGAAGCTTAAAACTGGTCTCAGAACCATACCAAGAGCGACCACGTGCTCGTGCAATCCACTATCCTAGACTGTTTGATGCAACCATTGGAGTTGAAATTGCGATATCTTTAATCCCGCCAGCATCTATCGTAGGGATTGGACTAGCATTTGGCAGGTTCGACATACTTGTCCATTCTATTGGACTATTGTTAATTAATGTGTGGGGTTTAAACATAGGCAGCATTGTGGTTTTATCTCTATGGGGAGTTGAACCTAATCCTTTAGAAATAGAAAAGAAAATAAGAAAACTAACTGAAAGGATTATAAACGATGCCGTTGAAGCAGATGAAATAGTAATAGGAATAGTTCTGCACGGCTTTGCGAAAGCAGATGTATATGTTAGACTCTATGCCCTTGGAACATGCGACTTTGAGAAGCTTGCTGCAAACATTTCTAGAAAGATACAAAACGAAACTGGCGTTTCAAGTAATGTGAGGATAATTGTTTACACCGTTCACATGCATACCTCCAAAATGGAATCGATTAGTAACATAATGGATGTGCAGTTAGCCCATCACACTCATGCATCTTCAAACGGTTCTGATGCGTACGCATAGCTAGAAACCATTATTCTTTGTGAATTCTCTAAATTCTTTTTTTCTTGCAGGATTTTTCCATGAGTTATAGCTTTTTCATGGAACTTGATAACAGTTATTTTTGGCTATTCTCTTTTGTTCACTTGCGAAGTACATTGATTCGCTAAAAGAAGCTCAATTCACAGTCTTTTTCTCATACTCTCAAAACGAGAAAGTCATAACTTTTTTCTTCATGAGTTATATCGAAAATTCTCTGTTCTCTCGGTTTCTGGATTTGGGAGATTTTTGGTAGCCTTTTTGGTAGCTTTTTCCATTGTTTTCCATACATCGCAGTAGGCGCGCACAATGCTCTCTCCCGTCTGCAAAACCTTAAGACTGCTAAGTATAAAGTGGAGGAGCACTGATTCAAATGAAAGCTGTGATTCGGGCATCTCCCCTTTATAAATTCCTGAGATACTGCAATGACAGTCCGCTTGACAAGACAATACTTGACTGCGGTGCTGGCGGTGATGAACCACCATTAAGATTATTTCTTGAATCCGGATACGAAGCAGTCGGAGTCGAAATCTCTGAAGATCCACTAGACAAGACGAGGGCTTTCTCTAGGAAGCACAATCTTAGAT
>CP070649.1:700294-701858 GCA_020354575.1 Candidatus Bathyarchaeota archaeon | reverse complement strand
AAGAATAAAACTGAGGAGAGATAAACATCAAGCTCTGCGCGCGCGCAAACTAGAAAGGTGACAATTCATGATGGATAGACCGCATAAGAAGAATTGGTATTCAACTGCTGGTGGAATTCTTACAATTGTAGCTGCCTGTGTTTGTGGTCTTCTAGGATTTCTTTCCCTTGGGTTCTATATGATGGAAGGACCTATGATGTGGTTGTTGTGGCAATATTCGCCTTTTCATTTTTACATAATACACTTCTTCGTATCCTTCCTTTCAGGGATATTCGTGCTTATAGGATCGGCTATTGGCTTAGCAGGAGGCGTAGCAGCACTAACAAGAAAGAGATTCAAACTAGCGATAGTAGGAATAGGCTTCATCATCGCTAGTAGCATAGTCGGGATGCGGAGGATAACTCTCTCTATATTTGGTCCGTTTGGCTTCATCCTTGCGCTTCTCCTGGGTGTTCCGCCAATTGTGTTTTCCATATTAGGCCTAATTCTCGTTAGAGTATCTCGGAAGGAATTCTCGTAGATTTTCTTATTGTTGCGCGCACGTGGAGCTCTGTCTAATGTACACGCCAAACTAAAAGAGATGGAAAAATAGCTGGAACTTGCTTCATGTAAGTCTCATACTGAGCCCCAAAAAGAGATAATAATTCTCTTTCTTCAAAAGGAATCAAAACAAACCTGAACCACAAAAGTGTAAACAAAGACGCAAAAAACAAGAAAGTGAAAGACAACAATGCTCCCAATCCAAATAACAACATAACGACACCAAAATACTGAGGATTTCTAACATACTTGTAAGGGCCCAAAATCACAAGAGACTCAGATCTACCAACTCTCTCTTCAACATCTATTCTTTTGACAGCTTTCATAACAGTTGCATAAGAAGACAATATGATATCACTTGGTTTTCTATAACGCAACGTCCAACCTGCAAAAAATACACCAACTGCTGTAGCAAGAAGCCCTAAAAGTCTGATAGGGGCTGGAGATGGAAGATCAAAGGGAAGACCAAGAACCAAAGTCACTAAGTAACCTAATCCTAACATTGATGATATCACGGAAAAAATAAAGAATATGACAAAGAAAATGACCTTTTTATTCATACTCATAATTTGATAAATCTTGGGCTTTTAATTTTGTATCCCCAAAGCTTCTTAGGTAGATGCGTACGCATTAGCGCGTGTATCCCAGTTCTTAACTTGACGCTTTCAGCCTTTCCACTAGATTGGAAACCATTCGTCCTAGTTCTCTACACCTTTTCACTTCTGGCTCTTTTGGCTCTCCAACCGCTGCAGCCCCGTAATGCCCCGATCCAGATCGCCCCTGCACAACCATTCCATGAACAAGCATTGCTTCCAGAATCGAAATCAAAGTCGTTTCAGCACCGCTGGCGATACCTCCAGAGCTCGTAAAAGCTGCTCCAGCCTTTCCAGCTAATTTCCCATGAACCTTCACCGACCTATCAAACATATTCTTGATATTTCCAGACATCTGACCATAGTAGGTCGGCGAACCAACGATAATTCCATCTGCCTTCATCAAGTCTTCGTTGGTGGTTTTATCAGCT
>CP070649.1:698627-700194 GCA_020354575.1 Candidatus Bathyarchaeota archaeon | reverse complement strand
CCGCCAGTCACAAACACTGCAAAAACATCAGGATGTTCTATGAGAAGCTTCCGAACAACTCTTTTACCTTCATCAAGGGTCTTTACCACGTTTTCATACACGACCGTTTCACCCAATTTATTTAGAAAAACCTTTGTTCCCTCAATAAATGGAGCTACAATTTTTTCGGCTCCAGGTTTCAAAGGTTTAAAAGCCGTGAAAAAAGCTATTCGTGACTCCTTCACTCAACTACCTCCACAGACTAACCATATAGGCTTCAACCTGTCATATTTTAATTATGACGCTATGTCCCAAGGCTTTTCTAATAACGATGCATGTGCGCAGAGATGAGACCTTGACGGTTACTTTCCATAAACGAGGGCTGGAAACCAGTATTTTTTGCCTGTTTTCTCCCTTGCTTCATCCCATTCATGTAGTATTTTTACTGCTAGCGAAGCGGTTTTTCCCGCTTCTTCTTCTCCAGCGACTTTGAACTTATCAGTGATTCTGTTTGCGAAGACCGCACAGATCGCGCCTGCCCTCAGCCCGAAAAGGTTTGCTAATGTGAAGACAGTTGCAGCCTCCATCTCAATGTTATAAACGTTGGCGGCCCTCAGATCTGGAAGAAGATCATTAATCCAGCTCTGCCAATACCCCTTGAAGCCTGGACGTGCCTGACCACAATAAAACGAATCAGTGGAGGCGGTAATGCCTACATGATAACGATAACCAAGCGTTTCCGCAGCCTCGACAAGAGCGGCGATTACATCATAGCTTGCCAAAGCCGGATATTCTATTCTAACATACTGCTTGCTGGTTCCTTCAAGTCGAACAGCTCCTGTAGAAATTACCAGATCACCACACTTGCACTCTTCTCGAATCGAACCTGTACTCCCAACCCTAATGAACGTGTCAACCCCAATATTCGCAAGCTCCTCAACCGCAATTGCGGCGGCGGGGCTACCGATGCCGGTAGAGCACGCCGAAGTCTTCACACCTTCATAAAATCCGGTACGCGTAACAAATTCTCGATTCCTAGCCACCTCTTTCGCTTCATCCCAATGCTTAGTTATCTTTACTATACGGTCCGGATCTCCGGGAAGCAATACGTAACGCGAAACATCACCGGGCTTCAGATGTAAATGATACTGGAGCCGCCCAGCCATTTCAGGTCTATCTGCAGAAACAAACCTTCTAACCATTTTCCACCCCTAATCCACTTCTAACTTCTCTATAAAAAGGATTGATATTAAATCTTCCCGCATTGATACCTAGACTGGGTGTGAATTTAATTGCCCGCGCTTGAATAAATAAGGTTGAATGAATTGAAGTGAAAGATTAAATGTGCGTGTAAAAGAATCTACTCTGGAGAATTCGCAAGATCTCTTCCAACGCACTTAACCTCAATGACCCTTTTCTTCTTTCAAAATGAAATGGTGCTTTCTGCATCTGGGCTCATAAGACTCTAGACCACCAATCAACACTTGTCTCTTTATTGGAATCTTTCTCATCGTTCTTGTTGCAGGTTCATGGCAAAAAGTTCCATTTTCATTATGCATGCATCTTGCATAAAGTGACGTTACATAGT
>CP070649.1:696913-698527 GCA_020354575.1 Candidatus Bathyarchaeota archaeon | reverse complement strand
TCACCATTAAACTATCAGCAGTGGTAGCCGCTCTGATCCTAATGGCAGCTACTTCTCTATTTTTAATGGTGGGAATCACTTTTCTTGATAGAATAATCCACGGGCAATTGTACTATTTTGGACTAAGGTTCAGCAATAGGTGGGCTATGCCCTACTGGATATACGCCGGAATCATAATTTGTCTAGCATGGTTCAATATAATCGGAGTTAGCATATTGACCCACTACCTATACAAGGGAAGGATACAGCCAAAGATCCTTGATTCAGAGGAAGAGGTAGTTGAAGGAGAGGAACAAGAAGAAATAGTTGCAGCTGAAGAAGAAGATCAGCAAGAAATTGAAGATTATATCCAACCTGTCATGGTCACCCCGCTTACCATTGAGAAATTTGATGTGAGACACCCGAAGGACTTAATCGACAGCCAGTGCTGAGCTGGACATCTTACATTTTTAGCATATAAAAAACGCGTGAAATGAGTATAAATTAGCTAGTTTGTGTATATTCAGATGGAATGATTAGGACACTTTCCACATGTCGCGTACATTTATAGCATTTTTAAAGGAGTGGCTAGTTGCCAAGATAAATAGGTAGATATATGCTTGGATATTAAGTAGGTTAAAATTTTTTCGTCGATTAACGATGTTCTAAGTCGAATTCCGACTCTAAGTCGAGATTTGACTTGGATGTGTCTCTTTGGAAACTGTTTCCCAACTTCGAAAAAGTGAAGGTACAGAGTTCACAGTTTATGTCCGGAAGGAAGGCAAAATTACTGTTCCAAAAGAAGTTCGAGACGCGATGCGTCTGAAAAGGGGCGACCTTGTTCGCTGCAAGATTGTGAAGGTGGAAACGCTATGACCTACATAACAAATCTAGTCGCCTTGAGAAGGCGGAGTATAAGGCGAGGAATTTGGTTCAGGATTCTGAACAAGTTTGAACGGGCGCAGGTTGACTTGACCGTCAGGATTGTAAAGAAGGTTCGAAGTTCTGGTTTGGCTAAGGTTTTGAATCTAATCGTCGAGAAACTGTCTGATGCATTGGAGAGCAGGGTGTCGAAGATGGTCAAGTTGAGAGGGCGTTCGTTAGCTCAAGAAGTGAGTAAGGTAGCTCTTGATTGGGGCTACAAATCTGCTAAGAATTGGGCTTCAGACCTGAACTTTGCAAGATTTCTTGCGATAATGAATCTAAATGGACATCCTCCTTGCTAGAGATTTTTGGGATAGATTACCAGTTTGATTGAAAGTCTATTCGACTTTATCGTTTCTGCGATAGTGTTGTTGTTCTTCGTTTGGGCTGTGTACAGCTTTCCAGCTCTTGTAGTGGGGATAAAGTGCCTGTTGAAAAAGGGTACGATTGACAACGAGAATTTGGCGGATGAGGGTGAACTACCTTCTTTCTCGATAATTGTTCCGATGAAAGATGAAGCCAAGGTTGCCAGGCGTATTCTAGGGTGCCTGCTACGTTTGAGCTATCCCCTTGAAAAACTCAAGATTCTAGTCGTTGATGATTGCTCAGTGGACGGGACTTCGGGGATTTGTAAGGAATTCTCCACGAATTACCCTGAACAGGTCAAGTGTTTGCGTACAAGCTTCAGTGAAGGGAAGTCTGCGGCCTTAA
>CP070649.1:695193-696813 GCA_020354575.1 Candidatus Bathyarchaeota archaeon | reverse complement strand
GCTTGAATTACCATTTCAATTTTGTCGATATCATTTGCAAGAATAGCATCATATGTTTCTTGCGCTTCAAACTCGCTCCAAAGCGTTTGATATTGACCTTCTATTTTGGGAGGCAAAAGAGAAAGAATGTCTCTGATGGCGGATCTCTGTTGGGACCTCACTTGATGGGTGCCCAATTGCTTCTTTGCATCTTGATCAAAATCACCAGTAAGCGCTTCATGGATATCGTGCAATAGTATCATACGAATTATTTTTTCGGTAGCCGCACCTGACAAGTCACAAATGCACATAGCTAAAACCGTAGTTCTAAAGCTATGATCAGCCACGGATTCTGGCTCATCAATCCCCACTTGAGACACCCACCCTGCTCTACTAATGGATTTTAGTTTTCCAATGATCTCGCTAAAATTCAGCAGCTTGTCGGGTAACATGATATTATCCTCATTTGAATTTTCAAGTATCCTAGTGATTGACGCGCTTATATGAACCTTTGAGTTTTTCGTAGGCACGTACTAATGTTGTTATATCGTCTCTCTGTAATGTTCCAGTATCAGCTCTGCATCAGCTTTGTTAACTATTTCATCGAAGTTAATGTCTGCTTGCTCATCCCAGTTTGGATCTCCTGGCTGGCTTCCGTAAGCATTGTCCCACTCAATTAGGTCATCGATGTCCACGTTCCCATCACCATTAATATCGCCAACAATTTTCAGCATTATTTCGCCATCGATAAGCGTGTTATCTGAAACATCAGTTTCGTAAGGAACTGTGCTGGCTTCCGCTCTGATAACATAAGGCTGCAGACTAGGAGATGCTTCACTTGTGTTCCAGAAGAATTCTAGCAACGTTTCTTCTCCTGAAGGAAGAGATAGGATTATGGTTGCTACCACTTGATTATCAGCAAATAAAGTGACAGTGAAGTTTTCAAGTAGGTCTCCATCATTCAAAACCGTTACGTTCACGGATACTATTCGTTCCACATATGTCTCGTTGTAAGGGATCCAGATGTTTTGAACTATGATGTTTCTTTTGAGTATCCACACAAAACCATCATTGGTTTCGTGAGAGATAGGCTGTTCACTGGCGTCTATTAGTGATGTTGACTCGAAGTGCAAGTCGGTTGATCCATAATCCATAACATAAAATTCTATCTCCACAAACGAATTGCCATTACTTATTGTTTGAGGGTTTTGGTATGACATTTTGATCCAAATATAGCCTTTAGTATCATCAAAATGCATATTTGCTTGGGGATATTGACCTTGGAGTTCTAGGATGTCTATCTGCTCAATCGATAGTATTTCTGGACTGAATGTGAGGTTAAATTCACAGGTCTTCATGTTGACAATGTTATCTAACATTACAAATACAGAGATTGTATCGTATGGTTGAATGGCTGGATCCACGATTTCTGGAGGATTAATATAAATGGTGGTAGTTGATGACCCAACCAAAGCGAGCAATGTTGTAGCTACGATTGATAATAATATAATGCAAATAAAGCCAACTAAAAGTAAAACTATCTTTATTCGTGGTTTCACTAACTCCTCTCCTCAGAGCTAGTTCATTAACAACAAGCAAATATAATTTGTGGCATTCACCAATACAAGAGCAAAAACATTT
>CP070649.1:693450-695093 GCA_020354575.1 Candidatus Bathyarchaeota archaeon | reverse complement strand
GTATATCAGTATTCCGCTAGAGGCTCCGTCTGAAGCTTCAGAAGGCGGGAACCATATCCCCAATCCCATTGCAGAAGCAGCAGTCATAAGTTTACTGTTAGCAACGTGCACAACGACTTCTTCAAGTGCGTCTCCTACGACACTAGCCAATCCTCGAATTTCTTCATCCGATTCTGGTAGATTCATCTCGAGATCCGCGACGAACGTTGGCAGGTCGATGTAAAATTCCCATCCATACTCAGCCCATGGGAGTTTTCTTTCGCTTCTAGCTAGGTTTATGATCTTATGATAAAGTTCATAGTTCTCTTTCAATTTTGCTTCAAGCGCTTCAGTTAACTTTGAAAGTTCCACCACGGCTTCATCAACCATTGAAATGTCAATGACTGAAAGGGTTGCAAAAGCTCCTCCACTCTCAGGCTTCGTTTCATAGAATTCCACGTAATTATCTGCAATTTCTATAGCGAATTCAAGCGCTGACATTTTAGGGTTCTTGGTCAAAGCATCCAAAATTGTGTCATATGGGTAGCCGTCAAGAGGGACATAATTTTCACAGGCAACCAAGTAGTCGGTCTGCATGCCCGATATATTGTATTCATAAGCAACTTCTATCATCGCTTCGAGGCAAGCGTCATAAGCTAAGATCTCTATGTGATGCCCAACAAGTGCAGTAACCACTTCATCGTGTGTTAAGTGATCTTCAGGGTGTTCGTCATAGCAGCTTCCATCGAAATCATTTCCGTGGTTCCATAAGTCGAGCAGATAATGTTGTGCTTCAAATTTTTCGGTTGCAAAATCCACGAAAGTCTTTAGGGTTGTTGGGTCGCCCGTGTTCACTTCTTCTCCGTTTAATGGAAAGTCTATAACTAGTTCGTGTCCACCACTGACAACCCTATACATGTAAGCAGGTTCGTAGTAATCATCCCACAAGACTACAACATTTACCTCATCTGTTAACTCAACTGCTTCCATATACGATAGAGATTCGTAGGCCCAAACATCAAGGTTGTTGTCTGCAGCCATGTAGACCATAAAGGTCCACTCTGCAATGTTTGGCTTTGGTTTAGTCGCCCAAGCAGTGTTCACCGTCATGTTGACGATGACAATGAATAGTATTGCACATATAATTCTCTTAGTTCTCATGTAGAACGCTCCATTCTCCTTTTCACCCAATATTAGAGAGCACACGCATAAAAAAATTTGCTATTCATCTATACACCTAACGCGCAAACAAAAAGCGCTCAAGATACCCAAAAAAGTTTAGTGCACATTTTCATTTCATGTTTTCTAGAACTTCTCTTGCACATTCGATTGTGTATCTTAAATCTTCAATGGTATGAGCAGCCGAGAGATGCCATCTTTTGTTTGCCTGAGGAATAAAGAAGATGCCTCTGTTCATCATTTCTTTTTGGAATTTCTTGAACCATTCTGTATTAGAAGTTAACACATCTCTATAGTCGTAAATTTCCTTGTCTGTAAAGAGAAGCTGGAACACTGACCCAAAACCAACGATTTGTGCTCTAAGCTTGAGATTGGCTATGACTTCATCAAGCAGGTTTCTGAATTTTTCCCCTAGATTGAAGAGTTTTTGGCAGATGTCTCCTTTTTCCAGTTCTCTAATTGTAGCCAAGGTTGCAGCCATACTT
>CP070649.1:691692-693350 GCA_020354575.1 Candidatus Bathyarchaeota archaeon | reverse complement strand
GTTGCTCAAGAAATAACCGATCAAAGAATTAGAAGAATTGTTAGAGAAGCTTTTGGGGAGCTTTTACAGAAAGCATCAACCAAGGACATTACTCAGCTGGAGCAATTGCTGAAGGGACAACTTTGCACGACCGTAGCGGAATAATTAAATCTCCCCTCTCCACTCTTTCAACAATCTCTCCAGAAAGGCTTCCACAAAGGCATGTCTCTCTTCAGCAATTTCCTTCGCAGCACCGGTGTTGATCGTGTCTCTTGCTTTCAGAATCTTTTCATATATATGGTTGACTGAGGTGCATGATCTTCCATCATACTTCTCCTTCGGAGGAATCGTCGGATCATGGATGGGCATGTTACTCCAGCCACCTCGTGTAAACACCCTTGCCAGCCCAATGGCTCCAATGATATCCAATCTATCAGCATCCTGCAATATTTTCGCCTCCAGAGTCTTCGCTTCCGCACCCTTCTTGAACCTATGCATCTCTATGCAGTAGATCACTTGGTCGACTTTTTCCCTTGGAAAATGCACATTTTCTAGCACTTCTCGAGCTATCTTGGCCCCTTCGAAGGCGTGATCTGTAATCGTCTCCTCATCTTCCATCGCTCTTGCCACATCATGGAGCAACGCTGCAGCTTTGATCACATCCAGATCAGCCTTCTCTTTTTCTGAGATTCGTATCGCAAGGTTGTAAACTCGTTCCACATGGGATTTACTGTGATGCGAATGTCTAAGAAACTCTTCATTTTGGTCCTTTATCTTCGCAAAAATGGAGTCATCAAGCATATTCATCACGCTACCAAGTAGGAGAAAAGCAATAAAAGCAATTGCATGCATGCAATCATTAGTCGTTATTTCGGGATATATGCCCTTACTAGCTGGGTAACTTCTTTGAAGCCAGCATTTCTATACAGTTTTTTGGCAGCTTCATTGCCATGACGTGCCCAAACGAACACCACTTCCGCTCTTCCTCTGGTGAAAAATCGTTTTGCAGTTTCTAGCAGTTCTTTTCCTATCCCTCTGTCTCTGTGTTCTTCCTCTATGTAGAATTCAGCAATTTCTCCCTGCCGATCAATTCCTCTATCCATTAAGGTACACCAACACAGGCCAACGATTTTCCGTTCTTCTTCTGCGACCAAAATGGCATTCTTACCTTTAATTACATGATTTATAGGGATTTTACTGTATTTTTCAATGTATTCTTCAAAGGATTTAGCTTGTTTCCGCTAAAAGGTCTGGTCTTCGAAACTGAGCTTTGCAAGTAGCCTCCGAACCTTATTTTCTTCACCAACCTCCATTTGGCGAATCATTGCCAGGTTCCCAAATCATGTCTCTTTTCCGCAGTTTTATGACTTGTGGAAGAAACTCCTAAATGAGCCAGGGCTAGCATGCATGAGGCATACGTTTTTAAGGGCGTCTATATGATGATTTTTGGGGGGCTTTAAATGTACGAAATTCTCGCCTTGCTTGTTGTCATAATAGTTATTCTACTCATCCTAGGATCTTCAATCAAAATCGTGAAAGAATACGAGAGAGCAGTTATTTTCCGTTTAGGTCGACTCATTGGTGCCAAGGGTCCAGGATTGATTTTACTTATACCAGGAATTGACAGACCACGCGTTGTGGATTTAAGAACCATAACATACGATGCACGCATGATAAAA
>CP070649.1:689894-691592 GCA_020354575.1 Candidatus Bathyarchaeota archaeon | reverse complement strand
GAAGAGAGGTTCCAAATTAGCCCAGTGTGCCTCTGCAGTTCCAAACCATTCGCGAAGTGGGTAGAAACAGTCTTTGTCTCCATAAAGCATGCGCGCGCGCGAGAGAATCTTTGCGTCTATCGCCCTCATGGCATGCCTGTTTGGGCTCATCAGAGTAAAAACCTTTTGCCCATACTCGAAAGGCAACGTTAGATGCAGGCATGAAATCTAGGGTACTTGTCAGAGATTATTTCCTAGTACACGATCAATCTTGGCGCAAGTTATCAAGTTTTCCGAGTCTTTCTTGATGTGTTTGTTCGAGTTCCATGCGGCGCTTCTCGAACGTCGTTTTGTCGATCTCTTTGCTTTTCATCAAGAGTGAAAGCCTCTCAGATTCGTCTCTGTATCTTTTTTCTTCTTCGAGCCGGCTCACCATATGTGTGTAGGCTTGCCGATCAATTTTATTCGATTGGAATAGCTCTTTCATCCACTCTATCGGCGTGAACTCTTCCTTTATTTTTCTTTTCCGGCTCCCTTCTTCAACTGTACTCAACTCCAAATCCCCAAACAACCTGTCAAATTCCTCATCCATTTTCTGGATTTGCCAGTCCATGAAAATAATTTGACAACGAGCACAGAAGTTAACTTTCCTGGGCCATTTGAAATTCTTGCCGCACGCTCCACAGTCAAGATTCATAGGTTCTTGTTCCTTCTTTTTGATTATAGATGGTTGTCAACTCGAAGCGCAACCACATCTCTTTCCTAATTACTAATGATGGCGAACGCTTTAAATGTTAATCATCCGAGCAAGTCTTATTTTCTGATGAAAGTTTCAGCATACATCGGTGAAGGTGCGTTCATGCATTCAGGTTTTATGTTGAGGAAGCCTTAATAACTGCAGTTTCTCATCCATGCTTCGTGGTAGAGGCAGAATGGACAAATGTGATATTTGTGGTAAGAATGGGAAGGATTTATCCCTGTTGAGAGCCAACCACAAGAAGTTAGGAAACATCGAGGTTTGCTCAGAGTGCTGGGAAAAACTCTACACTGAAAACGAATTTGTAGGCGGAAGCACCTGTTCGAGTAGCTCTTGTTCCACATGCTCCACATGCGGATAATCCATGCTGGGATTCGAACCATGCAAGCATTGGACAAAAATTTTATACCGAAAAATTCGAAATGTTGTTTTTGGGTAATTCGAGTTTGTCTGAAAAAAGGGCTATTTTTTGGTACGAACTAGCTGGCATGATTCTTATAATTATTTTCGGAAGCATGCTCCATTTTACTTTTGAATGGTCTGGAAATCAACCAATTGTAGGAGTGTTTTCTGCCGTGAATGAAAGCGTATGGGAACATTTGAAGATTGCTTTTTGGCCAACCCTTATGTACGCAATCTTTGAATATCATTACTTAAACAAGAGAACCAACAATTTCTTTTCGGCAAAGACCATTGGAATTTATGCTATAATGCTCATTATTCCAGCAATCTTCTACTCATATACACTTTTTACCGAAGAAAACCTCATAATAGATATTCTCAGTTTCATGTTTGCCATAATCGTTGGACAACTTATCAGCTATAAACTATTGACATTCAAGAAACTATCCAAAAGTTTGGAATTTGTATCTCTTGTTGCTCTCGTAATCCTAGCTTTTGCCTTTGTAGTTTTTACTTTCTATCCCCCTCAAATCCCATTATTCCAAGACCCAAACACTGGA
>CP070649.1:688042-689794 GCA_020354575.1 Candidatus Bathyarchaeota archaeon | reverse complement strand
ACGAGCAATCCCACCACAATTAGCAGGATGGCTAACACAGGAACTGAGAAGTCCAAGATCAGTGCTGGAATTATTGCAACGATGGGTATAATCAGGCTCGCTATATACAGATTGTTAGGGCAGAATAGGCCTTTAGCACGATTCGCAAAATCTTTTATGTTGCCTTCCTTTGCTATCTTTCTTGATACTATATTCAAGCCTGAGATACACAGGGAATTATCTAGTTTGTAATAGACGCAGTTGGGGCATACCTTTAGTGGCATGTGCAAATACATCTCTGTGAAGGAGAATGCTATATACAGTAAGCCAATCAAATAGCCTATCCAAGAGTTGTAGCCGAGGATTATCCCTATTCCACCGAGTAGGTAATGGGTGATTGTTGTCCCATTGTAAATCAGGATGCTTGATAATGGATATCTTGTATAGACCTGAACCTTATTTGGCGTCAATATCTTTCTCCCTTTTACAACTATGAGTCTAAGTATTCATTTAAAGATTGTCAATCCTCCCGCCATTCGTCCCCTTCAAATCCAACCCCCGCCACCAAGATTTTAACTAGCCGCCCCTTGAGGGGGCGGTTTTCATTTCCGCTTTGCCCGAGTTATCAACCCGAGGCGGAATTCCTAGAGCATTGATCTAGGGGAGGCGGAGGGGGCGGACAGGAGTGGGAGGGACCTATGACACGATGGCGCACGTCACTAGCAGCTATGATGCGTCTGCCCAGGTTCCCTATGCTGATGATTCAATAAACTGCGCAATTGTCGACAACCAAGAATACACCTATTATCTACATGGAGTCCTGAGAACTGGAGACGCTTGGCATGGATTGGGTTCAGTGTTTATTAACTACACAACCACTGAAACCCTACCATAAAGCAATCCCCACCCACCTTTCCTTCTATCCTGCATACAGTTGAGATTGGAGCTTGTAGTCTGCTAGTTCTTAATACCACCTTCGCCCAATATTCTCTCTCAGGTGATAAAATGTTGGATATGCGCGGGCGCAGTTACCTTTAAACACCCATCCTTCTAATTTGCATGTATGGAAAGAAAAATGGCATACAAGGAATTGTCTGGAAAATACTCATTAACAGATATAGATTTAACCAGATTGAAGACTGAATTTGAAATAACGCAACTCAAAGTAGAATTTGCTCTTGAAAAATCGAAAACAGATGGCATATCGCTTTTTGAATCTATTGAAAAATACAATGCTTTTCATAGGTATACCGAAAAATTGGACCAAAAGAAGAAAGATTCTTTGATTAAACAAATAAAATCAATAGATAGCCGTAGATTATCAGATCTTGCAGAGTTGCTATTCCTAAACTCTGATCGTACGAAAGGAATTTGCACTCATCAAATGGATCCCATGTGCTTTGACTATCATATTTGGGAAAATGAAGGGGCTTTCATCCACTTTTTTAATGCGATTGTTCCAAGAGACCCTTTCTCAGAAAGAGAAATCCCGCATCGGAAAAACGAACTAAGAGATATCGCCATTGATGTCAGGGACTTTCATCCAGAACTGAAATATGTGTTTAGTGTTAGTTGGATGTGGAATCTAAAAGAATTCCAGTTGCTAATGCCCGATTCATTTAATGACTCATTGCAAGTATTCAAAGATTATGAGTCCTATACTCAAAGCTATTGGGGACAATTCTACAGATATGACGGCACCGTTAATCAAGAAAGGGTAGAAAAATTCAGAGAGGATTGGGAATTCCCACTCAAACCTCTTATTGGAGAATG
>CP070649.1:686159-687942 GCA_020354575.1 Candidatus Bathyarchaeota archaeon | reverse complement strand
TGAGCGTCAGTTGTCAACGGAGCAGGGCCAATTACTTGGAACTCCTGAGTATATGAGCCCGGAACAAATCGAACATGATAGTGAGGATATTGACACACGTACTGATGTTTATTCTTTGGGTGTTCTTCTCTACGTACTACTTACAGGACTCTTGCCGTTCGATTCAAGAAAATTACGTGAAGGTGGGATTGAGCACATCCGGCAGATTATCCATGAGACAGATCCAAAGACACCAAAAAGCCGTCTGTTAAAGTTGGGTGATGAGGCTACAGCGATTGCTTATAATCGGCGAATGGAAATCAATACCTTAGCAAAACATCTAGGTAAAGAACTCGAATGGATTCCCCTGAAGGCTATGCGAAAGGATCGTTCTGAGCGATATCGCTCGGCTTCCGAGCTTGCAGACGATATCGAAAACTATCAAAAGGGCTCCCCGCTTATCGCCGGGCCACCTAGCACTGTATATCAACTCAAAAAGTATGTGCGCCAGCACAGCGCGTTTTTCACTGGAATCACTGTAGTTTTGTTAGTGCTTTTTGCGGGAATTGTAGTGTCCACACTTCTCGCCATAGGTAAAGCACGTGCTCATGCTCAGGCACAAGCTGTGTCCGATTTTCTCCGACTCAGCGTTCTAGAATCGCTCGATCCTTTCAAAGTAGGGGGCAGACAAATAACCATTCGTTCTGTTTTGGATACTGCATCGAAGGATCTTCATGATAATTTCAAAGGAACACCAATGGCTGAGGCCCAGATACGACATACTATTGGATTTGCATACTGGAGCCTCGGTTTATACGAACAGCATGAGTTGCATTATAAACGTGCCATTGATATTTGTCGTGAGCAACTTGGGGACGAAGATCCTACAACTCTAACGTGGGTAAAGGAAAAGGGCTGGGGGTACTTCCATAATAGTCGTTACGAGGAGGCAGAAACATTATTTTCAGAGGCGATGGTAGGTATGCAGCGGAAACTTGGGCTGGAGGATGAACGTACAATGCATTCCATGGGAGCGCTTGCAATGGTCTTTAGTATGCAGGGGCGTTTCCAGGAAGCTGAGATGCTCTTCACCCCTGTT
Organism: Candidatus Bathyarchaeota archaeon; assembly: GCA_020354575.1. Classification (GTDB taxonomy): domain Archaea; phylum Thermoproteota; class Bathyarchaeia; order Bathyarchaeales; family SOJC01. The sequence continues at coordinate 686,864 of CP070649.1, read as the reverse complement.
CTAGAGGCCGCCCGGCGTATGGGCATCGAGGAGTATTTTTTGGGTGGAATAGGTTGGGCTTATCATCTTCAGGGCCGTTATATGGAAGCTGAGAATCCGTCAGCTAGGGCGCTAGAGTACTACCGTCAGCAACAAGGTAACACAGCCTATATTACACTGCAGTTGATGCGTAACCTTGGTGAGCTATACAGGGACATGGGGCGCTACGAAGAGGCTGAGAAGCTTCTGCACGAATCCGTGAAAGGTTGGCTCAATGTGTGGGGTGCTGAACACCCAGAGGCACTTTGGACTACCATGGATCTTGGCTGGCTGTGTTGCAGCCAAGGCAGGTACGACGAAGCCCAATCCTTTTTTGACAAAACACTAGAAACAGCACACCAGGCAATCGGTGATGAACATTTCGTGACTGCTCAATCAATGCATGGGCTAGGTACTGTTTACTTAAGGCAAGGACAATATGACCAAGCTGAGCTGATTCTGAATAGAGCTTGGGATGTACTATGCCGTCTATTAAGCAAGGAGAGTTGGGCTGCGCTATCCGTAAAGAACACTTTAGGTAAGCTGAATGCTGCGCAAGGCCATTACCATAAAGCGGAAGAGATATATCTTGAGACATTGGATTCTAGAAAGCATAAGTTGGGTGAGGATCATCCTCATACATTGGAATCCAAGAATGACTTAGCCATGCTATACAAAGAGCAAGGT
>CP070649.1:684239-686059 GCA_020354575.1 Candidatus Bathyarchaeota archaeon | reverse complement strand
AACATACTGATTGACGGGGAAGGATGGACTCTCAATGGTGTCGACTTCACCATCTGGGAAGGCTTCAACCTAACCGGCGTGAGTAATGTAACCATTATTGATGTCAACATCGAACGCTTCGCCTCTTACAGTGTCTATCTGAATTCTGCATCTGAATGCGTTATTTCAAGAAATACAGTAATGGGCAGTGAAGGAGGTATTGGGCTCTTTTCCTCTAACGGAAACATGATTTCAGATAATGAGATATCTGGCTGTTCAGAGGCTGTTGAACTCGTTTCTTCTTCTGGAAACGTCGTGTCAGGGAACAACATGAGCGACAGCAGCTCCGGAGTCTATCTCATTAGGTCCACAAGTAATGTTGTTTCTGGAAATCGTATGACAGCAAACAGTCGAGGCATGTATCTAGCTTCCGCGAACTTCAGCGCCATAACCGGGAACAAGATAACAGCAAACACCAACGATGGTATCTCTCTCTATATTTCTACTGGCAATAGCATCTCTGAAAACGACGTAATGAACAACAGTGGCGGTATTGTCCTCGCGGCATCAACCAATAACTCAATTGCAGGAAACACTGTAACTGGCAACATTGCGGGTATCCGTGCTCATGGTGCACTTGTCAACAGCGCGTATGTTGGGTCCATGAACAACACCATCATTGGAAACAACGTGGTTCACAATACTAATGGCGTCGATGTCGTTGGAGTTTTTTTCACCACTATTTCTCGAAATTACATAGCAGAAAACAGTCAGTATGGCATCACCCTCGACAATGCAAACAACAACACTATTTCTGCAAACAACATTGCAGACAACAACCTTGGAATCTATTACGATGGCCTCTGCAACAACAACACTGCTTACCACAATAATTTCTTTGGCAACGCAAAACACGTCGAAGTTTCTCCTGGCGACATAGATGCTTGGGATGATGGTGTTGAAGGTAATTACTGGAGCAACTACACTGGAGCTGACTTGAATCATGATGGAGTAGGAGATAGCTGGCATGAGATTTATGAGAACAACACAGATCGCCATCCACTAATGGGGCCCTTTCACAGTTTCAACACTACTTTGAGCAAGCATGTCAATGTTATTTCTAACTCCACAATAGAAAGCTTCCAGTATTTTGAGTCCAACAGCACAGCAATAATGCTCGTCTCTAACATGACAGCCAGTCAAACACATGGATTCTGCCGAATAAGTTTACCATACGAAGTAATGTCTGGCCCATACAACGTGACTATTGACGGAGCTTTTCCCACATACTGGAACTACAGCATCTACGACAACGGAACGCACAAGTGGATTTACTTTGAATACGAACATTCAACACTCAAAATAATCATTGTACCAGAGTTTCCATCATTTCTTATTCTACAACTATTCATGATCGCTACACTACTGGTAGTAATAGTATATCGAAGAAAAAGGGGATAGTGCTGGGGATATCACCACTAGTGTATGACATGTACTAATTCTACAGGTGGCTAGCTATCCCCATTGCATTTTTAATGTCTAGGCGATTATATTTTACAAGTGAGGAGAGCTGGGTTGTCTGAAGAAGCGAAGCTTCATTTTACCAAAGTAAAATTTGATGGGGCAAAGAGGCACATCAGATCCGGGTATAGGCTTCTTGTAGCTGGAATATTTGTGACAGTTACTGGACTCTTCGTTGGACTGATAGATGAATTCGCTTTCTCTTTTTTGGTAGCCCCCATTTTTCTCCCTCTAGGTTTAATATTGGGAGGTACGGGGCTTCTAGAAAGTTGCTATGGAGTGTACCAGACACGCAGGTTAACCGAACAACTAAAAGCCTT
>CP070649.1:682305-684139 GCA_020354575.1 Candidatus Bathyarchaeota archaeon | reverse complement strand
GCACCGTCATTGGTTATCGTGATGTCGCCCAGAGAGTCAATAAGCATTTTGTCCATTCCTCGTGGTCCCAAGGTTGAACGTAAAACCTCGCCTATTATTCGTGCCGCCATGATGTTGTTTCGTTGGGCTTCGCGTCCGCGACGACGCCCTGTACCTTCTTTTAGAATTAAAACTGGTTGTCCGCCTTGACTGGTCAAATAAGCCATATGTTTTATTCTCCTTACTAAAGTGTTAGAGTAAGCAATTTCAACAAAAATATAAACTTTGCTACTGATATTTGCGATCGTATTGGAGCTATTTCTTGCTTAATTCGGGATCATAAACGTTGATTTTTATTACTTGCGCTCAGGAAGCTGCGAATATATCCCATCAGATGACCTGTAAACTGCCAAACGACTAACTGTCTCCCAGTTCTCCCCCTCTTTACGTCTGATCTGCACAACGATAACCTCCGCTGTAGGATCTGACTTTCCACGCCAGACAGTTAACCCCAAAAAATCTTGTTCGTTTACTCGGGTATAGAACCGCGCTTTAGGCTGCGATGTAGCAGTCAAATAATCACCATAACTCGATAAAGAAAAGACCTAATATTTCTATTTGACGCTAGCCTATATCGCAAAACCATGTTGGATTTGCTTTGAGTTGATAAGATTAAGCGAGCTCAAATAGGGCTTACACACAAAGTTTAATACGCTTTTTCTAAACCTTCTAAGAAATGATTCAAAACAAGCGATGGTCACCATGTCCAATAATGAAGAGATGGTAGTTACTCCTTGGGAGGTAAGGGGTAAAGTTGACTACGAGAAGCTGATTCGTCAATTCGGTACCCAATCGATTACTGAAGCCCTACTTAAGAGGCTTCAGAAGCATCTAGGAAAACTTCACCCCCAACTACGCCGAAAACTATTTTTCTCTCATCGAGACCTCGACAAGGTTTTGGATCTCTATGAGAAAGGCACCAAATTTGTGCTGTATACAGGTCGTGGACCTTCGGGTCCTGTTCATGTAGGTCATCTTGTTCCATGGATTTTCACAAAATACCTTCAAGATAAATTTAAAACAAGACTTTATTTTCAAATGACGGACGACGAGAAATTTGTCATTGAACAAGACCTCAACCTTGACCAAACAACAGCATTTGCTTATGACAATGCCCTGGATCTCATTGCACTGGGGTTCAAACCTAAGAATACCCATATCATCATTGACGTCAGAGATATTGCCCTTCTCTACGATATAGCCTTGGAAGTTGCCAAGCGCATTACGTATTCGACAGCAAAAGCTGTCTTTGGCTTCCAAGACAGTACAAACATTGGTTGGATTTTTTGGCCAGCAATTCAAGCTGTTCCTTGCTTTATCCATACTAAACTCACCGGAGAGAACGTTCCCAGCCTTATTCCTGCAGCTATCGATCAGGATCCCTACTGGCGTGTTACTCGAGATATCGCCACAAGATTAGGTTACCACAAACCTGCTCAAATCCACTGCCGTTTTGTACCGGGTCTTGGAAAAGGAGGAAAGATGAGTGCATCTGAGCCAGAAACATGCATTTTTACAACTGACACTCCTGGCATGGCTAAGAAGAAAATTTGGAATGCTTTCACAGGAGGCGAACCGACTGTCAAAGAACAAAAGAAACGTGGTGGCAAACCAGATGTTTGCACTATATATCAATATTTTCTCTACCTCTTCGAAGAAAAGGATGAAAAACTTGTAGAACGCGCAAGAGCGTGCAAGGCAGGAGAGACATTTTGTGGCGACTGCAAGGTCTTACTAACAGAAAGGGTGACAAAATTTCTTCAAGAGCATCAAAAGAAAAGAGAAAAAGCCAGGA
>CP070649.1:680335-682205 GCA_020354575.1 Candidatus Bathyarchaeota archaeon | reverse complement strand
TCAGGAGGCACAGATATCAATGGTTGTTTTGCTGCTGGAACCCCTATTCAACCTGTGTATCCTGATGAGTTGCAGGGCCCCGCTTTAGGAATGAAAGTGAAGGCGTATGATGAAAGGGGCAATAGTGTAGTTGATCAACAAGCAGAACTTGTTTGTGAAGCTCCCTCTCCCTCAATGCCTCTTTATTTCTGGAACGACCCCAAAAGTAAAAAATATAGAGATGCTTACTTCAATGTTTACCCCAATGTTTGGCGGCATGGCGATTGGATCATAATTCATGGCGACACCGGGGGAATAACATTCCTAGGCCGCTCTGATTTCGTCTTAAAACCTTCCGGAGTGCGTGTAGGTCCAGCTGAAATATATAATGTAGTGGAAAAATTCGAAGAAATTATCGACAGCATAGCTGCAGGACAATATTGGAAGGAGGATCAACGTATTATCCTCTTTGTAAAACTTGCACTAGGATTTCAACTAACAGATGATCTAAAAAATAAGATTAAAACAGTCTTGCGCAAAGAAGCTTCTCCCCGACATGTTCCAGCCTTAATCATCGAGGCGCCAGATATCCCTTACACCTTCAACATGAAGAAAGTTGAAAGCGCGATCTCGAACATAATAAAGGGTAGACCAGTCACAAACAAGGACGCTTTAGTTAATCCAGAGTCGCTCGATTTCTACGAAAGAATTCTTCCTGAACTTCAAAAGGAATAGTGTAAAATTGCATTTAATCTGAAATAAAAAAGGATACACAATTCTCTTGATTTTTTAACCAGTATTCTTCGATTTCTCATAGTGCCCATGGACGTCGCAGAATTTTTCCGTTCATTCCCGAGTTTCTCCATCTAAGTTACATCTTTCTTGCCAGTTAAATTCATATATATTTTCATATACTGATGGACAATGGCGATGCGTGCGTAAGCTTCGAATACCTCTAGTCCACTATAATACTGGGGCATAGCTAATGTGCACGTCCAGAAACATAAAATAACCGGGGGAAAAAGATGAGAAAGCTGTACAAATCCAAGAAGCTCTTTGAAGAAGCAAAAAAATTAACGCCAGGTGGTGTTCACAGCGCAATACGATTCCTTGAGCCTTATCCCATATTCATATCAGAGGCAAAGGGCGCCAAAATCTACGATGTAGATGGCAACGACTACATCGATTACCACTTAGCTTTTGGACCCGTGGTTTTGGGACACGCGCCGTCTAGCGTGGTAGCCGCGGTAAGAGACCAAGTGAGAAAGGGAATAATTTTTGGTCTTTCCAATGAATTAGAAGTTGAAGTTGCTAAGAAAATTAAAACACATGTTCCGTCAGCCCAGATGAGCAGATTTTGCAACAGTGGAACCGAGGCAACTTATCATGCCATCCGTGTTGCGCGAGCCTATACGAAGAGAGATAAAATTGTAAAGTTCGAAGGCGCCTATCATGGCTGGCACGATTACGTGTCTGTTAGCTCGAATCCATCTCTAAAGGATGCTGGTCCAAGAGAGTCTCCCGTATCTGTCCCTGATACTGAGGGGCTGTCTGGAGAAATTGTTAAAAATACGATTGTTGTTCCATTCAATGATACTGAAGCGATTGAGAAAACAATTAAGAAACATAGAGCCAATATTGCTGCTCTTATAACAGAACCGATTCTTCACGGAAATGCTGCATGCATAGTCCCCAAAGATGGGTTTTTGAGATTCCTGAGAGAAATCACTGAAGAAAATGATATAGTATTAATATTCGATGAAGTAGTTTCAGGGTTTCGCCATAATTTAGGAGGAGCCCAAAAGCTATTTAATGTAACATCAGATCTGACGACATTCGGGAAAGCTATGGCAAACGGTTTCCCTGTTGCTGCAGTCTGCGGGAAAAGAGA
>CP070649.1:678328-680235 GCA_020354575.1 Candidatus Bathyarchaeota archaeon | reverse complement strand
AAGTATGATCTCTGGGTGGCTGTGGCAACTCAAGCAGGTCGCACTGTGGATGAAGACTTCCCTGGCGGTGGATATGTGTTCGCCCCAAATGGACAATGTCTCTACGCCACACCTAATTGGTCACCAAATGCTGTATATCTTGACATAAATCTTGACAAACGCTGTGTTATTCCGATATAAAACGACGCGACTACACTTGCAGCAGAGACGCTCCCGGGATTTTCCCGCATTTCCCTTTTTCGCGCGCGCCATTTTTGGAAAAATGGGGGGGATCGGAGTGTGGTCGGGATTTATGGCAAAGTTATTGCAGGGAACCTTGTAATTATAAATACAACGTCGGTGATGTCGACTATGCCGTCACAGGTTACGTCACTTGCTCCATTAGCCCAGCGCTCGTGTCCTGGGTCACTTCCAAAGCTTCTGATTCCCTCTGTTATGTCGGTGATATCTACGATTCCATCAAAGTTGATATCTTCTCTCAAGAAGTTGCTTGCGAAACTGTTTCCAGCTGCGTCGACACGAATTACCTCTGCTGTTGGGTCGAAATCGTGAAGGACATATGGGCCTACACCAATTAGGCACGTTAGGAATGGATACTCAAGAGGTTTGGGATTGCCGGTGTGTGTCGTGTAATCAACCTCCCAGGGTCTGAAAGCTTTGAAACCTACAGTGTTTCCCGAGAAAGTGCTGTAGATTTGGGGAGCAAGCCAGAACATGCTCTTGGCATATTCTTGGAAAACATCTTGCCCTGTACCATTATACCATACAGTTATACGCGTTGAAGTTTCGACTGTCGAGTTTACATAGGTAGCACTGACCAGTGGAAATTGGAATGTGGTATGTTCATCAATGCATTCCCAGCTAAACTTAACATCATTTGCATCAGCAACTTGACCATCGTGCCATCTAATACCAGGTCGCAAATCAAAAGTTGCCACAGTGCCATTAACAGGTTGCCCATATGGATTCAGTCCATCAAAAGGTGCGTAAATGTATTGATAGACACCCCAAGGCATAAGGTTACCCGAAAATGGGTTTGCCCGTACACCTACATCCATTATTGCCATCATGACCTCAGCTTCAAAGATTGAGGTGAATTCGCCAGGATGAAGCGTAGCAACTGGTCCTGGGATGTGGTAGGTAGCGTTTTCTTTAGCTGAGACATTCCAATGTAGCCAGCAGAGTGTCCAGAAGTTGTTAGTATCATTACTACTTGAAAAATCCTCGACCCAACACTTCAACCCAGGGGCAAAAGCATTAAATCGACCCGGGGTTGTGTCCGGTGTTATGGTCCAAGACATGTTCTGCAATTCATCAGCGCTTGCTTCGGATATATTCATGATGGTATCAAGTGTGCCCGCTCTTGCTGCAACCATTGCGGTGGTTTCAGGATGAAGGATTTTGAAGAATATCTCGTGGAACCGAGGAAAATCGTCTCGGTCAACATCTGCGTAAGCGGGTGGAAACCCAAAGCTAACCAACGTCAGTAAAGCCATCAGAACTACAATCTGAAAATGCTTATGGTTCAACATCTAATCTCCTTTTTTTCTTCCCTTATTTAGAAGAGTAAACCATAGCAGCCACTACATAGAAGCTGCTTCGATTAAACAAACTCTTCAGGAAACATTCTACAAATGAATCATTAAAGCTTTATGAAAGAATTTTACTTTTTTTAGCATAGCTTTATTCGAAAGCTCCTCTAGTGGAGATGTCTTCCGCACTTCCCCATTTTCTCTAATGAAATTGACTATTCAGCTAAAAAAAGAAAGAAGAGCGCGCGCACCGAAAGTGAAAATAGTCATAAGAAACAGTGAGTTTGACCATAGATACATTTAAATGATTAAGGGTTTCACCTAATAAAAGACATACATGGCAGGTGGGCAAGAATGAGCGAAATGACAACACAA
>CP070649.1:676222-678228 GCA_020354575.1 Candidatus Bathyarchaeota archaeon | reverse complement strand
TGTGGACCCAGAACTGTTCATGTTTCTGTTTGTCGGTAATAGTTTCTTCATATATGTCGTTCAAGTCATGATGATGATGAGTATGTTGATCCATGAGGACCGATCACATTACGAGGTGCTAAAGCACATTTACTTGACGCCCGGTTCCCTTCATGTGTATATTGTAGGACGAGCATTGAACGGTGTGATGAACGCTTCTGTTGCATTGTTGTTGACTCTTGGACTGGGAGTTTTGATATTCCAGTATGGCTTGGGTGTACCAATTCAGATCGACTGGTTCAGTATCAATCTAGGACTATTGAGTCTAACCTTGGTGTTGGGCATAGTTTGCTTCATGGCGATTGGCTTTGTCCTATGTGCAATTAACATCATGACCTCAAAGGTTCAGTTTACCCTGAATGAATACGTAACCGGATTTCTCTACCTATTTGGTGGAGTCGTGTTCCTCCCAGAAATTCTTCCCCAATGGGGACAACATATTTCTAATGCCTTACCAATCACGTATTTTCTCCGACTGGTGAGGTTTTCGTTTCTGCACCAGGGAAGCTTTGATGCACAACTTAACCTTTTGTATCTGTTGACTACAGCCATAGCCACCGTGTTTGTAGGTCTAGTTGTGTTCAAGATTGCAATGTTCAAGGCGAGAAGAGACGGATTGATAGATAAGAAGGAAGAGTACTAATCGCACTATGCATGCGCGATGGGAACTCTTATCTCTGAAAGAACCTTATCCTAATATCTCTTGGTTTGCGAAATGGCTTTGGAGATTACTTACGAAAGAGCTGGATATTATCTTGAGTATTTGCAGTCCTTAAATTCTGAAATGGAAAAGCTAGCGAATGTGTCAGGGCTAAATATTCGGTGGATGATTGATCGGCTCTGTATTTTTTCGTGTGAGTCTGATTTTTCGAGATCTAAGAGAGACTACTCTATGAGTGAAAACTGGACTCAGCTTCTGAGTGTTTGCCACAACTTGCTCTGCAGAGGTGTTCCTACATACCCGACTTTTCACATTGAGAAATTGCTGATTTCAGAAGCAGCCAAAGCAATTCCTATTGGGGAATCAAATGATGAGCAAATAGTCGCTTTCAGGGATCAACTGAACGGTGTCGAAAAGGAGAAATTGCTCAGATTTTTGGTTAAAGCGCATGCAGCAATAGATCATAGATGCAAGGAACCTCATGGCAATCAAGAAAGCGATGGAGAAAGGGCGTTCTTGGAATATGCATCAGAAGAGATTGGTCCTTCAGTTTTTCAGGTTATTGAGAGCCAACGACCATTCTCAACCATGACCAAAGCATCTGGCAAGGAAGAATATCTGGTAAAGATAGTCCATCCTTCATCAGACTATGAAACAGCATACGCTAAGAAGCGTGCCTAGGTAACTCCGCGCGCGCAAAAGTTCCGTTTAAAAGCACAAAATAATCTTTGCTTGCACTTCAAACAAGGATTTTGGAGAGCATCCATACTTCTGTTTGGTCTTGGAGCAATAGTATGGAAAAGCCTGAAGCTATTGCCATCATCACAACATACAGAATGGCAGCGATTGCTGCCGGAGGGAGACTTTCAAGCCAGCCTGTGCCATGATAACGCCTAACCAATAAAACCCAAGTGATGAATGCAAACGCTATGCCAATATCCATAAATGGAATGAAATTAGGTAAAAATGGTGCAACCAAAGCAAACGCCGCGGCTACAGCTAGACCTGAGAAAGCGATTACAAAAGCCCTTCTATAAAAAGTGCGCTTTACTGAGCCTCCAGCTAATATGGCGGCAAAAATGAAGGTCAAGATAATTAGGCTTGGAAAAAAAGAAAGAGCCACAAGCAGAAGTATGGGTAAAGACCACATGCTGTTCCACCCCACAGCTACAAGGTTGAAAGAGAACATTTAAACTAATCTACCTAGTTTTCGCATTTGCACTGCACATAGAGTCTCTGAAGAGCTAGCATTTGCGCTTCAACCGAATGGTCATCTTACTTCATGATCTTGAATTTGTCGATCACA
>CP070649.1:674110-676122 GCA_020354575.1 Candidatus Bathyarchaeota archaeon | reverse complement strand
TACTCGGATTGGTGGGCTTATTTTTTGGCTCCCAACTAGCAATAAGAGGCTTTGAGAACATAGCGCATCACTTCCAAGTGTCCCATCTTTTCATTGGATTGACGGTTGTAGCCATAGGAACCTCACTGCCTGAAATTGGAGTTAGCATAGTGGGTGCGATAGATATCCTTGCAGGACTGGATGTGTCCGCTGTTTCAGGAGTGGTTGTGGGGAACAAAATCGGGTCGTTTCTTAACCAACTGACGATTATTATGGGCATTGTTGGGCTCACTGGATTGATGTCAATAACGAAACGGGAGTTAAAGCGAGAGGGAACCATGCTAGTTGTATCCATCATTCTCTTTACGCTCATAGCCTTGGACTTGAAGATAACTCCCCTAGAAGGAGTCATTGTTACGCTTGTATATCTGCTGTATTTCATCTACCTCATTAAGCAGGAGGCTCCCTTCAGACGTCCCTCAAAAACAGAGGAGGAAAAACCTCCGAAAATTCACCCTTTCAAAGATGGGTTGATGATCCTTGCCGGAATGGGGGTTCTCCTTCTAGCTGCAGAATTTGTCGTTGAAGGCAGTGTTCACCTAGCTGAACTATTTAGCATTCCGACATCTGTCACTGGCCTGCTGATCGTTGGTTTAGGCACAGGCGTGCCCGAACTGACCTTGGACATAACTGCCCTGCGAAGGGGATCCGCTGGTCTAGCGGTAGGTGACATGATTGGAAGTAACATCTGTGACATTCTCCTCTCCTTAGGAGCAGGAGCCATGATTTCCGGATTTACTGTTGAGCCTATATTACTGCTGTTTGATACCCCCTTCATGTTTTTAGTAGCGTTTCTTGTGATTGGTCTTTTTCTCAGGAATATGAAGCTGGACAGGAAGGAAGCGTTAGTGTTGGTGCTCGTTTATGCATCATATGTAATTCTGAAACTGGCGTTTTTCATGGGAGGTTAGGAGTAATAGGGTTGTCTCGATAAGGAGTGAGTAAAGATGAAACTTACTATCATACATCTCTGGATGCTTGCATGTGTTGCTTATGGATTCGTGGTCTTCATGGCTTTACAAAGAAGACTTGTAGCCTCCACTCTTTTCACACTAATATATCTATCACTGTTGATTAGTACCCGGTGGGTGAACCAAAGGGAAACAGAAGATCATGTGTCTCAATAGCATGTAAATGTAAATAACATTGTGCTACTCATAATTCCATGGAAGAATAGAAGGAGGAACACGTAAAACGTCAGAACCTTTCAAAATGGCGGTGCGTATCATAGATGATCCTGAAAAGATTAGATTGCTTGCTGATTTCACTCGAGCAGAAATTCTACAGTTACTCTGCGAGCGTCCTATGACAGAGGCGCAACTCTCCCAAGAGCTTGGTCTTACAAGGGCTGCAATCGGCTACCATCTCAAATTGTTGTTGAATGCTCAATTCATCTATTTGGAAAGGGTTGAGCCTGAAGATCATGGTATTTTACAGAAATTCTACACTCCAGTTGCAGCCTTCTTTATGGTGGATTGTTCACGCATACCAAATGATGTAAAAAGATATTTCATACAGATGCAGATCGTGCATTTAAGGGGAATGTTCACTACACTTCAGTTGCAGCACCGTTTCTTTGGCGTCTCATCAGAGACTCTCGAAAAATTGGCTGAAGCGATGATGAAGCAACTTGAGAATACTTGCCGAAAACACGTGAAGGATGGGACAGTTGCTAACGCTGAAACCCTCAAAGTAAAGATATATGCCGAAGCCCTTGAGAACCTCACGAAACAAGACGAGTGGCATGACTTATTCAAGAAACCCTAAAATTAGAGTTGGACTTGCATTCTAACTCTCCTTAACATGCATGCAACAAACGTATGTATACTCTATTTGTCGCTGATTTGACTCGAAGGAGTTTTCTGTTTTTCCTTCTCATAAATCAAGCTATTTTCTAAGTTGAGTCCATTCCAGCGTATGCCATAATTTAGTGCCGACAGAATATCGTAGGGCTTCATAGCACCTTCGTCTTC
>CP070649.1:671974-674010 GCA_020354575.1 Candidatus Bathyarchaeota archaeon | reverse complement strand
CGTACATGTCTTCGCCGAAATACTCGAAATAGTAGACGTAGATGCCCTCATCACCGCTGTGGATAAGGTTGTCGTTAATGAGGATGCTGCCCATGGTAGAGATTGAATCATCATAGCGGTCGTACCCAAAGTCGTAGAATTCGTAGACGTAGATGCCTTCATAGGTGCTGTTGATTTCGTTTCGGCAGAGCTCGATGTTGCCCATCATCCAAGACGATGAGCCGTACAGGTCTTCGCCGAAATAGTCGAAGTAGTCGACGTAGATTCCATAATGGTTGCTGTGGATGGTGTTGTCGTTAAACTGGATGTCGCCCATCGCAAATGTAGAATTATCATACATGTAGTAGCCAATCTCAGTGAATTCGTAGACGTAGATGCCTTCATAGGTGCTGTGGATGGTGTTATCGTTTACAAGAAAGTCTCCAATAGCAAAGGAAGAGGCATTGTACATCATGTAGCCGAAATATCCCAAGTAATCAAGATATAGTCCTTCAAAAAGTGAAGTTATTGTGTTGTTGGTTAACTCTAGGTTGCCCATTGTGAATGAAGAGGTGTCGTACATGTAATTTCCTAGGTAGTAGAACTCCGCAACCTCTATCCCCGTATCGCTGCTGTAAATCGTGTTATTGCTTACTCGAATATCACCTATGACGACTGACGCAATCCCAGACATGTTGTATCCAACGTTATACACGTAGATGTAGATGCCTGGAGAGGTTGCATTTATCGTATTGCGAGTGAAAATGATGTCGCCCATATTGACGGATATATCATTCAAATTCTCAATGTCTCGCAATTCAAAGGATATGCCATAGGAAGCGTTCGTTATGTTAAATCCATCGACAGTAATGCCATAGGCAGTGAGCTCGAATCCGGTTACGTTTATTCCTGTTCCACCCATCCCGTCGATAACTGGCGTAAGGGGATCCCCTTGCAGCGTGATGCTCTTGTTTAAGACGACATTCTCACTATAGGTTCCATCGAGGACATGTACCGTATCACCGTTACTCGCGGCATTTATGCCCTCTTGAATATACTGATACGGATTCGTCAGAGATCCATCCCATGGCCCCGAGGTGTTATCGTCGTCCACATAGATGGTCGCTTGGGCTTTCACTTGGGATATGTTTCGACCGAAAATTAGTATTCCAAAGGCTCCAAAGAACAGCATTATTATTCCTATTGTCAGAGCTTTTCTGTGGAACTGTCTCATTTTTTTTCTCTCCAAATTTGAGCTCTTTGAAGTTCCATTTGTGTCTTAATAAGATTTTCACACGACAGACAGTTGCTTGTAACTACATGCATGCATGGCGTTTTTCCCATTTAACGGGTTGGCAGCAACGACTACGTGGGAAGTCCGGAGGGAGAGCACGGTGAAACAGAATCTTCTTCTCTTTACTTTAATATATCTCACATCATAATTTTGAGTTAGAGAAGGAGGTGAGAATCGACTATGAGAAATAAGCTACTGATGACTTTGAACCTGCTCTTAGCAACCGTGCTGTTAGCATCTATTTTCTTTGGCATATCAACAAGTCAGCCACCATACGACCCTTGGCTCGACGTAACGGATGATGGTTACGGAGGAATTGACGACATCGTAGCAACTGCCGAGCACTTTGGAGCTTCGGGAGCTACAACAAAAAATGTGAATGTGACCAACTGGCCCATTAATACTGCTGTCTTAGTCTGGTGGGGGCAATATCTGCCATCTAATGATTTGATTGGTACAACTCCTCAAGACTCGCTTGGTTTTGGGCAATTGCATATCCTCGTCTCCACCGACGGGCTAACCAGCGGGGAAGCAGTGACCTTCTGGGTATACGGAGTCCTCTGGAATGCAGATCATACAAGTAGTAGACTCGCTACAGCATTTACCCTAATCCTAAACGAGAATACACCTGGAGCTTCTATCACAATTCCTGTCCCAAGCAGTGACTTTCAACTCAATGCAAGAACCAGCATAGGTACTGATTGCTACATCTACGTAAGTTACTTCTTGACCTGGGCATGACAGGCCCAGCACCTTCTTTTGA
>CP070649.1:669817-671874 GCA_020354575.1 Candidatus Bathyarchaeota archaeon | reverse complement strand
GGGAGCACTCGTTGCTGCCAAATTAATGCATAAACATCGCAAAAAGAAGATTGAGAAAGATTGTGTAGTATCGAAGGTCTCGATAGAAGGAAGAACAGCGTATGTCATCAAGGCAGAAGGCCCCGGGGGAAATGTAGGAAAGCCCGGTGAAGCGATAAAGAGAGTAATCAAGGAAAATGATGGAAAAATCTCAACAATTATCATGATAGATGCAGCATTAAAGCTAGAAGGAGAAAAGCCTGGAGAAGTCGCGGAAGGAGTTGGTGCAGCAATAGGTGGACCCGGAACAGAGCAATTCAAAATTGAGGAAAGTATCTTAGAATATAAAATTCCGATAAACGCGGTGGTTATCAAGGAAGACATTGGTGATGCCGTCTCGCCAATGAGAAAGGAAGTTTTTGACGCAACTGAGGTTGCAGTAGAGCGGGTGAAGCGTGTAATCAAAGAAAGAACCAAGGAAGGCGATACTGTGATAATAGCTGGAATCGGCAACACAATTGGAGTGGGGCAATAAGATGGGTAAGGAGAACGAAAGGCCTGCTAGAAGATTTTCTTCTTTTGTATTTATCGTCATAATTGTAGGAGTGATATTCTCTCTAGTTGTGCTATTTCAAGCCTGGGAAGCATATCAAAATAGTGATCCTTTGACGGGACTATTTCTGCTAATTGGCTTTGTAGGGTTGATCCTTTCTGCCTACATGTTGATTCAAGCGAGGAGGCAAGTGAGGCGTTTCACTTTGGAAGTTCCACCAGTCGTGACAACCATAATATGCTCAAAATGTGGATTCAAAAACGTGAGAAACTTTGAGCGGGAAGATTATATTCTCAAAGAGCTTGGCCCCTGCACAAAATGTGATGGAACCATGATGATCTCGGCGATTTACCGCGAAGTCGAGGAAAAGAAAAGGGAAAGCAGACTCTTTGGCTAAGTCAGGACTTCGCATCCACTTTTGACAATAAAAATGGTATGTTCTGCTTGTGCAACAGGCTTTCCACTAGCCTCAATGAAAACATGATAGGACATTAGGCATTTAGAACGGAGCAGCTCATGAAAAGCAGCAAAATGATTTGCTTGAGGCACAACTCCTGTTAGCCATCGTTCGGTGAAGGGTAAGGTTCGGAAGTTCTTTTCGATATGGCTAAGAAGCTTCTGTGCCTCGGGGTTTTTTAATGATTTGCGTTTCACAAATCGGAAGATGGTGGCCTGTTTTCCCTCTCTAACTCTACCAGCGGCATTTACAACTGTTACGAAAGGTTCAATCGCGATAATTTCGCCTTCTCGTATTCTTGAGCCTACGATGTGTGAGACGTTTGGTATCGATTTGCCAGTATGGATCAAGTATCGATTTATCTGGTGTCCAGTTAAATTTGAGATAGCCCTGCAACTGTATGATTTTATCGTCTTTTGAATTGCTGAACCTAGTTTGGTTGTTGAAATTCCAGCGTAAACGGTTTTCACAGCGTTTTTCAGAGCTGCCTCAGCTGCCCTTACGAGATTTTCATGCTCCGGATTGAAGCAAATTGTGACAGCGGTGTCTGCAATATAGCCATCTATGTGCACTCCCACATCAACCTTAACAATAGACCCTGAGGGAATGAGTCTCTCATCATTCGGCGGAGATGTATAATGGGCTGCAATTTCATCGATAGAAACATTACATGGAAAGGCTGGTTTTCCACCTTTTTTGCGAATTAATTTTTCAACCTTCTCACAAACTTCAATAACAGGCATCGCTTCTTGGACAAAGCCTCTCATTTCTTCTCTCACTTCTCGAGCAATTTTTCCAGCGAGTCGATATTTTTTCAATACAGCATCAGAAAAGCTCATAATCCTCAGCACATTGTTGTTTTTGAATTGAGGGCAAGTTAAAGATTTTGGAGAATATCCAGAGTGACTCGGAAATGCTCAAGCAGATTCTAGTTTCCTGCATCTGTTTCAAAGCCTTGGATTAGTTGGACATTAAGAATTTATCAACAGTGTTCCTGGCTTTTTCTCTTTTCTTTTGATGCTCTTGAAGAAATTTTGTCACCCTTTCTGTTAGTAAGACCTTGCAGTC
>CP070649.1:667604-669717 GCA_020354575.1 Candidatus Bathyarchaeota archaeon | reverse complement strand
GCACGCAACGGCCTATAATTTGAAAAATCAGAAAAATTATATTTATTAATTATAAAAAAACAATTTTTCGATTGATAAATATGTCTTAAGCAGCTTTTCAGTTCATGATGTATTTTTGGCCTCAAAGCCGCCTCGTGATTATTATTAACCTCCGGCAAAAGGCTGATGGACGGATGCGTCGTCAACGCAATTTTTTAGTTCATCTTCGCTGACATTCTTGGGGTCTTTCAAGTACTCCACGTTACAAACATATTCATTGCCAGCTCTATCCTTTACCCATACAAACTGCGTTCTTTTAGTAGGTGTTGCATATTCCTCTGTCATGATAGTCTCTCCTTTCTTGAATGAGATCTAATATTGTTTTTAAAGAACAAAAGTTAGTAACAAGCCTACACTGATTCATGCCGGAGCGTGACATGCAGGCGCATGGCATGCGGGAGAGTGGCACGCAGGGGCGTGGCAAGCCGGAGCATGACAGCTTGCCGCATACGAGATCTTTCTTTCCACTGTCTTCACTTCTAGCACAACTTTCACCTCCTTTCGGTCGGTTTATGAAAATACTCAGCTTTGAACAATTCCGATGAGCAGCTTTTCCCGGTTGGCTTCATTTATCATCTCTTTCCATGTCAAGTATTCTTCGAGTGGGCCATTTTGGAGATTGAGCTATAGAAATCAGAATAATCCTGTTCAAAATCTGAAATCTCTTCTTTGCACCATTCTTTTATGTATTCAATAATTCTTTGCTGTATTTGACGCACCCTCTCTCTCGAGATATCGTACTTATCCCCGAGTTTTTGAAGGATAAGAGGGTCTTCGGCCATAATTCTTTTATCAAAAATGTCTGCCTCTCTCTTGGAAAGCCTCCTGCGAAATTCCTTAAGTTTCTGCACAAAAGTCACCCGCCGCTGCTCTTTAGAAATCTGCTCATCTATAGCCATAGTTGGGTCCTGTAGGAAAGCCCCGTAGGCTTCTCTTGAATCTCCGCCCACGGGAGCATTGAGAGAGCGCTCTCCACCCTCCAGGCGCTGGGCCATCTCAATGACTTCCTCCTCCTTTACATCGAGCCGCTCAGCAACAAGCTTCGGTTCAGGAGTGAAGCCTTCAGCGATCAATCTGTCTCTCTCCCTTGCCAGATTAAAGAATAATTTACGTTGGCTCTGGGTTGTCCCGATCTTCACAAGTTTCCAGTTGTCCATTATGAACTTCAGTATATAGGCCTTGATCCAGAATGAGGCGTAGTAGGAGAACTTGACTCTTCGACTTGGATCGAATTTTCTGGCAGCCTGGAGCAGACCCAAATTGCCCTCCTGAATGAGATCCAGAAGGTCCCTAGACCAGTAGCGACTGAAGTCCATAGCAATCTTAACCACCAGTCGGAGGTTAGACGTAATTAATCGGTTGACTGCCTCTTCATCGTTATGCTCTTTCACCCTTTGAGCAAGCTCGACTTCTTCCTCTCTGGTCAAAAGCTTGTATTGTTTTATCTGGAGGAGGTATATCTGGAGATTATCACGCGGTGAAATGTCCTCACTCTTAGTTTGAGACCAAATTGGTATATTAAGTGCCCTGTTAGATTCGGTTTGATTCTTACCCCAGTGGGTAGTTTCATTTTGCAATTCTAGGTATTCCATATTGTTGCTCCGTTAACTGGCAGCCTATGACTAGGCTCTAAAACTTGTACCGCTAAATGCGGAGATGTTTGACTCTATATATCCAATTTACCAAAGGCCCTATGAGGGTCAATAAGGTGAAGCCTGTATTTTATGAGGAAAAAGACCGTATTCTTAGGTTGGCTTGATATGTAGGATGGGACGGATAGGAGGCCTTCCGGATAAACTAGAAAATGGCAAAAGCAGTGCCCAATGAAAAATCGGGGTAGGGCAACAAAAATGCAAAAGAGCACTAAAGTTTGTTGGAATTTTCTTGCGCAAAACTCTTCATATTGTAATTGGTTTTGATACTCCCAAAGTTTTGCTTACTACTATGTGCAATGGTCAACCAAAATGTGAGTGGTGATATACTTTATTGAACCCAAACCAGACTACTATTCGTGGTTTTCTTTCTACAGAAACCACATGCAATTAATCCGAGGTGTTCAAATCGGGGCTGGCAC
>CP070649.1:665372-667504 GCA_020354575.1 Candidatus Bathyarchaeota archaeon | reverse complement strand
AGATTTCTGTGCATGAGATGCCCTAGCCCTTCAAAAACTGCCATCACCTGATAGAACTCTGTCAGCCCATATTCCTTGGCATACTCACGAAAATCCTTAGATTCTCTGGTTCTGACTGTTTCCAATGCACTAGCCCACTCTTTAGTCGCCCAATTTGAGTAGATGTTCACAAGAAGCTCGGTTCTCCTCTGTCTAGTGGCATTACGTAGTTCCAGAACAGCAAAGACAACACCTACTAAGACACCGGTTGCTGCTACTACTGCTGAAATCGATGCTATATCCATTCTCTCACCCCCAAACCTAGAATTCTACAAGAAATAAATAAAAGCTTGAATTCCAAGCTCTAGGGAGCAATGAAGAGCGAGTGAAGCCCATTGACGATCAAGGCAGTTTTGTTCGATTTAGGAGGCACACTACTAGATTACAATTGGAAACATCCAGCAGAGATACAGCAAAAAGTCCTATTTTCGTTGGGAATCTCTAGATCATTTGATGAGGTCAAGACTGCATTCTTGAAGGCAGAGAAAGAGGCTGAAGATCTCAATCTGTTTTCATTATTTGGCAAGATGGATCTAAAGGAGTGGGGGAGCCAATGGGATGCTCTTATCCTGAAGCACCTTGGAATAGTAGAGAATATGGAGCTTGCTAGAATCGTTCAGTCCAAGTGGAACGATTTTACAAACTTTACACTTTGTCCAGAAACAAAAGATGTTCTAGTGAAGCTTCAGCAAAGGTTGAAGTTGGGACTCATAAGTAATGGCTATGAAGAGGACATCCACTTCTTTCTTGAAAGGGCAGGTCTAGCGAAGTCAATCTTTGACATCATTGTCGGGGTAGATACAGCAAAGTGCATGAAGCCTCATCCAGACATTTTCAAATACGCTCTCAAGAAACTGAAAGTTAGGCCAGAAGAAGCAATCTTTGTTGGAGATGAAGTAGCGCTTGACTATAAGGGAGCCAAAAATGTAGGCATGAAAGCATTGTTAATTGATAGAACCGAGAAGCAGAAGCAGGGTGGCTTGAGGACAATTAAAAACCTGAAGGAGATTCTCTCTCAAATTAAATAGGTTCCTTAGCTTGTTTCTCTTACCATTTCCCACATTTTTAGGTCAACATGCGCGCGCGCGAAGCAGGATTGCTATTCCTTCAAGATTCTCTGACGGAGTATACACCCCGCCATATTTCAAGGCAAATCTTATAGAAATCGCGAAAACCAATGGAAGTTTCTGCTTTCTTTCATCTTCATCTAGAATTACATGACTCATTACTAGTCCATTATGAAAAGCCTTTCCTAGAACTGAGCTGGCTTCTTCAACCTCCTTTTTTGTGATTTTATATAAACTACTAATCATAATCTTCCGCTTTCTCCATCTTGGCTCTTATATGTTCCATAAGCATTTTTGTCTATAGAAGATTTCTTCCACAAGGCCTAAAACTTTAAGGGAGTCCAGAGGGCAGTTGATAGAAGCTTGGTGAAAGATGACTAAGGTCTTCTTAATGGAATTGAATGAGATTCAGCCATCTCAGTTGTACGTTAGTTCAGAAAAATTAAACAGCGTTATGGAGAATTTCGTTTCAAAACCAAGGTTAATGGAACCTATTCCGATAAAGAAACTAGGAGACCAAATTATCTTTGTTGATGGGCACACCAGAGCCTTTGCAGCCTTATTACATCGGTTTCCTAAAGTTCCAGTGTATTGGGAAGATGAAGAATTGGATTGGGAAGCCTATGAAATCTGTGTAGACTGGTGCAAAGAAGAAGGAATTGCCACAATCGCAGACCTCAAAGGCAGAGTCATCTCACACCAAGAATATGAGAAGCGGTGGTATGCCAGATGTGCCCAAATGCAGCAAGATCTTCAAGCCAAACGACAGAAGAAATAACAGTTTCATTGCATCTTATAATTTCATGCATGCATGGCGAGCCACCGATAGGAGCGATTGGCTGAGATAGAGAAAAATGCCTGCATTCTTGGCTCCTTTATAATCAACCTTTACATCGTCATGAAAGTAGCGATATATAAAATCTGCATTTCTTTCTTTGTATGATGTAAGATGTCATTCTATGAAGACCATTGATGAATGAGAATAAAATTTTTGGCGGTTTTTCCAATCTCTGTTGCTTCCTCTAT
>CP070649.1:663117-665272 GCA_020354575.1 Candidatus Bathyarchaeota archaeon | reverse complement strand
CTTCTTTCTCGCAGATTTCTCTTGTCGTTTCAGATACATCTCGCGAATCCAATCTTTCACAGGCAGTTTCCATGGCTCGGTCTTGGATGGAATATTCTTAATTAGACTTCTGGGATTGAGCCCCATTTCCTTGGCCATTCGAACATCTTCAGTATTTAAACGGCATCTGCGCTTCGCTTCAGCCCAAAGCCTGTCTTTTTTGTTCTGTAATTTCTTGTTTTTCTTAGGCATCACACCATACTATAACAAAGTGTGGTATTCCTCTACTATAGCGATCAATATGAGCGTAACGTTAGAAGTCAGGAAGAAGATACTTTTATCAGATGCAAAAAAGAAAGCCATCAGAAGTTGATGGCTTTCAGTATCTGACTATTCCCTTTCTTATTTCTACTTCTTAGCCTTTTTCTTTGTTGCTTTTTTCTTAGTCGTTTTCTTTTTTGTTGCTTTCTTTTTCGCCATTCTGTTACCTCCATGAAAAATAGAATTTACGTGGACTCCTTCCACGAGCCCCGATCTTGTGTGTATTCTGATTGCCGGCTACACACGTTTCAACAAAAATAACTGGAGAACAGAAAAAAATTTCAGGTCGTAAGTGGTGGTTGTGCGCGCACTTACACCACTCATGAGATATTTTGTCTAGAAAATACTTGCGCTCCTCTAGTGTCACGCGCTACCATCTATATTAGTAAACATTGACCTCTTGGAAAGGAATAAATAATGAGTTTGACAATTCGAAAAATCATTTTGTTGGGATTGATTGGATTGGTCTTTCTGACCGGCAACCTCTTGTTAGTGGCTAACTGGCTTTCGGACAAAGGTGTTGTGGGCTGGGCAAAGAACATCAGAACGGAGTACTTGACTAGTACCGCAGTCACAATCATCGCCGCGTTGCTGATCCTATTGGTCAGTCCAAGAGCGACGACTAGTGGTTTAGTACGAAGATGCCCTGTGTGTAATCATCGGCTAATTGGTTCCCCTAATTACTGCGGTGATTGTGGGAGTAAGGTGTCATAATTGAGCCTTCATTTGTAGCTTAAAAAAGAAGTTTCTAAGAGCAACGGACAATGAATCCGTTGGTCTTAGACACCCAACACTGAAGATATTTCAAAGATTGCTCACATTAAAGAATACATATTCTTTCTTTGAATTTTCACAGAAATGCCTTCATTTTGACACAGTTTCACATTTGCCCAGATCAACAATCGGGGGCATTTAAAATCACAATTTGTAATGTGGAAAAGTCAGAGTTTTAAAATATTTCCACTACCGTATTATAAAGAAGAGATCTTTGTGCCGAAAACAATTGAAGTGTTGGAATCTGTTTGCTAATCTTTTTCATTTCATTTTCTCCGTAGCTGTTTTTCTGACTGCGGTATTTTCTCTATGGTAGCGATAGCTATCCCGAATTATTGACAGGATCTCAAAATCTACTATAATTCTAAATGGGTGTTGCCCCCCAAATTCTGAGGAGCAAAAATCATGATTGCTGAGAATGAAATTAGGAATCAGAACTGTCAACAACTATTAGCCGCTTTCTTCACAAAGTACCCCGATGCCCGCTTGAAAATTGAAGCTGATCGTACCCTGAAGAGACTCATGGCCCAAAAAGTTCCCATGCTTGGCAGACCAGGTGGTTGGGTAGGCGGCATCATCTATGCATTGGCCAACCAGTACCGACGGCCCTGCGGTATACCGGGTCTTCTCAATAAGGAATGTGAGGAATTCTTCAACGTTTCGATGGAAACTATCTACAGACGGACTGCGATGATTAAAAAACTGTCGGTCATATAATCCCTATTCGCTCGTAAACTTGAAATTGTTTAATTTCAACGATTTATGTAAGCTCTCTGAATAACGATTATAATGTACATCGTGAATCTAACTGTGCCATTATGAATGTCACTAACTAATTGACTTCGTGCATTGAATCCGTTGACCTCTGTTTTGGGCAGTTTCAGACGTATCGCTTTCTAAGTCGATGTCACCCGATGACAAGAGTGCCTTTTCAGTGCCTAACGTTGTCATTACCAAAGGCTTATGAGAGGTGTTTCCAACACCATTATCTGGGCTTTTTGATCTACCCTCAGTGCCAATCGAGGACGGTTGATGACTATCAGGGTAAGGATTTTTTGCAAGTTTTTTGTAAGCGCTTGTG
>CP070649.1:660801-663017 GCA_020354575.1 Candidatus Bathyarchaeota archaeon | reverse complement strand
ATTAGCTTTCTTCTATTTCTTTTTCCGAAAACATTCCATACAAATGGCAACCAGCTTGACGTTTTTGAGAGGTTGCTGTAGCCCAAGTAAACCTTTTGTTAAAACGGTTACATAACCTAAAGCTCTTCCACATTTTCTACATCTTACTGGTTTGTCATCACTCATTTTCCATCACCAGGAGCAAACCCTTCCAATTTTAATAAGCAAGTTCAGCAAAATCCCAAAACCAAAATTCTTATTCCCAAACCAATTGCATGCATGCATTAACATTGAAACGTTAGTTTTCTAATGCGCGCGCATGTATCGGTTTGATCATTTGTTTGGAATGTGCCTACAAATTCTCAGGAGCCGTTTGAGGTCGTTTTTTAGGAGGGTTGACCAGCCGCGTTCAAAATGGAATGAGGCATCGTCGCTGATCAGCCTGATCTTACAAGAGTAGGTGCCTTCGGAATATCCCTCACAATCGGACTGTTTCTCAGGAACTTTTCCACACTTGCCTTCACATAAATTATCTATGTAATTTTGTATCCTAAGGTAGAGTTTCTGTGGTGTAAATTGGGGCGTGAGGTTCTCAGATATCATCTGAATGTCGTTTCGCATCATTTCTTCTTTTGCTGCCTCTGAAAATCTCTTGCCTATGAGAACGCCTTTATTATATTTCTCTTGCTCCAAGATCTGAGACATCTTCCTGACAGCGTCTACTCCAATGAAGCCAGATTTTGATTTTGGTTCAGCTATAAGGCGCAACAATATTTTTTCCTCTGACTTGGCATCTGAAGCAGAATAATCTACTCCTCTATCCCATCTTTTTCTTTTTTCACATTCGTAATCTTCGATCGCCATTATTAGTTCTGCCTTTGATTCAACGCTCATTTAATATATACACCTCCAGACTATTCTCTGGCATATCTTTAACATCTGAAACGGAAAACAAGATTATCATACCGTCAAAACCCATGGATCTTTGAAGGGCCTAAGTCTTAATCTTGTCATCCATTATTCGTATTATAATTCTCATAATGATTAATATATCCTCGCCCGCAATAACTCGCACAGTCCTTCCGCGCGTCATTCACCAGGCGCGATGTTCACTTATCAAGTCTCCCATTTTTAAAGGCTGATGATTATTAGAAGTCGCTTCATAATTTCTTTATATCTGTTTCTTATCGTAACCTCCGTCAGGTCTGCCGCTTCGGCGACCTCTCTCTGAGTTCTGCGCTCTCCAGCGACCGTAGAGGCTATGTAACTGGCTGCAGCGGCGATGCCCTTGGGACCCCTTCCCATGGTCAGTCTGAGCTTCTTGGCCCTTTTGAGAATTTTGTGGGCAACCTCCTCTGTCTTCCCATGTACTTCAAGTTGATTACATACCCTCGTTATATACTGACTTGTCTTCACAGGTGGCACAAAGTAATTTAATTTTCTGACTAAGAGTCGGTAGTTGGATGCAATCTCTTTTCTATCTATGCCTGAAGCTTGGGATAGTTCAGTGATGGTTCTTACGATTCCAAACTGTCGACAGGCCAGATATATGGCGGCGACAGTCATTCCTTGAATTGATCTGCCGTGAGTTAGATGTTTCTTGACTGCTTTTCTGTACAAGACAGCTGCTGTCTCTAGGATCTTCTTTGGTAGGTTGAGGGCGTCAGACACCCTATGCATCTCGGACAAGGCGAAAGTGAGGTTTTTTTCTGTGGGGCTGGAGATACGACTCCGTCGCTGCCATTTGCGAAGACGATGGAGCTGAGCCTTCTTTTCGGGAGAAAAGCCTCGTATGTCGCGCCAATCTATTTTTGTGGAAAGCCCCTTGTCGTGTATTGTGAAGGTGTAGGGAGCCCCGATCCGAACTTTTTTTATGCGCTGTTCTGGTGTGAAGGCTCTCCACTCAGGTCCTCTGTCAGTTAGCTTTGTAGCGACGACAAAACCGCAATTTGTGCACACGACCTCCGCAGTATCTAGGTCACGGACTAGTAGTGAAGCTCCACATTCGGAGCACCTTTCAACTGATGGAGGTTCAAAGCTGGATCTTTGCTCACTGATCATCTTCTTCTCCTCTATAAAGAGCAGATTCGAAGCCAAAGAGACTTGATCTTACTGCTTAAACCATAATTGCTACGCTTAAGCGCAGATAGCTGAACCTACTCCACGACGGTTGAAGTTAGGCATTGTCTTTCTTAAGTTTTTCCAAGTTTATCTCAGCATGTTCTCACGAACATTTT
>CP070649.1:658385-660701 GCA_020354575.1 Candidatus Bathyarchaeota archaeon | reverse complement strand
TCGTCGAAGCTGTATTTTTTGCTGCTGACAGGGTTGATCACATTGAAAAAGAGATCAAGCTTTCCATTAGGGCAGAAAAAGTCGTCGTTTGCGACCGATATGTTTATTCTTCTATTGCATATCAGGGAGCGTCTAACATCGACTTGGATTGGATTAAGCGAATCAATAGACACGCTGTAAAGCCTGATTTGGCAATATACATAGATGTGCCACCGGAAATTGTGTTCAAGCGTATGAAACGGCGAAAATCTGTAATGGAGACTCCCCACATCCAGAAAAAAGTCAGGAGGAATTATTTAAAACTAGTCAAGGAAAAACACCTTGAAATGGTTGATGGAAACCACTCAATAAACCAGGTAGCTAAAGCCATCGAGAACATTGTCTTAGGATTTTTAGAAAAACATTAAACTGTCCACACACTTTGAAGCTTAAAAGTTATAGAATAACGTTCAGCCAACTCATTCCTAATATGATTTGTTAAAAAATCCATAATGGCTTCTACTTGAACATGGCGTGGTCCTCGCTCATGGCAAATTAAGAGCTCCATATAGTTCTTACTGAATGCAAATCTGAATAAATAGTAATCAAACTTCAAAGGAGTACGCTTCATTACACCATTAACAACATGATATTTTAGAACACATAGGAAATCAAGAAATGTCAATCTTTTCTTAGCTACCGCAGAATCCAGAATGTCCACCTCATTTTTATCTAGAAAAGTGAACACATCATCTTCTCCGATCCCAAGTTCGAATGATAATTCACAATTTGGTGAAGAAAAGGTGATTTCCTCAAGTTTCCGCTTTTCCAGATTCAATTGATGGAAGGCTGAAATGATTGCCTGCTGGATTTTCTTTTGTGGAGTTCGATAAGTGAAACGGGCTATGCCATGGATCGTATTTGGAAAGTTTTCATAATGACCCAGCAGGAGTAGCACCTATGCTTCTTTGATTTTCTTCAGCTTTTCCAGATTCTCCAGAAGCGAAGCTAAAACGGAATTTAGTTTTTGTAGTTCCTCTACCTCATCTTCTTCACTAATTCTTTTTTCCACTGCTTGTATCTTCGCTAGTATCGTGTTTTTCAGAGCCACTAGTTGCGCTTGCCCCATTGCTTTATCAGCGTTTTCCCCTTCTTTTATTACTATGACTCGTTTTTCACATTTAGCGCACCATAACTCTCCATTTTTATACCTAAATAGAGGAGTGGCACATGCTGGGCATGCGAGCTCCGTAAGTGTTGCACCTTGCTTCAGCAGATCCACCATATGGTCTATACCTTTTGGTTTTTCAGACAAGCCTAAAACCTCGTTGCACCCATTCAATGATCACCGACAATATCTAAACTGCTACATATTTGGTGTATGGTCAATATTAAAATGCCTAAATGATTACTAACACTCAGGGGGCACAACTACAAAACTGAGTGTTCCAGCATGCGACCTTTTTCTATATGAGTTTCCAGACAAGTTTAAAACCTCAATCCTTCATATTATGTGCTAAAAATAATTTGAGGCTTGTACTCAATTTTGCCCAGTGGAGGCACAACTTTGGTAAGCAAGA
Organism: Candidatus Bathyarchaeota archaeon; assembly: GCA_020354575.1. GTDB lineage: Archaea > Thermoproteota > Bathyarchaeia > Bathyarchaeales > SOJC01. Next base: position 659,142 of record CP070649.1, on the reverse strand, counting down.
AAAAGTCGAAAGAATATGAGGAAAGAATAGGGCAAGCTATGATGGTGCTAGGTCAGATTTCTGAGGACACGACGACTCCGCGTAATATCAGACGAGCTGCTAAAGAGTCGATGGATTCGCTTCAGACTGGTGAATTGACTCCGGCGGTAAAGGCTTCTAATGCAATTTCTGTGCTGGACGATATTCTCCAAGATCCGAACATGCCGCCATATACGCGAGTGAAGCTCTGGAATGTGATGAGCCTTCTGGAAGCAATCAAAGATTAGTGGAATGCAAGATTTCATGGAACTTAGTGCGTGAAAGATTGGCGCTTGCAGCATTTTTCTAATGGACATGCTGCGCCTAGTTCATGAATTTTTAAGACTATAAAGATATATTGCAGATAGGCTATTTGTGTAGGGTCTTGGAGGGCGATCCTCTTGAAATATGACGTGATAATTGTGGGTGCGGGCCCTGCTGGAATATTCTCGGCTTTAGAACTTGTAGAAAACACATCATTGAAAATTCTTATGTTGGATAAAGGGGTAGATATTGACAAACGTAGGTGTCCCGCTAGTAGAGGATTTGGGTGCATCAACTGCGACCCATGTAATGTACTTCATGGGTGGGGTGGTGCAGGAGCTTTTAGTGATGGAAAACTCACTCTTTCTACAGAGGTAGGTGGGTTACTTGGAAAATACATCAACCAAAAGGAACTTCTCGAATTGGTTGACTATGTTGACAAGATTTACACAAGGTTTGGTGCTCCTAACAACCT
>CP070649.1:655891-658285 GCA_020354575.1 Candidatus Bathyarchaeota archaeon | reverse complement strand
GTAGAAAAAGTAGAAAGGGTACCTGATACTTTGCACCCGGAATTTCCGGCTACGAAATGAGAACGCAATATAATTAATCAAAGCTTTTTATAGTTTTCCACTCTTATGGCAGGTTTTATTAATTGATACTCCTTATTGCTGCTTGTTGATCGTATGACCGCAAAGAAAGGAGTAGAGGGATATCCCGCAACATCGCCAGAAAGACCTGAGAAAAGGAAGACTCTGCCTTGGCCTTTACCAACCCCTCTTCCAAGTTTACCAACAATGGATGCTGTACGTTTGTTAGCGCAAATCTTGGAGCGGCTAGATATCATAGAAAAGCGATTAGATAATATTGAAAAGATCTTGGTGAAAAACCAGCGAACACACTAAACTCCATGACAGACCACCTTCTTATAACTATAGAATTCACATATGTACATTGGATGTGTTCAAGCTTATGCATTAAATGCTTCCACTGCTTGCGCTACACGCCTAAGGCATTCTATTGCAGTTGTATAATTCGGGAAACCTCGCAAACCGCATTCTGGACCTGCAAGCGTCACTCTTTCTTGACCAAACTGCTCAACGATCTTGGTAAGTCTTTTTTTCATAATATCCGTTTCCTCCACAAATATCTCTGGATTCCGGGTTCCATTTAAGATCTCTTTCCAGACGTCTGCTACAATTTCACTGGAAATGTCTGGCCCTCCCAGTTTCCGTCTAATGAGTGTGTCAAAATCGGCTATTGTAATACTAGCCTTCAGTATTTTATCGTTCTCTTCTAGTTTCTGTCTGGTGGTTTTTAATTCATAAAGTGAATCATCCACATGTGACTCGATAATTTTTAGTGATTTTATCCTCCAAAACAAGTCGTTTGAAGTGCAGTGAAGATGAATGCTTGCATAGACATTCTTGCTCCGAGCTTTGCTAGCTATGGCTTCCCAAGCTCCAAGAAGTTGCTCCCTATCTTCGACACCCTGATCCAAGAGGGGATCGTCGAATAAGCCGAACAATGGTTCATCAATGGCAACCATAGCGACTTTGGCTTTCTTGGCTTTGAAAATGTTCTTCTCCACAATTTTTGAAAGCACTTGACCTAATCTTTCGTAGGTCTGGCTATTTCTATATGGAAAAAATGAGCCTAACGTGTAAGGTCCAGTAATGCAAATTCTCAGTTCGAACGGTTTTTCAACCCGCGCATATATCTTCTTTACATTGTGAGCTATGATCGCTACTTCAGCAAGCCTCTCAATACCAGATTTTAGACTTAGGCCCTCCGTTTCTATGTAACCATCTTTTATCCTTTCTATACCACCAAATACTGAGAGAAACATTCGATTCATGTCACGAAATTGAGGAAAGGCGGGCAATGAAATGCCTGCCTTTATTTTATCGATAAAAGCATCAATAATTGTCTTTTCAAAATGCTTCGAAAATCCATTGCTATTGCTTGGCAAAATACGATTATTGCCAATTAGGAGCGCCTTCTTCTCTCTTGGGAAGGGAAGACTCCCAACGTCACAAGATTGAATCAAATATTTGACCTCCCCGTGCGTAAGTGCTCGTATCCTCGTCTATCTATCTCGATCATCTTGCCCATCCATCTTAGGATTAATTTTTCTTCTGCTATGGCTTTACCGATTCTAAAAAGCCTACCACCTTGGTCTCCGATTTTGTGCTTCACTTTTTCCCAACAACTTGGTTTAATGGTCACAATCAGCTCATACTCTTCACCACCATAAAGGCAAAGCTCTATAGGATTTAGATCACAGAGTTTTGCGATTTCATAAGTCTCAGGAGCAATAGGCAACGCATCAATTAGAAAGCCCACTTTGCTTGCATGAGCAATTTCGTGTAGGCTCCATGCTAGCCCATCACTAGAATCAATAGACGCTGTGATTGCACCTGTCTCTGCCATTGCCACTCCCTCTTTGAGTCGAGCGGAGGGCATTAAAACAGCTTCGGAAAGTTTTCTTTCAATTTTCAACGGAACTGCTAGTTTTTTTGTCAATATCTGAAGACCAGACGAGGCTAAGCCAAACAAGCCGGTTGTCGCCAAAATATCACCAGGAGATGCACCATTACGCAAAATAATGCTACCTTTTTCTGCTCGCCCAAAAAGTGAGATGCTAATGACGAGATCTTCAGTTTCATTTGTGTCTCCCCCTAAAACATAAGTATCATACTCTCTTGCACCCTTATTCAGACCCTTTCCGATCTGCACGATATCCATTTTTGTCAGATTTCGAGGGATGCCTAACGAGACGAGGAGGCCTATAGGTTTCACGCCTTTTGCCGCGAGGTCACTAATATTCATGACGACTGCTTTGCGAGCAGCTTGCCAATAGGTCATCTGTTGTGGAACATCAGTCTTACCTACAAGCATATCTGTCTTCAGAACCGCTAAATTAT
>CP070649.1:653383-655791 GCA_020354575.1 Candidatus Bathyarchaeota archaeon | reverse complement strand
TAACAAGATATCAACGAAGGTAGCTTTGCAAATCTCTGATCAAGTCCTCGTTAGCACACCCGATTTGATCTATTACTATCCCAAAGCCTTTTGGTTGCCAAATCCTATAGACCCGAAATTTAAGCCTCAAAATAACCCACAACGATATGGAAAAGCACTCTATTTCAAAAAGTGGTATGAGCCTGAAATGGAAAAGATGGTCCAGAGCAAATGTGATGCGATGGGCTTGAAATTAACCATCCCAAATCGATCTATTCCGTACGGTGAAATGCCTCTTTTCCTAAGACAATTTGAGGTTTTCTTTGATCAATTTACTATTCCCAGCTTGTCCAAAGCAGCTCTTGAGGCGCTTGCAAGCGGATGCAAGGTGATAAGTTGGAAAGGGTTTGTTGCAAATGCTGATGAAATAATTGAGAATCATAGCCTCTCGGCAGTGACTGACAAACTGGTAAAGATATATAAAGAATTGAGTGAGTAGATTCAATCATCATTGGCATCTTATGTCAATTCAATACTGCGATTTCCTTTTTTCACGATAGCGCGTGCGGGTGAAATAATGGAAGACCTTTCCGTACCGAAGCTTGCATTCGAAAACATACATCACGTACTTAGGCGGAAAGGCTACTTGATTCTAGATGTGCCCTCAAAAAGCAACCTCGTTGACATGCTTTTAAGCTCAATTGGGCGAGAACCTACATGGGGATCAAAAATCGACAGAACGCACGTAGCCTTCTACGATGAAGAATCAATGAAAAGTCTACTTCACTCCAATGGGTTTGAAACCATAAAGGTGAGAGGCGTTTCTTTTATTCGATACGATCTCTTGAGCTTGTTTTCGTTCACTTGGAATAAACGCAAGTGGTGGCTGCCCAAGCTGATCGACGCCGCCATGGAAAGATTTTTCAACTTGGGGAATTTGGGGGCCATACAGGTCTTTCTCTGCGAAACAAGCTCAAGACCAAAAAGCTCGAATTTGCAGTAATAAGAGATCTTGATCATGCGAGTTAGAGTAGCTAACGACCGTGACGAGTGGAATTCTATAGTGGATAGAAGTCCTTTCTCTGTCCTGCACCATAGATACGAATCATTCTACTATCATCGAAACCCTCTTCCTTTAATAGTTGAAGAGAAAAACCACAAAATCCTGTTTCCGATGCGGCTAGAGCAACTTTTTAGAAGTTTTAAGCTCGCAATCTCTCCGGTACACAGCTATGCTTCAGTCCTGCCAGACAGCGAAAACTCGGTGCATATGATTCCTAATGCTTTAGACGTCGCAAAAAACTTCCTTAAGGACATTGGCGTCCACTACATTGCCTTGAGCGCTCCAACCTTTCACTCGAAGCTTTACATAAATTCAATAGATTATTGGTTCAAGAAGGAAAATGCAAGTATTCAGACCATCTACGCACATATGATTTTCATCGGCAGCAAAACATACAGTGAAATATCGAAAACGAAATTCACCAAAGGCGCTAGATACAACATACGAAAGGCTGAAAGAGATGGAGTGAAAATCACAGAGATCAAAACAGAACAAGACATCAGAAAATGGATGGACGACATTTATCAATGCAATCTTTCAGCACTCAAAAGACAAGGAAGAGAGGGCGCCTTCCCTGACAGCTGCAAAGAAGTCTACCTATCAGAACTACTGAAGGACAAAAAACGCCTCGGAGATTACTACAGAATATACGGTGCCGTCTACCACAATCGCCTCATAGCCTACATAATACTTCACGAGTACAACAAAGCCATGCTAACAACGAAGATTATGTCACACACGAACTTCCTGGCCAAATACCCAAATGACGCACTAATAGCCCACATAATAAAAAAAGCATGTGAAAAGAACTTTGAAATCTTTGAATATGGACTCGAAAGAACCAAGATAGCTGGAAAAATCCCCAGCTTGTACCCGGGATTAGAGAAATATTTCCTAAAATTCGGATGTGAAGAAGTCCCTGTGTTAATCTACCGCCTCGGTCTCACCAGATCAGGAAAGTTGCTGCAAAATCTGTTCTCGGGAAAAGAATACTTGATGACAAGATACGCGTATCTCCCATCTCCCATCAGAAGTCTGTTCCTGAGAATATACGCACCCAAACGTCGCAATAGCATATTCAACTTCCTAAATACATAGGAGGAGACTCCGTAATAACTCATCTTTATCCACTATCTTGGGTTCTCAAGCAGCGAAATGGATGATTCAAATCCACGCAAGCTCGCCAGATGCTCACAAACCTATTATTCGCCGACGCAACTAAGAAGGTCACTCAAAAGTTAATAAATGGGAAAAGCCCATTGATATTGTCAGCTAATCTCCATTTGAAGTTTTCTCAGGTTTTTCACCAACTGCTAGGCAGACTCCGTGTCTTTTACATCTTGGCTTTCATTCCGCTTCTATTGAC
>CP070649.1:650859-653283 GCA_020354575.1 Candidatus Bathyarchaeota archaeon | reverse complement strand
AAGATTCTTCAACGGTGGAGCAATAGAGCTCGCTTGGCTTCAATCCTCATACAGCATTGGCTTGATACTAGGAGGCTTCACCTTAAGCATTTGGGGGGGAAACAAAAAACGGGTACTCACAGCGTTAGCAGCACTTGCCTTCAACGGTCTGGGGCTTCTTATCTTTGGCGTTACCCCTGCAAATATTCTGCCCCTTGCAATCGGATCAATCTTCTTCTCAGGCCTCATGAACACGATTGTAAATGGAACCATTTTTGCTTTGTTACAGGCAGAGGTCCCACCCGAGAAACAAGGACGCGTCTTCACTCTCATATTGAGCCTGAGCACTGCGACGGCTATCATTGGACTTACCCTTGCTGGTCCAATTGCTGAATCGACCAACGTGGGCTTCTGGTATTTAGCTGGAGGCACAGCGATTTTACTCATGTCAGTTGCATCATTCACTTTGAACAAAATCCGACTCAGCCTCCTGCAAATGGAAAGCATGGTCGACATATAATCAAGACGAATGATTCTTTATAATCTCTTTTAGTTCGTCTAGGTCTTTTAATAGTTGATAACGCGCGCGGTTTAGAATTAGTGTAAAGATAAGAGATATGCGAACGGTAGAAGCCTAACAATTTTAAGCCTAAATCATCTATTTCGCTGAAAATCTTGAATTATTCCTCAGCTCCTATTAGCTAGCTAGTTGATGAACGGAGCACATTGCTACATTCATATGCCTTAAGGACTTCCTTTACAGGAATCCCATCCGAGTTGCTAATCTTGCCCGCGAGAATTCCACATGCCTCGATCGGCAACTCTTCGCGCGCGCTACAACAAGAAACCAATAACTGGAAATTTCAGTCTTCCGGGTCTTAGTATTAACAAAAATGTTTTAAAATGGTTCAAAATTTTATTTAACAAAAGTAAAAACTATTATAATAAATTCTCGGAATTATTGGATTGGCTTATATTGAAAGGGAAAGGAAATTGACGATAAACTCAGATTTTGTGAAAGTCGCTAAAAAATCTGAAATCCCCGTAGGAATGATGAAAAAAGTTATTCTTAACAGTAAGGAAATCTTGATCGTACATGTTGGTGACAAGTTCTATGCCATTGGCAATAAATGTACTCATGCAGGAGGAGATCTTTCAAAAGGGACCTTAGACAGCAATATTGTAACATGCCCTAGACACGGTTCACGATTCGATGTAACCACAGGAAAATCAATTTCTGGACCGAAAATCCTCTTTGTCACACTGAAAGTTAAAGATGAACCTGTCTTTCCTGTCAAAATCGATGGGGACGATGTTCTGCTAAAACTAGAATGATCGCTAAAGGTTACTGATAATAATTTTGAATAGCCTCCAACTCGCGGCATATATAAACCGATTGACTCTAGCTAACTAATCTTATTCCGCTTTAGAGTGCATGCTTGGAATGTTCTGCATCCAAAAACAAATGCGATAATAGCGCGCGCGCTAGTCCCGTGGCCTCAACTACGAAGCCCCCAATTATTGGACCAGGTACTCGTGAAATACTGGACACTGATTGAGCTATCCCGAGTAAGCTTCCCTGCTCATTCGCTGGGGTTCTTTTGGAAATAAAGCTCGGGACAACGGTTTGCAGTATCCCATTACCAAACGCCATCGTCGCGAGTGAGAATAGGAATATGCCAATGTTTGGGATTAATGTCATGGTAATTATTCCGAGGAACATCAATAGAGGCCCAAATGCCAAGAGCTTTTCTTCTCCAACCTTCTTGATCAGTCTACCAATTATAAAACCCTGCAACACAATTTGGATGATCCCAATATATATGAACACGTACGAGAGTCCCACTGAACTGAAATCAAAGAAAGATATTGTAAGGAGCGGTACAATTACTTGTATCGCCGAAAATGAAAGAGTGATGATGAAGGAAATCGCTAAAGCAGATCCCACTAATGGCCTTTTCATAGCGATCCTTATCTGACTAAAATAGCTGATTTTGGGGGCGGTATCGACTGACTTTTCAGACTGTGTCTTATGAATTGATTCGGGTAAGAAAAAGAATACAAACAAGAGATTGAGGAACGCTAATGCCGTAGCACCAAAACCTGTAGCTGAAAACCCATACGTGCTTAGAAAGCCTCCGATTGCAGGACCAAAGATAAAGCCGGCACCAACCGCGGCTCCCACTTTGCCCATTTTTTCTCCCCGTTCCTTTTCATCAGTTATGTCCGCAATGTAAGCCTGAGCTACCGCAGCTTCAGTCGCTAATCCAGCAATTATTCGAGAAAGAAGAAGAATGAGAAAAGAGTTGGCTAGCGTAAACAGTATAAAACTAACAATAGACGTTAAGATAGATAGCAGGAGGACTGGTCTGCGACCCACTTTATCCGAAATTTTTCCCAGTATAGGCGAAAAAATGAATTGCATAATAGAAAAAGAGGTGAGCA
>CP070649.1:648287-650759 GCA_020354575.1 Candidatus Bathyarchaeota archaeon | reverse complement strand
ATAGAAAAAGGTGAAAAATCATGCCCATAATCAGAAGCGATAAAGGTGAGAGCGAAGCACTGCTACAAGTTTCTAAGCTGATGCTCGTTTCAGCTAGGACCGCCCCGAAATCCAAAGGAGTGGACAATATCCTGACAGCGGTTGTCTCGGGAAAGGAAAAAGAAGCTTTGGCAGAGGAAATGGACAAAATAGGTGACGAAAGAAAACTCAAAGGATTCAAGCGAGACGCCCAGAACCTGAAGAATTCCGAGGCTTCCGTGTTGATAGGCATCCGGGGAACACTGAGTCCCGGATTGAACTGCGGAGCTTGCGGATACACCACCTGCAGTGAATTCGATGAAGCAGAGAAAAAAGCGGGTCTAGACTTCGTGGGGCCAACTTGCGTTTTTAAAGCGCTCGATCTTGGAATCGCTTTAGGGTCTGCTGTGAAAACCGCTAGTCTTCTCAATGTTGACAACCGAATAATGTATCGAATTGGAACTGCGGCGAGGCGGCTGAATTTCCTGCCCGGAGCGTCAGTTATTATAGGTGTTCCGATTTCTGCTAAGGGTAAAAACATCTACTTCGATAGGGCCTAGAAAGCTATAGACACGCGGCCAATGCAACCCCCTCTGTCAGCGCAAAAAAATACCAAGTAAAATAACTCTTCATTTCTGCTTCGATGGGTGCAAGAATCCGTCAAAAATGGATTTGGACGGGGGTTCCCTAACCGGGATTCAATCCAGATTTTATCTTCCCTCTTTCTATGTAGATCTCTTGGAGGTGCCTCAGCCCGTTGATCGTTTATTTAACATAGTAGTTCCGCATTTGGGGCACATTCTGCTTCCACAAGATAATCCTGCTTGTTTGGGAACAGTGAATTGACATTTAGGGCATTCGCATTCTTCAGGTTTATCTCTTCCTTTTTCCCTCATCAACTCTGTTGCTCTCCTCTATTATGTAGATGACCTAAGAGAAGTTATAATTATAACTGATGCGTTTTAGTTGCATTGTCTATTAATATCGAAAGATCAATTCCAATAATGTATGCATGCAGTGCCCATGGTGGGGATTTATATTCAAAAAAGGGTAAATTGTTCGCGTGCTTCCTCACGTTGCCGAACAAAATTAAATTCAAGAACATCTCTTAGCCGCTCGTAGGTGTCCTGATCTAATGTCTTGTTCTGTAATTGAACTTTAAGCCTCTCCAATTGTTGTTCAAAGGATCTTTTTTCTTTCACTCTATCTTCAACATAAGCGACTATTAGTTTTCTAATTTTCTTCTTTTCCCGGAAATCAAATGGGAAATTCATGTCATCCCATCCTTTAAGATAAAATAAACAAGTGTTAATAAAAACGAAATTCTCTTCTGAAATATATGTCAGAAACCGAAATAAAATGTGCACATGTATAGTAAGGCCCTTAAAAAAAGGGTCCTTTAGTGCGACTTTAATTGGAAGGTCTTGGGAAGGCTTAATCATAGAAGGTCTTCTCAAAGTTTCCTAGACTCTTCTGCCAATCTCCACTGTTTTTGGGCGAAGGTTGTTGTTAGGTTTTGAAGAGATTTACGAATTGTAAAGTTATATTTTGATCCATGAACGCTCTGGAAGTTATTAAATACTTGTTATCTTAGGGCGGGTGAACCTTCCACAGATGTCACATTTTCTCCGAGAAATAGTTCGGTTTTGAGGAAATCCCATGGAATTTAGTTGTGTTTTCGAGAAATGTTCTTTCCATTGATATTTACAAACGGTACATTCTAATGTTACTTTTAAATCATCGGATACAACGGTCAGCTCTTCAATTTCTTCCCTTTTGCGAGCCAAGAGAAAAATACCTATAATCGTTGCAACTGTGCCCGCAACGATAACATATATGAGTTCAAATTCGATTCCAAAGCCAATGGAAAACGGGTTTGCCCAGAGGAAATCATACAAAGCGGAAAGGTCTAAAAAGGAGACTCCTGAGGTCCAAGCAGCCAATAACGCCACAATTATCGGCGCCAACCCTAAGAGAGTGAGTACCCAACCAAAAATGCGACTGGAATTTCGTGAAACTATTATTCTCCGCATGCTTCTTGCCAATTAACCTCTACCTTCTTCATTACAGGTACAAGAGACTCTGATGGAAACTGAATTAAAATATTATGAACTTGGAATATAGTTTCCTGATTTGGACTTGGCATGCGCGCGTCATCATTGTTGTCATCATTGTTTCTTAGTTCTAAACCTACTCTTGATTGCATGAGTTCCAAAGTTTTTTGCATAGGTGAGATTCCATAGTATGGCGGTCGTGATTTACCGCACTCAACCTAACATGGGACGGATATTCGCAGAAGCCAAATAATTTCTGCATTACAAAAACACATGGGGTTCGCACAAGTGAACAAGATACAATATGTCGTCTGAAGGCTAAAACTCCATTCAAACAATGTACTAACGCTTAGACATCGTACTCTGCTTAATCCCCAATTTCCTCATTTTTTCTACTCAA
>CP070649.1:645644-648187 GCA_020354575.1 Candidatus Bathyarchaeota archaeon | reverse complement strand
GGGAAGGTTATTGCGGTGGATATTTCAGATGGAAAGCTAGAGCTTGCCAAGGATTTTGGGGCAGATGAAGTAATTAATGGCGCCAAAGAAAGCGTGGTGGATAGACTTAATGAGTTAACTGGGGGAAAGTTTGCAGATGTTGTCGTGGAATTTGTGGGCCTTCGGAAAACAATAGAGGAGGCAATAAATTGTGTTGGAAAGGGTGGCAAGTTAGCCCTTGTGGGTATTGGATCTGAAGACATCAGCATTTCTCCTTACAAAACTATGATTGACAAGGAAATGGAGCTCATTGGAGTGAATGATCATCTGAAGTCAGAGATGGCTCAGTTGATCAAACTGATTCAGGCTGGAAAAATTGATCTTTCGAGATCTATAACGCATAGGATTCCTTTGGAAGCTGTCAACAAAGGGTTTGAAACTTTAGAGAAGAAGATTGAAAGCCTTGTTCGAATCATGGTGACTCAGTGAGTGAGTCCCTTAAAACAATGCCTAGTGAAAAAACTGGAATGAATAAAAGCAACCTAAAAGAAATGTAAAAATCTTTCATAAAGCTTTAATGATTCATATGCGCGCGCAAATAATCTAATCCACGCTTTGGAATTTTGTCTTTGGGGCTCCGCATATCGGACAATTTTCGGGTAATTTGCCATCTGAAACATATCCACATGTCGTGCAAAGGTAATATTTGGTCTCTCTCTGAGCTATCAAATGATTTAGAGCATTTTTATACAATCCTGCATGGCCTGTTTCCACGTCTCGTATCTGCGAAAACGTCAAAGCAGCTTCCTCCTCATCATCCTCCTCAGCCTCCCGTAACATGCGATTGTATTCCGCTTCCGCTACACCAGATTCCCTTTGAAACGCCAGCTCTAAATTCGTCTGTGTATCTCCAATGCTGCCCTCAAGAGACTTGAAGTGCTGACGAGCGTGAACCCCTTCAGCTGCAGCCACAGCCCTAAATAAATGAGCAATTTGGGGCACTCCTTCTTTTTCGGCCTGCTTTGCAAACAGTAAAAGCCTCTGAAATGCCTTGGACTCCGCAACGTAAGCTTGATGCACATTCCTAGCAGTTCTCTCCTTCAACCTTACCCCTCAACCTGTTGAATTATGCATGCGCTTTGTATATTGATTTATAGTTTTTGTGTTTGATGCGAGGGCAGCCTATTTTTTTCCTTTTTAATTATTTGCCTTGCTGCAACAACACCTGAGATTGATGCTTGAACAAGTCCTCGCGTCAATCCTGCTCCGTCCCCAATGGTGAATAAATTCTGTATTGGTGTCTCTAGGCGCTCATTCAATGCCAGTCTTGAGGAGTAGAACTTTACTTCAACTCCATATAATAACGTGTCCCGCGAGTTCAGTCCGGGCGATATTTTGTCTATGGCTTCCAACATTTCTCGGATATCTACCAGATATCGATAAGGCAATACAAAACTCAGGTCCCCAGGTGTGGCGCTCTTTAATGTAGGCTTAACAGTGCTTCTCCCGATTCTATCCTCAGTTGACCTTCGCCCTGCCAGCAGGTCACCTAACCGTTGGACGATTATGCCCCCGCTTAAAAGATTGGTCAACCTTGCGATGTATTTGCCATAGGCAATTGGTTCTCTGAAAGGTTCGGTGAAGGATGTGCTTACCAGTATGGCAAAGTTGGTGTTGTCAGTTCTATGCTCTGCATAGCTCTGGCCATTCACAGTTAGCACGCCATTATAAGATTCGGTAATAACCTCACCATATGGTGCGACACAGAAGGTTCTAACATAGTCGTCAAAGAATTTTGAGTAATAAACAAACTTCGGTTCATACAAAACATTAGTCAGCTCTTCTAAGACTGGTGCTTGAACCTCTACACGAACACCAACGTCAACTGGGTTATTCAACGTCTTTAATCCTAGAGCCTGAGCTTCAGTCTTCAACCATTCGGCACCGCTTCGTCCAGGTGCGACGACAACACATTTTCCAAGAATCCGTTTTCCATCAATTGTTTCAACGCCTTCAATGCTTCGATTCTTGACTATGAGGCCCTTTACCTCAGACTTGGTCCTTACATCGACCTCATTCTCTAAGAACTTCCGCATTTTCCGAAGAGTTTCAGCACACTTCTCAGTTCCCATGTGGCGGACTTTCTGTTGAACTAGCTTCAAGCCCGCAAGGGAAGCTTTCCTCTCTATATCTTCTATTCGATCCATGTCAGTTCCGTAAAGGTTGTTAGGAGCACCAAACCTTGTGTAAATCTTGTCAACATAGTCAACCAATTCGAGAAGTTCCTTTTGGTTGATATATTTTCCAAGTAGCCCACCCACCTCTGTAGAAAGAGTGAGTTTTCCATCACTAAAAGCTCCTGCACCCCCCCATCCATGAAGAACATTGCATGGATCGCAGTTGATGCACCCAAAACCTCTACTAGCGGGGCACCTACGTTTGTCAATATCCACCCCTTTATCCAACATAAGAATTTTCAATGATGTGTTTTCCACAAGTTCTAAAGCCGAGAATATGCCAGCAGGGCCCGCACCCACAATTATCACGTCATATTTCAAGAGGAT
>CP070649.1:642936-645544 GCA_020354575.1 Candidatus Bathyarchaeota archaeon | reverse complement strand
CTGTTTGATTCGCAGTCATGTTGGAAACATGCATCACAATCGTGCTGTTGCCCTCAAAACACTCAAAACCATCTATGGTGGAGTTGGAGATAACATTCACGCGATAGCTCATTGAAGTGTTGAAGCTGTTGAACATCCCCATCAGAGGGTAATGGTCAACATTGCCAGTGTCAATCTCAACCCAAACGTCACCGATGCCATCAAAATTATAATCAGTTCCATTGTAGTCACTCCAATAATTCCCCTCAATACTATTGTCCCAAGAATTCGAAAAGCCACCCGAATCAACTTGCTGCGTATTGTTTACAAAGTTGTTAAGGTAAATTTCGTTGTCTACGCCATACAACTCGATGCCATACTCACTGTTCGCTATCGTGTTCCCATAAAGAACGTTATTTGAAGAATCACTTAGGTAGATTCCCTCACCCACGTTGTCAATAATGTTGTTTTCTAAGATCTCGTTGTTGTCTGAATATTCGTAAAAGTAAATCCCCCTGTAATTATTCCTCGCAATTTCATTTCCAGAAATAACATTGTTGACAGACATGAAGAGCAGCAACCCATCATAGTTTCCCACTATGGTATTACCTATGATCCTTGAGTTGTTTGTGTAAGCCAGCAATAGTCCCTGACCATTCTTCGTCAAGTTCAAACCCTCAACACGCACATTAGTTGAATTTATGAAAGCCAACCAGCCAACCGCAAGATGCGTCGAAGCATTAACCGTCTGGTTATTCTGGTTAATCAGATAATACACCGGCTTCTCATCAACAAGATTCGAAGCGCTAATATAATTCAAGTAATGGCTGAACTCGTAGCCCTGAACATTAAATCCATATCCGTTACCACTCAACAAATTTTCGTACAAAGTGTTGTTTGATGAGTCGGAAAGCCAAAAACCTTCATGGCTATTCGCAGTTATGTCATTTCCATAGAAGGTGTTATCGTTACTTGAGAAGATGCGGATGCCAAAATAGTTATCAGATATGTTGTTATCGTAAACGTAGTTGCGCGAAGACCCCCAAAACTCAATGCCGTCTAGGTAACGATTTTCTGTAATATTATTCAGTCTAACGCTACAGTTCGAAGAATACGCAACATAGATTGACGCATACCCGTGATAGGCCCCCTCACCATTATTCGACACCATATTTTCGTAAAGGGTTACGTTCGAAGAGTCGTAAATGTAGAAGCCATGGATGTAGTTTCCTGTTACGTTGTTGCCGTGGAATGCGTTGTTTGAGGTGTTATAGAGGTAGATGCCATTATCAAATCCGATAACCTCCAAGTTCCTAATCGTAACGTTAGAGACATCATCTAGCGTGATGCCATCCCCATAGCCTGCTCCCTCAAGCCTATAGCCCATCCCATCAACAACAATGTCGCTTCTTTCAATTACCAGAGAATCAAAATTGTAATCCGTGAAAACGTAAGTGATATTATCGCTGGTTGTAATGTTAGCTGAAGAAGGGTCGATGCTGCCGTCAATCCTAATAACAGTAGTTTCACTAGCCTGCGCTCTTTGAACCCCAAACATTACGCCCCACGTGCCAGCAAGAACAAAAACCAAAACCACAGCCAAAAAGAACTTCCTATTCATAGCACATCACTCAACGATTCCACCAAGTATATCTGCTTGAGTTTTTATTTATTTTGGAGAAAACTCGATCTCAATCTTTTCTGACATTGCGCGCGTTTGTGTTTGGGGCGGGGGTTTTGAATTTTAACCCCACCAGCCAACGGGTGAATGCATGCAATTTAATTCCTCACAAACTAGATGCGCATGCAATTTCTGATAGAAGATGTTTGGAGGAAAGTTTTTAATTAAAACGGACCAGACAATATGGGCGAGGATAGATTTATGTCAGGAATCTTTGGTACAAAAGCAGTGCTTATCACGGACGTCAACCTTTTAATTCAAATAATTGCGTTTGCCCTCATTTTTGTAGGCTTCGGATACAAGACTAAAGCCAAATTCAGGAATCATGGTGTTGTAATGGGAGCAGCAGTTTTTCTACATCTCATCTCTTTTCTAATAGCAATGGGGCCTTCATTCCTTGATGGCTTTGAGTTCTTCACAACTGACACTTCCCTCTTGGGAGTTCAAACAATGTGGGTTCACGCCGTGACTGGTGCTATTGCGCTGGTCCTGGGAATAGTGATAGTGGCATCATGGATTGTCCGGGTTTCAGATATTGCAGCATGCACTAGAAGGAAGAGACTTATGGATGTCACGGTTCTACTTTGGCTTATTTCTTTAATATTCGGAATAGCTACATACATAAACTTCTATCTCTGATGCCCACTTTAATGCTCGCATAAAATAACATTTGGAAGTTAGCAGGTTTTTGGTCAAGTCATACATGTATAAGTCACAAAAGTGTGAATGCCTATGCTAGACAAAAACTTATGAGCCTGTGCGGCAACCAGACGACCTAGAAGGGTGAGTACTGATTTGGAGAACTTGCCAAGAAGATTGGCAGCATCAGGTGCAGTAAAGATTCGTGTCAAGCTAGGTTCGATTTCTGGTGGAAAAGTTCTGGATGTTGCAACTGGATCTGGTGATTTTATTGACACTTTGATGAAGGCGTTAAAGGACTATGACTGT
>CP070649.1:640201-642836 GCA_020354575.1 Candidatus Bathyarchaeota archaeon | reverse complement strand
GTCAAGCAGTTCCTCCCGTTTTCTGAAGTTTGTTGTGTATATTTGTAGTATTTCTGTGTAATGGAAGACTTAGCATCCTCAAATACACCAAAAACATCATATATTCCGGTAAGGTATGTCGAAGCAAGTTCTAGTAGATACACTTCGTGTCGCCTTTTGGGCGGGTAGATCAGCCTGGAATGATCGCCACGTTGGCATCGTGGAGGCCGCGGGTTCAAATCCCGCCCCGTCCACCAGCAAAAATGGGTGTTTTGGGCGGTTTTTGGGGATTTTGAATTTTCTAGTACGCTGAGGGACATTTGCAGAATTGCTTTATGCCCTTTTTAGTCAGGATTATAGCTATGGAGAGTGATATGGCGGGAATTGTGAATCCGACGATCGATCCGATTAATGGCATCAGGGTTTCTGCCAGTCCTTGGGTATCTTTGAGAACGTGTTTCTCCCATTTGCACGCTTGGGCTTCGACACAAATCTTCTGAAACATCCTCCCCCTCAATTTGTTGACGAACTGCTTTCCCTTCTTTCTCGACTCTGCTTTCCTCGTTTTTGACAGGAGATCCTTGATTCCTTCACCATCCAGAAGCTTCGTTGGTTGTTTTAAAAGTTCCTCTGCTAAGAGGGCCTCACCGATCACTTCATATAATCCCTCCTCGGTCAGTTTAGTCAGCTTGGTGACCTCGGCTGACAATCGTTTGGGAAGTTGGAATTCTTCTTCACCTATGACCTCGGTTGTAGGCTTCTCATCCATGATCTTCTGAAACACTATGGCAATGTTAACCTCTCCCTTACTTTCGCCACTAGCAAGCAATATCGGCGTGAAGCCTTTGCGTTCATGCTGGTCTAACAATTTTTGAGCTTGCTGTTCAGCGTCCTTCACAGTTCTACCAGCCGCCAGCTTAATTGTGTATTTTCCCATGCGTATCACCGATTTGCCCCTGTAGGCATCCATCATTGGAGTTTCTTAAGGAAATTTTCTATGGTTTTGTTGCATTCATCGACTGCTTCAAATTGAATCATATGTCCAATGTTCGGAGAGAACATTTTCAGTTCGGAGTTCTTGATCTTATGATGCAGCACCTCAGACTCTTCGGGGAATATGAAGGCGTCCTCGCCTCCAGTCAGAATTAAGGTGGGAACATCAATTTCGCTCAGTTGGTCTTCAAGATTATAGCTGTCAACGATGCAGATCGCGGTTTTGAACGCAACAAACTCCGCATTTTTCATGACTTCTTCAATAAACTCTGTGATGATATCTTCGTGGGTCTCCACATACTTGGCGTTAAAAGCAATGGAAATCAGTATACTCTCGACCAGTCCCCGATCAACGATGGTCATCTCGCCTTTCCGAATTAAGACGACAAACTCGTCTAACCCTGGATTTTCGAATTTGGCAGCAGTGGACAGCAGTATTAGTCCTTTGAGTCTCTTTCTAAACTTCGGATTGGTGGCGTACGTCAAAGCAATCATACCGCCCATGCTGTGACCAGCCAGTACGACTTTTTCATTTCCAATCAGTTGATCAAGGACTTGGTCCAAATCCTTAGCAAAGTCCGATATGGTGTAGGCAGCATCTTCGGGTCTGTCACTCTTTCCATGGCCTTTATGATCCAATACGAAGACTCGGAAGGCTTTGGAGAAATAATCCATTTGATTGCGGAAATGCCATGAAGATCCTAGCCACCCGTGCAGAAACACGATAGGCGTACCTTCTCCCTTTTCTTCATACCAGAGTCTCGTGCCGTCTTTCAACTTGATAAAAGACACTCGTGTCACCCCCCTGTACATTAAGTAATATCTACATGTGTACATTTATGATTTGAGCATGTATGTAGTTCTCTTCGAAGCCTGTGTCATGGATAGGTGGTTCCGAAGTGGTGGGCGATGATATAGAGATCGATGATGTTGACAAAGCCATCATTGTTGACATCAGCCTGGCTGTTCCATCGTGGATGGTCGGGATGTGTACCAAAGGCGAGTGATGCGATGATGATGTCTTCGATGTCAACGCGCAGGTCGAGATTCATGTCGTAGGGAAAGGATTCACGGATCTCTACAGTTCCATGCATGATCGTATGAGGAATTTGATTGCCGATTTCGTCGCTTAAATCGGTAGTGACGAGGTCGAGTGAAGTGCTTCCAAGGTTATCAGCTCTGAAGGTTATTGTGGCCAAGACGCCATCTCCCTCGGGGTAGATACAGCACCACTTGCCTGAAGGACTTGGCAGCAGGACATTCATCACACAAAGATGGTTCGCTTCGATGAACCAATAGAAGATCTTCTCCTGCGAGGGGATTCCTGCATCGGGATCACCTGGCTGGAGGAACTGGCCTAGGAAGGGCCCCTCCATTACATCGAGGATAGTAAGGACGGGCAAATAGCTTAAGTTGAAAGCAACTCCTTGCAACCTCCACTCGATATCAAGGTCACGGATGGCGATGTCAATGTCAAAGATTTGGCCAACGCCCACCACGACTTCTGGCGGGTCGACGACCAGTTGAGGGATACTTGTATGCACTATCTCAGTACAGGTAACGTAGCCACAGAATTGGAGGGGGCAGGGACCAATGATCCAATAGTGCCCATGACAGTGGACCTGGTCACCAACAGTCAAGTTAAGCGCCTCATCGTAGCAGA
>CP070649.1:637455-640101 GCA_020354575.1 Candidatus Bathyarchaeota archaeon | reverse complement strand
CCTTTCTTTGAAAATACGGATCTTCTAATTGCAGCTGATTGTGTGCCTTTTGCATATTCTGATTTTCATGCTGAATTCTTAAAAGGAAAAGCCCTCGTTATCGGTTGCCCAAAACTTGACAATGCTGAGTTATACAAGCAGAAATTAACCGATATACTCAAACAATCCACCATAAGAAGCATTTCCGTGGTCAATATGGAAGTGCCATGTTGCTTTGGCTTGTATCATTTAGTCAAAGAAGCTATCAAATCCTCAGGAAAAACCATCCCACTAAGACAACAGATAATTAGCATAAAAGGGAAGAAAATCTCCAATCCTATCCCCCATGGTCTCAAATGAGGTGAGATAAAACCTTGGTTAGCTCAAATTGGAAAACTTGCCCGGGCATAAGGAAGTTTATCAGGCCAGCCCCTGAATATTTTCCATGCCCTCACTGCGGTGGAAACATCGAGATATGGAGCGACGAAGACGAAGGAACATGCGATACATGTAAAATGGAATTGACGCGCCCAGAAAAGGAACAATCATGTCTTAATTGGTGTGAATACGCAGAAAAATGTCGCGAGATCATCAATCAACAGAAGCGATAGTACTTGTGAACCGCAAGATGGGAAGCATATAAATAGCCAGCGATCGTCATGTGATTAATAATTCAAGGAATATACGATTCAAAAATGTCAAAACTTGATTCTTCGATCGCTGTGGAAATTCGAAGACTTGCAAAGAAGAAAAACGCAGTTATCCTGTCCCATAACTATCAACCAGGTGAAGTACAGAACATAGCGGACTATCTGGGCGACTCCTTAGAATTGAGTCGACAAGCTGCAAAGACTAGTGCAGATACAATAGTATTCTGTGGCGTACATTTCATGGCTGAAACCGCCAGTATTTTGAGTCCAGACAAAATTGTGTTGATTCCAGACAAAAAGGCTGGTTGCCCTATGGCAAATATGATTTCGGCAGAAAGATTACACTCATTAAGGGCAAAACATCCTAAGGCGACTGTTGTCAGTTATGTCAACTCGACCGCAGAAGTCAAAGCGGAAAGTGATATTTGTTGTACTTCCGCAAACGCGGTCAGGGTTGTCAAGTCCAGGGAGGAGAAAGATATTATCTTCGTCCCAGATAAGTATCTGGCAGCATACGTTGCTGGATTTGTAGAGAAAGAGATCATTCCATGGAATGGGTTTTGTCCAACGCATGTCAAGATTTTACCCGAACATGTTACCAGACAAAAAGAACTGCACCCAGAAGCTGAAGTGATTGTACACCCGGAATGTACTCCGCCAGTAATAGAGTTGGCTGATGAAGTGCTCTCTACGGGGGGAATGTGTAAACATGCGAAAAAATCAGCTTTTTCTGAGATGATTGTAGGAACCGAAATTGGGCTATTATACCGATTAAGGAAAGAAAACCCCAAAAAGAAGTTCTACCCTGCATCAGACAAAGCAATATGCCCCAACATGAAGAAGATCAGTTTAGATAAGATTCTATGGGCCCTTCAGGACATGAAGCCAGAAGTAAAGGTTCCTGAGGAAATTCGTGTGCAAGCAAAAAAAGCGTTGGATAGAATGCTAGCAGTTAGCTAAGACCTACTAGAGCAGGCTGTAAAGAAACTAATATAGGGAGTAGAACTTTCAAAACTGATATCAAAGGAGTTCTATCATGAGAGGATTGGCATTATTATCCGGCGGCTTGGACAGCACCCTAGCTACAAAACTTCTTCAAGAGCAGGGCATAGACGTAGTAGCCATAAATTTCAAGTCTCCTTTCTGCCTCTGTGGAAAAGGCGGATGTGGCGCCGCGGGGATAGCAAAGCAACTTGGAGTACATCTAAAGACCATCACCATCGGAGAAGAATACTTAGAGATGATAAGGAATCCCAAACACGGCTATGGAAAGAACATGAATCCATGCATCGACTGCAGGATTTTTATGCTTAAAAAAGCCAAGGAAATGCTGAAAGAACTTGGAGCGTCCTTCCTCTTTACAGGCGAAGTTCTTGGTCAAAGACCAATGTCTCAACATAGAAAAGCTTTAGAGATTATTGAGAAGGAAGCAGGACTAGAAGGAATGATCCTAAGGCCATTATCTGCAAAGTCTCTCCCTGAAACTGAAGCGGAGAGAAAAGGTTGGGTTGATAGAGAAAAATTGTTAGATATAAGTGGTAGGTCTAGAAAGCTGCAGCTTCAACTTGCTTCAGATTTTGGCCTCCGAGACTTCCCCTGCCCTGCGGGTGGTTGCTTGCTGACCAGTAAAGAATTTGCGATGAAAATCAAAGATTTGTTCAAGTACAACAAGCAAGTAACCTTAAACGATATTAGCCTACTAAAAATTGGAAGACATTTCAGATTTGGGAAGAATAAGATTATTGTGGGAAGAAATGAAGCAGAAAATAAGCAGTTAATGAAATTAAAGCAAGAATCTGATTATTTTTTTGAAGTTCCTAATTGTGGGAGCCCTATTACCTTGCTTCAAGGACAAAAAGGAAAGGTCGCTATAGAGAAAGCTGCTGCTCTAACTCTACGCTATTCCGATCAAAAGGATGACAAAGCGATTGTCTTGTATAACAGCGGAAACGGAGCTCATTCAATAATTCCTTCAGCTTTGACATCTGCCGAAATTGATAACTTAAGAATAAAATAA
>CP070649.1:634675-637355 GCA_020354575.1 Candidatus Bathyarchaeota archaeon | reverse complement strand
ACCTTACCTCCATCGCTTTCGTTTTCTCAAATCTCTCAGTGGCGTTGACTCAAAGACAACTAGCGAGCATATAAACCTTTCTAATAAAAAGGATAAAATGAGGCTGTTTAGCAATTTAATTAAAGCTTTAGACTTAAAAAGCTATTTAAATCCAGAAGCTCAGATTTAAGGCTATTTAAATCCTTTTACGCGCAAATGAGATTGTTTTTTCCTGCCGACAGCGCAAATTCTCTCAACCGGTATCTCAAAATCGTAAGGCTGCCTGGTCTCTAGAAAGATCGCCCGAAATCCAGAATTTCGCAAGTAATTCTCCACTTCTTCCTCGGTGAAACTAGTAAAGTACAAACGTGTCTTGAACCCCACCAACTCATCCACATAGCCTTCCATACTGCCTTTCTTCACCACAACAAGGATCACGCCACCCTTCTTAAGCACTCTACTGAACTCATGAAACAACCTGTGCACAAATCGTTTCGGAGTATGTATGATAGAGTAAAAGGAGACGATCCCATCAATCGACTCATCTGCAATGTCCAGCTTGGCCATATCCATCACTCGAAAACGCAGTTTCGGATGCTCTCTCCGCGCTATCTCAATGCATCTTTCTGAAATATCTATTCCTAAGATATTCAGTCCTTTATCAGCAAGATAACTGGTGATGTGCCCAGGACCACACCCCACATCAAATATTATCGAATCAGAATCGAAGTTTCTTGCGAATTCGTCTAGGAGCACTCGATCGTACTTCTTCTGCCTCATCTCATCTTTGAAGAGTTCATAGTATTTCTCAGCAGCTAAGTTGAACGATTTTCTGGTTTCTTCATTAATTCGGCTTAATTCTTCGACCCCGATCCCCACCAATTCCCAAATTGAGCATGGCTCCATTTGACAGCATTGAATAGTACAAGCCCGTTTTTATATGCTGTCACCACTTTGTCCCCAGCTGTTACCGCTTTGTCTCCAGCTGTCACCACTCGCTTTAAACCCATGGACTTTTACCGTCTCCAACTGGAGACAAAATGGTGCTCCCGTGGTGCTTGTCTCCGGGTACAGCGTAGACACGTGTACAGGAGAGTTTGATGTGTTGTGTATTTTTGCATGGGAAAAATGGAGCTTGCATGGAAAATCTGGTGGTGACAGCCGGATCCAAGTAGTGACAGTTGTCTCCAATTGGTGACACACAGAAGAGAGTGTATGTTTAGGTGCTGCTAATGGGGGCAAAGAGTGTAACAGCCCAACAAGAATATGCAAGCGCCTCCAAATGTGAGAAGCCTTAGCAGAGTCTTCAAATGAAGGTCCAAATCGTCCAGTGTGCAATTTCTTTTGTCCAATCTTTGAGTCCTTCGAGATTTTTCAGCCAACTGCATATGTAACGCCGTAATTCACCCGGAATTTCCAAAATCTCAAACCAACAACTTTCAAAACCGTGTCCGACAATGTCGAAGATGTCAACATCTCCATCCCCATCCACGTCTCCAAGGAGTAGCGATTGCACTTGGTAGCTGTCAATGCTGCTGGTAGCTGTATCACCCGCCTCATTGTGTGAGGTGACGAAGAAGTCTACTGTGGTGTTTCCAATCTGTTCAGGTATTGTTCCTATCTATTGATCCAGAGAGGCATTGTACTGGAGGAGCGTAATCCGCCAGCTCCAAACGAGGTGTACAGAATAATTGGCGAAACATAATTAAAGCATAAAAGGTTGCAGGTTAGAGAGCGTTGTATGAATCTTTGGCGTGACATTCCATCAGGAGATAAACCTCCAGACGTTGTCAATGTAGTCGTGGAAGTTATTAGTGGTTCGAGGGATAAATATGAATACAATCTAGAGTGGGAAGTTTTCGTTTTAGACCGGATTCTTCATTCGTCAGTTGTTTTTCCCGTAGAATATGGATTCGTCCCTCAAACATGGTTTGATGATAACGATCCATTGGACATTATGGTTCTCTCTTACGAGCCTGCTGAAGTGGGATGCATCGTGAAGGCAAGGACGATTGGGGGATTGATAATGGAAGATGAAAAAGGAGAAGACCCTAAAATACTCTCTGTTCCGATAAGCGACCCACGCTTCAATGGTATACATGATATACAAGATGTGCATCCCCACAGACTGAAGGAAATCCAAGAATTTTTTGAAACCTACAAAAGACTAGAACCCCATAAATTCACCAACTTCAAAGCATGGAAAAACGCAGAAAGCTCGAGAAAAATCATAGAATACGCTATAGATGCATTCAAAGCGAAAACTAAGAAGCAATGAAGGCAGCAGTAAAACAAGAATGAGCGACTGACCGGATTCTACAGATTTTAGGGGAGGTGAGAATTGATGATCTTTTTACATCTAGGCAGAATGAGAAAGAACCCTGACAAGCCAATGGCTGGTGATGCCATCAAAATAGTGGCGCGTACACTGGCAGCTACAATATTCTTGAAGAGTTACAGGCGTGCAAGCAGAGCTAGATAGGTAATCAATCTTCTTTCTTCATTCGTTGCCGAATGTGTTCCTCTAGGTCAATTGTAGATTGCTTTTCATTGTCGCCGAAAACCAACCAACCAATCAACCAACCAACGATGCGCTTGAAGTGCGCGCATTTAGGTTTGGTAGTCTTTTATGATTCAGTATTTATCGCACAAACCTACAAAAATTATCGTAATCGTCATAAAAATCCTAACGACCTAACTT
>CP070649.1:631885-634575 GCA_020354575.1 Candidatus Bathyarchaeota archaeon | reverse complement strand
AAATGCGACCACCAGCAAAGCTGCACTGACAAGAAATGGAGCAACTACGCCAGCAAATTCAAAAGCAGCCCCTCCAATCAGCGGACCGGGAACTCGCGCAATACTTGATACAGAGTTGGCTGTTCCTAGCATGGTTCCTTGTTCAAGCGTCGAGGTTCTTTTCGAAATGAAGCCGGGAATGACAGTATTCATGATTCCGATACCAGAAGCTATTAGTGTAATCGAACCAAGATAGGCAGCAATGTTTGCTAGTAGAGGCATAAGAACCATTCCGGCCGCCATTATCAGCGACCCAAGAACAATCAGTTTTTCCTCTCCAAACCTCCGAGTAATTTTTCCAATCAAAAAACCTTGCAAGACGACTTGCACAAGTCCAATATACATGAAAATGTAGGACATTTCAACTGGTCCGATGTCAAAGAAGATTGCACCAACCAAAGGTGCGACAACAGGTATCGCTGAAAACGCGAGGGTTATGATAAACAGAATTGCAAGGACAGCACCTATCAAAGGTCTGCTAAGACCATACACAAGCCTGTGTAAATAGTTACCACGACGTTCCGTCATTCGTTTCACTGAACCTTCGCGAGTGATTGAGTCTGGCAGAAAGAACAATACAAACAGGAGATTTAGCGAGGTTAAAGCAACAGCTGCAAGTCCGGGCGCCCTAAACCCATAGACACTCAGAAAGCCTCCTATCGCAGGTCCAACAATGAAACCCATGCCGTGGGCGGCAGCTACCTTACCCATTCCAGTCGTTCTTTCTTTCTCGCTGGTCAAATCAGCGACATACGCTTGACCGACAGCTGTTTCGGTAGCCACACCCGCAATTATCCTTGAGAAAAGAAGCATCACAAATGAGCTAGCTATAGAAAAGAGGATAAAACTTACTAAAGAAGTCAGTACAGAAAGCAGAAGAATTGGTCTTCTTCCAACAATATCAGATATTCTCCCAAGTATGGGAGAGAAAATGAATTGCATGATGGCAAACGAAGCAACCATTATTCCTAGTGCCGTGCCTCCTGCTTGAAAGGTTTCCGCATAAAATGGCAAGAGAGGAATAACTATTCCAAATCCTGTTATGTCTATGAAAATCGTCATAGTAATCACTAAAGTAGGAGATAGGTCAAATCTGCGGGCACTTCTTGCAGATGATAGTTTGTTCAACTTTCATCAAGCTTCAAGAGGGCGGTTATGTGATTTCTGCCTTAGATTCTATTGAGACTGCCCGAATTTCTGCCAAATTCCTGACAATATTGCCAATATCGGACCGACAAGCAGACCAGCCCAGGCAACCAGCCCAACCACCCCTAAGACAACAAAATAAACTCCTCTTCGCCCACTTCCTTTTGCCCCACTTCTTAGAACCATCCGGAGAACCGCAATACCAAGAATTATCGGTATCAACGCTAGGACAATGGTAACCACCATCTCACCTGACAGGTGGACTTGCGTCAATTTGATGGCCATCTGAATTAGAATGTTGATGCCAGATCCGAGGAAGAGTAACCCTGCGATTCCTCCTATCCAAGTGGAAATCGTTAGATTAGCGGATAAAATTCTTTGTTGTCTAACCATGAGTATCAAGCCAACGGCAAGCGTAGCTACCATTGGGGCAAAAATAACCGCAAGACTCTGTCCCTCCCATTGATAAACAGCGACGAGATTAAGCGGAATCAGAATCCATTCATCAATTGCATAAGACTCTCGGTAGCCGATCGCCAGACCATATCGTCCACCCCTAAACTCCTCATATATTGCCACATAATACGTGCCTGTTTCGGGAGCATCTACCGCTACTTCCGCAAGAGAGTAAAACGTACCTGGCGAAAAGGGCTCGTAGGTGGCTTGGGCAGGTTGCACCCCTTCCACTACAAAAACTCCAGCTTCTGAAGGTGTTTCAACGAATTCTGGGATTTCGCCCTGACTGACTAGCGCAGGACCCATTAGAACCAAACTGGGCAAGAAATCTTCATGATCAGGTGACGTCGGTTTAAACAGCATCACATAAATCTTTTCAGTGACGGTCATGTTGAACCCGTAATATTGAGCTTCTCCATCTTCATGTAACTCAGCATATATAGCCCAAGATTTTGTAGGGTCCGAGATCATAGTAGCGGCAGCGAGACTCTCATTATTATCCGGCACTACGGGCGCATGGGCCATTGCTGCAGAGATCAAGAACAGGCTTTGAAGGCTCAATAACAAGAGAGCTATGGGGAATAGCATGTTCCAGATTTCATGTTTATGAGCTGCCATTGAGCTCATCTCCGAAAATCGTACATACAAACGTCCTCTTAAATCTATGTGACTGTTGTGCAACAGCAACATACATTTAAGTACCACATAATCTATTGCGCGTAAGAGGGAAGTTAGTGAATTATAAAGAAAGACAGGAAATAATTGCTGATTCACCTATTTCGTTTACATATTTGAAGCGTTTTAACGCTGCTGCTGGTGTTTTGCATTTAGTACAAGGAATAATCATGTTGGCTCTAGGAGGTCTCCTAGAATGGGAGCGAGACATATACACGTTTTATCTCAAGTTGGATATAATTACGGGACCGCCACCTAGGATTGAAGTAATGCCAGATCCCCAAGTACTGGTCACTGTTGGCTATTTGGGAGTAATTGTCGCTTCTTTTCCTCTAATTTCTGCAATCGCACATTTTGCAATAGCATATGCAAAG
>CP070649.1:629088-631785 GCA_020354575.1 Candidatus Bathyarchaeota archaeon | reverse complement strand
CTCAAATTGCCAAACGCAGAGAATAAATAAGAAACCGCATTCAACGCCAAATAAAGTGGCGCAAATTCGTATTGCACTCCAAACAGAGTTGAGATTGCGGGGACTGAAAGCGCGATAATTAGAGCTGCTGCTGGCACCACCAGAAACGCTGAAAGTTTGACTGAAAACTGAAAGATTCTCTTTACTGTTTCAGTTTCCTTCTCAGCATTTAGCTTTGAAAATGCAGGAAACAACACGGTCAGAATAGGCATGGAGAAGAATGAAATGAGAACGGAGAAGTTCAAAGCCACCTGATAATTGCCAATCAATGCGTCCGAGACATAAATCGCCAACAGAAAGTTGAAAAATTGAGTACGCACGCCAAGGAGAATAGTGGTGATGGACAAGGGCAATCCATACTTTAGCATGCTTTTCAAATCAGCAGTAAAACTTGGCTTTTCATCCGAAGGCTTCTGAAATCTCTTCCGAATTGCGAAGTACATAATCCCTACGCTAAGCACACCAGCAATTAGCAATCCTGCAGTCGATCCCACGATGACTCCCAAGACGCCAAATCCAAAAATCACCATCAAAGGCGCAAGCACTGCTTTAAACAACGCGCGAGCTATCAACGTGAAACTATAGAACTCCATCCGCTCGAACCCAGTAAAGACGGATTGGGCAGTTATCAACAATGCTCCCGTAAAAACTGTAAACGAGATCACTTGAAGCAACGGCTCCAGCTCTGGACGGTTAAACACACTTGTAGCTAAGTATCCTGAGAGAAGATACAAAATAAGCGAAAGGAGAACTCCCATTAGCAGCTCAAAGAACCAGCCTGCTAAAATGATGTTCTTCAAATTCCCGATATTGCCCTCGGCTCGATATTGAGCCGTATACTTGATCATGGCGGAGTTTATTCCCCAATTCCTGAAGTTCTGAAGTAGATTCGGAGCTACCCAAGCCACAGTCACCAATCCTAACTCGGCTGGAGTGAGTAACCGTGCCAAGAAGACGACTCCTACCGCCGAAATTATTGTGGATACGGCTAGACCCCAAAAGACATGAAAGCCCCCTCGCATCGAAACTTTCGCCATCTCCACAGTCTTAGCCATCGCGCCCACTCTTCGCTACAAATGTTCCATGAATAAGCAAATCCCCTTAATAACTTTGAACACTCTATCCAACAGAACCTACATTTACATACGGTCAATGGTTAAGAAAGCAGTGTGCACCACCTACAAAGGAGGAGAAAGGGGAGAAGGAGAACAGCTCTATGCACACTGCGTCCCGCTGTTGAATGTCTCCATCGAAACTTCGCAAAACAAAGTACCTTGCGCACGGAACGCGTCTCTTGAGGAGTTCAACGTTAGCATGATACGGGTGACTTCAACAGTTTCGGGCAGCGATCTGAGAGATGTAATATGACGCGTGTCATATTTAAGGATTCCTCACCTTATGCATGCAACAAATCAAACGTTAAATAACCATCCACACGTAAAACGTTAAATTTCCTCTATCATCTGTACCCTTTAGGAACCCCCATGTCTCGGAAAACTGTTACTGCAATTTTCTTATTCACTTCGTTCATGGTCAGCTACTACTTCCTTCTGACCGTCGCCCTTCCATCCACTCTTACTAACTCACTTGACTGGCTTGCTGAAGGCACCTTCGCAGCGTATCGCGTTGAAGATAGTGGAAACAATGGACCAATTAGAACTGGCATCTACAACTGGACCGTCATCGACCTCCAACTCACTACAGTTACTCTTAACGAGACTTTCACTGGCGCCACTCTCTGGGACCGTGTCACCACGATCCCACCCAGTGGAAGACTCGTTACCGTTGGTATCCATGATGGGAATGCTGATGGTTTAGTCCTCTGGCTCAAACGCTTTTATCTTCCTATCTTCCTTGATCGTACACTCATCTGCAGCTCAAGTTATACATACGGAGGCATTGAAGAGCGCTCCTTTACATACAGAAGTCAAAGACGAGACTCTACTCATTGGTTCCCCCTCCCCTACAGCTGGCAACATGCCTATTACGATCAAGCCACAGGGCTCCTCTCCCACTATACCTGGACCTGGATCCGCCTCGGCACAATCACCGTCTCTCTTCAATCGACCAACGTTCCCATTCTCACCGCTCCCAATCCATCAGCCACCCCAAGGACAATTCTGGAAGCATTCATGCTTTCCCCTTTTGTCATCCTACCTGTCCTAAGCACTATTCTCGGCTTACGAGTCCTAAAATCCCGACACCTGACTTTTCGCCCGCGCTTTTGGGCTGCCTTCATGTTCATCAATGGACCAATCCTAGCTCTAATCACAAACTGGCCTGTCACCACTTCCCTCCTTGATCTCCACTCCAGCATCTATTGGTATCCCGGAACTGCATTTTTCATCATTCTTTGTCTTAACACGCTTCTCTGGATTGGCATCCTCCTTGCTGCCACCCTCCTAATCCATTATTTCGCTATCCCACTAATCACAAAGTCCTAATGAGTTTCTGCAATAGACGAGTATTCACCTTCGCTTGTAGAAAAGCAACGCGACACCAACCAGAGTCAATGTGATGCCTGCTATTTGTAATAATTCAAATATTTCTCCAAGGATCATCGCTGAGAAGACTGCAGCAAATAAAGGCTCTAACACTCCCAAGGTGCTTCCTTTTGCAGGTTCAACGTCTTTCAATGCGTAGGAATACATAAAGTAG
>CP070649.1:626277-628988 GCA_020354575.1 Candidatus Bathyarchaeota archaeon | reverse complement strand
CGACTCATCCAGCTTCTCCGCAAGGACTTTGATATTATATTGTTGACCAAACGCTGTGTACTCGATTGCCGGACCCCCAAGACCGGCCCCCAGAAGGAATCTCCCCTTTGATAATATGTCAAGGGCCGCTGTTTCTTTCGCCAATATCCAAGGAGGATATCTGGGGATTGGGGTGACATATGTGCCGATTTTTATGTGTTTCGTCCTTGATGCAATCGCACTCATCGCAACCCAAGGATGAATAATGGGCTGCCTTACTACCGCGTTAAATATCAGGTGATCCCAAAGGAAAACACTGTCCCAACCAGATTGCTCAATTTCAACTGCCAAATCTGCGAGCAAATTAGGGTCTGCGTACTCATTAAATGTTGATAAACATATCCCATACTTCATTTTACGCATCACGATAAACCTTCCTATTTAAATATATAAACTAGCCAGTCCGTCTCAAGTTCAAGATATTAAGTTTGTGTGATAGGTGGATAGGTTTGATTGAACTTCTGGATGACCTTCAGCAGGCTCTCCGCTTCTTCGAAGTCGATCTCCAATTTACGCGCGCTAAACTCAGCTAGCTCTCTTGCGTTAAGACTTAATACGTCACCCTTATGACCTGGATGAGTTTCTCATATCGATGTTTTAAAAATGTGATAAGGTTAATACAATACAAAGTTAATGCGTATTTCGTGTAGTAAAATGCCTAGATTTTCGGAACTCAAAGCTCTAGAAAAAAGAGAAAAGATACATCGTTACTACTGGGATGAGGCAGACGTTGAGGGACATATTTCACTGCCTATGCTAAAGAAAGAGATCATGAAAGAATCAATTACAGGGACAACAGATCCATTCTGACCCATATCAAATTGATGCAAGTCGAAATGAGAATAGTCGTAGACATAAGGTTTAGAGTGAAATTCCGAGAGCCTTTCTAAACACGGGTTTAGCGTGCTAGAAAAAACCTGAAGAATGGAGTAAGAAAGAAAAAACGAAAAAAGAAGCTAGTAAAAGAATATATATCAAATGAATCTATAGAACAAATGTAGGTGTTATAGAAATATGCTTAGAAGGAAAAACTCGTCTGTTCTGCTTCTTTCAGCTATGATGATTTTCGTATTGTCTTTTTCAAGTGTAGCCTACGCGCAACCACCGGTTACAGCACAATTATGCCTAATCTTGGATGGCTCGGGAAGTGTTGGAAGTTCTAACTGGACAATTATTACCGAAGGCGTGGCCACTGCGATTGAAGACAGTCTTCCTCATGATGGTTCGGTTGAGTTAACTGTCATCCAATTTGGAGACGGCTCTCTTTACGCAGTAGTGGAGATACCCCCAACAGTCGTTACAGACGCTAATTATCAAACCATTGCTAATAACGTAAGAGCCATAGCATATGACAACGGGCCATGGACCCCAACGGCTCATGGAATATACTTGGGTTGGCAAGAAATGAATGCTTCACAACACTTTTCTACAGCAGAAAGGCAGCTCATTAATCTCGTTACAGATGGAGAGCCAAACGGGAGAAACTTCAATGCGACTATTGATGAAGATGGCAGTGGATTTATAGATCACTGGGACGATGTGATTGCTGCAAAGAATATAGCGGTGAGTCAAGGACTTGATGAGTTGGACATGGAAGGAATAGGCATTACCACTGCATCTCGTGACTGGTTTAGGGATTGGGCTCTGCATCCACAGCCAGGTCACATAGCTCCTGACGAAGGTTTCATACCTGGATGGATCCGCGTAGTTGCAACTGCTGAGGAGTTTGCTTTAGCCATTCAAGAGAAGTTCGAGGTCATTCTCGGTGCCCCTGTGGGGGGGACTATAATTCCAATCAATGGGCTCATGATCGTTGCTCCATTCCTAGTGCTTGCCATTTTAATCGTCTTGGTCTCCATGCAACGTATTCACAAAAAGATCAAATAAATAGCGCGCTCACACGCTTTTTTATACTATTTCGTGGTGTGCACAATTTTTGTCATTTGTTCCCTCTTTTCTTCTATGTGAGTCTGATGGGATGGGCTAGCTAGTTTAGGACTTCTTTGAAACCGGATTTGGAGCCTACGAAAAACCATTAAAAACGATTAAACCCAATCTTAGTAAGATAAATGTGAATTGAAATCCGAAGGGAGTTTGGAAGGAAGTGTAACTCATGCATATAAATATCGTTGTTGAACCTATGACTGAGAGGTTTATCTTATGGCGTTGTTTGCATGGTGGTCCCCTGTCCAAAAAGACGATCAACGTGTTTCCACAAAATAAAGGGGCAGAGTGGGAGGTTCACCGTGTCACCAATATACCTTTATTGAAAAAAATTATCCAAACATATGGAACGTGCGCGATACTTGCTCGAGATGGCGACCAAACCGTAGGCTTTCTTCGCTTTTACCCAAAGATACTTTTTTCGATGGAGGAAGCTGGTACATTATGCCTTCAACAAGCTTTTCCCGCTGGACCCTCTAACCGCTTAGTCGATCAAAGATTTCCACCCTTAGAGGACATTCAGGATAAGACTTTGAAGGTTCATTGCTTGATGACTGGGTCACCCTTTCAAGACAAAAATCCCTATCAACGAAAGGGCATTGGCACACGTATGGCCCGTGAATTGATGCGATGGGCAAAAGAGAAGGGGTGGAAACGTATTGAGACGACTGCCAACGAAGACCTGGAGTTACTATACGCTCATACAGGACAAGCAGGAAGACGCTTTT
>CP070649.1:623466-626177 GCA_020354575.1 Candidatus Bathyarchaeota archaeon | reverse complement strand
ACATCCATCTTCTTTTGGAAAGGCTTTCCAGAATCGGATTTATTTTTGTCCTATTATCTTAAACAACCATCAACTATTGGAAAGAAATAATTGCAAGTTTGGGTTTGGGATTAAATTTTAATCCAACCAACCAACGAAAATGGGGCGCAGTGTTCAGGGTAGTCGTATCAATTGCCAAAGGAGCATATTGTTCCAATCCCAGAAGAGATGGAAGATTGAGGATGGAATGATATTTTGGCTTCTCAGCATGATGTATCCCATGAGGAGACTGGGAACCAGTACTAGAAATGTACTTGCCAGAGTTTCCAGCACAACTCCATGGTAGTAAATTGGAAAATGCCATAAGGCAAAAAGTAATGAAGCGATTACATACCCCTTAAGTGTGCCAGCATAGGCAATGAGTCTCGTTTGGATGTAGCCTCTCCAGATTGTTTCTTCACCAAAACCGACGATTGCGAAGAAAATAAGCCCATAAGCTTGTGAAGTGGAAAAACCCATGAACTTCACACCAATGGATGGAGCAACTATGCCTGTGATTGTGATGTAGATAGCACTGAATATTAGTCCAAGTGCAAACATTCGCCACTTGTCCTCACTGCTTATGCCTATACTTCTAAGGTTCTGCCCAGTTCTTTTCATAGCAATGATCACAGGTATGAAAAGCGTGGTGTAATAGACTGCGACCCACAATAAGTCGATTGCATCGACCTGTAACCAAGGCGGGAGCTTGTAGGTGACTGAACGCACAGATATCATAGCAGATAAAGCTATAATAACAAGAAAAACCAGAGTCAACTCTCTTCTCGGATGTTCAATTACCAGAGATTTCGGACGCAACTTCAAGGCGTTTGACAACAGATAGACTATAGGAATTCCAATTATGACAACGAGAATATTGATTATGACCTCAATTGGAGTTGGCAAAGCCAAGAGGGTTCACTTCCCAAAACAGATTCTGCTGACTTGTCTGCCTATTAGCTTTGTGTGTGGGGGAGGATTAAATTTTAACCCCCCCACACAAACTGACGGTTGGTTGGATAGAATTCCATCTAGAAAACAGGTTTCTACTGTTATCTTTCCTAAGTTTCTTTCAAGTGGCCAATCGCTTCATGTAGCTTCTCGATTTTTTCTGGACTCGCAGAATCGATGAAGGCATAGATCTCTTTCTTGTTTCTGATTTCTTCGATTCGTTTTAGTCTGCTCTCTGGCACCACATAAATCGGATAGATCCTCCATAACATCCTCAAAGCTAAAGCCTTCTTGTCAATCGTCTTCTGAACAAGTCCCTCATCAACAAGTTCTTTAAGACACAGCGAGAGTTTCTGCCTTGACATATGCCGCTCTGACTGATTTTCAACAAATTCTTTGAGCAGATCCGACCACCTCGTTTTTCCGTTCTCCTCAATGAAGAGCGCAATATCGTATTTCGTCAAAGCTGGTGGTCTTGAATCCGAACGAAGTCTTCTATCAGACATCAATCTATTACTCAGACTATAGTCTGTGCAGTGAACCATATAGGTCTTTTGGTCGGTTTGGGTTTGGGATTTAACTCTATTTCCCAAAGTTTGTAGGAAGAAATGAAATTCTTGTTCGTGTGGGTAACTGGCTCTAATAGTCTTCTGTGTATTCACTCAAATTTAGTTTGTAGATTGGACTCTTTCCGTGTTTTTTGTCTGTGATTTTGAACCCCGCTGTCTTGTAGAGATTTGTGGCTACTTCATTTTCAGGTTCAACATCCAAATAAATCTCGGCACATGAAAATTTAGCACGCACGCATTCAATCATCTTCTTCAAGCCAGCCTTTCCATAGCCTTTACCTTGGTGTTTTGCATCAATCATATGTCTCACAATCCAAACCGTTTTATCGACAGGATTCTGACCAACGGCAGAAAAACCAACCATTTTGTCCTCTGAGTAGATACCATAACATTCAAGAAACGGTTGAAATTTCGACTGTGCCAAGCTAACTGCATTTGATGCCACAAAACTCGCTTGTTCCTTTTTCACCTCAAGCTTAACCGCTTCGACCCAATTTTCTTCTGTAATTTCTCTAATAGTTATTCCCAAGAAGGTCACCTTGTGTTGATTCTACTCATGCTTGGTCACTCTATTTTATAGTGTTGGTAACAAGTGGTCAATATGTGGGCCAATTCCTTCGTTGTTGACAGCAGTGTTCTGGTCAAGAAAGCGCTATTTCAACATGCTCGCGCCTCTGGAGCAAATCATTTTTATTACGTGAGGAGTAATGGCAGGGCATGAGCTATCTACTACGAATGTTCAATACCTTCGAAGCAATCATCCTAA
Source organism: Candidatus Bathyarchaeota archaeon (assembly GCA_020354575.1). Classification (GTDB taxonomy): domain Archaea; phylum Thermoproteota; class Bathyarchaeia; order Bathyarchaeales; family SOJC01. Next base: position 623,873 of record CP070649.1, on the reverse strand, counting down.
TAGTTCTGGCAGTCATCTTCTATGTCGCGCTGCAAACACGAGATCTCGTGGCAATTGTACTCTCGTTGACGCTGACAACTCTTTTGATAGCCTACAGTACCCTCCGAAGACAAACAACTAGCGTATCCAGCTAGGCACGTAGACAAACGCTTTATAACATGAACTAGAAATTCCAAACGAGGGTGAATAAAATTGGCCGGACCACAATTTGAGGTATATGAAGACCAAGCTGGAGAATGGCGATGGAGATTCAGAGCGTCAAACGGTAGGGTAATAGCCACTAGCTCTGAAGGCTACAAGAATAGGCAGGATTGTGTGCATGGGACTGGCTTAGTTAAGCGCGAAGCCATAGGAGCAAAAATTGTGTACAAATAGAACACTCAACATCCTACGTTTTCTATTCCACA
>CP070649.1:620588-623366 GCA_020354575.1 Candidatus Bathyarchaeota archaeon | reverse complement strand
ACTAGGACGATAACTACATTGGAGTGAGTCCTTGCTTGAAATAAGAAGAAAGCATGGAATGGGGTCAGGTCTCCGTTTGACTCTTATGCTTATCACAGACTTGTTCGAGGAGCTTCATATCACGAACTCACTTTCAGCAAAAACAGCGGGGTCAGGGCTACACATTTGACAAATTTAGAACCAAAGGGGAGGGGATCAGGTCTTGAATTATCATAGACATGTTGATGTGATTGTCCTTTAAGATTCAAGCTCACAAAAGCATGAGAATTCCTCCTGAGAAAATCAAAGACTACATCAGAAGTTACAGAGCGTACAATTATGACGAGAAGTTAGAAAACCGGCTAAAGGATCACATCCAAAAGAGGTTTGCGCAGGGCAAAGTCTACTTGTCGAAGGGGATTTTTCGTCAAATTGCCGGCTGGAAAACTCCCCGCCAACGTAAGAATTATGAGAGGAATTCTTCCTCAATAGTATCGGAAGTAACGGGAATCTCGTTTGAAACCAGACGAAACGAAAGGCTCAGGATAGAAATCCTGACTTTGCTTGAAGGAGTGAACTACCCTGTTGCCTCTACGTTACTCCATTTTGCCTTTCCAGACCATTACCCTATCCTTGATTTCAGGGCCATCTGGTCGTTGGGAATCGAAAGGCCTATGTCCTACTCGTTTGATTTTTGGTGGAGTTTCGTCAAAACTATGCGGAAAGAAAGCGCACGTTTGGGAATATCTATCAGGGACCTTGATAAAGCATTGTGGGCATTCTCAAAGGAGAATCAAAGACACCGAAAACAGGGGAGTCAGGGCTACACGTTTTCCTGATAAATAATAGGGGACGTTCTTACCTTATGATATAAAGGGGGACGTCCATTTGTAAATAAGTAAAAACTAGGTTCATGAAGCGGGACGCCCTTAAATTTCTAAATAATAGACTATAGGTCAGGGGTTGAATCTCAGAGGAGGACATACCGTCTAAAGCATCTTATGGATAGGGGGCATGGCTTAAATCGTGAATTCTCACTCCTGGGTATGATGCGGGCATGAAATAGTCAGAATTCAGTCCAAACCTTGATCTATTGACAATCGCCCTGAAAACTGATTCTAATAAACCAAGGCACTAGGAAATTCTCTAAAAGCCAGAAAATATTCGACTACACAAATGTTTGTCAGGAAAGTAATTGTTAGGCAAAGATTCGAACATCAATTTTTCAGCCAACCTACAAGCAGGAGTAAGAGATGAAAGCGCCTAGTCCTAGATTGAATGCCTACTGTAAATTCCACATTGTCATTATTACTATAGCCATATTCTTGGCACAGGGTTGCTCATTTCGGTTTATTGCACCCTATGATGAGAAGACGGAAGAGGCTATATTTGATGCATCAAAACTTGTAGATCAGTTCTACGGAAAGTTGTTAGATACAGCTGAGGATGAGAGGGAATACTCAAAATTCTCAGAGCAATATGTATTGATTGAATCTGAATTAAAGACTCTCGTATTCCGCAACAAGGTACGAAGTTTAAATGAAGATTCAACAGATATTTGTGAAAGAATTCTGAAACTATGGAGAAAATACAAAGAAAAACATAAAAGTAAAGATACCTATAGCACAGGAACAGCCAAACTAGATAGAAATCGATTTTCACGTATGTTTTCCTATGCGGCCAGGGCAGAAGGAGCAAAGAAACCTAATAACTAGGATGAGTAAATCTTAAGGAGGAGTAGTTATGTCATTCGATTTAAATAAAACTCTCGAAGATATGCTGGCTGCAGCGAAAGCGGTTTTCGGCGATGAATGGCCAGACGCTAAAGACGATATGCAAAGGGTCTTGAACGACGAAAAAGAGGCGCTTAAAGATATTGCAGAAGCAAGAATTCGTGGCGAAATCAATGATGAGGAACTTGAAGAGCAATTAAAAGACGAGAAAGAAGCATTTGAAGCTGGTCTTTCAATGGTCAGCGCCTCTACCAAGGCAACGATACAGCATGCACTTAACGCAGCGAGCGAGGTTTTCTGGAATGCTGTCCGAGCGGCAATTTAGCAGTTTGCCTAACAGAAGCATGGATAGGGGGCATCTGTGAGCCGAGCACATCCTTCTTCCAGAAAAAACCACCTCCTTGGACAGCGCCCATGAACTATTGGAACAGCAGCTATTGAATACTCTCTACCTACTCCTTATTGGAATAAATGAATCAATGTAAGATGTTAAAGTATCAAATTCAAAAACTCTCCAAGTGATACGAAAACCTTAACTTCTAAAGCACAAAGGAGAGATTCCTGTGGGTCTAACAGAGCTTTACCAGAAGGGTGAAGAGCTTCTCAAGCAAAGGGATATCGGGGTGTTTTTGGACGGTGTGGAGACCGGATTCATTCTGTCTCATGACCGTCATGTTCTGGACCGGTATACCTTTAGGCAACGGTGCATTGATGCAGTGGAATCAAATACACGTTGCCAGGTCTTGGGAGCAGAGCTGGCTACTCCGGTAATCATGTCAGCCATCACGACCCCGATCCCCGCTATTGTCGAGAATGGCCTCATAGAAGTGGCTTTGGCCCTCAAAGAGGTTGGAAGTCTCGTGTGGACAGGATCAGTTATCCCTAAAAACCTCAAGGAGATAGTCCAATTAGGAGTCCCAGCTGCGGCGAACGTAAAACCCCTTGAAGATCGCAAGAAATTGTTCAGCGTTCTTGACGAATTTCAGGAGGCAGGCGTCAACTGGGTGGGCATCGAAATTGACGCTGCACTGGGGACCAAAATAGGAGATAAACCAAGGGCAACGGG
>CP070649.1:617639-620488 GCA_020354575.1 Candidatus Bathyarchaeota archaeon | reverse complement strand
ATTGACCTCGTATGTTCCAAAACCAAGCTCATGCAACTCATCTACGAGCTAAGTGAACAAGTCAACGAAGCTGCAAAGAAAGATGTGAAAATTCGAATAGTATCGGAAATGCCCGAGCCTGGCGACTCCATACCCAGAATAATAGAAGAGCAAACATCTCCAGGAATCTCTCTCGACCTAAAGTATACAGATCTGCAATCAGGTCATTATATGATCGTCGACTTCAAAGAAGCTTTGATCGCAACCACCACATCCGGAAACCTGGCGGAAAATCCTAAGCTGTGGACAAACAGCGACAGCCTTGTCGGAGTCTTCCAAAAAGACTTTGAAAACCTTTGGCACAACGCTATAAGCTGGAAGTATGTTGAAACGACTGCCGCTCCTGAAAAGTTGGTTGGTTATATGGAACAGTTGGGACCCACAAACCACCTGATATTCGTTTACGATTCTCCAGAAGGCAAATACAAGGTCCTTTTCAACTACCTTAAAGTTGGATTGGATAATGGCGAAGCTGGACTATATGTGGCTAGTGATGAGGAGCCAAGCAAAATAAGAGAAGCTATGAAACAGTTTGGCATAGATGTGGACAAATACGAGAAAGCAGGCGCTTTAAGCATAATTAGATATGAGGACATCTACATAGCAGATGAAGAATTCAGTGTAGCCCACACAATGAATTCATGGGACAAAGTTTACAGAAGAGCATTGGAAAATGGCTTCAAGGGAATAAGAGTCACTGGAGAAACTGCATGGTTCTTCAAACGCAAATTAATCCCTGAACTAATAGAATATGAAAAATCTCTACGCAGGTGCCTTGACATCCCAATGATCGTCATCTGCGCCTACAACGCCAAAAATCTAAACAAAACCAAAGATCCTGTAAACACGTACTCAGAATTGGCCAGAGCTCATGGCACCGTCTTATTCGCAGGCTTGGATAATAAACTAGGAAGAATGGAAATCAGAAGAATTTAGACACGCCCATCATGCATGCATTTGAGGAGCCTACTGGTCATGCGTCTACCTTTGTATATATCGATTTCTGATATGTTTTGCTGGAAGGAAATTCGCTTTTAGGGATACTTGTCTCTTTTATCTTAAAGGGCGGGATGAGATGGGGTTCAACCTTAGTTTAGGGAAAAAGAAGAAAATAGGAAAGTCAATCCGCGATTACGTTGCAGATAGAGTGAAAGAGAAGAGATCCTTCGAAAAACAATTAGAAAGGCTGGAAGCTGAACTCCAGAACGAGACAGTAGATCAGGACACCTACGAGCGGTTCAGAGACGTTCTTGAAATCAATTTTGTTAAGCAGCGTGAGGAAAAACTCGAGCGATTTACCCTTTTCTGAACAGAAAAGGCTACCCAAAACACTCCCTTTTCTAACTGCCTTGCACGCATGGATGATTTGGCGGATTGCATTTAACTGGTTCTTTGATTATATGTTTAAGAGAATGTCTAATGTTACATAGATTCTTTTTTCTGTAGACCATGACTGCTAGCAGTATTGCAATAATTAATAAGGTTTATAGAAAAAAGGGGAGATTGTTGTTCTCTTAAAGGTATGTCAGTCTACGGGACCACGAGTAATCTTTGTGTGTTTAGGCAGTATGTCGAATACTTTTGCTTCGACATCACTTAGGGCTGGATGTTTCATTATTGCTGCAGCGAGTTCTCCTTCATGGAATGCCTGTACTGAGGCATTATCTTTAAACAGGTAGATTCCACCTGCTGATTTTTCGGCCTCGTTGATAATCCAGATCTTCCACAGGAGTCCCTTGAGATCTGCGACAGGTTGGGCGATTTCTAGAAATGCTTTTTCCAGCTCTGGTCTTGTCACTTTGTACTTCAGATTTATCTGCACAATCTTCTTCATTTTCTTACGTCCCTTTACGGTTTATTTCATTCTGAAGGAAAAAATTCCCATCAAATAATCTCATTTAGGAATATCTCTTCACATTATAAGGCGATGTCGGACTATTCTTAACATTTTGGGTAAAATGGAAAATCATAAGAAAACTCCTTTGAGACTGATGTTTCTTCCAGATGCTACTGGTTCTTTGCATGCATGCATTGTTTTACCTACCTACGCGCGCACGAGGAAGTTTTTATACTTAGGAATACTAAACAAGAATGCGAAAGATGCGATTTCATTTGATCATTCAACCTTTCTATTATAACTATGATTTTATTGAGGATATCTGTAAGAATTCTAAATCACTGTATAAGATAATGAAAGTTGAAATATTGCCTAAAATAATGTTGCCAAAATACTTGCTTCTCAGCCCAAAAAGCCCTTTAGCCAAATTTTTTATGAGAAAAAGAAAAATGGTTTATCTCGAAGATTTGCTTGGAGAGCTGAAAAAACTTTTTGCCTACGACTCGAAAAAGATCATTCTTGCCATTTTGCCTCATTACATCCTTGGTTTCGGGGATGATTTGGCAGGCTTAACACCTGAGCCTAACTTGTCAATAGTCTCAACTTACGGAATAAATGAGCGGCACTTGTCTAAGGCTTGCGTAGGAATCAGTCTGCATGAAATTGGACATAGTCTTGGATTGAGGCACTGCAAAATCAAAGGTTGTTTAATGAAAGCACCTTGCAAACCCAAGAATTTCTACAAAGGGGTTTACCAGCTTTGCAAAGAACATGAAAACAAACTAATACATATGGAAACGCAAAAATAGCGCGCGCTTAATTATGATTGTTACTTAGCAATGTTCTGCCGGCTTGAAATATACAAGCCGAAGGCTATCTTTGTTATGAAGTCAAGTGCAAGGTAAAGTATAGCCTCAACAAATGTTGTGAAAACTCCTAAGCCAGTTGGTGCAAGCACCCAAACTACTGGAAA
>CP070649.1:614690-617539 GCA_020354575.1 Candidatus Bathyarchaeota archaeon | reverse complement strand
TGGGACATCACATTAACATAGCTGTTATTTGAAATTTCCTCTGCGATAAACTTCAAAACCTTCTCGCTTCCAGCAAGGTCGTTGGGCAGCACGAGATGCCTTATCAACAATCCTCTATAAGCTATCCCCCTCTCGTCAATCTTTAGATCCCCAGCCTGTCGATGCATCTCCTTCACCACTCCTTTTGCGACTGGAAAATAGTCTGGGGCGTTAGAGTATTTCTTTGCTGGCTCACTATCACCATATTTTATGTCTGGCATATAGATGTCAACGATGTCATCCAACAATTCTATTGTTTTTATATTTTCATAGCCTCCACAATTCCAGACTAAAGGTAACCTTAACCCTCTTTCTATCGCGTGTTTTGTGGCTTTCACCAGCTGTGGAGCAAAGTGCGTAGGTGTAACGAAATTAATATTGTGGCACCCCTTGTGCTGCAAGCGGATCATGTAATCAGCTACCTGAGCCTCACTTCTAACTTCTCCATATCCTAGGTGGCTTATCTCATAATTCTGGCAATAAACACAGAGCAGATTACACTTAGTTAGAAATATGGTTCCAGACCCCCCTGTGCCAACCAGCGGATCTTCTTCACCGAAATGGGGGCCATAACTTGAAACCACGAGCTCCCTTCCAGATCTACAGACTCCCTTTTCCCCCTTCAGCCTATTCACCCTACACTTTCTAGGGCAGAGCTCGCATGATTCAAGTATCTTGTAAAGTCGCTTTATCCTCGCATCTAATTCTCCGCTCTCATACAACCTGAGATAACTTGGCTCCCACTTTCTATTCATATTTACCTCCTCAGCAAAAATCACATCTTAGCCTTCGATGTGGAAAGCGATGGCTTTGAAACTTGGTGATGTACCGGATCTTGATTCTACATAATTTTTCTCATGTATGCAGTTTTGTTTACGGAGTGGTTAATAATATTCCTATAGGGCGTGCTACAGCATTTGGGTTTCCAACGTAATCTAATCCATTAGCGTTGTCGAGAAGACCTCCGGGAATCGTCGGGTCCATTTTCTTCACTCTAATATCATTAGGGTTATTTTTCATGTAGATAACTAAGTCATCATAAAATTTCTTCCATCTCTTAGAACCCTTATCTTTTGCTACAGAATATTTTTCTCCATTTAAGAGCGCAATATTTGCTGCGTTAGTGGCCTCCTCAAAATCGTGGTCAAGCAAAGATCCCCAAACACCTGTGAATGGTACCTTATATCCAAGATAACAGACCGCGCCAGCTTTGACAGCTGGAACCCCGATTGTGGATACGGTGTGGCATGCAGTTATACTGGCAGTTTTATTGGATAACAGTGAAACGTTGCTAGGGGTGATGGCAAATTGGAGTTGATTATTTTGTTGACCAGGTATGTAACTATTCAAGGAGTGGCCATAATAAACGACAAAATCGGGATTCCAATTGTTGATGGTGTTTACAATGTTGGTCTTTGTTGCGGCGTTTCCTTTTAAATCTTTTACTTCCCAGCCAGCATCGTTAGCTTTTACTACAAAGGCATCTGCAACTTTATTGATTGCTACTTCATCGGGGCGATTTGGTCTCAGTGGTCTGATCAGTAGTAGTTTTCTAGTTACTATTGGATATTTTTGAAGTAATTCCAAGATGGAGGACATGTTCATGGCGAGAACTTTTTCAGGAATCTTCATTTGAAGGGTGTCTGACATTTTTTCTATTCCTCCTGCAATTTGGCTGACTCGATTCTGTGCCGTGAATAGCTTTCAACGAATAGACGCCCAAATTGAGTCGATTCTTCAACTTCATGGAGCACTTGTAGAGGTGTGAATAATCTTCCGCCAATGCTCTTGTGTGGGGTATTCCGTTCTTCTTCTGAAAGTGCTTCTATCCAAGCACGTATCTCTCTAAGTAAGAGACGTCTTTCTCTTTGATAATTCGCCTCAAGTTCATCAGGGAACTCTTTTTCTTCTCCAGACATTTTTCCTCAAAAAAAGGTTTAAAGAATTAATCTTTAATATACTTTTATTTTACGATTTATTGCACTGTTAATGCTTTAAGTGATGGGGAATTAACGCCCGCTTAGGATGTGAATAATTTAAGCAATCTTACCTGTTCTTTTGTTAGCTCAAGTTTATTGTTTATACTACGTGGATATATTTCCGCTTTCTTCCAATATGTTTTGGCAACACTGGTAGCAATTCCTATTTTTACTCCACGTTTCTTCAACTCATTCACCAGTTTTGTCATCTGGAAGAGATAGACATTTGAAATGGCGCGCGCTGACTTACAAGAAACTGTTTATTAGGGAACTACGCCCCATCTCTCTTTCCATTTGGAATTTAAAACTCAAGACGATTTTAAAACAGAGATGCACTGTTAGGGATATACATGTGTGTTTTTTGCGTGTTAATAATGTAGTAATACGTTTTTCACTTCCTCTTTTGTGGGGATCAAAATTGTCAAGTTCGCTCAAAAATAGGGAGAAGGAAAAGAAGCAACCTTTGGTATGCGAATTGGATTTGACTAGAATTCAAGGGAATGGAGATTTTCCCTGCCCCAATTGTGGAGTTACCCTATCTCCTGAAGATGAAACAGAGGATGTTTACTGCATTCTGGAGGCGAAGGTTGAAGGCCAAGCTTTGGAAGAATTGGTAATTCAATGCAACAAATGTGCAAGCCAAATCCGTCTAATCGGTTTCCCTATCCTGCACATTGCGCAGCCTGTTGATACGTCGCTTGTGGAATAGATTCGCAGCATGTATGCAGTAGTTGGTGATTGCTTACGCTACCAATACGGAAATGATACGATAAGAATCACGTTCCACGTTACAACGAAGATGTAGAAGGCTACGAGGACAACTAGTGACCC
>CP070649.1:611616-614590 GCA_020354575.1 Candidatus Bathyarchaeota archaeon | reverse complement strand
TTTGCGGAGTGACCTTCTGTGATTGTTCTTGGCGAGCATCTTCGTTGGGAACCCGTTGAGGATCTTATCTGGGAAATTCTAGGAATTCGAAAAGGTTTTGGATGACGTCTGGCTTCGCAACGCTGTAGAAGACCCACTTTCCTTCCTTTCTATCTGTTATAAGCTCAACGTTCTGTAAGATGTTTAGGTGGTGGGACGCTGTCGGCTGAGTCAAGCCTAGGGCAACTGTTAGCTCGCAGACGCACATCTCTCTTGTGCTGAGAAGCCTCAACATCTTGAGTCTCGTCTCATTGGCAAGAGCTTTCAGCAAACGGCTCTGTCCACGGAGAGAATCGGGGTCCGACAACTCGTCGGCAAGCTGCCTCAACTCCGCCGCATACTCTTCTATGTCGTCTGTTGGACGGAGACCAGAGCAGATAAGTCTCTCAAGCCTTTTGTCAAATCTTCTGGTACGTCCCGTTGTTTGCATCTCCCTCCACACTACCTACGAATCATAGAAGCCACAAAACAAATTTAAATATTTTGATTTATGACGAAGTGGGATAATTCGATATTTTTAAATATGTCGATTTATACTTTACCCCAAACTACATGCACTCGAAATTAAGAGATGAAAGAGATGAATGACGGTGAGACGGCGAAAGGGTGTGCGTGCACTCAAAAACTCTCAGATCTGCTTCGTGCTGCCCAACCAGTCAAGAAATCCTCTTTGATGAAAGCTACTTGTGCCGATTGTGGAAAAGTGTTCTGCTCAGACCGCGAAACAGAATACTGCTTCGACTGCGAGACGAAAAGGAAGAAATAGAGGCGGAAGGGTCGGTTTGATAAAGAATGGTAAAATAGGTTTCATATTTTGCGTTTGTACGGGCAAGTGTCCCGGCTTCGCTCAACTAGATATCTGGGACTTCATCAATATCATCCGAAACGGCGCGCGCGCGCAATAACGATTATTGAAGAGAGTCGTTGTCATCCATTCAAACCAAAAAACTCTAAATGAAACAGAATGGAGATGAGGAATTGCCAAAGAAGAAAAAAAAGAAGCTGGGTTGGAAAGAAAGACAGCGACAAAGACAGCTAAAGCAACAAAAAGAACTGGACAAATATTATACACGTAGAGAAATAGAAGCCGAAACTAAGCCCAGAAAATGCTCTAAAGGTAAAATACTTGCGGCCCTCTGCTTGATCGCCATAATTTTGGGGTCTTACGGGGCATGGCAATACACGCGCCCTTCAACGCAATCAGAAGAGCCACCTCCAATAAATCCAACAAATCCTCTACTAACGCCCTATGACTTCACTATGCGAGACATAGATGGCACTCAATTCTCGTTAAACAGTTTCAGCGGAAGAATCATCGTCATACACCTCATGGGGGTTGGCTGTCAGGGACAGATCAACCCAATCAACGAATACCAACTCACACAACTCAAAACTGTTTGCAGTAGCTATTGTGGCAACAACCCCGTTACCCTAATAACGGTTGCCGTAGCCACATGTGAAAACAGTGACCTTGCACAAATCCGCATCAATTATGACATTGCTTGGCTGTTTGGAAACGACTATGACGACGGAAAAGTGGACATAGCCCAACAATACGCAGCACAAGGCGATGGAACGATAGTGCTGATAGATAAGGCATTTCAAATTTCCGAGGCATACAGTACAATAGCCGCTTCAACATTATCGTCGAAGATTAACCAACTTTTAGGAGCTTGACTAAGAAGTGTTTGAAGAATCTCTAGGACTGTTCATTTTAGGGATCGTAACTTTCCTTTCTCCCTGTTCAATTGCTCTGCTTTCAGTGTATCTAACATACGCCGTCGGCGTCAGCAAAAGCGTTCGCAAAGGCTTCATAATTGGCTGTAGCTTCACTTTGGCCATGTGCCTGGTTTTCTTCTTTCTTGGATACGCCCTGTCCTCTCTAATTCCCGTAGATCCAGCAAGCTATCGAATCTTCTTCGGCATCTCAGGTCTTCTTCTTGTTTTCTTTGGAATCAACAACGTAGGCTTGTTCAAGAGAATCAACATTACAGGCAACACTAGTAGTTCTTTCACTGAACGAATTAATGCTTTGAAGTTAACTGCGTTGACGCGTTTCTCAAAATACAATTATGCAGCGGGTTCATTTCTGTTCGGAATAGTCATTTCCCTAGCTTTAGGTCCATGCTCCTTATCTTTAGTTTTGCCAGCCATACTGCTAACCATATTCAGTGCGCCGACACCCTATCACGGTGGCCTATTGCTTTTCGCCTTTGGTCTGGGTCACGCTTTGCCAGTAATTTTCCTAAGCGTACTGTTAGTCACAGCACGCAAGGCTGTAAGCGAAAAAACTGCTGTGGTAGGTGAATGGCTGACAAAGATTTTTGGAATCGCCTTTGTTGTGATTGGCATGGTCATGATTGGTTATGTGTTGGTAGGTTGGTGAAAAATGAAGAGAAACAAAGTGAAAGTCGAGGTCTTTGTGCCTCTAGGTTCCTGTGTCTGCAATTTCGCACCACTTATGGAAAAAGTGGGACGTGTAACATCAAGGTTTAATGATTTGGTTGAAGTTCAAACGAAGTCAACCAATTCATCAGAAGTTTCTAAATACGGAGTCCAAGACATGTGTGTAGTAGTAGGTGGCAAGATGAAGCTGCCTTCAAATTTTGACGAGAAAGAGCTCGCAGATGCCATTTCAGAAAGCATAGTCGCAGCGGAGAGCTGAAAACATGAAGAAAGTTCTTTTTGTTTGTATCGAAAATGCCGGTAGAAGCCAGATGGTGCGCACGCTTTGGAAGATCATAAGTAGTTTATTGTTTTTAGGATTTCTTCTCTAAATTATTATTAATGGAGAGTGTGGGTATGGATGCAGGTTTAAGAGAATTGACACTTAAAGATATCGTGTATGGACTTGTAGTGCCGATAATTGTTGGATTGGTGATTATCGCGTTTGCATTGTCGGAGCCATTTCTTGCGCAGATTAATCCTACGCTGA
>CP070649.1:608371-611516 GCA_020354575.1 Candidatus Bathyarchaeota archaeon | reverse complement strand
TAACTGCGATGCTTTTGCCACTGCCCGGATAGATTGTAGTTCCACCTAGGGGACCACAAGCTATGCAGATCTCATTTTCAGGGTCGTCCCATCGGGTAATCTTGTCTTTTGGAAGACTATTCCACAAGAGCCAGAGGTTAAAGCCTCGACCTCCTATGAAAATATCCTTCATTTCCTTGGTAACAGGCTTACTGGCAATAGCCATGTTCGCAAGGTTGACATGGAGCGTTCTGTTATTGTACCCTCTATTAATTTTTCCCGAATCATATTTGAATTCGACAAGTGACAATTCAATCACTCCTAAGAGAGAGGAGTAGCATCTTCGTTTTAAATTATAAAAGCTTTCCCGCTTCAAGTCTTACCGGTAACAATTCAAAGTATGAGTAAGAATGGGCGGTCATTTAGTATTGTATTTACAGCACAAATACCGCTGCTGCTATGACCGTTGTCCATAAACCATTTTTATCTGCAGTAGCTGACTGCGTAATATTAGTTGTTCGGATGATAAGCCCACTCGTCTTAAAAATCTGCTTTCGTTCATCCCACGCGGTTTCGGGGTCGAAAGGAATTCCCATCGTGGTGGCAAGCATAGTCGCCGCTAAGTCTTCTGCATAGTCTCCTGCAACCTCACCTGTCTGTCCAAAGGAATGGTGTTCTGAAAGATATCCATAATTATTTTCTCCTGAGGGAATAGCGACTCCAATTGATGCTGCAATTAGGCGATGAGGTTCATCCGTATCATTCCTGGACAAAACAACGAAGGTAATCTCTCCGGGCTTTATCTTCCTCAAGCCTTCCTTTCTTGTAATGAGCTTGCAGTTAGGTGGCACTATGCTGGAGACGTTTACTATGTTGCAGTGATGGATGCCTGCGCTTCTAAGGGCTAACTCAAAGGATTGCAGCTTCTCTTTATGCTTCCCAACACCTTTCGTCAAGAAGAAATATTTCGGTATCATTTTCTTCACTTAATCGAGAAGATTGGGTTATTAGTGTTTTGGTCTGGGCATTATGGAGAAGATGCGAGCAGCTAAGATGGATTTGTCGTTCCGAAATGTTCTGATATAATGACTATGTCATCGATGTCTACGTATTCGTCATTGTTTATATCGTATATTGGATTCCAGCTCGGGTCAATAGGTTGAAGGCCAAAATGAACAGCGACTGCAACAATATCATCTATTCCACAATAATCGTCTCCGGTTACGTCATAGGGCCAGTCATCTGCAAGCCCATCAATCAGTAGGACTGATCCTTCGTAAGGTCCCAGATTCATCATTTCGAGTTCAACTGGAAAGATCAAGGTTTGGGGAATGTTGAATTGAAAGTTCCCATGAACATCGGTTAAGGTGTACATGATAGTGTCATTTGTCTTGACCTTCAAGTAAACTGGCTGCGAAAGTGTTCCTCCGTCAATTATTAATTTGCCCATTATTGTATCTCCATCTAATGTGCCATTTATTTGAGTTGAGTGACCTTTTCTAGCTATTGGGTCAGTAGAAAACCAAACTGCATTATCATCAGTGTCTCTAGCTTCAACCGCAAGTGAAACTACCTGATTCGTCGGAGCAAGATTGATATTCGCAGAATAAGTTCCATTACCATAATCATTAATTGGAGCAACAAGCCAAGGGGCTCCATCCAGGGAATAAGATAGAATAACATCTTCTAATTGTTTATTATCGAATACTTCAATTTTTACCGGATACTCATTCGTAAAGCTCGATGTAGCGTCGATCCTTCTAATTGAAGGTGGAAGAAGGTCATCATTTGAACCAGTATGATTAATTTCGTATCTTACAATATTCTTTGTACAAATGTCCATGCTGGTTTCTGTTTTGATCGTGAAGGAGTAACGACCTGGGCCATAAGTTTCTAAAAATCCAGTTATATGGATGGGATCCTCTGCCCATAGAGTAGTTTCATTATAAATGACTGAACCATCCTTTTTCACCTCAACTTGTTTGGATGCTAGGCGATCATGTTTTCCCAAATAGAGGGTTTCTTCTGACTGTAGGGGATAATAGGGGATCCTCAGTCCATCTCCATAGTAAGATGAGCTATTATGAACTGGGCTGGGCAAAAGTGGAGTCTTTCCTATAGAATAGGACAGTCTTTCTCCATTTTCTATGGGTTGAAAGTGTCTGTCTATCACAAAATAATCATCAGTTGAGTCGGGATAAGGTCCTCTAGAGTATATGCAGGACCATTCCAACTGCGCCCAATCTGCTGATTGGGATTGTTTAAACTGATAGGGAAGAACATGCGCTTTCCAGATGATTCCAGGATAAGTTTGATAACCATACCATAGCCCACTTTGCCATAGTCCAGCGACGTGATTGAACCATATGGATAATTCATTTGATGGCGTTGGAAATGCGTTCTCAATATCAAATGTCGCCAATTCTAAGTTCGTGTAGTTCAATGATTCTGGAACAGGGAAAACCCCGAAGTTGCTAATATCCCAGCCGATGAAGTAAACGTCAATATCTGACAACAAAGTCTTAGTTTCGTCCCAATTAATGTCATCTTGTGAAAAACCCATGAATCCAAAGTAACATGGAGTGGTCATGTATTCGCTGATATTCGATAAATAAAGATATTGACTAGGGAGGACGCCAATTTCTGATAAAAATATTATTCTATAAAAGGGAGTGAAGAGTTCCTTCAGCTTTAAGTGCAGAGCTTGACCATTATTGTCTTTGGTTTTTATGCTTAGCTTTTGAGCTGAAGCTAATAAAAGCTGAACATTTAGATTTTCGTCCGATCCTAGAGAGACCTGTTTATGAACTAAAAAGGAATAGGTTTCATTCATCTCTGATCCTGAGTAGCTCAATCCATAAACGTTCAGCGCTTGGATGATGTATTCTCCAGGTGGAACAGTAAATCTTGCGCTTTCTATTTCTGGCGAAAAATTTATGATTTCACCATCCTCTTGGTCGATTAGAACGAAAGCAGCCCGAATTAGGGATCCTTCTTCACTTAGAACTTCGCAATTTAATTCGGATAATATGCAGAAAAAGTAAGGCATCTTAACGCTTCCTCCTTCTATGGTGGCATTGACTCTTCCTTCAAAATATCCATTGGGAAGGTCCACGCTTGTGTTTAGGAGAAGTAGAATTGCTTTTGATTCTTTGGGAGGAATATT
>CP070649.1:605045-608271 GCA_020354575.1 Candidatus Bathyarchaeota archaeon | reverse complement strand
TCACCGCTGAGATCTCGGATGCGAATCCAACACTCATAACTCCCGCAGGGTATGTCTTTTCCATTTGGGGCATCATCTACATCCTGTTGGGAGTCTTCGTAGTCTTCCAAGCCTTGCCTAGTCAGAAAGGAGCAGAGCATCACAAGCATATTGGCTGGCTCTTCGTCTTGAGTAGCCTGCTGAACATTGGCTGGCTCTTCCTCTGGCAATATGAATATCTCAGCATATCTGTGGTTTTCATGTTTCTGATTCTTCTAACGTTGATTGCGATTTACTTACGCCTGAATATTGGCAAATCCACAGTTCCACTACGCGAAAAACTCGCTGTTCACCTGCCCTTTCAAGTCTATTTAGGGTGGATAACTATCGCCACCATTGCAAACGTTAGTGTTACCTTGGTTTCAATGAGTTGGGGCGGCCTCGGAATAAGTCAAGAGACCTGGGCAACCTTGATTGTAATCGTTGCACTGCTGATCACCCTCCTTGTCACAATCACAAGAAATGACATAGCCTATGGACTAGTAATCATCTGGGCCTTTGTAGGCATCGCTGCAAAGCAAAGCGCCACTCCGAACATCGTTACGCTAACTCAAATCAGCGCGATCATCATTGCAATCGCTCTAGCTGCATCGCTGATCCTTACGAGACTCAGACACAAATGAACCCGCAAGCACCTGCATGCAAGCTCATATGCATCATTCGTAGTGAAGAGCATTTATAAATCCTGCAGGCGTGCGATGCATGAGCATGCATGCATCTCTGTTGTAGTTGAGGAATTCTCCAATCTTTGCCTGTAATTCGTTTTCTGCACAAAGGAGAGCCACAGACGCACTCCCATGGGGTCACGAAATCTTCCCAGTCTATTCCACAAGCATAATCAAGCGTTAATTCTTCGCCTGGTTTGATGTCTCTTCTTGCGGTTAATGCATGCACGCATACCGCAGGGTGCATTAATAGGACTGTGGAAACAGAACATTCTCGCTTATTTATTGTAAGTGTAGAAGCCTTTCCCACTTTTCCTGCCGAGCTCGCCTTTTTTGACTTTGTCGATAAGTTTCTGAGGCGGCTTATCCCTCGGATCACCTGTCAGCTGATAGACTGCCATACCGACATCCAGAACCACGTCCAACCCAGTCCAATCCATCAAGGCGAACGGTCCAAGAGGCATTCCAGTGAATACCTTCCATGCTTTGTCAAGGTCCTCGATATTGGCGTACTCCCCCTCCCACATGTCCAAGTATTCCTTAATTACAGCCATATACACCCTATTGAAGATGAAGCCAATGCTCTCCTTCTTGGCGACGAGAGGGAAACACTCGATGCTTTCAACCCACTTCTTTCCCTTCTCCAACGTTTCGTCGCTTGTCTTTCTACCTCTCATAACGTCAACCATTTTCAGAGTTGGGTAGAAATGTAAGTTCAGAACCTTGTCCTTTCGCTTCACGGCGCCCTCAATTCTTGAGACGGGTATCGAGGAGCTGTTTGTAGATATGATAACGTGCTCTGCAGCAGTTTTATCTATTTCAGCGAAGACTTTCTTCTTAAGCTCCAGCTTCTCTGGGATTGACTCGATAACAAGGTCTGTATCCCTCAGAGCTTCTGAGAGTCTTCCATGATATGTGACGACCCCTCGCGGTCCCTTCGCAGCTGTTCTTTTCAGCAAACGATCTAACCTTCCCTTCGCTTCATCTATTGCTGAGGGATTCGTGTCAAAGCGATGATAGAAAACATGAACGTTGAAACCATATGGGACGATTAGGGCTGCGATGTGCCCCGCCATAAATCCCACTCCTATTATCGTCACAGTCTTTATCTCGTTGGTCATATACCCCCTCGCTCCACATATTCTGACATTAGAGAGAGTACTGAGCCCAAATAATAACTTTGGTTCACGCACATCTTCCCAGGTCAAAAAGACTTTGTCTCTCAAAATGGCATGCATACATAAAAGGCGGGTGTGTATGCATAAGGCCGTTAGTAGATGGATGTTTGAATGTATGTGGTGTTCAAGTAGTATTTTTCCACGAATTGATGGGCCTTGTGCACTGCTTGGTCATATGGGAGACGCTCTGCCAACCTTTCCGTCAATCGCCTAACAATCTCTTTAACCTGACCCACAAATAACTCGTCAGGAAAATAGTATTTGGCTATAATGACTTCAAGGTTTTTCATCTCTCGCTCACTCTAGAAGAGAGTGGAGCTTTTTTCTATAAATGTCGTCCTTCATGAATCGACATGTTCTAGTTTTCGATCGCCTGCAAGGTGCTTGAGCGCTATCACACTTACATGGGCACTTCGCTAGAACCTTTGTTCACAAACCATAAGTTCACTAGAGGATAAATTAGTCAGAAAGTTAAGGAGAAGGGGAGGTGATTAATTCATGTTGAAGAAATCAACGATAGTTAATGTTCTGTTGTCGATGATTGCACTGCTTTCCGTCTCTTTCATAGGTATTACTGCTAGTCAGCCAACGTACGACCCTTGGTTGGATAATACGGATGATGGTTATGGAGGAATAGATGACATAGTAAGTACAGCTGAACATTTTGGAGCTTCAGGAGACCCAACTAAGCCATGCAACATCACCAACTGGCCAAAAAGCACTGCAGAAACGGTGTGGTGGGACCATGATTTGATAAATGGGGCTTATGCTTCAAGTCCTCTTTACAATGCTAATGGCTTCAAATACATACATATACTGGTGGCACTAGGAGATTTGAATACAGGAGAAGAGGTGGAAGTAAGAGTATATAGCAGAATATGGAATGAAGCCCACACTTCATCTTTACCAATAAATTGCTTTGAGCATTCCTTAATATATCCCACGAATACTTATAATATAGTGATACCTGTACCCAGCGAAGAGTTCTCTTTCACTATTGATGCTGCTTCTGGAACAACATGTACGGCTTATCTGAGCTTCTATATGACTTGGTGATAGAATAAATAATCCCTACTTTTTTCTTATCTCTGAAGACCTAGGCAGACCCATCAACGAATGACGAGAAAGGTTAGCTTCCACAAGTCATAAGATGCATGCATGAAGAACTTATGGGTTCAATTCTACTTTAAAATTAACGGGAAAACGCTTCCGTATGGAACGCTTATTACATCCTGATGATGAATGTAGAATATGCGCACTTAGTTTTCCATCAAAAGATGGTGCTGGGCCTGTTATGCCCAGGTCAAGTAGTAACTTGCGTAGATGTAGCAATCAGTACCTATG
>CP070649.1:601535-604945 GCA_020354575.1 Candidatus Bathyarchaeota archaeon | reverse complement strand
ATCGCTTGAGAGTTTTCTAGTACTGAAAAATCTGAATATTCAGTAGAATCAGAAATATTTAAATGCTCTGACATATCTAATAAAAGCTAAGAGGTGACATAAAATTTGAGTTGTTGTGAAGGAGAAGATTGCGCTCCCCTTGAAAGCGTAGTCTCTATCGATGATCGTGGGCAACTAGTCTTGCCAAAGGATCTCAGGGACAAGTGGGGTGTGAAGGGTGGCGACAAACTAGCTATCTTATCCTGTATTAAGGGAGGAAAGATTTGCTGTGCAACAATGGTTAAAGCAGAGTTGCTGACGAAGAACTTTAAGATAAACATCGACTATTCTCCCGATGAAAAGTAAGAATGCACGATCAGAATAGCCTTGTCAGAAATGGAGATGCCTCCCGCACCTTCCCCTTTTTTCGTGAATAGAACTTTGCTCTACAAATCATAAATATGAAAGACTAGAAATACAATGCTCTAGGGAAAGGGAAATGGGATGAAGGGGCAGTTGACGATCCTGATAATGTTGTTGGTTGGAACTCTGGTTCTTTCAGTTGCATCTACCTTCACTGCAAGTTCAAAAGTGTGGCAAGCCTCTTGGATGGAAATCACGACTGGATCTGAACCTGTCGGACGCGCCACTCACAGCGCAGTTTGGGATAGCCAAAGCAATCAGATGATCGTATTTGGCGGCCACTACACATCGAGCCTGGGATCATCTGGAATAGGTCTGAAGGACACTTGGATGTACAATTCAGAGAATAAAATATGGACTCAAGGTGCAAATGCGCCTATGACCAGAGGGGAACATACAGCAGTGTGGGATACAGATGGCAACCAAATGATCATCCACGGTGGAGAATCAGTTTACGGAAGTTATCAATACTATCAAGACACATGGGTCTATAGTCCTACAACTGATACATGGACTCAAAAGGCGAATGGCCCCTGCGTAAGAGCTTGGGCGCCAGGTGTGTGGGACCCAACACACGCCCAGATGATTATCTTTGGAGGATATTATCGTCCTTCGAATAATGGCTTGAGAGACACTTGGGTATATGTTCCTACAACAGATACTTGGACGGCGAAAGCTGACGGGCCGGCAGCACGCTGGGCACACATGGCTGTCTGGGATACCCAGAACAACGAAATGCTGATTTTCGGTGGTGTGAGTCAGTCAGGCTGGTTTACGGACACTTGGGCGTACAACCCAGCGCAAGACCAGTGGGACCAACGTGCAGACATGCCCTCGATTCTTGCGCAAGCATCGGCTGTCTGGAATCCAATTGACGATGTGGTGGTAGTTTTCGGTGGAGAGCATCTTGAAGGCAGTAGCAATGTCCCCACTGATGAAACTTGGATTTACGATCCTAGTCTCGACGTCTGGACAGTATTAGACCCAGACCCGCATCCATATCCTACCGGATGGTTACAAGCGGTTCATGTATGGGACACAGAAACTCATCAGATGCTTGTCTTTGGAGGAGTTGAGGAAACCGCTCCCAATCACTACACGAACAAGTTGTGGTCTCTAACACTTGGAGTAGCACCAATCACAGTTTCAATCAACATAGAACCCAGGACACTAAATATTTTCAGCTGTGGTAACTGGATTACAACCTATATTGAGCTTCCTGAAGGCTATGATGTTAATAACATTGATGTTTCCACAATAATGCTAAATGATACTATATCAGCTGAGTTATATCCTACCGAAGTTGGGGACTATGACAGTGATGGGGTTCCAGATCTCATGGTGAAGTTTAGCAGAGCAGAAGTAATCAACTACATTCAGAACGCAATTCCGTTAGAATCGAAATTTGTTGAAGCAACATTGACTATAACTGGTTCTATTACTGATGGACCATCTTTCATAGGAACTGATGTGATAAAAGCTATCTGGAAAGACCCAAAGATGCACTGATTAGCAACCACACCTTTTTGCTTGAAACATTAAAAGTGATATCTGTTTCCGAATTTTTTTCGGGTTATCTCCCGCATCTTCCCCATTTTTTGCTGCATGCATTCAGCCTTAATGCTTTGAAATGGGCAAGTTTTTCCGTATTTTTCCTATTATATCCAGATACTCCTTTTCGGCAAGCCTTTTCTCGTTGAGAGGTTGAACCCATATTGGCTGACCCCAGAGTGAATCGTTCTTATAGCGTGGTATAATGTGCCAATGTAGGTGAGGGCTCGTGTTGCCTAATAATTCATAGTTGATTTTGTCTGGATGAAAAACCTTGTCAATCGCAGCTGCAACCTCAATCATTTCTTCACAAAACTTCAGCCTCTTGTCCAATGGAAGCTGATAAAGCTCGGTTATATGTTTTTTACATGTTACAAAAGTATAACCTCTAAAAAACTGGTTTGGATTCAAACCGACCACCGAAGTATCCAATTCACATACTTTAAATGGATTGTCATTATCTACAACTATTCTACAAATTGGGCATTCATCTTTCATATTTTCCAAGCTCATTATCGGCACACGCATGCACGTCAGCAGTATTAAAATCTACTATTTCTCAGAATCCTGCCTTTACAATACATTGGAGATATCTCCCGCACATCCCCATTTCTCCTAATTTTTTTACTAGTCAAACTGGTTGCTTCAATTCGTCTGGAAATCCTTTGTATTCGATAACACCTAGTTGTTTGAATAGGTCCAGGGGGTTCCATACTGACCATCCTTCTACAATCTTGCCGTCAACGATACGGTAATGGGGAACAGCCGCCATAACAAATTTCTTGCCAGTAGGAGCTAATCCACGATATTCACCCGTGTGTGTCCCAGTGATTTTTACCCGAAGCCATACCGATTCCTCATCAGCGATGATATCCTCAAGAGTTCGATGGACATCGGGGAAACCTCTGTATTGCCTACGCAATATTCTCTTAAGGTCATCCCGAGTCCGCACTAGCAGTTGCGGGTTCACATATTCTGGTACTACCAAATCATCCAGTAGTTCCATGTCTTGCTTGTTAACAGCTTCCATCATCTTGTGACCAATTTCCTTATTTTCTTCTAATGACATGAAACATCACCTCTCCTTGATTCTCTTTTTTTCCATTTAACCGTTGTTGTCTTCATCTACTCGGTTGTAGCCCTAGTTGCGTGGGTGTTCGTTCTTGTGTTTAAGCCCAAAAAGAAAAAAGAAAGTGAAAAAGTTAACCAAATTATCGAAAAAGAAACTAAAATCCTTATTTCTACTCACCTCGGAGATATCTCCTGCACAATCCCCATTTTTTAAGAAAGCTTTTTTGCTGCAATATTCAACTGATGATGTTAGGCTATCTCGCAAACGTAAATAACACTTAGGGATTCAGTGAGTTTGACCATAGATACATTTAAATGATTAAGGGTTTCACCTAATAAAAGACATACATGGCAGGTGGGCAAGAATGAGCGAAATGACAACACAA
>CP070649.1:597965-601435 GCA_020354575.1 Candidatus Bathyarchaeota archaeon | reverse complement strand
TTTAATATAATCACATTGCGGATCAAATTTCTTTTGCTGCAACCAAGGATTAAAGATTCTAAAATAGGGTACTGGATCACAACCTGTACTCGCTGCCCACTGCCAATTACCATTATTTACTGATATGTCATAATCTACTAGTTTTTCTTTGAAATAGGCTTCTCCCCATCGCCAATCGATAAGCAAATCCTTTGTCAAAAAGGAAGCAACGATCATCCTCACTCGATTGTGCATCCATCCAGTAGAATTTAATTGTCTCATTCCTGCATCAACAATAGGAAATCCAGTTTTCCCCTCACACCAAATTTTAAATAACTCTTTATCATATTTCCACTCTAATTTGTCATATTTTGCTCGAAAGGCCCTTTTGAACACATGGGGGAAGTGAAAACCAATATGTATGTAGAAATCTCGCCAGTAAAGCTGGCGCAAAAGCTCAAAATTGTCTGTCTGTTTAATAGCATGATAAGCTTCGCGAATAGACAATGTTCCAAATTTCAGATGAGCTGATAGGTTTGTGGTTCCCTTGATTGCTGGAAAATCGCGCTCTTCGGAGTAATTAAGGTAATCCGAAATGTGATTGAGAATTGCCAAACCTTCAGATCTACCCCCCCTGAGTTGAATATCTGGGTTATTGTAACATAATACTTGGCTTAATTTCTCTACAGAAATCATATCTGATAGATCATCTGTATAGAAAGTTGTTATCGGAGTTTTTTCAGGTTTTCCAACTAAAAATTGTTTAGAATTATTAAAAAAAGGAGTAAAGATAGTGTATGGGGCTCCATCGCTTTTATGAATAGCTTCAGGCTCATTCAGAAGCAAATCCGCTAAAAAACTGAATTTTATATCGTGATTCTTGCAGATCTGCTTGATGTTATTGTCTCTTATTTGTGAATACGGAGTATAGTCACGATTCATTATTACTTCATCAATATTTAATTCTGTGTTACTTAAAAGATCATTAATGATTATTCTTGGTTTTCCATAGAAGATAAATAATCGAGCCTTAATTTGGCGGAATTTATCTGCCAAATCAAGCAATGATTCTTTCAAAAATTGCTTAGCATTGGAACTAAGACTTTTATTGCTAATTAGATTCTCATCGAGAATAAATAGAGGTATGACCTTTTTGGATGCATCAAGTGCTTGGATTAATCCAGAATTATCCTCTATCCTTATATCCCGTCGAAAAATAAACAGAGAATTCTGCTTAGGTCTCATATCAGATTCGCTCATTGTCTCGTAGGACTTTGATGGCTTTTAAAGCACTCTGCTCTTTATCGCGTATTTCCAACATTATATCGAAGTCAAAATTTCTAGTAAGTTGGATAAAAGCTTGAAATCTGCTTATATCGATGGAATTAGCGTGTTTTCCAGCTTTGCTTTCGGGTTGTTGCGAACTCCAATCCAGCATGAGAATGCCATCAAAGGCTTCTTCCCATGTTTCTTGCGCCTGTTGGATAGCTTGAACCACATCTTCATTATTGTTTTTAATTGAATGATGAAATACATCAAAAATAACCGGGATTTTAATTGCTTTATGAATAGTAAGACAGTCCTGCAGATCAAATAGTCTATCATCATTTTCAATGGCTAGTCTGTTTTGGATATTGCTGGGCATTTTGAGATAATTCCGAATAAACCTTCTAATAGCTGTGGATTTTTCCCCATAGACTCCGCCAACATGTATTTGAACTTTTGCAGTGGAGTTAAGACCCATTCTATCAAGAACAAGAGTATTGTAGAGTAGCTCTTTTGTAGCGTTGTCGACAACCTCTTTTCTAGGCGAGTTAAGGATAGTATACTGCCCTGGATGCATCGCAATTCTAAAGCTGTGTTTTCGTATATAAGCACCGATTTCGTCCAATTCATCCTGAAAAAAATCTAAGATCTCCTTAAGTGCTAATGAAACTGGATGGGATGCGAAGGGGATAAAATCAGCAATGCGATAATAGAGCAATTCATTCCGTTGATTGAATTCTAATGTTTTTAGAATGCATTCTAAATTGGACTTAACTGTCGAAAAAAGCTTTTCCCTATTATAAGATGTTAATCGAAAACTTTTGTCGGGTTTGCATCCTGTAGAAGAAAATGCGTTTCCAACGTAACCCAATTTCAAGAAATTTCACATCACGAAGCCTAATTTCAACAATCTTCATCATTTTCAGGGATTTTCGCATCTAGATATAGGAGATGAGTCAACCTTAATCGCATTTTTCTTGCCCTGCTTACCAAGAGACTCGGGGAGTGCAGGAATTAGCTCAGGAACTGAGTTAAATTGGTCTTTCCTACTTCTGAGTCTTCAAAAAGGGCTAAAGTTTGTTTGGCAATCTCTGCAAGACCTCTTTTCACCCCAGTGGTTTTCTCCACATCTTTGTGGGGAGCAATGCGGACTACTATGCCATCATCCCGTTGGCTGACCATGGCTAAGAACTCGATATGTTTTCCCTGCTCTATCGCGATCATTTCAATTAATATTGCGTGCCTACTACGTGAAAGGTAGAAATCCTTCGTTTTCACAATTTCAGAGTCAGTTTTGAGGAAAATTGGCTTTAGTTGAGCGAAAAGATCTTCTACAACAATCTTACCATTGACGACGACGTGGGGCATAGCAAATTCCAACTCAATAGTCCATTCGGGCTTTTCTTAGATCGCCCCATAAGTAGCTGGGAAGTATGTTGCCTACAAGAAATAAAACCGTCAAAAGGCCCGTTACTAACAGTAAGGGATCCCTAAGGCTAAAATACTGCAGGAGAAAGACAAAATTGATGATAAACCACGCACCTTGAAGGACGGGGGCGGAAATAAACATTACAGTGCGCTTCAAGGGAGCAGCTCTCAGAAACGAACTAAGATCGTATTTGATGCCCGGCGTGGGAAACAGGGCGAGCCACTCGAGCGGCCTAATACGGGATTTGCGCAAAGTCGACCTAAAAACAAAGTAACTGCGAAATTTAATGCCGAAAGAGCGACCAAATAACCAATGAAAAACTACATGGGATGAAGTTAGGGCAAAATAGCTGCAGGTTCCGTAGAGCATGACAGCGAAAAGCGGGTCTGTAATCATGGGCAGAAGAAGCCAATAGGCAATTTCAATTGCGAAAGTAAGCAAAAGAAAGAGGAGCGTTCCCTGCACGATAGGAAACTTGAGAACTTGCCAATCGTCAAAGAATTTGGCATCGGCATCATTTAGGATGGTGATTTCTTCTTCTTTTGGAATCGATCGCCGGGCACTTCTTATAGCCCGATGAAGAAGCCCCCAATGGGCTTTCCGGCTAAGACTAGCATTTTCCAGGGCTTTCTGCAATTGAAGATATGAATTTTCAAGGGGAGGCTCTTCAAGAAACCGATTAAGTGCCATAAATCTCACCCACCAAAATCAAGGAAAGGCCTAAAAGGCGACTCTGTTTCACTAATTGCTTTCTTTAATTTCCACCGCCTTATGAAGCCTATTTTTCCGGAAAAAA
>CP070649.1:594386-597865 GCA_020354575.1 Candidatus Bathyarchaeota archaeon | reverse complement strand
TGCACCCACGTTGTTTTCCGATCATTTGCGTTTTCTGAAAACCTTCGCCCCATCCACCTCGGCCACGTACTCGAAGCCCGCCTCAATCAGCTGACGAATCTCCTCCACTGTCCTTGCCACAGCCGAGGTGTAGTCATCATCCTTGAAGGCTATCAGTTGGACGTACCGCAGGGTTGACTTCAGGTTCCGATGGCCGAGCAACCTTTGCGTGTAGAGTATGTCCCTAGTCTTGTGGTAGGTCATCGTCGCGGCAAAGTGGCGCAGGTCATACAAGCGGATCGTCCTGAAAGTCGGATCCATCAGTTTTGCAGCCACTGTATTCCTTAACCGAACCCACCTGCCCGTCATCTTCCTGCGCTTTGGAAATGGCCTGTCGTTCATTGCGAAATTATGCTTTCCAAGATACTCCTTCAGCAAAGCTAGTGTCTGCTTCCTGATCTGCACGTTCCTTGCTGCTCCGCCCTTTGCTGTTCTAACTGTAATTATCCCTCTTTCTAGATCGATGTCTCTCGTTCTGGTCCTTTCAAGTTCGATAGGTCTCATTCCAGTATCTCTCAGAATACTGAACACCAGAACGTACTTTCCTCTGGCTCTAACGATGACCTGGTTGATTTTCTCTTCAGTGGGGATTCTTGGCAGCCTATCTTCAATTCGAAAATGCGGTAGGTTCCACTTCAGACCGTTTGATTCCACATAACTGTTGTAGGCATAGGCGACCCCTTGCTTGTATGCGTTCGACCATTTTGACTGGTTGGCAATGTATCCTTTCACGGCATCCGTGTCATCAAGATTCACGTGCCTTGCCAAGTATCTTAGACGGTCGCCTTTAGCTTTCAGAGTATCCTCTGACTGGCCGCCCCTCTTCAGCTCCCACAGCGTCTTGAAAATCTTGGATGCAGCGGCGCCGGTCCCGCTCGTGGTGGGGTCGGCCGGATTTGAACCGACGACCTGCGCCCGACTTGACCTCCTAATTGAAACTTTTTCCACGAGATCGCTCGCTTCCCATATGAAATGCGCGAAACCCGATATTTAATGGCCTCTAAGGGAAAAGCCGAGGCGGTCGGGCGCGATCCTCAAGAGCGCGTGGAACTTTTCTTCTAAAATTATTAATGCAATCCCAACAATGAAGCAAAGCACGTTGTTTAATACATAATGTATTACAAAAAAGGGGGAGCTTGCGAGAGATATCTCCATTTGTCGCTGGTTCAAACCCTATCTTAGTACAGAATTGTCGTAGTTTAGGAATCGAACTATGTTAATGCAGGTCAGCGTGCTTAGGTCACCTTTTCAGGCATTCGAATGCATGCAAGCAACTTTTTTATGCAGAGTCATAGTGTGGCTTCAAGCATGTCGATAAATCCTTCAGCCTGCTTCATACCTTTCTCCCAAAAAGCCTCATCAGTGATGTCCAAACCTAGCTCTTCAGCCAGATCTCGAGGAGATTTACTCGAACCCGCAGCTAGCAACTTCTTCAATTTTGGGACGAATTCTGCGCCTTGCTCCTTGTAAAGCTTGTACAAAGCAAAGACGAATAGCTTAGCGTAGACGTAGGGATAATTGTAGAAGCGATAGTTTGCAAAAAAATAGTGTGGTGTGCGTGTCCATTCCCACTGCATCGCGTCTAGCCAGTCAACCGAATCGCTATAGATCCTTTCTCTAGCTGCTACCCACATTTTCGCCATGGTTTTCCCATCTAAAAATTTACCCTGCGTCATAGCATTATACAAGTCTTGCTCAAAGAAAACTCTAGCAGAAACTCGAAATACCGCTATGCCAAACACGTCTAAAATGTTCGTGAGAATTGCTTGCTTCTGCTCCTTTGTCTCAGCCTTAGCGAGCAACCGCTCAGTCAACAGAAGCTCTCCAAAAATGCTGCCAGTTTCAGCTATGCAACTTCCAATCTGAAGATTACTCAGCTTCTGCGCCCTCGAACCCAAATAAGTATGAATAGCATGACCAAGCTCATGAGCTTGAGTATACATGTCCCGAATTTTCTCATTAAAACTTTGTAGTATAAACGCGGTCTTTCCAGCAAACCATGGTGAGCAGAAAGCTCCAGACGATTTGCCCTTCCTTATTTCTCCATCAATATGCCTTTTCGCAAACATCTCGTCAACCCACCCACCTATCTCTCTATCAAAATCACTATAAGCAGCCCTAATTTCCTCACGGGATTTCTGCCAACTATATTTCATGTCAGCAATCCGGGGCAAAGGAGCAAACAGATCAAAGTCAGCCAACTTGTTTAAACCCATCAGCTTAGCCTTTAATCTAAGATACCTCTGATAGAGGTTCACGTTATTTTCAATGGTCTTCATAAGACTCACAATAGTTTGCTTGTCAACATCATTATCAACCAAACTCTGCGTCATCGAATCCTCATACTTTCTAAGCTTAGAAACTTGCAAATGATCATCACAAACTGCCCGAAGCGCACCTGCCCAAATAATCTCAAAATCTCCAAGCCCCTCATGAACAGTCTGATAAGCCCGTTTCCGCAAATCACGATCAGGACTCTGATACAAACCACGCATCTTCCCATATGGCAACGTCTTCATCTCTCCATCAATTTCAATATCAAAAGTCCGCGTCGAAAGCCAATCGCTCTGCAGTTTTTCCCAAGCATTGACGCCATTCTTATCCTTCATAAGAATAAGGCGCTCCTCAATCTCCGAAAGTACATGTGGCGCCTTTCGGGCCATTCTTTCAAGATAATGCTTATACTCTGCCAGCACAGGATCAGCAATCAAGGATGGAGTCTCAGAAACAAGCTTGCTCAACTCAATGTCCACAAAAGCTATAGCCTGACCAACCTTCATAAACGCATTTTCAGCTGCATCATTAAGCTGTTTAGCAATACTATCAAGAGAATTAGCTGCGTACATCAAACGACAATACTTCTCCACCCCTTCAAATCTGAGGTAGAGCTCATCCTTCATTTCCAAGAATTCCAGAAGGCTTTTTGCACCCAAGCTTCCAACCTTTCCATGATACTGTTCCCGGAATTTCTCAAACTCAGCAACCATAGACTTTAATTTCTCTTGAACCCATGCAGAATCAGTGTTCTCAACAAGCTGGGAAAGATCCCAAAGCATCTCTTTCATATAGAATCAATCCAGCTGACCAATTCAACAACTTGCTATAAAAAGGTAGCTAACAGCATATCAAAGAAAGCTTAGCATATGTATATGTTAGTGCTCCATATTTTGCATGCTTGTACGCCTGAAAAGAATATTTCATAGAAAAAGGGGAGCGCGAGAGATATCTCCGGCATACCGGGGGTTCAAATACATGCATGTGTGTGTGCCTTAAATTGTTAATGCAGCCAACGCGCGCTCAAATACAGTAGGTTGGCCCGGGGAATCCCCATCAGCCCCCGCTCCCAGAAGCCGGCAAAATGGAGTAGGTAGGTATCGGCGCAATTAGGACAACCATTCATTAACAAGATCTGCTTCCCACTCTTTCAAGGCTCTATCGAA
>CP070649.1:590498-594286 GCA_020354575.1 Candidatus Bathyarchaeota archaeon | reverse complement strand
GCCTCCGTTTTATTACTTTTGAGTAGGACTTGAGGACAGGATACTTTTAGTCTTTATGAATTACCAATAATGACTGCTAATCGGTAAGGCTATTGGTTTATTCGAAGAAAAATGATCTTTGTTTTACGGGCTTTCCCATCAATTGTTAGTGTCTGTGTATGCATGCACTCGGAATCTTAGCGTGCAGCCATCTTGTTGAGATGTTGCTTAGAAATATGAATTGGGGAGTCATAACATATTCATAAGTATTGCTAAAGATTCTGACTCAAATAAGAATATACGCTGGTGAGGAACGCGGGCGCAACTAAGACTGGCAAGCCTCCTTGAGTCGTATCTCCAAGGGATAGAAAAATGAGGCAGAAAATTAGCGATCTTGAAGTCTGGTTTCTCAAAAGAACCGAAGAGTTTCATACCCATTTCTTAGATAGTAGTCTATCTCGACTTTCTTGGGTTGAGCAAACCAGCACTCAGCACTTCCCAATTCATTTATCAGAGGAGGCTTGAGCCATCCAGCACAGTGGACAATACAATCCGTTGATGCCTACCTCGATTGTCGATAGAAAGACTACTGTTTTGAAGCCGCGTTTTGGTCCTGACAAGATGAGACTTCTGGGTGAAAGGCTGAAGGGTAGACTGTTCAGTAAGTTCTTCTTTCTTAAGGCTCAGCCTGAAGAAGTGCGCCTTGTTTCTGTCGACAAATATTATGAGCCTTTCATCGTTGTTGGGGGAAAATATACGGTTGACTACTGTAAGCAGCATAGTCATACCATCCAGGTCGAAGGGAATGCGCGAAAGGTCGCTTTTTTTGGTGAGGAATTTAAGCCTGTACGTGGGTATTCAGCTCGCGAGCCCAAGACGGTTAAGCTCGATGGAGAAACCTATTTTCGTCACGAGAATAAGGAGTACTTCGTTCTTGATAAAATGCGCCGTGAAGTTGCTCCTGAAGAGCTGCCTTATGCTCCTTGTGAAGAGCACCCGGAAGAAAAACTAGCAGAAGCCCGGATGAAGTTGACGGAGATCAGAATTACGCTCGAGGAAATGATGAAGTTTCTTCAATCAAAAATTGCTAAGAGACCTCCAGATGTACAAGTAATTAAAGAGAAATTTGAGTTGACTGAGCGCGAGATAATTTACAGTCCGAGGTATCAACTCACCTTTCGGCATGTAAAGACTGGAAAAGAGGCGATTGCCAAAGTAGACGGCGTCACTGGCGAGGTGACTGTAGGTAGATTAGAAGGAACGATTTCGAATAACTTCATACAGGATTTCATTGACATTCACAGACAAAACTTGGGAAGTGCCGAAGAAGAACAACATGCTTCAGGTGAAGGCGAGGCAAAACTTCCCATCCCTCCACCTCTAAAGAAATCCAACGACCCTGCCAAGGTCGCCAAGACGCCTGAAAAGGAAGTAATCTCATCAAAGCATATGTCAAAGATTGAAGGGAGAACTGAGTTTCCAGCAAAAGTCGAGACTCAAGTATACCATGTTGGAGACAATGTGACCGCTATGGTGGGAGATGTAGAAATTCCGTCAGGAACTACCATTTACGAGACTCTCGTAGTCAAAGGTCATCTGAGAATTGGGGATGATTGTCGAATTCTAGGAAAGGTGAAAGCCTTGGGAGATGTTATAATCGGTGCGAATACGAAAATTGAAAAAAATGTCATTTCCGGTCGGAATGTCATAGTTGGACCAAACTCTGTTATCCGTGGTTCTGTGGAATCCGTTGGAGATATTGAAAGTAAGGAATATGCTGTAATTGAAGGCGGTGTGCGTTCAAAGTCAACAGTTGAACTT
Organism: Candidatus Bathyarchaeota archaeon; assembly: GCA_020354575.1. Lineage (GTDB taxonomy): Archaea > Thermoproteota > Bathyarchaeia > Bathyarchaeales > SOJC01. Next base: position 592,486 of record CP070649.1, on the reverse strand, counting down.
AATCAATATACTCGGGTTTATGGGACATTAAATGCAGCTAAAGGCGTGTCCGTGGTAAAAGGCAGCGCTGATGAGTAGTATGTCTTAAAGATTGAATTTCGGATACAAATTCTCAATTCGTAAATCATTTTATATTTTATCTTGAAATGTAGATTCAAAATTCAAACAGATAGGGTAGAGCCCGTATTCAGGCATCATAGCGACCTGCAAAGATAAGTACAGTGTGAAAATGGATGAATTTACCTAATGTCTTCTTTAAGGGATCGATTTCTAACCTCACGTATTTAGCCATGACGATTGGAGTTAGTCTCGTGGCCCCGTTTTTTATTTTGGTGGGAACCGTTGGATTAAACTTGGTCATTCCCAATCTATTAGTGGATACAACCTTTTTGACGGTTTATTTCGTGATCACTTGTACTTCATACAATCTTTTTTTGATGTTTGTGATTAGTACTGGACAAGTTGTTGATGGGGAGGATGTTGCGCATTATTTCAGCATTTTGGTGCCTGCGTATAACGAAGAGAAGGTCATTGGAAAGACGTTGAAACGCATTTTGAGTCTCGATTATCCGCCTGAGTTGTTCGAGGTGATCGTGGTTAACGATGGATCGACCGATCGAACTGAGCGGGTGGTGCGAAATTTTCAAAAGCGATATTCGAATTTAAAGTTGGTCAATATCTCGCCTGAGAGAGGAGGAAATGGAAAGAGTTCAGCGCTGAATACTGGGTTCGCGGATTTTCTCCTCTGTTGGCGAGGGTTAGAAGTTAGGCCTCGGCAGCGTTGGATCATTGGCGTGTTTGATGCTGATGCTTTGCCTGAAGCTAATATGCTGAAGCAGGCCTCTTTTCAATTTAATGATCTGAGTGTTGGGGGTGTTCAGACGCTGGTTCGTATAAAGAATCGCAAAGCTTCCTTCTTAGCTAAATTGCAGGACATCGAGTTTCTCGCGTTCGCTAGAGTTGTGCAGTATGCCCGCACAATCTTCACGGGGGCTGTTGCCTTGGGCGGAAATGGCCAGTTTGTACGAGCGACTGCTCTTGATACCGTTGCTATCAGAGAGCAACAGGAATATTGGAAGAAGGATTCTCTCACCGAAGACCTGGATATGGGTGTTCGACTCATCGCAAAGAGATGGAAGAATCGATACATCGATTCCACAGCAGTGCATCAAGAGGGGACTGAAACATGGCTTACCATGTTTCGTCAACGAGAGCGATGGGCTTGGGGAACCCTGCAGGCTCTTGTAAGCTTCGTACTCAATCCGAGATTCTGGGCTTTGAAAATTGGATTGAAAAAGAAGATCGACATCTCGATCTATCTCTTTCACATCTTGGTGCCCTTTCTCGTTATTCTTTGTTGGATTTGGTCCGGGATGAGTCTAGTTGGACTAATTGACACTTACAACAGTTTTCCCTTAGCGTTTTGTGTTGCAAACGGGGTTTCCTTCTTTCCATTTATCGGTTATGGCTTATGGAAAGAGAGAAAAGAATATCCTCTCTGGCAATTAGTTCCTCTCCTTTTTATCACAACAGCGTATACGTATCATTGGATTCCATGTATCACATCTGCCCTCCTCAAACTCGCTACCCACAAGCCTATTTGGAGTAAGACCCCACGATTCGATAAACAGGAGCCTACTATACTGAAAAGAGAGAGAGATGCGGTTATCATTAGGCCTAAGGAAGATGAGGAAGCCATCATCATAGAAGAAGGCTATCATGTAAAAGAGGCCTAAAGGCTGCTTGACAAGTGTCCGCGTGCATGCGTAGGTACTTTCAGAGAATAAAAAGGGGGGGGATGATTTCTTGACTGCTAAAGCTATGCCTTGGGAAGGGTTTCCAAAACCTTGGCGAGGGGTTTGGTTCCAAGGTAAAGGTTTGGCACGGGAACATCACGGAAAGCCACTACCGTGATGCCTGTCGTGTCGATCTTGAACGCCTTTTTTTCTTCCTCGGCGATGATCTCGGTTATTTTCTTCGCCAATCGA
>CP070649.1:586488-590398 GCA_020354575.1 Candidatus Bathyarchaeota archaeon | reverse complement strand
GTATGAAGATTAGCAGTAGACTGAGGAATGGAAATTCTAGGATTAAGAGATAGTTATCTTGGTTGTTCTCATCAAGGATATATGGCGTATCCCATATCCCGGAGTTATCGGTTTCCGTGCGTTTGGGTTTAGATCTAAATAGTTGCTCTAGTAATTTCCACCAAATGGATAGCCAACACTATGTATTGTTTGAGTCTGTGAAGGATACTTGCTGTTTCTCTATTGGAACTTAATATATCTCGCCTTGACATCTGCGATTATAACGGTATTCTTGAATATTCTTGGTCAGCTCTATCAGAAATCCTTCGCGGAGCATTTGAAAACCCTCTCGAAGTGAAATTAAGAACTAGAATCGCTGAATTTCAATCATTTTATAAAGATAAACGGGGAACTTCCTATAACTTAGAAAGGATAGTTGGATGAGAATATGTCTTATTGTAGAAAGTGTGGAGCTGAGTTAGTTAATGATGCCAGATTTTGTTCTGCTTGTGGAACTCCCGTAGCTGCCCCATCAAAACCCATAGAAGCACACAAGACCCTGAAGGTTTCTGGCAAGCCCAAGATCATTGTCACTGTTATGCCTCCAGGAGTTGTCGAGGTGAAAAAAGGTTCTGAAGGAGAAGTAGCTGTAGACCTAGACCTTAGGAAACCAGAGGAGCTAGACTGTAGCATCTCTCAGGATGATAACACAGTGACTGTTAAGTGTCGTTCCCAAGTTCATCCTCTTCACTGGGCGAAGTACGCCTTCTCGCAGGGGCCTAAGGCAGATGTTTTCATAGCAGTACCTGAAGAAGCTGACCTTGACCTTGAGAGTAGTGTTGGACCCATTACAATTACTGGAGTTAAGGGCAAGCTTGAGGCAGAGACCTCAGTGGGAACGATGAAGATTCGTGATTGTGAAGGAATAATTAAAGTCAGAACTAAGGCGGGAAGTATTAACTTGGAGAACATTATTGGTACTATTACTGCTCGTAGCTCTGCGGGTTCAATTGAATTTAATGGGGCTTTGTCTAAGGGTGAAAACTGGTTTAAAACAAGTGTTGGTCGAATTGAAATCGTATTACAAGGAAAGCCGGATCTAACTGTGGACGCTTCTTCCAGAGTAGGAAGGGTTACCTGCGATCTTGAATTGGTTGAAGCGCGTTATGATCGGTTCATTGGCGGTCGGTGTACTGGTCGCATTGGAGCAGGGGCGGGAAAACTGATTGCAGAAACAGAAACGGGCAGCATTAAAATTCGGTAATAATTCATACATGCACGAGTATTTCATGCCATTTTCCTCAAAGGCAAGTCTGATGGCATAAGAGTGAGATGTTGACAACTTTTTTATAGTTATATCATTACTGTTTTCAGAAGTTGGATGGAGTGTGAATATGTCTATCAAAATAACATCTGATTATGAAAATCTATTGAATAAAGCAGTTTCACGAGAGCTTCAAGTCTCGATTCAATATATGCTACAACACGCAAAGATGGAGAAACTGATAAGGAAAGTGATTCCGGAAAACATCCTCTTAGATAAAACTACATATGAGGCTCTCGGGAAACTTTTGCGAGAATTTGCCATTCAAGAGATGAAGCATGCTGCTGAGATCATGGAGCGCATTTACTATCTTGGTGGGAAAGCAACGACAAAAGCGGATAAGCCAATTATTGGTAACACGCTGAGCGAATTTGCCAAGCTAGGTGTAGAAGCCGAGGAAGAGGCGCTTGCCTTGTATCGCGAGATCATAGAGGCGGCAGGAAACAATGGTGATTGGGAAACCCGCGAATTATTCGAAAAGATCTATGCGGAAGAAGAGGCGCACTTGTTTAAATTCCAAGAATACTTGGATATAGAAGACGAGCCAGAAGGTTCTGAATTACCCGAGTCGGAATGGCGCCGGATATTTACGGACGACTACTTCCATATGCTAAACCGGGCTGCTGCGAGTGAAATCTCGGCTATAGTACAGTATACGAACCAACACGAGAAGGCGAGTTTGTTGGCTTTGCGGAAGAAGAGCACAGCCCTTGAAGTTATCGCCGAAGCCAGCAAGGCCAAAGTTGTTAGCGATCTGCTAAAAGAGGTTTTTATGCAGGAAATGGAACACCTTGAAAAGATTTCCGAAAGGATTTACTTGCTCGAAGGAGAGACGACAACGGTTCCTGATCCAATTCCGAAAGTAGGTGAGACTGCGGATGATTTCTTAAAACTCGATCACGCTGCGGAGAATGATGCGATACTGCTCTATCGAAAAATCATTGAAGAGGCGTTCAAACTTGGGGACACCACGACCAGACATATGTTTGAAGAGATAGTCCGACAAGAAGAAGAACACTATTGGAAATTCGATGATTTCCTAAGATAGTTTGCCGATAGAGTGTAAGAGTCTTGGATGAAGAAGGTTTCAGAAGGTACCTAAAGAAAACTGGGAAATCCAGAACCAAAATCGAGTTTAATCTTCGTAACGTGAAGAGATTCGAAGAACATTTGCTCCAGAGTAAAAGAAAGAAGCTTGAAGACGCAGCTCCCTCAGACCTAAAGAATTATGTGAATTGGGCCAAGGAGACAGGAACGAAAATCTGGCTATGGGTCTTCAACCGGTACTATACCTATAAACAAAACGATGAACTGTTCTGCTCAACGAACGAATTAATCGGGATCCAAAGTGTGAGGAAATCCAAGCTAAAGGACTTCCTCGGAGTCAACCCGAAACATGTCCAAGCATTGAAAGCGGAAGGAATAATCACTGCCGAGCAGATGCTAAAGGCAGGAAAAACTAGAGCGGACAGAGAGAAACTATCAGTAAAGAGCGGCGTACCCCTTGATTCTATATTGGAATTGGTGAAACTCTCCAATTTATCCAGAATCATTGGATTGGGAAAAAAACGTGCCAGGCTCTTTTATGATGCTGGACTTGACACAATGGACAAGATCGCGGAATGGAATTCAGAGGAGATGCGGCAAATGCTCCTAGAATTTGTCGAGCGGACAGGATTTGATGGTAGTGCTTCAACTCCAAGCGAAGCCGCCTTCACAGTGAAACTTGCTAAGTACTTGCCAAGAATTATAGAATACTAGGCAGTTGTGTATGCTGGCTTGGATTAGTCTAAGTGACAGCGAAGCATCATCTTGCTGAAGACTTCTTTCGATCTGCAGATGTCACATGATGTGCAAGTCGCTGCTTTTTGTCCTGCTTTTAGGTTGTTGACAAGGTCTGGTTCTCTGATGAAGGGTCTGCTGGCGGAGATGAGATCTGCTACATTCTTTCTGAGGATTGTTTCCATACACTCAAGGCTTCGTATGCCATTAACGAGCGCCATGGGAGTTGGATGTGTTGCCGTCTTGATTTTTGCTGCGTGCCCTGCAAACGAGGCTTCCTTTAGCTCTTTATCGGGTGATTGTGCTCTAGTCTGTAACTCTTTTTGCCGACCAACTCCTCCACCACTAACCTCTATTGCCTCGAGTCCTCGTGTGCAAATTGCTTTAGCTACTTTTACGCTGTCTTGAATCGTGAAACCACGAGGTGAGAAATCATCACAGTTAATCTTCAACATAATTGGAACTTGCTTGCCTACCCTCGATCGGATTTCGTCATAAATCTCTAGTAAGAGACGCATTCGGTTCTCCAAATTTCCACCCCACTCATCTGTCCTTTTATTTGCCAGACGGGACAGAAACTGGGAAATGAGATAACCATGAGCTCCATGAATCTGGACTCCATCAAATCCTGCTGTTATAGCTCGCTCAGCAGCATCCCCAAAGGTTTTAATAATATTTTGGATCTCGTCCAAGGACAGAGCACGCGCCTTAGAACGCCCTACTGCGTATTCAGAAGGTCCTGCCTTGTCAGGAAGGCTAAACATGCCTGCATGATTGAGTTGAGCGATAATCTTTCCTTCGTTCTGATGGACTTGCTTTGTGAGT
>CP070649.1:582289-586388 GCA_020354575.1 Candidatus Bathyarchaeota archaeon | reverse complement strand
CACGTGGAGTCACGGAAACCAAATCCTCTGCGTCCTATTTTTTGGCTGCATTGGCCATACATCGTGAACAAAAGTAGAGTATTATTTAGGCTCTGGTAGTGTAGTCCGGTTAGAACGGTGGAAACCTGGAGATATCTCCCGCACAACCCCCATTTTCCTGCATTCATTCTCATGATCTTGCGCGCTTGAAGTATATTGTTGAACCCATGAAAATTGCTATTAAAATAATGGCTGTAGCTGCATAAATATAAAATGCCGAGTCTGAAGTTGGACCAAAAGTTCCATTCTCGTAGGAATGGGATATTGGGTTGGATTCTCCTCCTGGCGGGGGCTTGTCATAGAGCTTTGCAGCAAGACGTATGTCACAGGTTCCAGTGCTTGTGACCGTGAAAGTGATTAGCATTATGTTTCCACTTCCGTTAAAGGAAGGTGCTGGAGCTATAGAAGATGCTGCGATAATGTGTTTTCCTAATTCTTGGATTGTCTTGTTTTGATATATCTGAACTAGCGCAGTGCTTGGAATCTCATGTAACACTCCATTTTCGTGTGATTCTCTGCCTAATCTGGAATCAATCTTGGTAACATTCAGAATTGAAGCGTTCCAAAATATCTCAACTTCAAGACCGTATAGATTTTCAACATTGTTGAGGGTAATTCCAACTGTAAATGCTTCACCAACTTCAGCGAAGCTCTGGTGTGGTTCAACCTTTACTGTAGTGCTGACGGTGGCTTTTATCAATGATATTGATATAAGGAAAATCACCAAGAGTGCTGGGAGTATTGCTGCTTTCAGTTTTGCGATCTTCATTTTAGAAAACTCCTTTGCCTATTTGACTTGTAATCAGATTTAATCTTCAACGGCATTTCTCTCCTCTTTTCCAATTAGCGCAACGATTTTTTGTCTTCCCCTCTCGATTCTTTTCACCTTTCCTTCCCCTTCCATCTTTGAAAGAAGGATGCTGGTCTTGGATTTTGAGAATCTACATTGATTTGCTATGGCAGATTGGCGTAATTGCCCTCCTGCATTCCTCAAAAGGCTCACAATCCTTTCTTCATCTCCTTCAGCTCCAATCGCTTCCATGAGCCTTTGAGATCCTGCTTTCTCGATTTCCTTTCTGTGCTTCTTGGTTCGAAAAAAGTATAAACTCCCTGATCCTGCCCCTACAAGGACAATTATGCCAATTACCGAAAAAATATTCTGTTGAAGTAGTTCCAGGAAAGTCAATGGCTTCTTTTGCACGAGTGTAATTTTGGGTTCCCCCGATTTGAAATCAGCAATTCCCCACCAGGTTAACGTAAGCGTGGATGCTTCATGTTCTTTGGGAACTACACTCTCGACAGTGTAACCTGCAGGGTGAACTATGTTGACTATTCCCTCTCCAAAGAGAAAGAGTCCCGCCACCTCAAAGACATCACCTATTTTTATACGATCAGTTTCATTTATGGCAAACATCGTCCATTGAAATTGATATTTCACAATTGTATAGGACCCTGAAACATTTGTGGTCATGGCAAATCTCGCAGCACTCATGTTTCGTCCTGTTTCTATTCTCGCTTCACTCACAAGCGATTGAACATTACTGATGAAGGTTTCAAAAGATTGTAGAACGCTTGAACATTGTATTGTCCATTTTGCTAAACCATCTGAACCTACTTCAATAGCATACTCAAGCGGTATCTCACATTTTACCGTGGGAAAAAGTAGCAATCCACAACAAAACAACCAGAGAATTGTAGAAGCGATGACTCTCATTGTCTATTCTTCAACAAAAATAATCTCGCAATGCTTATTTAAAGCGATCTGGATCCAAAATCTAGAAAGCCATTCCCAAAAAGCCGTCCCATAACCTCAATTTTCAGAATCAAATGGCATCTTTTTGTGGTTATTTTTAAAAAATAAACATAAATAAACAATACTAATGAAAAATAAACAATTATGAACAATAGAATTAACAAATATGCCTGAAAAGACTTTTATTTCACTCTTTACAAGAATTTAGATAGAAGAGGAGAAGAAATGTACAAGAAAATCACGGTATTCATGCTTGCATTGCTAGCGATTGGTAATTTCATTCCAGCGATTGCGCAGGCAGAAGATGTTTCAATTCAAAAAACTTGGGTAAGAATGCGCGGCAGAATCACCCAATGGGGAGCGTCACCTGCCTTTGGGTGGATATGCGCCCATGCAAAATTGGTGAATGTTACTGACATATCACGAGAATGGGCTGCTGCACGTGCAATTTGGACTCAACATCAACCCATGGTTTCCACGCATCCTCCAACTGAGAATTTCACAATTAGCTTTTTCATCACAAAACTAATCGATACTACTCTTGTAGAACTCAACTACTCAGGATATGACTTCTATATCAGCGGTCTTTGGAACGTCTATAATGTAACATTCGCTTACTATGTTGATGGATCTGGCAATCTGTTAGGCTTCTCAATGACTTTGGAAGCTCTGATCATTCAAGGAGAAGGTGAATTATGTGTCCTGAACGATTGGCATGATTTTCAGCTGAGGATAGATGGAATTGACCTGTTGAGTGGCGACGTAATAATGTACGCTGTTGGGCAGTGGGAAATTAAGATCTGCGATGTCAATGGTGATGGAGTTGGAGACGGCAAAGTGGACATCCATGATCTTGTGCGGGTGGCCAGGAGATATGGATCAATGCCTGGATTAGGGAGCTACGACATTGAGATGGATTTCAATTTTGACTTCAGAATCGATATAGGTGACTTAACAACGCTCGCAGCAAACATCGAAGCATGAAACTCCCTTCTTTTTCATCGAAATAAGACTAATTAATGACGCAAACTCTAGTTAGAAATGGAGAAAGGACAGTGAAGGTCACCGTTCAACGCCTTCTTTGCTGTATTTGCATCCTTTCTATAGTCTTTTCAATAAGCGCCCTGGTTTCCCTTTCTTTTCAAGAAGCCACAGCTGCAGTGCTCCGTATATCTCCCTCTTCAATAACAGAAGAAGCTGGTCAGTCCTTCATTGTAAATATAACGATCTCCAATGTGTCCGATTTATATGGCTGGGAATTCAGGTTAGCATGGAATAGCAGCCTTTTGGAGGCAACCTCAGTTTTTGAAGGAGCATTTCTCAAAGCCGGTGGTGAAACCTTCTTTCCGAGCCCCATAGTAAACAACACGGCTGGCCATATGCTCGTGGACTGTACACTAATAGGAAGTATTCCTGGAGTAAGTGGGAGTGGAGTGCTGGCCATTATCACTTTTTTTGTTGAGAATTCAGGTGAGTGCTTGTTGGATCTGCACGGTACAATCTTAATTAATTCATCTGAATACTCTATCGCTCATATAGCTGTTGATGGATACTTTTCAACAGGTTCTTCCACATTGATATGGGATGTAACTGGCGATGGTTATGTTGGTGTTGATGATATTGTTGCTGTTGCAGAACATTTTGGAACCCAAGTAGGTGATCCAGATTGGGATCCGATTTTCGATGTTAACAGAGATAGCTATGTTGGCATAGATGATATCGTAGAGGTTGCGGAGCACTTTGGCGAATCTTCCTAATCCATAGCTACATGCCCAAAACAGTCTACTCCTGCAGATGTTAGTTTGGCTAGAATGGTGGAAACCTGGAGATATCTCCCGATTTTTCCCGCATTTTCCCATTTTTTGAGCGTACACGAGGATTGTTATAAGAGCCCTAAGTGCTTATCTATCCTAAGAGTTGAATGTGGAGGATTTGGCACATCCTTGAAGGACAAGGGGTTTAAGTGTCCTATTTGTGGGCGACTAATGAAGAAGGGGATGGTCTTTCCGAAACCCGATCTTCCAATAAGAGGAACAGCTCTGATGACTTCGCTCTTTTGGGCCAATACCAACGAAAACGGAAGCGTAACTGGAGATATTAAGCGTTTGGCAGGCATACGCGAAAGCTTGCGAAGTTACAGATGCATAGAATGTGGCATAATAGTTTCCCGTTTTAAAACAGAAAAAGAAAAGAAAATGGGCCACTGGTGGGGCGAAGTAGACCTTTCTCCACACAGGGAACGCTGAAAAATATTCATGGCTACTGCAAAATGCCACGCGGGCAAGGCAACTATATAGAATGTGGAGA
>CP070649.1:577942-582189 GCA_020354575.1 Candidatus Bathyarchaeota archaeon | reverse complement strand
CAAATGTGCGATTGATGCGCAATACATCGCCTTGGTGGATAAGGATACAGAATGCATTCTCGATCCAATAGAGTACAATGTGGTCGTTTCCAATTATGGCTACAAGAAAGATGGAGAACTGGCCAATAAGACCGTAGACGTGAAAATCTATGAAGAAGGCATCGTTACTCAATGCGAAACCGATGTGCAAGTGAACATATTCGACGGAGTAACACTAGGTCCGTACACCATGTCTGACCTATGCAAAGGAGCATACAACATCACTATGGAAATCATTCAAGACTCAACCGTCATTGATACATACACCCACATAATTCACGGTACCATTAAAGAGGATATCAACGTGGACCATAAGGTCAGAATAGACGATGCCTTAGGTGCAGCGCTCGCCTTCGGGTCAGATCCCCTCGGAGCATACTTGAGATGGGATCCAAGATGCGATATCAACGATGACTTCAAGATTCGCGTTGATGACATCCTGACGGTAGCTCTGGCCTTCGGTTGGGGTTAAACAAAATCAGAAAAATAACCCTAAAAGATTTAACCGAGCATCGGTTACGAGTGGGCGGAGACTGTCCGCTTGAAGCAGCATATTCGTAACGAGACCTTTGACGGAACGTTTCCGTTCAAGCCGAACTTCAAAAAGATAAATGGCTTTCAGATGCATTATGTTGATGAAGGAGAAGGAGAGCCCATAGTTTGTGTTCATGGAGAACCAACTTGGGGGTATTTGTATCGAAAATTCATAACACCCCTATCCAAATCTAACCGTGTGATAGTTCCGGACCATATGGGGTTCGGCAAAAGTGATGTTCCTCAAGATAAGCCTTACATTTTGGCTCAACACGTCGACAACTTCACAAAGCTTCTCCTTGAATTGGATTTGAAGGATATCACGCTGGTCTGTCAAAATTGGGGCGGTCCTATATCCTTGGGTTTTGCTACGGGTCATCCTGAAAAGGTAAAACGGTTGGTAATTATGAACACTGGGGTAGGAGTCTTACCAGCCGGCGCGCGAACTTGGATTTCTGACATGGAAGAGAAAGGAATTTACGAAGATGTTCTCGGCGATATGGCAACGTTCATTCCACGGATGTTTGCAGCAACTCTTGTGAAGGGACCTCCAAGTGAGACTATGATTCGGGCTTATGCTGCGCCTTTCCCGAATCGGGCTTCTTGTATTGGCGCCATCGCTTTTCCGAGGGACATCCCAGTTGGAGATGACCATCCTAGCGCTAGGACTATGCGTTCAATTGAACGGAACTTGGGTCTCCTAGGAGACAAAGAAAAAATCATAATCTGGGGAATGAAAGACCCAATTTTTCCCAAAAGAACCCTCGATTGGTGGAAGAAAGTATATCCTCGCACGAAAAGCTACGAGTTGCCCGAAGCCAGCCACTGGTTACAGGAAGATTGCCCCGAAAAGATAGTAACAATCCTCACCAACTTCCTTCGTAAAGCGTCCTAGAATCCCTTCCGTTCTGGGTTTCCTTGTGCGCGCGCTACCGAATAAGCAGCACAGCATGTCTTTGGAATCCTAAGCCTGCAAATTTTCTACTGTATTCCCTTTTTGTCCTACCCGTCCTACTCTAGCGGACTTCCGGGAACCAAAACAACTAACTCTCGGATCAACCTCCAAATCACTCAGCCGTGGTCTTCGAGCCTGATTTTTGGAAGAAAATGACGCCGCCATTGGAGTTTTTTGAGTAGTCAATTCGGATTTCCTTGTTGAGGTAAAATATTATGAACCTTAAATGTAATAGTTAACACGTCAAATGAAGAGGCATAGAAGAACAAAATGGAGGATTCTTTTTGATTATCGAAATGATCATATCAGGTTTTCTTTTTCTACTAATTTTAGTTTTGAATCTTGTAATGGGGGCATTAGGCTATTTAATGGAAAAAGATGATTATGACGCAGATGCTGACCTGCAAAAGATTAACAAAAATCCAAAGAGATTCCAAATAAGCATCATATTAGCGCTCATTGAACATGGTAGCGTCATTGCACTCACCTTATTGCTGTTTGTTGCGTTTAGTCCATATAACCTAATACTTGGAATTGTTTGGACAATCTTTCGTATAGGAGAAGGCTTGATCCAATTCTATAATGAACCGAACTACTGGGGATTTCTCGATATAGCAAGACAATACTCTGGTACCAGTGGTGCTGAAAGAACTTCGTTGACTGATCGAGCCCGTTCCATTTTCAAAACAAAAGATACCAGATTCAAATTCGCAATGATTTGCTGGTCCATTGGTACACTCGCTTTTTCAATCGTATTAGTTACCTCTAAAGTTGTACCGCAAATTATTGGATGGGTAGGAATTGTTGCCAGCATTCTCGTTGGCTTCAGTACTGGGATAAAACTTGCAAAACTTGGCTTCAAAGATTTTACAGCTGTCGGTGGTCTGGCGGCGATTCTATTTGAAATAATCATTGGAGGATGGTTGTTACTTTCTCCACTCATCTAGAAAGAAAGGATGGACATATCTGAAAATGAAAGCAATTGCATGCACAAAATACTGCAGGAGATATCATCGCCTCCTCAAGCTAAATTCTTAGTAACTCCGCTCTGGCGATATCTCCCGCATAACCCCTCTTTTTTTGTGCGCACGCGCAGAAGAAACACAAAGATTAATGGAGTAGAAGTGAATCACACATAGGGATCTGACATGCTATCCGTTATAGTCCATTGGCTTTATAGACATTGGGCAATCGAAAATCCTGTTCAGGTGCTAAAAGATTGTATTGAAAAGAAGGAATGGTTCAAAGGTATAGTGCTATCAACCGCATTCTTTGAAGGTCTAGGAATAGCAATCCTCAAAGACCAATTTCGGGATAAGATAGCACCTAAGAACTTTGATCGCATGCGATCAGTGCAACAGATCATAATTCTTCTATTTGCCTCAGGGCTCATAAGACAACACACTTATTCTAAGATGTTAGAAGTTAATGAATTTCGGAATAATTTAGTTCATTTCCCTTTCGGAGCTCCTCAACAACCACTAAAGGCAAAAGAAGCACAGAGAATTATTCGAAAGGCAATCAGTTGCCTGAAAATACTGGGTAAGCAGTTCCTCTAAAACAACTATAGGTAATTTTACCTTAGTCCACTGCGCGCGCAAGGGCTAAAATTCAATCTTACAGTAGAACCTCAAGTCTGGGCGGAACAGTATTAGGTTGTGTATATATTTTTGTGCCATCCAAAAAGACATCAAAATGGTATCTTCCTATACTTGGTGGCGTAAACGAGAACGATAGTGTAGTTGTAGAGAGTGATGATAATGTTACATTTTTCTCTTCCTCCTTCATTGTTTCGTCAGTCCATAATGGAATATGCTTTCGAATTTCGACAACCAGTGTGTTAGAGACTGTATGTTGTCTGGTCGGATTTCTCAATGAAAGTTGAACATAGACTTCAGTTCCTGGGAAGGTCGATGAAACCTGTTGCTCGTGAGCATTTACCCATGCGGCTGATTGAAATTTGACTGAGCCTTCACTTGTCATTATATATTTTTCTACATAGAAAGGAATTCTCAAACTCAATAGAAGTTGATGTGCTACCGCATGCCCGCCAATGCCAACTTTCACTTCTCCCCCATAGGTGCTCATGGCATGATTTACCACATTGTACGCTTGTACACCTTCAGCAAGAGAAAATGTGAGACCTTTCGACATTGTTTTTCCTGCTGGCACAAACAAATTCTCCAATGTAGTATCATACACGTATTGGTCCTCTATGTAGAGTTGAACATAGACATCTGTTATGTCAAGATGAAGAAATGTTGGATTTGTTATAACAAGGGCAACCGTGATGTCTGGAAGTTGCTTGTTAAGAAGAGCAAATAACCAATCGACGGCTTGCACTATATCAAAGTCAATATCCATTTCAAGATTTGACAATTGATAATAGAGAATCCCAAAAAACGCTATGGGAATAGTCACCATTACGATTACTGCAAGCATAATAGCAATCTTTTTTCGAGACAAGTCTCCTCATCTATCAGCAATCTAAAATACGATTTAAGTCTTATGGATTAATGCGTGAATGTCGAAATATCACATTGAATGCCGATGAAAATGGTTCTCAAGTATCATTAATTCAAAATAGGACAATGACGATAGTAAGACGGTAAGTGAGATGTTTCATTTGCAAAGCACATAAGGATATTGTTTAGTGTTAAGTTGGATTCCGCAATTCATTGACAGACTTATGCGAATACCGAAGACCTCAGAAAGAGTC
>CP070649.1:573541-577842 GCA_020354575.1 Candidatus Bathyarchaeota archaeon | reverse complement strand
GGAGGCTCTTCAAGAAACCGATCAAGCGCCATAAATCTCACCCACCAAAATCAATGAAAGGCCTAAGAGGCGATTCTGTTTCACTAATTGCTTTCTTTAATTTCCACCGCCTTATGAAGCCTATTTTTCCGGAAAAAAGGGCTAAGCTTTTTTCTGCACGCGACTAGCAAATATATATACTCGGATGAAATCTAACCAATTGCACATTTTGGGTACTGACAATGATAACCATCAGAGCTTTCGAGCCTGAAGATGCTGTAAGCGTGTCAAATTTAGTCAGAAGGGTAGTCAAAGAATCCCTTAGCAAGGATTACCCAGAGCCGACCGTTCAACTGTTGTATATTGAGTATAAGCCAGAATATTTCAAAGAACCCATTCATAACCAGAAAATCTTCATCGCAGAAGACAACAGCATAATTGTTGGCACTGCCGCGATTCATGGCAATCTCATTATGGATGTCTTTGTGGATCCAGATTACGAAGGGAAGGGGATAGGGTCGCAATTACTTGCCCATCTGGAAAGATTAGCACGCTTACAGGGGCACACGACAACGCAAATCTCAGCGAATCCCTATGCCATTGACTTTTATGAGAAACTTGGGTATTTCAAAGTCGAAGAGACGTATCTGGAACCCTATGATCTTTGGGAGATCATTGTGAGGAAAAAACTCGATTAGTCCCAGATTTTTTTGTTCTGAAAATTCTCGGTATATTTAGCTGTCTGTAATTTCCATGGCCGAGCAAATTCCAGGTGAGGATCATTATGACGACTTTAAGAGAGCAAGGAAGAGTCAATGAGAATACGATGTTGATCGACACGATGATGGAGGGAATAGCAGGTGCCAACGCGGTTTATTTGGTTGAAGCTGGCAAGAAATGTCTCATAGATACTGGACCTCACGCCGTGGCACCCCGAATTATTAGAACTCTAAAAGAGCTGAACGCATTTCCACCTGATTACGTGGTTTTGACTCATTCACACTACGATCATTGTCAAGGCATTCCATTGATCAGAAAAATGGCAAAAAGAGAGGGAAAGACCGTTACCGTTCTTGCGAGCGAAAAAGGCATCCCCCTGCTCGAAGATCAGTCTTGGAACAGAGTTTTTGACCCCAAAGAACGTTTTAAAGCCATTAATGATGTTTCTCCACTCAAAGAGAACGAAATAATCGACTTAGATGGCCTTAGTTTAAGAGTCATCAACACACCGGGACATGCTATCGATCAAATTGCCCTTCTTGATGAAAAAAACAGCAATATCTTTGTAGGCTGTGCTTTGGGAAATAAGTGGGGCGACCAGCTTTTCGCTCCTCCTTTCATGCCCCCATTTTGGAATCAAGACGATTTTTATGCTTCAATTGACAAATTGAGACAAATACCCGTTGAAAGCATCAGCCTAAACCATTTTGGTTGTGTTAACGGGGAAGAAGAAGGAAAAAAGCTGATGGATGAAGCGGTTTCCAATTATGAAAAGTGGTGGGCAATCTTCGAAAGCGTAGAAGAGGCTGAGAAGCTAGATGATATCAAGGCTCTTGCTTCATTAGTTAAGGAAGAGCTCAACTTAGTCATCCCGGATTTTAAATTGCAAAAGACCTCGCTAAAGTTGCTGTTAGGTTTTATAAATGCTCTAAGAAAACCAATCCGCAAGCCTCCTTTGAGGGTTGGCGATATCCTTTTCCCCAAGATTCTCGAAATGGTGGTGAAGGGCTACAAGATTTCTAAAGGCATTGAGGTCCATGGCTATCGCATTGGGGATTCCCCACTCAACAGTTAAAGGGTGGTTTGCCAGAAGGCCAAACAATTAAGAGATTCAAGAATAAAAATCATCGATCAGCAAGCAGCCAATTTCACAGTTATTAGGAGGATTTCACAATTAAAGACACCTGGAAGCACGACTATCTCACCGTCGGGGATATTAAGCTTCATTACGTGGAAAGTGGTTCAGGCAAACTGGTGATTCTACTTCACGGCTTTCCAGACTTCTGGTACTCGTGGAGACATCAGATTCCGGCTTTAGCCAAATCGTTTAGAGTGGTAGCCCCTGATTTGCGGGGCTACAACAAAAGCGACAAACCCGAAGGCGTCGAGAATTATGACACTTCTCTCCTTGTCCAAGATATTAGCGGGCTCATTGATGCATTAGGAGAGACTAGCGCAACTATTATTGGGCATGATTGGGGGGGCGCGGTTGCTTGGAATCTGGCAATGATGGCTCCAGAAAAAGTCTCAAAGCTAGTTATCCTCAATTGCCCCCACCCAGTCCCACTTTTGAAGGCATTCTGGTCAATGCGTTTTCAACAACTCCAGAAAAGCTGGTACGTGTTCTTCTTCCAAATTCCAAAGGTCCCTGAAGAGATATTAAGTAGAAACAACTACAAAGTCCTCCAAAACATGGTACTCGGGTCTCTTAGTGACAAGAAAGCGTTTAATGCAGAGGACATGCACTTGTATGTGGAAGCATGGTCGCAACCCGGAGCATTGACGGCGAGCATCAATTACTACCGGGCAAATTGGAACATTGCGCGAATTTTATCCATGCCCGAAGACTATCAAGCGGGCCTGATCCAGCGATTTCCCAAAATAAAATGCCCCACGCTAGTGATCTGGGGAGAAAAAGATGTGGCCCTTGACAAATCCTTGACTGTCGGCTTAGAGGAGCAGATTGAAAATTCCTGCAAGATCCAGTATTTCCCCGAGTATGGTCATTGGGTTCACAACGAAGCCCCAGATGCAGTTAATAAGGCAATTCTATCGTTTTTAGAGTAAATCAGCCCGCTTTGAAGGATTGTCAGTGACATAAATGCCATATCCCAGCGACATATTGATCATAACAGACGATGGACTTGTTCAGATTATTTTTTCAAGAACTAAACTTGCTTCTCGATTTTCGATTTCTTTGATATATCCTAGGCTTTTGTAAAATTTTAAGGCAGGATTATCTTTAAAAACCAGTAAGCGGATTTTGCTGAGTGCATTCTTCTTTGTTTCTTTCTCAAGTACTTTCATAAGAAAAGTTCCGATACCTCTACCTTGTACCGAAGATTTTAACTGAATATTGAGAATGTAAAGATGGTCAGAGAGGATCTCATAATGTAAAAAACCTATTTTTTCTCCTTCTTGTTCAACAATCTTTACTATACCTCTCCCATAGCCTTTATTAAATTCTTCATCACTCCAACCGCCCCAGTGTTTGATATAACGCTCTAACATGTTTTCTCTCAGGATATTATAAATAAAATCATAATCTTCTTCTGTTTTATCTCTTAAGTTAATCCTATTTTTAGGTTTCATTGGAATTCCTGCTAGAAAGGTATATCGCCCTATATTCATTAACTTCTGTTCTAGTTATATTAAGAAGCCCAGATTGACATTACGATAGATATGTCACTAAAGACTCCCGTTATGGCAAATATGTCGCCAAAACAAAAGTAGTTACGGCAATTTTGCCAGTACTTCTGTATAGAATGAGTTTTTCTTTCTTTATTCGGATACATCAAATGTGTCACTAATCAAAGGAAGAAGACTCTTGAAAAAGTAAGCTGCAGAACGATTCAGCCATGATAAGAAGTTGCTTTCCGTCTACTGATTCGTCCAACGATCTCTAATTCGCGCTTTCCGATGAAAGAGTCCACTCGAATTTCCTGGCCAAGAAACTTAACCAAAACTGTTTGAAGCGCTGTTAAAAGTGAAATAGTATTGATTTCGTCTAGCTCACTATCGATCAGCATACTATAATAAAGACGGGTCCGATCCCAACCCTGAAGCCGTTGATCTCCAAGTAATAAGCTCCGATAGCCCGTTTCGATGGTTGCCGCCTGATGAATTAGTCGTTTGAACGTCGTGATTCTCTCAGTTCGAGCATGCGTGGCAATCTGAATTGTATAGTCCTCTGATCCGACGACAAAGGAGGCGGCGATAGGGCTGATCTTAACGGAGATCTGACTCTCCTGAAGCTCCACACTAACCTCGATTGCATAAGCCTGTTCTAATGTATCCAGGATGTCCACAATGATTTCAAAAATTGCAGATGCCAAAGTTTTTGCAGGAATCTGCCGTCGCTTAACCGAGAGGCCACCCCAGAGGATTGTTTGGGGAGCGGTGGGCAAAACATTTTGGCGATAAAGGAATGCTTTGGGATTGGCTTTAATAATGGCCAGGAATTCCAGCTCCGATATGAAGGGCAACCAAGAGTTCCATAATCGATAGGGGGTATTTCTAATCACTCTTAAATACCCAACTAAAATTGTAGAGTTGGCCAAACGCAGAAAGCACTTCATTCTGCAGAAAGCACTTCCATTCGA
>CP070649.1:568883-573441 GCA_020354575.1 Candidatus Bathyarchaeota archaeon | reverse complement strand
CCCCGTTTTCTCGTGATTAAGCCAGAGACTTCACCGACCCACTGGGCTGATACAGATACGCCAATTTTGTAAACTGGCTCAAGAATGACGGGATTTGATGACAAGAAAGATCCAAGAAGGCCTCGTCTGGCAGCAGGCATAACCTGCGCTGGACCTCTGTGTACTGGATCCTCATGTAGCGAAGCATCCATAAGTTTGACCTTTAATCCTCGAATGGGTTCTTCTGTCAGAGGACCATTTTGGCATGCCCATCTGAATCCTGAAATCAGCATATCTCTAACCTCACGTAAATATTGCACTCCTTTTGTCAAGTCGACCAGAACATTTCGGTGCTCTTCAAGAGCCCAAATGTTTCTCGCTTCGGCTGTAGGCCAACCTGCTTCTTTCAGAACTGGGCCCATCCTTTTTCTTCCCATTTCTTCCGCCAAGTCACCTTTCTCAATTAGCTGAATAACATTCTCTTCAAGAGGTTCAGTTTGTATCCAGAATTTATTGTGTTTGTTAGGGCTTTTCGCCATGGCAACTGTACCTTTTGACAGCGAGGACTCTCTATATACGACTAATGGCTTGGATGTGATTATTTCCAAGTCTCCGCCAGCGTAATCTCGGAGAAACTTAACTGCGATTTCCAGATGCAATTCACCCATACCACTCAGCAGATACTCGCCAGTTTCTTTGTTGATATGTGTCACAAGGTTAGGATCTTCTATTGCTAAACGATTCATAACGTCGATAAGGCGAGGTAGCTCTTTTGGATGTTTAGGTTCAATTGCAATTGTGATAACTGGTTCGGAAACATATTTTATGCGTTCAAAGGGCACCATTCCGTCTTTGCTCTTGACGCTAACCAAGGTTTCCCCTGCTCGCGCTTGATCAAGCCCAAGAAGTGCAGCTATATTTCCAGCATCAATTTGGTCTACAACCTCTCTGAAAGCACCCATATACATTGAGACTTGCTGTATTCTGTAACTTCTTTTGGCCCCCACAAGGTACACTTGTTCTCCTTCTCTGACAGCTCCCGAAAATAAACGCCCTGTAGCCACTAGTCCAGCATGAGGATCCATTTGTGCGAGGGTAATACACATAATTGTGGGGCCTTTAGGATCAGCATTGAGCATGGCTTTCCCCAGTTCTGAATCTATGATTCCTTTCCAGACTCTAGGAATTCTGTATTTCTGAGCATCGACGGGATTTGGTAAATGCCTAACGACCATTGTTAATATGGCGCTATGTAACGGGAGCTTTTCTACAAGCTCTTCAACCCTTTCGTTCTTGTAAGTTTCTATTATATCCTTGAATTTCACTCCCTCTTCTTTGGCAATATCCACTGTGAATCCCCACCGATGGAGGGCTGAACCAAAGGCAACTGTGCCATTGGCTGGGTCTACTTTCCATTTTTCCTTTTGTTCAGAGTCACCATAAAGGGCAATCAGGTTGTTGAAATCACGTATTATACGGTATAGTTTTGACTGAATTTCCT
Source organism: Candidatus Bathyarchaeota archaeon (assembly GCA_020354575.1). Classification (GTDB taxonomy): domain Archaea; phylum Thermoproteota; class Bathyarchaeia; order Bathyarchaeales; family SOJC01. Next base: position 571,961 of record CP070649.1, on the reverse strand, counting down.
CAGGACCAAGTTTGAGCTCTTTGATAAGGCGGTCGACTTTATTTATGAAAAGCACCGGCTTCACGCGTTCGTTAAGGGCTTGTCGCGTTACTGTTTCAGTTTGGACCATTACTTCTTCAACCGCATCGACAACCACTACCACGCCATCTATGGCTCTCAGAGCCCGAGTGACTTTCCCTGTAAAGTCAACGTGACCAGGAGTGTCAATTAGGTTGATTAGGTAGGATGTCCCGTTTTCTTCATGGAGAAGGCTGATGTTGGCGGTTTTTATGGTTATACCTCTCTTCTGTTCCTCTTCGAGGTAATCAAGAGCTCTGGCTGCACCTGCGATTTTTGGGCTTAATAAACCAGCCTCAGTGAGAAGACTATCCGTCATAGTAGTCTTGCCATGATCGATGTGAGCGATGATGCCGATGTCTCGAATATTTTCTTTTTTATCCATGAGTTTTAGAATATCCGCTGTTTGTCTGAATCGGGGCATGCTTGGTTTTTCCTTTATATTGTGGGTTTACATGGTTGTAAGACTTGTCTCCTATTAAGTTTACTGAGTTCAGATGAGTAGCCTGAGTGAATCACCAATTTGATTTGATCCAAGGGTTTCTGCATTCTTGCTACCTTCAGACTTTTCCCCATTTTTTGGAAGACCCGTTAAGGTTGACACTCGTTATTAATGAATGCCGTTCCATTCCTAAAGTTTTAAAAGCAAATTGAATGAGGGAATATTGGAGAAGGCAAACTTGGTTTATTGCTCCCAATGTGGTCATAAGAATGAGAATAATGCCGAAGCTTGCAGCAAATGTGGGGCGTCTTTGCAAATGATTCGACCGGAGAGTAGACGCTTTAAGAGTGGCAGACGCGTTGAAAGCGAATGTTTTGGGTTGCCCCATGGTGGTGCAATTGTAGGTTTGTTTATTGGTGTCATAATAATTCTATGGGGACTTTCGCAACTGCCTGGATTACTACCCATAGATTTCAATTTTTGGCCTTGGATTATTATAGTGTTTGGTGGCTTGATCATAGCAGGAGCCTTGTATGGATTTAGCCAAAAGTCATAATTTTTCATATTAGATTAAAGCTCCATGAAGGAACGGACGATCATGTGTCTGACTTTGATGAAAGAAGAGTGGGATGTTGCAATAATTCTAGATGCTTGCAGATATGATACATTTAAGGAGGTCTACAAAAAGTATCTACCTTCAGGGCAGCTTCATAAGAGAATTGGTGCTTCAGATACATTTGATTGGCTACATTCAGTTTTTAATGGAAGAAAAAACAACAACCTTGTCTATGTTAGTGGACATCCAGGAATAAACGGCAGGAATATCGCGTGGGGATACTTCAACGCAACTAAAAAATTCTATAAAGTGTATGATGCTTGGTTATCTGGATGGAACTGGGAAATTGGCACGGCTTTACCTGAAGAAGTGACCAAGATAGGCATTCAAGCAAGAAAGACTCATCCAAACCGAAGGCTGATAATACACTTCATTCAACCACATTTTCCTTATAGGAAAGCTCCTTGTCCATCAACTTACTCGGATTTAAAAGGTGTAAAAAAGAATCCGAAATTAGGTTTCATGCTTGAGAAATTATTCAGGGAGCTAATGTCATTTTCGGACTTGAATTTTTCAAGATTGAGGATTGCATATTGGATGTTTAAAAAAAGCTTCAATCTCGACTTTCTTCAAGACTTGAACGAAATTTACTGGAGAAAATATAATCCGCAAAGGCTCAAAGAGTTTTACAGAGATAATCTGGAATGGGCTTTGGAATCCATTAGCAATTTCATAAGCAGGTTTGGGGATGATGAAATTGCAGTTACCTCTGACCATGGTGAGGCTTTTGGAGAAGGAGGAGACTTTTTTCATCTGTACAAAACCAACAATCCAGTAGTGAGATGTGTCCCCTATTGGAGCAGCAAAGCATAATGACAAAAATATATGCGAAATTTATTATTTATCTCCAAATTTTCCGCTCCTTTGACAATCTAAAGTTAATATAATCGGGAAACCATAACGGAGTATGATGTGAAATGCCTGTGGCTATAAAATGGCTTGCGCATGCTAGTTTTCAAATCAAAGGCGGAGGAAAAGTTCTCTATATAGACCTGGAAAAGCATAGTAAAACTTCCGAAAAAGCAGATTTGATCCTAGTTACACATTCACACACCGATCATTGTGAGCCTTCTAAGATCAATGATACTCGGAGAGAGGATACAGTGATAATTGCTCCCAGGAATTGTGTTTCAAAGATTGGTGGAGAAGTGAAGACGCTAGAAGCTGGAGAAGAGATGCTAGTTAACGGAATCAGAATCAGAGCTGTTGAAGCCTATAATATTAAACGCTTCCGATCGCCTGGGAATCCCTATCATCCTAAGGAATTTGGAGTTGGGTACTTAATAACTATTGAAAATAAGACAATCTATCATGCAGGAGATACCGATTTCATTCCTGAAATGCGACAACTTGGACATGTTGATGTTGCTTTACTTCCTAGCGGCGATACCTATACCATGGATAATGTCGATGCTGCAGAAGCTGCTGTTGCCATTAATCCTAAAACTGCAATACCCATGCATCGGTGGAGCACCAAACCTGAAGAATTCAGAAGGAAAGTGGAAACAGACTCAAAAATTAAGGTGTTGCTTCTACAGGAAGGAGAAGAGATTCAAATTACTTAAGAATCTGCATCCACGTAATGCAACTTTAATTGCAGCTCGACAATCTCGATGATCGTTAGGTTCGTTTAGCTCTTTGAGCGATTCTGACTAAGTTCCTGTGCCAGTGTCTCGATTAGTCTTTTTTGTTCCTTATTCAGCTTTTTTGGGATTCGAACGTTGACGCGGACTAGTAGGTCACCTTTTCCATACCCTCTGAGTCTGGGCATCCCTTTACCTTTAAGTTTGATTATCTCGCCAGGTTGCGTTCCATGATGAATTTTTACATCTGTGCTTCCATCGAGGGTGGGGACTGAGACTTTTGCCCCTAGAGCTGCTTCAGGGAATTCTATTTCAAGATTATATAACAGATTGTCTCCCACCCTGTTGAACTGCTGATGAGGAGTTATGTTGATATTGAC
>CP070649.1:564135-568783 GCA_020354575.1 Candidatus Bathyarchaeota archaeon | reverse complement strand
AATATCGAATGCATCGTTAGAAGGAAGATCCCTTTGGGTACGCACCATTTGTTTCTTGGAGAAATCGTCCTTGTTCATGTTGACCAGACCATCTTAAACGAGAAAGGAAGAATCAGCTTTGATAAAGTGACTCCCTTCGTCTATAACCAAGGGCAATACTGGAGCCTTCACCAGAAAATAGGCACTTATGGGTTTTCAAAACAGTGATGTATGCATTATAGGACATAACGTGTAAGCGTAGGTGATCAAATAATGGAAGATGTTCAAATAATCCTTTTAGCATCATGGGTGGCTCTGATGTTGACCCATCTTTTGAGGATGCATATATGCATAGCTAGCTATCGTCTCATTGTTGGATGGAGATTATGGCCCCACAGTACTTGCAGTTGACGGAAGTTTGCCCTCGATAGATCTTTTCATGATAAGGAGCACCACAGACAGGGCACACAACGAGTTGCGGCATCTTTTGGGTTGCTTTAGCCGCTGGAGCGACAGCTGCTAGCTCCTCATCTGCTTCCCCCGAGATAATATAATTGTAACTTTCCGTCACCCACCTCGCGTCCTGACCAGTGGTGTCGAATTTCATCTCAGGGATCCCGCTTTCCGGGGCAAATTCAACGAATAACCCAGAACCTTTGAAAAAGCCCACTTTCCCATGAACAAGTTGGGTGACCATTCCAATGGGTTTTTGAACCGCGACCTTTCGTTCGATTTTCTTCTCAGTGACGACAAAGAGGACTTTTTTCAAAATAACTTCCTTTTCATGCTCGAAAATGAAGCGGAAATTAGTCAAAGCGATGAAGCCATTGAGGTCGTTAGTTAGATCTTTAGCTTTGACAGCAATGATGGGGGTTTCGCCTTCTTCCCAGGAAAACGATGCTTGGGACAGAATAGAGACGGTGCTTTCCGCCTTCCGAAGATCTTTTTCTATGCTTTGAAACTTCTTTTCGAGAGGGGTCAGCGCATTGATTACGGAACTCTGCATTTCCGAGAGACTTAAGCGTAATTCTGGAATTCTCGATTCGATGTCTTGCAGGTTACTAGGATTGTAGTCGGTATGTCCTTGTTTATACGTGAGAGCTTGTTGAAGGTCCCAGATTCGTGTACGGAGGGTTTCACCCTTGAAACTGGCGGTCCTTCGTAGTTCCGGGCTGAGCTCCATCCACGTTTCGGCTAGAGAGGTTTGATCCGTCTCCAAGTGGGTTAGCACACGATAGTTAGCTTGTCGAATTCGGGCAATCCTCGTCGGCAGACTCTGAATTCGATCTTCAAGGTTCTCAATTCTGTGAGTTACACTATTGACCTGCTGGTTGATGGCTGTGATCTCAGTGGACAGGCGATTTACTCGTTGAGTGTACGCTAATTTCTGATTTCGGTGGTTTACATAATTTCGCGATGCGGTTGAATTCACACGAGATAACGATCGTGCAACCATACTAGACACTTCCTTCGAGGGAACGGTTTCTCGGTTTCCGAGACGCTTTGAGACGCGCTTCGTGACTAGGTCCGCTTCTTGTTGCGTTGCTCCTGCCTTTCGTATGCTCTTGATCATCTTAACACGGCTAAATCGTTGGACACGTCCATCTCGTTTAAGGATCCTTACGCGTGATTTACGACTTTGTGGCCGTCTCGCTCTTTTTGCTTGTAAGCGTTTTGACGAATACCTGCGCCTTTGTGGCTTGCTCATATGCTAACCATTATTGTATTTTTGAATCCTGATAAATAACGATTTAGTAGCACGAATGCATACGGGCGCACACACTCAACCGATGACGCTGAACTCCAAAATTCCATCAAATACTAAAATACACATATGAAAAATGGGGTATGCGGGAAAAATCGGGTGATCTCTCCATTAATCGCGGTTCAAACTCGATCTACGCACAAAACTTCCGTTATGATGCGTGTCATTTCTATCTGCGACAGAAAATTAGTCCTGTTCGATGTAAGTTACCCATGCACGATGAGTGAACTCACCATAATCTATCGTATTGTCGAGAGTAAAATCAACTGTTACCTCTTTTGACTCTTTAAAACCTAAGCGGACGTACTGACCCTTCGAATAGGATACTTGAGTTCGTTGACAGGTAATCTCTGCCCAGACCGTTAGTCTCCTACTCCACCCCGGGTTATACAGGCCGACGTCAACTGCGACCCACCTGTAGTTACTTGAGGGTCCACTCTCGCTCCGTAGTGTGGAAGTCGTGATTTCCACATCTGCCCCTAAGGCGAAGAAACCAGCGGAGAAGAGAGTCAGAACTATAATTAAGGCAATTGCAGTAACAGCTGCAATAACGTATAGCCCCATTCTTCTTCTTGGAACTGGTTCAGAAGCAAGTTGGTGTTTCGGAGAAACCAGAGCTTCACGCCTTAACGACAATCCTCATCATGAATAACCTAGGTTTCCAAGTGCATTAAGCTTTGACCCACTGTACACGCTAAACAAATGCCATGACCCTGCTTGCGAAGCAGCTAGATATCTACTTGCATGCATGCATGAAAGAACGAATTAAAATTCAAATAAGCAGAGCAACTTATCAATAGTTGGTAAAATTCTTGAGACACAATTCTAATGGTAAGAAAGTGAACATCCCTACAACAGGGAGGATTGGAAGATTAGCGCAGGTAATTGAAAAGGAATCAAGCCGTCAAACCCTTCTATCTGTCATGCAAGATGTGGAACAGTACACGTCTACAAATGATCCTGCCAAGAAAGCAGCTTGGATCAAAACTGCCATCGAACGGTTAGAAGAACTGGTGGGTCGAGAAAAGACTAGAGAAATTATGAAACAGTGTGGCAGAAGATGCTGTGGAATTAGTACACGAAAGAAGGCTAGGAAATTGATGCTAGAATCCAATTCTATACAAGAGTTCATTAAGAAGCTGAACGAAATCGGGATTGGTGGAGGTAGGCTCCAGCTAGAGGATAACACTATAACAGGCGGGTATGACCATTGCTACTGTGGACAAGTTAAGAAGACTCGGGAACCATTTAATTCAACGACCTATTGTCACTGCTCTGTTGGATGGTACAAACAACTATTCGAAACTGCCCTTGAGAGACCAGTTGAAGTTGAAATCACCCAATCTATAATCTCTGGAGCCAAGAGCTGTGAGTTCGTTATCCATATTTAAGATAGGCACTGTAGCGATTATACATGCATGCACGCATGCAAAGATATGAGAAAGAAATCTGGAAAGAGTATTGCGCTAATGGAGGGAGATCATGTCGCTTATACCAGAATTTCAGCTAGGCTTATGGAATGCTTGGCTTCTTGTACTTTCCTTTTTGTTGATGTTTATTATCCTTGGTGTCCTTGATCGTCTTAGGGGACAGAAGAGGTCTAGTAGACCAAGATCGCCTCCGCTTAATGAAAAGGAGAAGAAACTCGACAGGATTGCACTGTTAATCTTTTTGGCGCCCGTTATCTACAGTTTCTTCTTACCGTTGAAGCTGGGCACAGCATGGTTATACATTGGGCTCCTTGTTCATCTGTTCGGTATAGTTTTCGCTATCATTGCTGCGACGAATCTTATGAATACTCCACTGGATAGACCAGCCACTAAAGGGCTCTATCGTATGTCAAGAAACCCTATCTACCTCGGCACCTTCCTGATATTCGTTGGCATAGGAATAGCCTGTGCTTCATGGCTGTTTCTGCTGCTGATAACCATATTCTTAGTCCTACAAGATATCCTGATAGCTCCCGAAGAACGCTGGTGCCTTGAGGAGTACGGTGATGTCTATCGAGAATATATGAATAAGACCCCAAAATGGATAGGAATACCAAAATCGGAGAAAAAATAGTTCCACCTCTGCATTCATGTTTTTAGCAGCCGAAAACCTACTATTCCCAAGTATTGCAGTTAGAGCCGGGGCTTGTTTTCTTAGGATCAAAGCTTGAATGCGATTTCTAACGCGCGTATTGGGAGACTTCGAATATCAGTTCTTTTCCATTTTTTCCAACGGTTGTTATTGTACCCATTTTTCTAAGGCAATATGTGATCTTTCGAGCGAGATGGATGGAGACTCCCCTCAGTTGTGCCAACGTTTTATTCGTAAACGGCTTTGTCCGATCATTGGGTAAGAAGTTAAGGAAGTCTTTTCCATTCCGAAAAAGAACATTGCGATGAACATTCATTAACCTTCTATCTTTGATGCTCACTCCTCTCCTCCTCCACCAACTTCCCTTACCATCATCACATCGGACTTCCTCTTCTTCAATCATCAAAACCTCCAACGAGAAGTTCTCCTCTTTGATCAGATTTGGAGCTCTTACTAGTTCATAAAAGAGATCAACCAATCGACCTTTTTTTGGGGATTTTCTCCTTCGAACAATCTCCCCTGACTCTGTAACATGAACGATCCATTTTACCTGTGGAATAGGATAAACTAGTCGGACTTCATGATTTTCAAGCAACTTCATAAGTTTCTTCTTAATAGCAGAGAAGTTTCTGGTCTGTATTTCAATCAGAAGAGGCTCTCTCACAATATCAACTATGAAATCATCTATCTTTGCCTCAAATTTATCGCTTGGTAAAGAATACCAGTTCTTGATGGCTGAGTGAAGGGAATATTCGTTCATTAGCTTCAAAAACACATGACAAGAAATAATAAGATTTCTAACATGCACAAGTACATATTTGC
>CP070649.1:559299-564035 GCA_020354575.1 Candidatus Bathyarchaeota archaeon | reverse complement strand
ACTCGTATAAAATTAGAACAAGAGGGATTGATTAGGAGCTATTCAATCTTTCCAGATTGGAGAAAACTAGGCTTCGAAATCATGGCATTTACGTTTGTGAAAATGAATCCAGAAGTCATCTCTGGTAAATTGATAGAAAAGGTTGGAGAATATGTAAACAAATTCCCCAATGCAATTTTCGTATCTCCAGGAGAGGGAATGGGATTAACAGGACTAATCATTGCGTTACACAAAGACTATCGGCATTATGCTCAACAATTAGGGATTTTCAGAAGTGACTGGGGCAAGTATTTGGAAGATATTCAAAGTTTTATTACTGTGACGAATCAAGGTGTCATCAGAGAACTTTCATTCAAATATCTTGATGAGACCCTCATATGACCAAGAATATCGATGAATACCTGTGTTGCGACGTCGCAGGCAGATGCGACACTTTGCGACGTGTCGCGACGGTTTTCATACATCTTTATCAGCATGGCTCCAGCTGGATCCTCCATGGAATTGCTCGGAACGATTAACTTGATATTTGATGCATGATACGCCGCGATGTCGCATACGCATCTGCAGACATCGTTACATATAGTCACGCTAATTTATTATTGTGCATCTGTGTACTATTATTATTTCATGTATTGAATGGTCAGGGTGCTTTTCATGGTTCTGGGGGTAGCCTTTGCCGTTGCAGTGCTTGTTTCGGGCATAATACTTCTGACCCTTTCGAGCGATAAGGCAGTTGAGCATTCTGTGCACTTAGCACGGGCTTTAAGAATTTCCTCTTTGATGATAGGCCTCATTTTGGTTTCTGTGGGCACAGACTTGCCAGAGATGGCTAACTCAATTGTTGCTTGTTCCAGTGGACATGGGGATATAGATGTTGGTGATTCTTTGGGGTCTATTCTCACTCAAATTACGTTGGTGTTAGGCTTGATAGCCCTTTTCGGAAGGGATTTTTCGGTAAAACGAAAAGAAGTTTTAGTCATAGGCTTCTTTGAGATTCTTGCATTAGTGCTTGTTATCTCCGTGGCTGTTACTGGGTTTACCCGGGTCAAGGCTTTTCTAATGATCGTGAGTTGGCCGATATTTCTTTTCCTTATTAGGAGAATTATTGGGAAAGATATGGCGAAGCGCAGACAGCGAAGGGTGGTCGCGCCTGAATCGATGAGGAAAAGGCAGAATTTTTTTCATTTTGGAATTGCTGCTTTGAGCTACGTGGGTGTAGCTATTGGGGCTTTAGCGGTTGTGCAGTCGGTGATACTTCTATCTAGTGAGTTGGGGATTCCTGAATTTTTCATCAGCTTCTTTGTTGTTGCTATAGGAACCTCTCTTCCTGAGCTTGTGGTTGATCTAACAGCAGCTCGGAAGAGGGAATATGAGCTCGTGATTGGTGATATTATTGGGAGCTGTATTGTTGATGCTACTATTTCCATTTCAATAGGGCAACTCCTGTTTCCGACAGCAGTATTTGTAGAATCTCCTATGCGTTCAATATTATTAGCTGTATATGCGATAATCGGTTCAGCGGCTGTTCTATTGACCCTAGCGATAAGAAAAAAGGTTGATAAGAAATCTGGGGTCTTGTTTATCATGATATATTTGACTGCTTATGTTTGGTTTTACCTTGTGTAAAACACTCATGCAAGCCCTTTTACCGATTTGAGGATGTGTATTTTATATATGCGTGGGTCTTGGGTAAGTTTATCTTTGATTTGATACTTAATTTTTACAGAGCTCCAATGAGAAACCGCGGGAAACAGGTTGTTGTGATCTCCTCGCTTTGTAAGAGCTTCGAAATTGGAGATGTCAGCATAAGAGCGATCGACAACATTGATTTCACCGTTGCAGAAGGGGAATTAGTAGCAATTCGTGGACCTTCGGGAGCAGGAAAAACAACCTTGCTGAACATCATTGGAGGTTTGGATTCGCCAACGTCAGGTGAAATCTGGGTCTTAGGTCAGAACCTTACAGAATGTGATGAAGAGTATTTAGCCACTTTCCGATGTGCTTATATCGGTTTTGTCTTTCAAAGCTACAACCTAATCTCCACCCTAACGACGACTGAGAATATTGCTTTTCCTATGGAGTTGGCCCAGTGGCCTGAAGCTCATATTAAAGGAAGAACCAAGGAGCTCTTGGAGATGGTGGGGCTTCTCCATAGGGCAAATCATTTTCCCTCACAGCTTAGTGGTGGAGAGCAACAGCGCGTAGCTTTTGCTCGAGCCCTAGCCAATAACGCTCTGTTAATTCTCGCTGATGAACCCACTGGTAATCTTGATATGAAGACCTCAAAGATCATAATCAGCATATTTGAAAGGCTCAAAACTGCTGGAAAAACCCAGATAGTAGTTACTCATGATAAAGAGATTCTGCAATTAGCTGATCGCGTGGTGCATATAAAAGATGGGAGAACCATTCAAGCTTGAGCGCCATCTCATTCGCAATCAGAGATCTAAGCCGGAGGAAATTTCAGGCATTTCTAGCAATAACAGGTTTAGCTGCATGTATTGCCTCGACGGTGTTCCTTCTTCTTCTCGGAAGAAGCTTTGGATTTCAAATTCATTTGATTTTAAGTGGCCAAGATTTTGGTTTTTCCTTTTTACTTTCTCGTTTCATAGCCTTTGTCATAATTCTCAACCTTGTGATAGGAGGTTTGATAACATTCTTCTTGTTCTCCTTATCCATGTCAGAGAGAACCAAAGATATTGGTATCATGAAAGCCTTCGGTTGCCTAACAACCTCTGTCTTCGCTATTTTTACGACAGAGCTATCCATTGTTGTTTTCATTGGGTGCATTCTCGGAATAATAACTGGGATTATGACCTATCTAGGCATTTGTGCCGTGATCCCTTCTTTAGTAGTTCACGTAGATTTGACTTCCACTCTTGTGTTATTCTTTGGGTTTGCTCTTTTCTCCCATTTTCTCGGTGCGCGATCCATTGGTGCAGCCATCCAAATGAGACCTGCTGATGCCCTATCTCCATCCTTTTTGTTTAGTAGCACGACTGAGTTTAGCGGAAAGAGCCTCTCAAGATTTGGCTTGACAATCCGGGTTGCTTTCAGGAGCCTTATGAGGCGGGCCCTACCTACGCGCAACATCTACCTCTGCCTGACAATTATTTTAACCCTTGTTACCATTGCTGTCGGGGGTGGTCTAATAGCTAGTGATACAACTGGAAATTATCTTGAAAGAGCAATAGGCCGCGATGTAATTCTAGTAGCCCACAAAAACATCATAGATAATTATGCTGCTCTGCTAACACGATTTCATGAGCAAACTACTCTACAGACCATCGACTATCTAAGCCTTCAATATGATATGCCAGAATCCTTAATATATCAACTTGTCGAGATCTCTGGGGCTTCGAAAAGTGAGAAGCGCTTACTCTACGAGACGAGGGCTTATGAAGGCTATGGAGTGATCATCAATCCAGATGATCCCGGTGGATATCAATATGTTGGTGAAGGGCGTTCCTGCCAAACTTTCATTATAGGAATTGAACCTTCACAGGCTATCGCCAACTGGTTCATAGAAGGAGACCCCCTCACAGACAATACTTCCGATGGCGCTCTAATTGGTAGCAATCTCGCAACTCAAATCTTCACAAGCCCCTTCAACCAGGAAATTATAATTTCTGAGGAAAACTATAGGATCACTGGTATATGCATCGACCCTTTTAATAGCGGAAATGTTACATATCTCCACCTCAATTCAGTACAGGCTCATTGTCCCATTGCCTGCAACCTCCTTTTCCTCAAAATAGCTTCAAAAAACCAGTCGCAAGTCCTGGATCAGCTCAATAACTATTTGATCGATACAGACTTCCAGCTTCTAGATCTCAATCCTATTCTGCACGCAAATATGGGCTTTCTTCAGGATATTTGGTCGTTAATAATGTGGCTTCCGTTATTGTCTCTAGTCGGGGCGGGAATTTGTCTTTATACTTTCTTAACCTTCGCAATCTCTGTTCAACAAAGGGAATTTGGCATTATGCGAGCAGTAGGAGCTAAAAGAATTACAGTTGCCAAAATAGTTATTACCCAGACACTTGCTATTCTATTAGCTAGCACCTTAAGTGGCACTTCCATCGGGTCTATCTTGAACCTCTTTTTCCTAATTCCTGAACCCATAATCACCGCAAATTCTGTCGCTTTCTATTCTGTGCTTCTTCTCTCAGCGGTATTGATCCTCCTCCTCCTTAGCCTGTATCCAATATGGAAGATCACGAGAAGAACAATCATTAAAGCAAAGCTCCATTCCAATTAGCACACTACACGTTTGCATGTTTTACCACTGACAAAGATTATTAGCTAGAGGAGTTCGTCATAATGCTCGTGAGGAAGGAGCTGATCTTAGGTTCTCCGATTGTTCAGAATTAAGACCCTAATCCCGCCTTCAAACAAGCCAATCTAGCTTTATTTTTCGTTGTATTATGATGATTTGGTTTGTGCGCATATTTTCCTCAGAGACGCATGCAGTAATATTGATTATCTCAGATTGCCTTTAGTAACTTGGCGTTAAATATGGATCTAGATGAGGCCCTTAAGGGTAGGAGAAGCATTCGCGAGTATGTGAGTAAGGATGTTCCGGAGGAATTGGTTAGACAGGTGATCGAGGCTGCTACATTTGCTCCTTCAGCGAAGAATGGTCAACAGTGGCGTTTTACAGTGCTCACTGGAAACGCGAAGAAAGAGGTGACTGATCGTTTTAGATATGAATTAGAACTTCTTGGCAAGAGAAT
>CP070649.1:554366-559199 GCA_020354575.1 Candidatus Bathyarchaeota archaeon | reverse complement strand
ATTTTTGCAAGGCGTGGGTTTTGGAGTTTGCCTGAAATCTTCTTCCGTTGTTTGTTGAAAAGTCTTCGCTGACTCTTGAGGGACTTTGCAAAAACCTTTTTCCTTTCGGATTTTGGTCGCAGAGTCTGCAACATGGAGATTAATGCGCGCGCGCAGTAGCCTTGATGGATTTTTGACCATAGTTATGCAACACTTTATATTGCAAAACCCTTTGCAAAACTCAAATTTTTGCGAAGTCCATTCATTTCCGTAGGACAACTCCATAGGCTTTGTCGGATATGCAATATAAACTTGTCCGACAAACACCATCAAACCTGTCCGACAACCCCAAAAAGCATGGAAAAACCCTGTCTTAATAGGAAAGTTTTGCAATCGCATAAAACATGAAAGTCTAAATTTTACATGGCAAAATACATATGTACCAGCATTATATCGTCAGTCAGAATGATTTAACATCCAAACGCAAAAATGTAATATTTTTCTAGGTGCCCATTAAAAACTGCATGCTCCTAGAATGGTTGCCATACAATATGCTCAAGGACAACACTATGCTTGACAATCTAAGCGGCTTTTTTGTAAGTGGAAGCTATCTTAGTGATTTTTCGGTTTTCAGTATATGGATGTATCCAACACTGTCAATATCAGACCAATGCGGTCGCGCTCGCATATGCAACTACAAGTATGTAAAGCCCACATGCAGAAGCGTCTACCTACGCGCTCGTTGTCAAACGGTGACTAAGTTCGGGTTTTGTGTTTGACAAGTTAGGCATGTGAATCGCCAGTTTCTTGGATAGTATATAGAACATACTTCTATAACAAAAGTTAGTGAATATTCAAATAATCCATCTCAAGACTAAGAGGTGATAAATATGATTAGTCTAAGAAAAATCATTGTATTGATAGCCGCAATTATGCTAATCGGAGCTTCACTTGTATATGTATTCGCAACTCAATTACAACCATCTTCGCATGGCATTGGATTGCTCAAGATGGCTGACAGTTTTGCATACATAGGTGACTTCGTTGAGTATCACATCCAAGTCTATAATCCTTCAGACTATGACTTGTACAACATCAACATAACTGACCCTATGCTTGAACTTAACGACACCATTCCTTTCCTAGAAGCGAGAAACATGACAGGCAAAACCTACACTTTCCACAGGGAGGTTCTTGACACCGACCCTAACCCTTTAGTTAATGAGGTTTTCGTTGAAGCGGTTGATTCCTCAGGGGCATATTCCTCGAGCTCTACTCAAGCAGTCACAGTAATAGCGGAGCGTACACTCACGATAGATAAAGTTGGGCCAGAATACGCACAAAAAGGTGAGACAATTAAATATTCAATCACAGTAAACAACATTGGCCAAAATAATCTTACTGACGTTATTGTAGAGGATGAACTACTCGGTTTCAGCTGGCAAGGAGATCTGAATGCAGGTGAAACAAACATCTTCAACTTAACCTACAGAATCCCCTGTTGCATTGAAGGCAACCTAACAAACACCGCAACAGCATGGGCACAACTTAACGAAACAAGCTTCTATGCTGAAGCAGCTTGGACTACCAAGATCCTACATCCTTGCATTTATCCTCACAGCAAGGGATACTGGAAGAATCACGCCGAAGCATGGCCTGTAGATTGGATAGAAATCGGGGATTTGAATTACACGAAAGAAGAAGCTATCGACATACTGGAGAGCGCCAATTCCAAGGACGCAACTCAAATGCTCGCAGCCCAACTCATCGCAGCAAAACTAAACAGACTGGCTGGAGCTCGCCAGGATTTCTGCCACTGTGATGAGGTAATTAACATTGATGAGGTAATTGAAGATGCTGACGAATTTCTATTGGAATATCCACTTGGCTCTGATCCGCAAGATGAAGCTAGGCAAAATGCTCTGAAGCTAAAAGATTGGTTAGATGCATACAACAACTCCGAATGCGATTAAGCTAGATGTTTACTGTAGGAAAAGACAACTGCACGCAAGGTTACCTGCATCAGAGGGCAAAAGCGATAGTATAGCCAATGAGACAAATCCAACACATAATAACATGCGTGAGCACTAGGTTGAATTCATTGGGAGAAATGATAAGATTCGTTGCAGTTTTCAGAAAAGCAGAATCTCATTTCAGAGTTCAGATTCAGCTGGTAAAATTAATCTCGTGTTGAAACATAAATGCCAAAGATTATCTTTGTTACGATGTCTAGAGCAAGGTATAGCAATGCTCCAATATCCACTGCAATAATTCCAAATCCTGTTGGTGCCAGAACCCACACTAATGGAAATATACTCCAAGTAACAAGAACAAACCACATAATATAGGAAATTTGAGGAATATCTTCGCTAGATTTAGCGAAAATGCTCTGTTTGTGGCGCGAAATTAAAACCAGCCTGAGTAATGCAAACTCTAGACCGAACTTCGGGGTGTAAGTGATCAGTTTATTGCCAGTAGTCTTTCCCATTGCAGTATGCAGTCATTGTCTCGATATCCATTAGTTCCGATGGATAGGGTCTAAAGAAGGTCTGCTTCAACAAAGAATCCTCTTTAAATTTTTTTAACCATAACTGTAGCATACTTGTGTTAACGCTTAAAGGAAGAATTCCCTTTCTATACTTTTCAAGCGAATTAAGGAAGAAACTTTTCTCCTCTATTGAAAGCTTTTCTGAGAAATAGCTCATAGTGTGCGTCATCACATTTATATTTGACCCACATCTTGGCGGGCGCCTCAGAACATTGCACAGGTGTTGCTTGTACTTTTCAATCACCCTCTCTATGGATTCCCTTTCCTTATTTTTAGCTATGCGATTGAGCACTCTAGCCTCTTTCTGGTTATAAGCCTTGAATAGCAATTCATTCTGAGAGTGGAACTCCATAAGCGCTTTTTGAGAACGCACTTCTTTTGTCTTGCGAAAGGTTGCCAAGGTAAAGAGCTTCGTTAAGAAGTGTTCCTTTATTCGTGGATTTCTTAGTCGCCCTTCATCCTCGACAGCAAGCCATGGATATTTTTGCAGAACAGCGCGACTGAACAATCCAGGACCTTTCGTCAATACGGCTGCTCCAGGGTTGATACCTGAGTATACTCGTGCATCCTTAAATGCGCTTGTAGGCGATCGACCCTTCAATAGGAAACCATCGACTTCAGGCAATGAGTCCAAAAAGGAGACTGCAAAGCTCTTCATTTTTTTGGTTAGATCGATATTTGTAGCAACTTGAAGAAGTCTTATCGTGCCATTAATTGAGACTAGTCGCAATGGCTTTCTTGGGGTTCCAAGACCTATCTCAACCTCTGGACAAACTGTAATAAATTGTACATGTGCTGCCAGCTTCTTCACTATGTCACTGGAGATTGTACGTCCATCGTATCTGCATTCTGCAAATTCGATACACTTGCTTATTACGACATTCGGCTTAGGAAATTCCATCAAATTCGATACCTTCACTTATGGTTGTTTTTTTGCATTCGCGTTCAACAAATTTCCAAATACTTGGCTATTAAACATTGCACAAAGCGCTGTGATGTATATAATGCCTAAGCATGACAATAAGATACTCATGTCGCTTCATAGCCTCCGCTTTGATCTGCAACTTCTTTTCTCATCTTAGGTAGTCGAGTGCTGTAGCCTAGCGCGCGCGTGCATCGCAGCAGTCAACGTTCTAGAAAAAGCCTGAATCTGCCCATGCACCTGTCCGGAAGATGGTTATGTTGAAGGGCAAACGCAACAATCTTACCCTCTTTTAACTAGCAAGAGGATACGTGTAAAAACATATTAACTCTAAGCGACGAAGGTTTAATGGTGAATACCATGTGCAAGACATGTGGATGTACACCCTGTAAATGTGGACGACCAATCGTGAATAAGGTATGCCAAGGCTGTGGCAAACCCTTCGATGACTGTACATGCTCCAAAATGTGAGCTAAAACATTAATAGACCAAAATAATCCACATCGCGCGCTCCATCACCCAATATGCCATGTTTCCCGAGTGTGAACCCGAGTGTGGATCTAAGCCAGGGCGCTTTTTCAATTTAAGCTACATATTTGGATATGTTCTTGTTTATAGTTCACAATGAGACTCTTTTCACATTTAGAGGTAAGAAAGTGAATCTAAGTAACTGTACTAATCTTAGATAAAGCCTGAGGAGATTTTAACATGAATTCGGTTGAACCCTCCTCATTTGGACGATATCAGTCAATACCGTCTTTTTCCCTAGTTTTAAGAAATCATTTTTATACACGCTTCTTATCCACAATCTGTCTCAAGAGCGAAAAACAATGGATATCACTATTGTATTCGTCGCATTTGCGTTAGCTATGGATTCATTTTCAGTTTCGCTAACAAATGGTCTAGCCACCAAGATGTTCAAGGTGGGTGACGCCCTCAAGATCGGAATATTCTTCGGGGCATTCCAAGCAATCATGCCAGTAATCGGATGGTTCGCAGGTATCTATGTTCACGACCTGATAACAGGGTTTGACCATTGGATCGCCTTCGGACTCTTAGCATTTATTGGCTGCAGAATGATATACGAATCAGTAATGGCGGAATCCAAGAAGCTTCTGGATTCTCCTAGTGTTGTCTTACTAATAGCCTTATCCGTGGCCACGAGTATCGACGCGTTGGCTGTTGGACTGAGTTTCTCCTTTCTCCAAATCCCCATAATCACTCCTGCAATCATAATTGGAATAATTGCCTTCTTGCTTTCCTTTCTAGGTGTATACTTAGGCGTAAGGTTGGGGCATTTTCTGCAGAACAAGGTTGGGGTTCTTGGCGGTTTGATCTTAATGGTCATAGGAATAAGAATATTAGTTGAGCATCTGGGAATAGC
>CP070649.1:548826-554266 GCA_020354575.1 Candidatus Bathyarchaeota archaeon | reverse complement strand
GTAACGTTTCTTGTTATCATGAGGATAAAGAACAAGCTGGTTGCAGCACTAACCAACCTAGACACAAATAGAATCAAACCGGAATATCTGAGTCTAACCTCCTCCTTGACCATGCGGTTCACGACTTGCAGGTTCTTAGTAGTCCCTTTTGCCTACCTTTGTTGGTTGAATGTATGAGAATATGAATGTAGCTCAATCTTCAACATTTCAAGAGCATTTTGAGTTTATTCAACCGAACGTGAGGGCGCACAGTAGGACCAGATTGGCTGAACTTCTCTATAAAGCCAATTCGCTTTTGACTATCTCAACGATTTTTCTACTCACATTCGTACCAAAGGGGTTTTTCCAATCTCTTTTCACACTGAACATAGTCTTAGCTTTGTCCAATATACTCTCAGACTGTGTTCCCGCAACCGCGTTGCTGCCAACTTGAACCGTTTCAGGCCTTTCAGTGCTATCTCTTAGGGTAACACAAGGTATCCTTAGGATACAACTTTCTTCTTGAATGCCTCCACTATCGGTAAGAACCAGATTGCTACTTTCGAGCAGTGCTAGAAAATCCAGATAACCTATTGGATCAATCACTACCAATTCCTTTATGCCACTGATGAAACGATCTAATTCGAAATAGCTGATCCTCTTCTTTGTCCTAGGATGAATAGGAAAGATTATTTTCGAGTCAAAGGCCTCGGCAACTAATTCTATACCTTCAAGAATGCTTGCCAAGTTTTCCTTAAAGTCGATGTTTTCTTCCCTATGAAGCGTGAGCAGAAAATGACTCTCGCCTCTTAAGCCAAGTCTTTCTTTGATCTCACTCTTGGTCCTTGCGATTGCAGCATTTTGGACAACAGCGTCAACGATAGTATTTCCCGTAACGAAAACCTTGCCTTTTGCGTTGTCTTCAACTAGATTTTTTCTAGACTCTTCAGTTGGAGCAAATAAGAAGTCTGAGATTCTGTCGATTATAATTCTGTTATGCTCTTCGGGCATCCTCCAGTCACCGCTTCTCAAACCGGCCTCAATGTGACCTAGATAAATGTGCAACTTTCTTGCTGCCAACGCCCCGGCTAGATTGGTGTTTGCGTCGCCACCCACAAGGACTAGTTTCGGTTTCTCCTTCAACAACGCTTCTTCAATGCCTTCAAGCATCTTTGCAGTTTGTTCTCCATGGTATTGAGCTAGGTTTACGTGTTGAACTCTATGCTTTGGCTGAGGCAAGATTAGTTCCTCAAAAAAAAGCTTATCCATCTCATACGAATAATGTTGTCCGGTATGAAGAACGAAGAACGGTTTCTTTCTTTCCTCAAGCTCCCGTATTATGGGTGAGAACTTGATGATGCCAGGTCGTGTGCCGACGATAATGCAAATTTGATCTGTAAGTTCTTCTGTTCTTAAGACTTTAAGTTGACGCATACATATCATCACCATGCAATAGTTCACGCGCTCTTATGAGATTTGGCTAGCGACCGTGCATAAAGTATTTCTGACTCTGTTCATAACATGACAAACGTATGCACTCGTTTTCATGCATGAATTAGAGGTGCGCGTGTTGCATCCACTCGGATGGGTTTACCAACTATATGGAGCTTTCTTTTGGAAATTAGTAAGAAGGTTAGGGCTAGTGTCATCAACTGAAACTATGAATGACCACTTAAGAGATCAAATTTCGCCATTTGACGAGCACCCTGCTTGTGAAATATGTGGCAATAGATCGGTTGAAGAGAAGTTAGTTACAGCCGATGGAATGCGTATTGTAGGGTGCAGTAATTGTGGATTGTGGTTTACGAGCCCGAGAATAAATGAAAATGTCTGGACTAATTATCTAAGGCAAATAACTGACCGGGCTATCGAATTCACGGAAAATAGGTTAAAGTACGGTTGCGCACTCTCGTCTAGCATAAAATATTCTCTCCCTTATCCTCTCTGGAGACTACGTCTGAAGGATAGAGAAAACAAAGTTTTGGGAGATATCGAGAATTACTTAGGCGGTGAAATCCGTCGCTTGCACGATGTCGGTTGTGGAGTGGGGTTTTTCCTAAGAACCGCCAGAGAAAAGGGGATAAAAGTAACAGGAAATGACTTGAATGCATACGCTTGTAAAGTTATGAAAAAAAGATTTGGGCTGGAAGTTTACAACGTTGAATTACCAAAACTAGATTTCTCAAAAAATACTGTTGATGCAATTACCTTTCAAGACTATATTGAACATACCTATCACCCTTTCCATGACCTGAAAGCTGCCTTCAACTTCTTAAGACCAGGGGGGGTAATATACATAGAAACATTCCACATTGATTGCCTGAAATTCGACACACTCAAAGGCAATTGGAACATGCTCTTTTGGAACCATCTCTTCCATTTTTCTATAAAAACCATGAAAGAAATAATTGAAAAGGCTGGTTTCTTGATAGAGCACATTTCTACAGATTATCAAAATCCTATGGTAAGAGTATTTGCGAAAAAAGGCTCTAAACAGTAGACCAAAATATGCCCTTCCCTACCAAAGAAGAAGTAAGAGGTTGCTTGATCGAAAGAACCACTATTTCCTAATTACCACCTTTATATGGGCGGGCAATCTGACCAAAGGCAAAAACGGGTGAGGTAGGTATCTATGAGAAGTGATTTCATAGGCTAAATGTGCGCAATGTAGCTTTTTCCAAGCCTTTTTAAACCATGTTCTTGTGAAATGTTGCTTATGCATTTGAGGGCGAGGAGTCCACCTATGAGGAGTTGTTACGATAATCTTGTCTGAGGATACTCTAACAAGTTCAGAAAGTAACTTGAGGGTTTTATCTCCGTCTACATGCTCAATAACTTCATAACAGGTAACCGTGTCAAAGGTAGATCTTTTGAAAGGTAAATGTAGCACGTCACATTGAACAAAGTTTTTGATTTGTTTAGGCTTGATCTCAAACTTTGTGTGGTGACTTATTCCAGTAAACAAATCGCAGTTTACGTCGCCCCGTGGGTTTGCACCACATCCAACGTCCAATATCATTTTTTGCTATTCCTTAACTTTCCTTAAGGCTTTGAGTGTCTGTGTATTACGTGCGTGCATTCACAAATAAAAAGCATTATTGTTAGACTTGCCCTCATTTGAACGCAAAATTGCCTTTTGATGAATAAGTTGCTCTCAATTTCCTCCATTCATTGTAACTCAGCGAGCTTCTCATTTATCATCCCATTTATTGTTTTCCAATCATATCTATTGGAAGCTTTTCTGGCATTGACTTCCAATCTTTCCTTCAAGGCTTGGTTTTCGTCGATACTGAGTATTGCATCAGCCATTTCTGTTGGATTGTCCGGTTCAACCAACAGCCCAGTTACATCGTCTTTGATTATTCTACTTACACCTTTCAGTCTTGTAGTCACAATTGCTTTGCCCATGGCCATATATTCAAAGATTTTGATTGGATAAATGCAATCTAGAACATCTTTCTTCGGAAATGGAAATATGCATATGTCAGAGTTTCCCATCAGATTCAAGACGTCTTTGTGATCTAGTATTCCAAAATAGTTTACATCCTTTTCTAGGCCCAATCTCTCAACCATTTTATTCAAGTAATTTTCATCTTCGTCTCTGGTGCTGCCTACTAGGATAAGCTCTACGTTTTTCTTCTTCCTCTTTAGAATGGCGGTCGAGTGAAGCAATACGTCGAGTCCTCTTGCTTCTCTAACGGGACCTACATAGAAGAGCCGCAACCTCACCTTTTCCCTCTTCAGACGCTCTGGTTGTGTGATTGAAATATCCACTCCATTGGTGACTTTCAGTATCTTCTGCGGACTAATGTGAAACTCTGTCAAAGCGGAAGGGTGAATTGCGGCAATTACTAGATTACTGTATTTTAGTCCTTTCTTCATAATCTGAACCCCAATAAAGGCGACCACATAACCTAGAAATCCCCTAACTTTTCTCTGTCTACTTACTTCCCATATTCGCAACGGTAATACCGGATGGTCCCAAATGTCAGCGACCCACTTGAATCCCAGCAATTTCAGAAGAAACGCCGGCACCGATGAAAAGTAATGAGAAGTAGAGTATACTAGATCAAAACGAAATCTTCTGTGCAACATCAGAACTTTGTAAAAACACCAAAGCTGATACAAGACCTTAGTGCGCCCAAAGTCCAAAGGCCCCCTAATGATTGTTACATTTCTTCTAATTTCTTCAGGGATAACGGTCTTTCTACCCGTAAAGATAAACAGTCTGCTCTTCAAGCTGAGATATTTTGGCCTCTGATACTGCGTTCTGTTTGGATCGTCTTTGAGAAATGGATTCAAATATACGATCTTTAGCTTCTTTTCCTCCCTCATTCCACGCTATCCCTCATGCGTGCTCTCACAAACTCTGAACTACCTAAGAACTCAAAACACTCTCCAGTAGCGTCTTCTTCACAATTAAATGGAACAACAACGAATCGAAGCATACGACGCAAAATCTCATTTCCTTTCGCCGCCTCCAACGATCCAGCCTGCCATCACAAAAGGTCTAAGCCTGAATACTGCATGTGCTAGCGTCTTTAGTAAACCATACCTGATCATCCTTCTAGATTGTCCTGCCCTTATCTGCTTCTTGACAATTGAATTCCATGTCTCCTTTCGTATATGATAAACACTGATCAACGGTGTGAAAACGCTCTGAAACCCGTTTTGTTCCAACCTCAGGTCGACGTCTGTATCGACCGCCAACACGTCTCTAAAACCGCCAATCTCGTCCATCGCATCCTTCAAAACAAGTCTAATACCATAGGTTCCTCTACCGACTGGAGCTATCTTATAGGTCCTCTGCCATACCGAGAATATACTGTTCAACACTCCGCTCGGATAGGTGGAAACCATGGGAGACACAGAAATGACACTTCCCCTAATCATGGGTAATAGAACGTCAAAGAAATCCAAAGGGATAACTACGTCCATGTCAATAATTGCTATGTACTTCTCTTTAGCATGTTTCAAGCCAAGCTGCAAAGATTCAGCGTAACTGTTCCTCCATTTTCGGTAATCCTTCTCAACAACGTCAACTTCATACCTTTCACATTTTTCAACCGTTCTATCTGTGCATCTATCGGCGACAACTATTATCTGATGTTGGTACCCAGAAACTGCTCTAACTACCGATGGCAAACACATATCCACAAATTTTTCTTCGTTGTGAACGCAGACTATCACCGAGATTTCCATTTTGCCACATCATCTATTTCTTTTTGTTATTGTTATCACTACTTCATGTTCTCACTTCGCTAAGAGGATGAGATTTGAAGCGAAACCAAGAAACAAAATCTATTATAAACTAATGAATATTGCGGAACTGCGAAAACCAAGAGTCTCAAAAACCTAGTCTCTTCCAAATCGAGACATGTTCCAAAGGCGCTCATGAAAATAGTATAGCAGCATCTTTGTGAGAAATTCGGCAGCACCTACTTGTAGGCTGGCTGCAATC
>CP070649.1:543025-548726 GCA_020354575.1 Candidatus Bathyarchaeota archaeon | reverse complement strand
CTAGGCATCACATCCGAAGAATTCGTTTCAAAGCTGAAGGAAAATGGGGTGCTCGCACTGACTCTTGACCAAAATACAGTTAGAATGGTCACACATTATGGAATCCAAAAAGTTCACATAGATAGAACATTGAACGCTGTTGAAGATATCGTAAAGAAAATCTAGTGTGTGCACTGTATCCTATTCAGTAACTCTTTTTTGCATTCATACATTTTCATGGTAGTTGGTGCGCGTGCGCTGCGCGTATGTTTTATATTCGCAGAATATGATTAAGGAAGTGGAGATGAAAATGGTGGATGAAGCTTCTACATTAAAATGGGCAAATATTTTTTCCTTCCTTTTAATGGTTCTAGTTAATGGTTTAGCAGGTAGCACGACATTACTCGGAGGCAAGAATACAGCAGAGATTTCCAATGCTAACTCAACTCTTATTACACCTGCGGGTTATGTGTTTTCAATTTGGGGAATAATCTATGTTTTACTGGGGATTTTTGTGATTTTTCAAGCCTTACCCAGAGAAAGGGAAAAAGAGTATCATGGGAAAATTGGTTATTTGTTTGTTCTGAGTAGTGTCTTTAACATTGTATGGCTTTTTCTCTGGCAATTCGAATATCTTACATTTTCAGTAATTCTTATGTTCATGCTGTTGGCAAGCTTGATTTCGATTTATCTACGCCTTGATATTGGTAAATCTAAAGTTGAGCTTCGCGAGAAATTAACTGTCCATGTGCCCTTTAGCACGTATTTGGGTTGGATAACCATAGCTTCAATAGCTAATGTTTCAGTCGCACTGGTTTCAGTAGAGTGGGATGGTTTTGGGATAATTCTAGAAACATGGGCAACCCTGATTGTTATCATTGCTTTGTTGATTACTATTCTAGTTTTAGTAATTAGAAAAGACGTTGCATATGGATTGGTTATTATCTGGGCTTTTGTAGGTATTGCAGTAGGGCAAAGTGGAAACCAAAATATTGTCACTTTAACTCAGGTGGGTGCAATCATTGTCTTAATTACTTTGGCTTCTTCAGTCCTAATCTCTAGATTAAAACAATAAGTGGTGGTTGTGGAGTTAGCGGGATAATCTCGGTCATGCTTTTTTATCTAATTGGGCTACGGATATGCGCGCGCTAGTTGACTTTTTGATCCATTTAATCGTGGGTTCCTTTTTCTTCGGCCGTACGAATGCGAGTGCGTCTTCGTCCTTTGGATAGCCAAGCACGATGGGTCCGTATATTCGTTCACCATCCTTCAGCTCGAGGGCTTGTACGACTTCAGCATTGCCTTTGATCATGGCAGCGAATCCCACATAACAGCTCCCTAAACCGAGAGACGTTGCGGCAATCATGATGTTCTCACAGGCAAGCGCACAACTCAAGCGTGTGTAGCTAGTCCTATGACGAAGAGGATGGTGGGTGCACCATGGTAAATCATGTCTTTGGGTTCGTCCATCGCCTCGTACTGCTTCATTACTTTTTCGTAAATTTCAGGATGCGTCTCCTTCATGCTTTCCATGGATTTTTTCCAGATCGGAAAGATGGTCTGAACTAGTTTTTGCTTGAACTCTGGGTCCTCGACAACGACAAATCGCGCGCGCGCTTTCTGTATGAGTCCATTTCTCACACCTTTTCTTCGTTCTCTATTTTAACATTTATCAGTTGTTACGAGATGCCATGAGTAGCTAAAGGTGTTTTTAGAACGCAAAAAATAAGGTATATACCTACCAAAAACTGCTAATGCACCTGCGCAAAGATAGACTCTAAAGGCTTAAGACATTATTTGAGATTCGCACGCACAGTAGCGTGTGCGCACGCACTTGGCTATTCTTCAAGCTTGACGACTTTACAGCATCTTCGTTCCAAGTGTCCCATTAAATCGACGCCTGCTCTAGCTCTTTCGTTTTCTTCTTCAAGATGGTTGTGAAAGCCCACTTGTTTAACACGTTCATAGTTCTCAACAACAAATGGATACCAATCTCGATGATATTCCGTGTGCTTACAGGTGAGGTAATCATCGCATAGAAGGCAGCTTTCAAGCTTTTTCTCCTTGACACATTTCTTATTTTCGCAAGGTGCACCTCCACCATTTAAACACATGGGGCACTGTGCATTGGCAAACCATTCTAGGCCCTTTCTGAACTCGCTGAGTTTGAACCCCGGTTTTACTTCAGGCAGCTCAAGCCACGCATAGCGAACTGTGTCTACAAGTCGCTTCAACTCTCCTGCAATCATCTTTACTCTACCATTGCCATTAGGACATTGACCGCAGTAGACTCCGCAAACTCCGTATTGATAGCTCTTTTTCTCCATCTCAAACCACCTGTTATAATTTAAATAACAACTGCTGCCGTTAAAAAATTGTGTGCACTGAGGCGCATTAGCCTCCTCTTTCTAAGCTTAGTTTTCTAAGCCTTTTCGTTACCAGAGCGTGCGTGCAAAAAATTATAAATAGTGAGTCGTTCATGGCATGGCAGCAGTGGAGATTGTAAGATGATTAAAGAAATCGATAATGTATCGATTGTAGTGAACGACCTGAAATCTGCGGTTGAATGGTATCGAGACATTTTAGGCTTAAGGCACAAGTTTACTGAGGAGAGTATTCAATGGGCTGAGATGGACTCAGGCGGCCGGAGTTCACTGGCGTTGAAGACGAAGGGAAGTCCATCAGTGTGCTTTGTCGTAACTGACTTGGAAGAAGAAATGAAAAGGTTGAGGGTGAAAGGAGTACGTTTTGACGAGGTTTTTCAACTTCCTGGCGGGGTCGGCAGAGTTACAAGCTTTGAAGATCCCTGGGGAAACAAAATAAATTTTTACGAACCGCCACAAAAATAGTGACGCCCTCTCATTTCAAACGCGGGCAGTTTTATGACTTGTTTAAGAACTTCAAAGAGGTCGGAAGAGATGCGCGCGCAGCTTTGATAGGCGACTTGAAGCAAAGAGTGCTCGTGGCAATCGTCTTTTGCACCGTAGCTGCTTTCAGAAACTCAACCTTTGAAAAATGCTTTTTGCTAGTGTAGGTAGGGCGTATTTAGCTAAAAGTTGTTAGGCATGTGTGCAGTTGGTTCTTTTGATTGGCTTGTTGGGGGGCTAATCGAGATATTTCTCTTTCTTTTCAACACGCCTAAGCATGCGAGCATGCGAGCACGTGTCTTGCGATATTCTGTCAATGGTTTCCAGGTGAAGAAGAAAATAGCGACGATAAATAATACCCATACAACACTTGAGGCCAATGCAAGATAGATGAGACCAGAGAGAAGAAATATTAATAGTATTGCCAAGCCGCTCAAATCAAAACTCAACATTAGCAGCCAATTAAAAGCGCTAAGTTGCTTTGTTCTAGGTGGAACATTTCTACAAAAATACACAACATTCACAGAATTCCATCCTACAAGGAATGTTGTTAGATCGTACAAGGCTGCTAGAAAGAAAAGTGTAAACTGCGACATGGTACTAGTTAGGTCTGGAAGCAAAGTAATCAGCAATGTCAGGCTTGTAAATATAAAACCAGCGAAGACAGAAATTACACTATTAAGCCCCGACATATGCTCAATATAATCTGAATAATCCTTCTCGCCGGTAGTCACTCTTCATCACCAATAAATAACTATGCTTTGTTCTCTTATGACTTTAATGCGCGCGTGCGCAAACATGGAGAACTATTACTGTAACAGGGCGAAGGAGGTGAGTGAGAGGGTGACAATTATGACGGTTGATAAGTGGATGGTTAAGCTTGGAAAGCAAGCTGAACACAAAAAGTTGATGCAGAAGTTTCACAAGTTCATGAAAGACAGCGCAGCAATGTTCAACGGGATGAAGTTGGTGGGGGAGTACACTCCGATGTTTGGCTTGAAAAGAAAACTATCTGATGGCGACATTGTGAGAATTTACGGAATCTAACACATGTGCGCGTTGCATCTCGACTTCATTTTTGCGTGGTGAGTTTGTTGTACCAGTAGATTATGCTATTGTTCAACCATCCCGTATGATATCGGCTTCCTTTCATCCAGCTGGCATGATTTCTGCCGAAATAGATTGGGAGTTTGGGGTGCTTCAAAATGCTCTTGAGATCGAGTTGCCTATCTACAAGCTCTTTTAAGGTTGAGATTAGCTCTTCAAAGTAGCTTCTAACTTTGGTGATGTATTCTTTACTCACTACCTCACCATGACCTGGAACCACATGTTCGATATTCAACGTTTCCCAATGCCGATACGTTTCTAGCATCTTTTCTCCGTCTCCGAAAAGTTGCGCATAGCAAGTAAGCAGGTTGTCTCCTGTGCACAGAACTCTCTCAGAAGGTGAATATACATAGGCTGACCCCGCCGAATGGCCTCCAGTAATTCGGAAGACAACTCCTTCATCTGAACCAAATGCGAGCATCTCCTTGACGCATTTGTTTGGCAAAAACAGATTTGCACCCATTGTGGCCTTTGCTATTGGCTTATTGCCGATGTACCTTCCTGCCCATTGTTTTTTTCGAGATTCAATGTTCTTAAGGGCTCTCTTCAGGTAGGGCATCTCCCTCCTTGAAACTACAACGTTAACGTCTTTGAATGCTCCCATAGCCCAGTAATGATCCCGATGCAGATGTGTTAAGAGGAGGTGCGAGGTTCTTCTTTGGAATTTTTCTTCCATATCTTTCCGAAATTTGGCTGCGAATCTTGAAGATAGACCACAATCCACAAACACGAGTTCATCGGATAATGCTATGCAAGTCATAGTGGAAGTAGTTACAGGTTCAGCCTCGCCAGTTTGAATAATGGAAGAGAATGAACTAGTGAATGTGTTATCTGTAACCTTCGTATAAGGCATATCTCACTCGTCTTCTTAACTACTTGAAAGTATTTCTCATTTGTGGCGCGCGCGGATGTGACTCAAAGTTATTTGGCTCTTGGTTTCACTGCGTGTGCATCTGAGAACTTGAAATGCATGCCTGCGCTGAAAGTGTTAGACACTTAAAACAAAGATCTCTGCACAAAACATAAAAGCAAAACTCACAAATCCAAGACGATCACCATGATCAAGAAACGCGTTTTGGTCTTAGCTTTCGAATTACTCAGTCTATTAATAATCATTAGGGTAAGTGCCCATGCAGTGGGATATTCGGTCGATGTATTAGATGGGGCAACACCGGTTATCGATGGCGAAATGGCGCCCGGCGAATGGAATGACGCCACTCCTCTCTCTTTCAACTTCACAATTGTCCATCTGAAGCACGATTCAAACAACCTCTACATCGCATTTAACATAAGTGACGCCACTCTCGACTCCGATTTCGAGGGTGCTTACATTGGCCTAGATACAAGTAATGATGGTGGTCCAAGTTTCAATCAATCTGATGATCTAGTGATTGGTGCTTATCGAAATGGAACTGCATTCGAGACGGAGGGAACGGTTCCATTGCCCCCTGGCCCAGGATGGAATGTGTCCGTGTTTGAAGAAGCTACAGGATATACAATCGAATTCAATGTAACATATGGTAGAATCGGCGTAGAGGCTGGTGAAAACAAGACTTTGGGATTGTTACTCTTAAGCTTTGATATGTCCACCTTTCAATACAGCATTTGGCCTGTAATGGGCGGTTTGGAAACCATGATTCCGTCAAACTGGGGTGACATGATGGTTGTGTTTCAGATAGTGCCTATCTACATCAAGCCTGACGGTTCGATTGAAGGTACCGACAAGATCGAAAGCATGGACAACACCA
>CP070649.1:536897-542925 GCA_020354575.1 Candidatus Bathyarchaeota archaeon | reverse complement strand
CGCAGTTGGGCAAATGAAACCAAACGCGTGCTTTCCGGCATCGGTCGCGCGTCAGCATATCCAGAAAGGATACAGTATGCGCTTGGTTCTATTTGCGGAGAGAAAGATTGTCTTAGATTGTCATAGATACGTCCATCTTCAAGTGAAAGACTCAATGCTAGGAATCTGAGAATTGGAGTTTCCTGAAACCCCAACCGCCCCTTCAGCGTTCTAATCTTGCTTTTGCATTTTTCCCAGCTCCAGATTTCGCTGTACATTCTCCAACCCTAGATTTGGTGTCTAAGTATTCGTACGCGCGCGCTAACGCTGCTTAAAGTGCATATCATATACTGAGATTGTACCTATAAGATTCGGAATCATAGATTTTGCACTTCTATCAGCAACAACTAATACCGTACTCTCTGCAAGTTTAGAGGAAACTGCAAACCAGGGGGTACCACTATCAACAACTGTAGCAGACTTAAGATTTCCTGCAATGTCGGCAAGCGTAACATCTTTCTTCGGAAGAACTGTCTGATACTTCTTTATCAATAACTCTGGTTCACCATTTCTCGTAACTATAAGAAAATCAACATCATTATTGTCCATCATCTTTCTTGCTTGCTGTACCGTCTTGTTTATGTCAATAGTATGGACTCGGTGATTAGTTATGTAATTGTCAACAATATCACGTTTTATTGCTTCAGCCATCCTCAATTTCACCTCCCGAAAAAGCAATAGGTTCTATTCACTATCCGCTTTCCTCTCCTGATTCCGGAGACTTTTCAGTCTCGCCTTTCCCTTCCTTGGACTTTTCAAGTGCTTCTATTATCTTTTTCAATTCAATATTTTCTTTTTTCAAACCTTCAATGCTTTTTGCTTCATTTTCAGCTGAAAGCTTCTTCAAATTTAGTGCAATATTCTCAAGATTAAGATTTGCTGTTTCCGTTACCCCTGCTACTCCCGAAAGAGCCCCCAACCAACCAAAACCAACTAGAAAAACTGCCTGAATACCACCATTCTGAAGAGGCCCTGTAGAAACCTGAGTGACTGCAGCTACAAAACCTCCTGAAAGAAGAAAAATGAATGTCATAAATCCTAGATGATCAATTACTTTATTCTGTAATATTTTCAAATGCTTTTCCGTCATTATATATAAAGATAAATAAACGCCAGCACCCCCCAATCCGATCAGAAATGAAACCCAAAATGTCAAAACCATATCTGTTGCAGAACTAAACGCCCTAGTGGCACATAAACCCAATGAAATTGCTGCAGCAACAATAACGAAAAGGAACATATATGGTATTAAATTCCCTTGAATTTGTACCTTTTTTCCGTCACTTTCCTCAACCTTTTTCTTCTCTACCTCGGTTTCTGTACTTTTTGCATTTTCAACCTTAATAACAGCGTCAGGTATTTCTTTTTCAATCTTTTTGCTTTTTTCTTTACTCATTAAGAATCCTCCTTCTTCAATTTTTTTCTCGCTTAAAAAGGTATGCAATTCAAGTTTAAGTGGTTTCCTCAGTATTAGTGCTTCCCGCTGAAAAAATGATGTTCAATTCGAAAAAGTGAAATTATACTTCTTCCTTTTAATCTTGGAATTTTGGAACTTTAACACTATGTCCATTTATGCAATCCATAATCTCTTTTTCTGTTGGTATAGCTTGATCAATGGGTTTATTGAATAATTCTACATTGCATGTTGGACAACGAAACACAAAGATTTTTTTCTTTTTTGATTTCATCTTTCGATAATACGTATATATTCCGGCAGAAACTGCCACTCCTCCACCCCCTATTGCCAACAAAGTAAGATCCGCATCTGCTAATGAACCATCATTTTGCACCATAGGTGATTGGAGACTGTTACTAATCCATTCACTATCTGTGTCAGTATCAATGTCCACTGGTACACGTTCTATTGTTTTACCACCATTAGACGAGGTTTTGATATCCCACCCATCCAAGGGTTTTTCCCATTCTACAGAGTCGATTATTTGATCATTTTTATCTTTTAATGTCAAAATACCCTCAGAATTAGATAGAGGCGTACTAAGATTACCCACATCTGGAGATATACCGTAAGTTGCAAGAAAATTATTTCCATTATTAGCCAAGGTGAAATGACTGGCTGGCTTAATAGTCAAACTGTCGGGAATTATGAAAATTCTCGAAGCAGTCTCAATCCTCCACTTTGAAATATCTATTGTATAATCTGTGGGATTATAAAGTTCAACATATTCCTCTACAGATTCAATTCCGGTTGTATCGTAATAGACTTCGCTTATAACAATGTGATTTGCCCTCTCGTAAGTTCCAGGATCAGCTTGATTACTAATTGAGTATAATACATCCGCTAAAACATTCACTGCAAGATTAATAGATTCTTTAACGCTTGCATTAAACTGGGGATCGTTCCAATCATAATTCTCTTCCATCCATGTACAATTTTTTATATCTTCCCCATCTCCAAATGTGATTGTATATGCTAATTTTTTTGCTGCGTCGAATGCATTAATATCAGTTAACTCCCCATCAAAAGTCAACTCCGAATTGAATATCTTATCACTGTAACTCGTAGTCATTTTTCCAATTTTTTCTTCCAAATTCGAATGATGGGTTTTACTTTCTGCACCCCATTCCGTATCACTATCCATGACATGTCCATAAGAAGAAAGATCCGCAATATAATGCGACATAACTCCAGCATATTTAGCGGCTAATTCCTCTTCCTCAAAATTCAAATAGTTTATTACTCGGTCAAACTCAGATAAAGCTCGTCTTGCTGCTCCATCATATATTACCGATTTATCTGAAGAATAGAATAATAGATGAAGAGAGTTGTCCTTAAGTCCTCCAACAAGTTTGTCGTTATCAGGAATTTCTGTCCCAAGCAAAAAAACATCCAAATTGGCTTCAATATAGGACTTCTCTCCAGGATCTAAGAAATCTAAGGCATGTTGAGCAATCCAATCATGAGTACCGTATTTTGGCTCCAAAGGGTTGTCACTAAACGTATCTCCAGCTGGTCCATTACCCCAACCCATTACAATTACTATACAGAATTGAAAAATTATAATAAAAGTTGAACAAAATCGTATTAGCTTTCCGAAAAGTCGTGTTTCTTTTTCTGAGATTTTCCCCCCGAACATAAATGCAACAACCTAAAACGAATTTAACCAAAATCCCAGATATTAATAATCGATTTTTTACTCTTTTATGTTTTTCTTAAGCAACTCCTTAAAACTACATCAATCACACTTTTTACTAGAATATAACCCTTAATTCTAAAAAAGTGGGTTTCTGGGAGATATCACCAATTGGCTCTGATGGACTCAGGTCGCGCGCGCGACCAGAAAAAAGGGAGGCTTTGGGGGTACTCTTCTTGACGAGTGGGACTTGTCCGCACACGTTCAAGGTGGCATTGTGTGGTAGTGCCCCTCGGATTTGAGGATGTAGGTTCTTTGGTGCTTTACGTTCTCGGGCAAAGTGAATTCCAGTTCTATCCATTCACCCGGAAGCAGTTCAGTATAGACCGAGTCGCTTGCGTGCAACTCTTCCTTTACATTGTCCTGAACGGAGTGTCGAGCTGATACGAGATTTGCGTAGTATAGTTCGAAGTCGTCCTGCTTTGTCGTGTCTATGCCTACATAGTCAATCTTGTGATTCGCGGTGAAGTAAAGCCTAGCTTTGAGTTCATCAAGAGTGTCTGGGAGATAATCGTGTAGATCAACGATTTCGGTGGCCCAATATACTCTGGGGACTACGATGGCAACGGTCTCCCAGCCTCCAGTACCGTTCAGAAGTTGAACGTGAACCGACCATTTTCCGGCCTCGGGTGGTAAATCTGCTCTCATCACAAGCTTTGCGGTATCCTTGACGTCTATGTTTCCAAAATCAAGTAGAATATAGTCTCCTGCATATCCCTCGTAGTAGTCTCCATCAATTGCCCCGAGAACACTGGTCACATCTTCGTTGTTGTTGTCTATAGCAATGGCAGGTGGAGACGGTTCCTTGTAGGTTAGGATCTCCCCACGAGGACTGACAGCTATGGAAACATCAGATTCGTGTTCTACAGCTAGTAGTTGAACACGATCGAGATATGAGTGTTCCTGCTCGAACTCGCTGATCATTAGCTTGAGCTTGCCCTTATCGACGAAGAGATTTTGTTCCAATCTGTAGTAGTCATCTACATCTGTGCCGCCCTGGATCTCTGAGTAAGGCAAGAGGTTGTTGTCGATTACGTATTCGTAGCTGTTCCAGACGTGGATGAAGGGGCATCCACCCGGGCCGCCTGGTGGTGATGATTCAGCGTAGTAGGCAGTCAATATGATGTTTTCAAGGATGTTAAGGTTTAGGGGGTTGTCAGATGAGTCGTTGTAGTCCCAATGCTGGAAGCTGTAGTTGTAGTTGCCATAAGTAATGGAGTCTTGTATTTCAATCGTGTGATTCCCGACAGGAACCTCAATAGTACGGGGGCTACTGAAAACAGTTGGATCGTCATCTATCCAGAACTCTACGCCTGCCAGTTCTGTACCGTTGGTGAGGCGTGTTTGAACGGTTAAGAGGCGTTCTCCTTTTCTTGGAAACCAGGTACTATACGCTAAGTAACCGTTATCGATCCGAGGTTCTTCCCCTACAATATACCTTGGACACTCGGGGAAAAGTGCATCTATCATTATTTTTAGAAGCGTTGCATTGCGGCCATCGTCACGCGCGAATGCGTAGTTGTATGCCTCATGTATGGTCACATGACCATCGTTGTTCCAGTCAGGGCGAATCTTGCCGTCATCTAGCGTGTCATTCTGATGAACAATCTCTCGTTGATTCGAATCCCAATACGTGTTGTTGCCGTGTAGAGCGTCGATGAAGGCCTCTGACCATTCAGGATACCCATCCTCTTCTGGCGGCTCCTTCCAGGTGTCTAGGTCTAGGTATGATGTTAGGGTCTCACTGGTTGCAGTCAAGATTACTCTGCTTTCATTGCGTGGTTTTGATTGTATGTCATGCACTAGACCCCCTCCGTAACACGATTGAGTGACCAAGATCAGCTTAGAGTAGTTACCGCTCAGATCAGCAATATCTGCAGCGAGGGTATCGTCCAAATACCTGTCCCACCCAGATCCATTCCAAAACCCTAGGCTTTCATCATAATTGTCATCGACCTCATCACCGTCGCTGTCAGGTATTCCGCCATGTTCATTGTTAGCCTCCGCCTCATAATATGGGGGACCTCCTCCTTCGTTATCATAGTATCCTCCGCCATGCATGTTGAAGTACATGAATATCACATCATTTGGACCCGATGTGTTGTAAAGCCAGTCTGTGATCGCAGATCTAGTGTTGTCCAGGGTCGCCGTGGCGTTGACACCAGGAATAGTGCCATTGTAATTGTTCAGGTAGTAAATACCATCGAAGTCGTAGTGTTCATTTATAACGTGATACATGTAGTCCCCCCCAGCATAGATGACATTATCAAACTGATTTTTCCCAGCAGTGACCAGCAGCGCCCAGAATTTAGTGGAGCTTGCTGTGGCTTGCACAGTAAATGTGCCGAGTAGAGGAAGCAAACTGGTCATTAAGATCCCCAATAATAGAGCGGAGATAAGCCTCTTGTTTTGTTCCATGAATTATCCTCTCAAGTTCTTTCTCTTTTCTTCCTTCAATTTAATCAGAAGTTGGCTATATCGTACGTATCCGCTTATATGATTTGCGCGCGCACTCACCTTAACTCTTTTATTCAATGTATGTAATCTTACTGCATATAATCCATCAACGGTGGTGTATAACGATACGAGTGATAGAAGACTACCTCTTTAACTATTTAAACAGGTAAAGGTCTTCTTAAGCAGTAATTCCTGAAGGAAAGCGAAAATGAGATTTGACTACAACGAGTTGTTAGAACGTGCTCGTTCGCAGCTTCCTCCAGATGTCTCAGAGCGTAAACGATTTGAAGTTCCGAAGCCGCGCAGCATCACCATTGGTATGAAAACATTTGTTCAAAATTTCAAAGAGATTTGTGATGCACTTAATCGTGATCCTCAGC
>CP070649.1:530621-536797 GCA_020354575.1 Candidatus Bathyarchaeota archaeon | reverse complement strand
TTCTCCGACAAATTCATCAAGTGTTTCTTCAAATCTATCTAACCAGGGGCCTTTGCCTAGAAGTCGATTGACATTGGCAATCATATTTTGATTGCTAGTAGCTAGACCATAGGTTTTCAGGGCATAAAGAAAGACTTGCTTCTCCTTCTTGTCTGTCTTCCATTGTTTGAGAAATGCTTGAATATCCTTTAAATATGACTTGTCAATTCTAAAAGAACTCTTTTTATTAAGTAGAAAACCATCTATTTCTCTCACATAAGTTACATATTCATCTATTGTACTTTCTTTTACCTTCCTTGACTTCAGATATTTTCTTAATATCCGCTCTTGCATTAACCTCACCTCATTCTATCAGGATATGATAATGCGCATGTCTAATTATGCAGTAGCTTTCACTCTTTTTAATTATGATGATGCATGCATGAATGCTTTTCTATGATTGCGAGATATACTTCAGAACCCACTCGTTCCTGATGGAAATGTGAAAAAAGGGGAGTTTGCGTGAGATAACCCGAAAGGAATTCGGAAACAGATATCCATTATTCGAGTTTTTCTGTTGGCTCCCGAAATATCTTCTTTTTGTAGATGATTGTGCGCGCACAATATGGTAATGCACACAAAATATAAAACGAAGAACACTTCTTTCTGTATCTACCCTAAGGGAAAATCTATGTTGAAGAAAGTGGTTATTGTTGGGATTCTAATTGTTATTTGTGTCGTTGCCATTTCGCTGATAGTTTTTCTTTCCCCCGAGGATGATACAGATGATGGCGCAACTGCGAAAACATTCTCGATTTCGGATTCTGAGCAGTGGATCTACGAGGAGTTTCAGCGAAGTAAATTTCAGATGGTTACCTATGAAGAGAATGAAGTGAAGATGATATTTCTAGTTCAAGTGGATTGGTTCTTGGATCATGAACTCCATTGGCAGGTCAACGAGGGTCACTGGTATAAGAATGGGTCTCGAATAGCTATAAGCTCAGGGCTGAGTTCCAACTTCACAGGTGAAAGATTAGATTCTGACTATCTGCTTGGAGGTCTGCCAAACCTAGATTATGAGGTTAGGTTTGGTGATTTTCGTATTAACATTTCCTTTAATTTCGATACCGTTGCTTACAATAATGCAACTCATGCTTGGAAAAGCAGCGAGCTGCAGATGTTATGGAGCGCGCGCGCATAACAGGAACCCCGACAAACTGCCGTCGTTTGTCCCCCTTTCTTCTTAACATCCTTTCCAATGGAATCCCTTGGAATCTCTCGCTTATCACCATTAAGTCAAGCTAATAATAAGCTAGATGGTTGCTTTAAAAGGAGGAATCCTGCTTGACACTTTAAGATTCGTTGCACAGAGGCTAAAGAAACGCACATAAGCAGCGTTACACATGCACGCGCAATGCATACTCAGAATTACGTGCATGCGTACTTTTGAGTATGTATTACTTTTTTCTTTTAACAAAAATCACGAATGATATTAAAAATGCTATGACCAAGCCAATTATGATTAGCATCCATAAAGGAATAATGGGTTCAGGAGCTGGCTCTATTTCTGGTCCTTCAAAAACAGGGGAATAAGCATCCAAAGCGTCATCTGGGCGTTCATCATCATTGTCCATTGCCCACCATCTAAAATAAATGGTTTGATTATAATAATTAGTCCAAGTCGTTTGATTCATGTTATACCTTAAAATAAATCCATGACCAGGATCAATAGGATTATTTTCCATTGTTGCTTGTTCACGAGTCCAATTTTGGTCGTTCTCTCCCTTGAATTCGAAAACCGCCTCACTAATGCCACTTGCATCTGTAAGATTCACACTGAACGTAATCGACCCTGAATAATTTGATGGCACAAGTTCTGGATGCGAATACGCCGAATCAAGAATGAAATATGGTGCCTCTTCATCATCATCACCAACATCACCAGCCAAAGTAATCCAAACATTTGAACCTCCCCAGTCCAAAAAATGCATGCCTTCCCGCAACTCAGAACCATACATGTGAAGATAATCTTCTTCATGATAGCCACCATTATAGTCGCCCATGAGCCACTCATCTCCACTACCTGGATCCCAGTCTCTGCTTTTAAATCCAAAATAATATTGTCCTGGGTAGCGTATGCCATAGAACGATCGAGGAATTCTATCACTCATATTAATTTCAGTATATCGAGGGAAGTCCCAGCCAATCCATGAAAATTGGGATCCGCTGTCCCCATCTAAAACCCCATCATCAGGAGTGAAGTGCCCTTCACCATCAACCATGTGCAGGTTTAGGTAGCCATCAGAAAGATCATTGCTTCCATCACGGTCCCACTTGACCTCATAAGTATTAATTGTAACCCTGATGCAGTAGGGGTTGTAAACGTAGTCATGATCAAACTCCCCGAGTCCATTTAAGTGTTGGTCAACCATGTCTGCAGGATTATAAAAGATTTCACCGGTAAATGTGGGTCCATCATCTCCATCGTCCCAACGCCAAGGGGTGCTTGCTGCATCATCCATATAATCGTCTCCATCGAACTTACCAAAGGCCCCATAAGTATCACCTTCACCAATGTTAAATCGTCTATCCCAAAGGTCTCCTTTCGCACCAATATCTATTAAAGCGTATCCAACATCCCGATCATTACGACCTGAAGGTTCTTCTGCAATACCTTCAGGATAATACTTATCATCTAAGCCAAGTTCTACAATCCCTCTCGGCTTATAGACTACGCCATCGTTACCAGGAAAATCGTCTTTGTTCCAATCATCATTTCCATGAACACCATGTCCCTGGTCTTCAACAAATACTAGGGGGTGATAATTCCACAGAGTTCCTCCTTGACTTGCAGGTGTGGATAGGTATTCAGATTCCACATCCCCATCAATGTTATCTGTACCATCAGCTAGGGCTTCGTTGCTATATTGATAGATATGATTGTGTGCTTCAGTTTCCATAAGTAATAAGGAGCCATAGTCTCCAGTTTTCGTTATTACAAGCAGAACACCCTCCATATCGTTTTCATGACAATCTGCGGGGCTCCATAGATGAGTCCAGTCTCTTGGGTGAAAATCATAATAACCTATAAACCAATGGGTCTCCGTTTCAACCACAGAGAAGTAAATGTATGCCTTGAGATCATAAGAATACAGATTATCCCAATTATCGTTGCCCCTCCAATTTCCATCAAAATTAAAATTGGTAATGTAATCCAGTTCAGAGGGATCGCTGCTATGTGTGTCCTGGTACCATACAGGAGCCCAGTACAATGCAAGGTCGGCACGAGTAAATGAGTGATTCCAAGAAAACAGCCCAAGATAACGGGCTTCACCTAATTGAATAAACACAGGAAAAAAAGAGGTCAACATACATACAATAAAAATGATGCTAAATATCCAACTATATTTCTTCAATTGACCCACTCATTCTCCTTGCGTTTCAGTTCTTGACATAGAGTTGCTTTATACACCGTCATATTACCTCAAAACACATTTAAAAATTCGAGGTAGGATTCGAGCGTTGGGCTGGGTGATGTTCAAATCCACCCCCGCCGCCATTACAAATACGGGTGTGTATTTTAGTCAGATTCATTCGTGCATGAACATCAAAAGTGTAAGACACCAATTTTCTTCTCATAGAAGCAGCTTTCATTATGGGTGGCTATGAGCTTGTAACCTAAGGATTCATAAAGGCTTCTAGCTTGAGTATTAAAATCTAACGTGTGACACCCTATCGAGTTCAATCCCTGTTCCATTGCCCATTCATCAGCTTTCGCCAGCAATTTCCTTGCTAATCCTCTTCTCCTATACTTAGGAATAACGTGGAGATTATAGATCCATACAAGTTGCTCCTTGAACTTGTAAAAGGCTTTCCTCTCTGCAAGCCAGATTAATCCCGCTAACTCTCCCTCAAGGGTGCTTGCGAAATATGTCAGATGGTCTTTACCCCACGGATCAAGGGGATCTGCAGCTTCGAATTCCCTAAACTTCTTTCTCGCTTCTTCCTCCGGAATGTCCTTACCTCGGATGAAATCGTGTTTGAATGATTCAAAGTTTAGCTTGTCGAAGAAATCCTTGTCAGCCTCATTCTCAAAGGTTCTGATTTTAAAGTCCATCCTCGTAGTTGCCCTCAAACAATAGAACATTGGTCATGGAACTAAACTATTCTGTATACAAGTGACCACATGGTTGGTCACAGCTTTCTGGC
The DNA here is from genome assembly GCA_020354575.1 of Candidatus Bathyarchaeota archaeon. GTDB lineage: Archaea > Thermoproteota > Bathyarchaeia > Bathyarchaeales > SOJC01. Next base: position 532,609 of record CP070649.1, on the reverse strand, counting down.
CATAATATTTGTGTGCAAAGAAAAAAGGGGAGTTTGCGGGTGATCTCTATTGTGGGGAGTGGTCAAATCCTACCCCAACATTTCACCGTAAACTTAAATGCGACATGAGAAAGAATCTAAGCTTCTTCTAAATCTCTAACTGCTTCATGTAGCTTCTTAATTTTTTGTGGACTCGCAGAATCAACGAATTCATATATTTTTTTTCTCTTTCTAATTTCTTCAATCCGTTTCTTTCTGCTTTTTGGCACAACATAAACTGGATAGACTCTCCAAACCATTCTCAACATCAAAGCTTTTTTATCAATCGTCTTATTAACAAGCCCTTCGGCACAAAGTTCTTTCAGATAATCAGAAAGTTTCTGCCTCGAGATATGTCGTTCCGATCCATTTTCGACAAATTCCTTAAGGAGATGAGACCACCTGGTTTTTCCTTTCTCATCAATAAAGAGGGCAATGTCATATTTCGAGAAACCTAAAGGTCTCCTTTTTGGACTTAATCTATTTAAAGACATAGTCTATTCAATAGATTATGATCTAAAATCTTAGATATTAATGTTGTGCACATGGAAAGGTTCCATTATGTCAACATGGAAAAATGTGGAATTGCAGGAAAATTCGGGTGATGTCTCCACTGTGGGTGGGTGCGAATCTCACCCCCGGCGCCAACACCATTGGTTATCCTTGTGCATTTGTCATCATTCGCGCCAAGATTGCTTTCCATTCAGAAGTGTCGTGAACTATGGAGAATGCTTCTACTCGTTTGGTGTACTCGAGATATTTCCAGCCGTGTTCCGCTGCTGCACGCAGATAGGTGAGTGTCTTGTCCTTGTTCTTCAGAGCAGCCCAGGCTTCTGCAGCAACGTGATAGGTGTCGTTTGCGTGTCCTTCTTGCTGCTTAAAAAGCTGTTCGAAGTAATGGACCGACTTCTCGTAGTCTTTCCGTTGAAAGTGATGCCATGCCAATTCACCGAGATGCTGAACCAAGTCATATGTGTAGAAATACTCTGTGTATTCGCGATCCCGATTAAACCCCACCTTCTCTGCAGTTTTCCATGAGCCGGTGTTGAGTTCATTGCAGTGCCATCCTACTGCATAAAAGCCGTGGCTGAGGCAGTATTCAGCAGTCGCAGCCACTGATACGGTGGCCAGCCCCTTTCGCCTGTGTTCTGGGTGGGTTATTATACCTACCTCAATCTGACGGTTTGCCGCACAGTCGGGAGTACACCACGAAACGACTTCATGCCCTCGAAGTACACAGAAACTTATCCCCTTCTCCAAGAAATTCTCCACTGTTCCCCATTGTTCATTTATGTTCATCCATGTGCGAATTGAGTCTGGGAAAACAATTCTCGTGTCATCTAGCAAGGCGCGATCAATACGACAGACTCTATAGCCCGCAGGCACGTTGCTGCGCCAATCGAATGCGACCCTATTACATGCATAATGGTAGCGTTTGCGCCTGATAATGTCGTGCGTCGGGATCAGTTCCTGCAATTTGGCCTCCCACACCTCAGGGTGCAACGTCAGAAACATGGACCTGCTGCTTTTCACGTGCACCTGGCCAGTGAAAATCTGCTCTGCGATAAAGGAGCGGAGATCTTCATTTGTCTTCTGATTGTTGTGGTCTCCTGCGAGCAGATGCCCTCCGACGGTGAGCGCCAGAGCTGTGCGTGGATTATCCGTGTTATCGACGAAAATCCGGCCTGGGTTGTTGCCTTCTATTGTGGCTCGGAAAGACAGACAATAGTCAAGTCCTCGAAAAAGAGGAAGCACCCTGCTGAATTCGTTCTGCTTCAGTTCTTCAAGCATGTCAGTTTCCTTTGTCTCACTATATCTCAAAGGCTGCTCTTTTTTGGCATAAAGCTTTGCCTCCAACCAACATGAAGAGTCATATGCACTGAAAGTACGCATGCAAACCACTTTGAATGAAGACTAGTCTTGAATGTACGAAAAAGGGAGCCTGGTAACATCTTCAATGTGGTGTGGGG
>CP070649.1:524338-530521 GCA_020354575.1 Candidatus Bathyarchaeota archaeon | reverse complement strand
TTTGGGTTTGGGTTTGGGGGTCAAATTTTAACCCAACCAACACAAAATAAGTTTTAAAGCATTTGTATTTCATCTTATGCTTCATGGAATACAGGCAACTAGGCAAAACAAGTTTAAAGGTTAGTGTGATAGGCATAGGGACTGAACATCTGAGAAAGGTTTCAGTTGAAGAAATTACACGAATATTCAGGTTGGCTCTAAGAGGGGGCATAAACTACATTGATTTAGTCTGGTCTCTTCCCAACATAACAGAGGGATTAAGTGAAGCTTTGGAGCGGGAAAACATTGAACCAATTATTGCGTTGCATCTTGGTTCTTGCATTAGTGATGGTAAATACAAGAGAAGCCGTAACCCCGTTGAGTGCGAAAAGCATCTGAGGGCGCTGCTGGATTTACTTAACATGGATTCTGCGCCCGTACTTAACATTCATTATGTGGCTAACCTAGAGATCTGGAAGGAGATTAACCGTAAGGGAATTTTTTCCCTAGCAAAGCGACTCAAGGAACAGAGACTTGTGGAAGCCGTCTCTGTTAGTACCCACGAACCAGAGGTAATCAAGTTGGCAGTGGAGTCTGGTGTAGACAGCATAATGCATCAGGTTAGTGTTGCCAACCATATGTACGCCGCAAGGGATGAAGCTTTGCGTAAGTGTGGCAAGCTTGGCGTAGGTGTTGTTGCGATGAAACCTTTTGCTGGTGGAGAATTGCTTAGAGCTGGACGGAAAGTAAGAATTGCTGCTTATAAAACAGGATGGAAGGCAATGACGATACAGGTACCAGAGGGCTCAACTTCAACTAGACTTCTAAGTTATGCACTTAGTCAAGCAAGTGTTTGTACTGCGGTCACAGGCGTATCTTCACCCGAGGAGCTTGTTGCGAACCTCAAATACCTCAATGCCTCAGACAACGAAAAAGATTATGGTCAAATCATTGAAAGCCTTGGAGAGGGATGAATGAGATAAAATACTCATGGGTGACACAGAGCTGTTATCTGAAATAGATTCCTCTTTGCTACTCAATCGACGAGAAAAGCTTTTGATGCTCAGATCTTAAGATACTTCTTGCTTTGGCTTGGATTTGACTACTTTCAAATTGTGTTCCCATATCCAGAAGACTACAGTCAGAGTGAAGCATTTGCGGATCTAGTTCTTAATAAACTAAAATGAATACTTGCGCGCCATAGATACAATTCAAAGGGTTTCCGACAAAGGGCTTCCCCATTTTTAATTTCGAGAACATTGTGGGGGGCAAAAGTCTACGCACTTGTATGTTCCTTCGCAGCCGTCACAAACCCCCAGATTTACTGCAGGGAACAAGGAGTTTTTATCATATTATTCACTACTCTATAATCCACCTACCAATAGGCTGTATGTCATCCCGGATAGAACCGCACAGATGAAAGCAAGAACCCCATAAGTTGCTACGATCTTCCATCCAACAATCCGATAAGTTGACAAGGAATTTGGAATGTCATATGGTTGCCCCATAAGCCACGCAACAGTGGCACCGGGAGACATACCTAGGTCAACGAGCGCCTTGCCCAAAGCCACCTCTATCAGTGTAGGAGTATATAGTGGACCACCTAACAACGCTGCCAAGATCACCCCAAAAGCGCCTGTCATATAAGTTCTAACTAAATCAGATGGAAAGAACGCTTGAAAATAGCTGACGGCTACAAGCCCTATGAGAAAAGGTGGTACGATGCGTTTGGCTAGGAATCCCCCAAATTTCAAAGCGTTCCAGAGTCGTTCATCAATAGGTTGCTTGATGAGATTAAGTGAAGCTGTTTGTGGTTTACTTGTCTTGAATTGCTGCTCAAATCTCTTCCCCCAAGGAGTTCTCGCCACCAAATAGCCAATAGCTACTGCACTTACACCAGCCGCAACCATGTCTGCAAGCGCTATTTGCCAACCCAACACTTGTATGGTCACAATGTCAGCTAAGAGATTGTTTGCTGGAGCCACCAGAAGAAACGTCAGGGCTGGTCCGATTCCACCACCAGCGTAGATGAGACCGGCGAAAATGGGCACCATTGTGCAGGAGCAAACACAGAAAAGTGGAGCGATGATTGTTGCGACTAGATAGGAAATCGGTCTTTTGCTGCTCATGTATCGAATCATGAAGCTTTGAGGGATGAACTCAGAGAACAGCCCGGAGACGGTGAAAGCGAATCCTAGGCATATCCATCCATGCTGGGCGTAATCCCATATGTAGACCAAGGGGATTTGCCAAAGAGGCAGATTTTTCAGATCTTCAGCTGTTGATGTAGGTGTCAGCGTATACGCACTTAAGATAGCTCTAATCATCATTAGTATGAAAAAAAGGACAAAACCAACCATTAGAACAGTTCTGGCGAGTTGCCCCTTCTCCAAGAGAAGACACCTATACTGCTTGGCGCAACAGCCTTTCAATCACACCAACGTCAAGAACTTTGCCCATGATCTTTACTGTGCCATTTATGGCGATTGCTGGAGACAGCAAAACTCCATATTTGGCGATTGTTTCCTTTGCGGTTATGTTGAGTTTTGCGACTTCGACTTTGTATCCTTCACTGGAGAGTTTCATAGCCGCTTTTCGAGCATTCTCTTCAGTCTTTTTGCATCGTGCACATGGTGGATTCACTCCGATCACTTCGACTTTGAGCTCCTTCAATCTTATTCATCTCAGAATTTCAGTGACAGCTGCGTCTACGTGATAGTTTCGTATTCATATATTTAAAAATATCGAATCGTTATGTGCTGCGCAATAAATCAAAATATTTAAATCTGTTTTAAAACCCATATCAACACAAAAACCAAAGTGGGAAAGTTGCAGTCAACAGGACAAACTAGAAGAACTGACAAAAGACTTGGAAGGCTGATCTGCTCGGGTCTTCGACCTGATGAGGATCTGGAAGATTATGTAAGAGAACTAAGAGAACTCGCTGAACAGTTGGCAGAGTCAGGTGTGCTTCGGAGAAAAAGCCGACTACTTAAAGCCCTTGCCAACGAAACAAGGTTAAAAATGTTAAGGCTTCTGAGCATTCGAGAGATGTGTGTCTGCGAGCTTACAGTAGCATTAGACTTGACCCAGCCAACAGCATCTCATCACTTGAATATTCTGCAAAACGTGGAACTTGTGAAGGATAGAAAGGACAGCAAATGGGTGTTTTACAGCATTGCGAGACCCAATCTAGTGACTAATCTTTTCGACTTCCTTGAACTTCCGCGCTTGGAACCGAAGTAAACAGTTTTCCTCACATGCGCATCTCCATGTACAGTCTTTGTGTTGTTAGGGGAAAAGATTTAAATTAATAGATTTAAATCTTTTAATTTAATCTCCACCAACCATAACGGCAAAATCGCTTGGGATTGATTTGACTGAGAATAAGGAAGCCAGTCTCGGAATCTTCGAAAAGTACTTGACCCTTTGGATTGCCCTATGTATCATAATAGGTCTACTTCTTGGAAGGTTCTATCCTGTCCTTGGACAATACTTAGACTCTTTAAAGTACGCTCAACTCTCAATCCCAATAGGGATTTGTTTATTCTTTATGATGTATCCGACTGTTGTCGGCATCGCTTTTAGCGATGTTAAGAAAGCTGTTAGAAAGCCAAAACCAATGCTTCTCACAATAATCGCCAACTGGGTAATTGCTCCACCGATAATGACTCTCTACGCGAACCTCCTTGTGACTGACCCAATTCAAAGAGCCGGAATTATCCTCTTAGGCATGTCTCCATGCACTGCCATGGTCATGTGGTGGATGCTCCTGGCCAAAGGCGATATGGCTCAAGGGCTCATAAACACATCGATCAACGCTCTATTAATGGTAGCACTCTATGCGCCACAATCCGCATTCTACCTAGGAGTCAGTGGCATACCTGTTCCATGGGATCTAATAGCCATGAGCGTGATCGTCTTTATCGCTCTTCCAGTTTCATTGGGTGCAATTTCAAGAAGAGTACTAATTAGCGGCAAAGGGAAAGCCTGGTTTGAAGGCACTTACCTTGGGATTGTACGCAAAATCTCCATCATCGCTTTGCTGCTAACACTGATCGTCATGTTTTCTTTCCAAGGAGAAATTATCCTAAGCGACCCGATTCTTGTGGCTTATCTTGCTGCCCCCAACTTGCTCCACTACATCACGATGATCGCTATAACCTATTCCATTTCTTGGCTATCAAACTGGGACTATGCCACTTCAATTGACACGACCCTCATCGGCTCAAGCAGCCACTTTGAAGTTGCCATCGCCGTGGCAACAACCCTATATGGTCTGAATTCGGGGGCTGCCCTAGCCACGGTGATAGGACCACTGATGGAGGTTCCGCTGATGTTGACTCTGGTGAAGTTTGGGCTACGAACACGTCACCTTTTCCCAAGAAACAAACGACAAACGCCGCCGAGAAGATTAGGTGGCATCAGTTGACCAAAGTTGAGCGAGTACCTACTTGGTCCAGATTCAAGAAACTATTAGTGGAACTACATCCTGATGAGATTTATTTCGCTCAAGGGTTAGCTCCTCTTGCAAAGCCACCTGTGGAACTGAGACTCACGTTCACAGCTGGGGGAATACAGTACATATTCATCGATACACCTGAAGAGAGTATTTTGAGGCGCACAAAGATTCTGGTTCGTATAGACAAATACAAGAATCCCCAAATTGAAGAGGAAGATATTAAGAAATTCATTCGCACCGAATTGAAAAGAGACGATATAAGAATAAGATCTTTTGAACTCATGGGTGGCTATTGAGAGTGTGTTCCTTATGCTTGTGTGATTTCTTGATAGCATAAGCAAAACAACTCCTTTAATAGTGGCATGCTGCGCGCGCCTCGCCAGTTCTCGCCAAGAGCGTCCAAGCCGAAACCTGTGTGTGCAGTGTCGAAGGAATTAGAGGGTGAACGTATTTCTTCAAGCGTAGGGAATATCTACTCCTTATCAATCTCCATGTTTTTCATGGGTACCCAGCCCCCTGTCCCATTTGTCTTTTCTGACATTCCGAAGCCATTGACGATTTCATAGACGATTAGTTTTTCTCCGACTTCAACACTTAACTCCATCGCGTTATACTCTCGGTTAAATATTCCATTCGTACCCTGAATGTCGATGTAGTGCTTTGGAACCCAAGCTTTCCTATCGTTCTTTCCTTCACACCAAATCCAATTCTTCCAATCAGGGTCGTCTCTAAATTCTTGACCGACTCTAACTTTTTCTCCCTTCAGAAAAACTATCGGATCAGGATAAGGAGAATCATAGTCCTTGATTACCTCATAATACTCTGGCTTGATAGCCACTGGTACTCACCTGTCTCAGATTCCTATTTCCCGACTGCCTAATTAGTGATGTCTCTTGAGGAGTACAGAACGCTTGCTAGATTTAGAATCGTGTGCAGAGCGCGTGAGCAACTTATAAGGCTTTATATATGAACTCCTGCAATTGTATAGCACTTAAAGGTGCCTTTGATGCCGAAGACTAAGGCTACTATTCGCATTGAAAACGTCGTTGCTTCTGCAACCTTGAATCAACGTGTTGATCTGAATGCGGTTGTGAAAGGATACCCGGGAGTGGAATACAGACCGGAACAGTTTCCGGGGTTAGTCTTCCGCTTAAAAAGACCTAAGACAGCCACTCTGATTTTCAACTCGGGAAAGATGGTTTGCACAGGCGCCAAATCCGAAAAAGAGGCACGCAGAGCCGTCATGCGTGTGATCAAAGAACTGAAAAAGGGCGGCATTATCATCATCGGCAAGCCTGTGCTGAAGATTCAGAACATAGTGGCGTCAGCAGCCTTACAGGGATTAATCGACCTGGAGAAAGCAGCGCTAATTTTGCAGAAAACTATGTATGAACCTGAACAGTTTCCGGGACTGATCTACCGCATGCCCGTGCCTAAGGTAGTAATACTGTTGTTCGCCAGCGGAAAACTTGTCTGCACCGGTGCAAAACGAGAGGAAGATGTCTTTGAAGCAGTGAGCAAACTGCACGTAGAACTCGAGGAAAAAGAGCTCATCTTTTATGAGTAATTAGTCAAAAGACATAAATAGCGCTGAGTCTTACCCGGAGGAACTGAAAGATATAGACGCAGTAACCGTTTACTGTGATGGAATCTACCCCCAATTCTTTGTTAATCTATTTCTTGATTTCCAGCTTTGCACCACAAACAGAACACTTACCTTCAGCTGTGATTTTTGGTTGTTC
>CP070649.1:518049-524238 GCA_020354575.1 Candidatus Bathyarchaeota archaeon | reverse complement strand
GCGTGATCTAAAATCAAGGTCGAATTCTCCTCCGCTATTATGCTTCCGTTAGCCGTGCACTGATCTTTAATGGTGACCATTGCAGAAGAGCGTATTCGGATACCGTTGATGTGGCCGCCACGGTACGTTACGGCTGAATAGGAGTTGACGTCTGAGAAGCTGATAGTGCAGTTTGAAAAGATGACCTGGCTGGTCCCCCAACTTCTGAATTCATCTGTAATTGTAGAGTATGTCATATTTACGAAGGAAGCATAGTTGCTCCCTTGATCATTGAAATAGGTAAATGTAGAATTGGCGATTACTGCTTGCGCAGAATTATAGGTGCCAAAGCCTCTGATTCTACTATTTGACGCGTTAATGCTAGCATCATTGTAGACTTCAATGAAGTTTGTGGCGTTTGACTCTAAAAAGAGAAGCCTTGAGGTATCACGCATTCGCATTTGAACAAGTTGAGAGTTGAGAAAGCGGACCTTGGAAAAGTCATAGCAGTTTACCGTCCAAAGCACCGGCGAGTCCGTGATATTTCCAGAAGAGTCGTCGAAGAAGTTCATTTCATGATAAGCGCTTAGTCTGTTGGCTGAAACTGTGCTGTTGCCATATAGATAGACATGCAGAATGTAGGTAGATTCTAATGTTGCATTGGAGATTTGCAGTTTTGGATATCCATTATTCGGCTCTTTGAGCGTTAGGTTGAACTGATGGCTCGCAGCTTGAGTGAAGTTAACGGTTGCGTCATTCAATATTAACGAGGCGTTGTCTTTGACGATTATACTGCCGTTGATGGCAAAGCTTCCGACAATGGTAAATACGTCGTTACCTGCAAGGATCAAGTCTCCCTGATATATAGAAGAAGCAATTTTGATTTCATGCCAATCTGTCGGGTTTGAATACGGACTGGCACTTGCAGGCCAATTGCCAACATAAGCATTGTTGTCGGCATAGCGGATCATGAAGCCGATTGTATCCCCCATTGTAAGACTGAAGTCATGGGCATCGTTAGTTGAGTTTAGGGGATGGGAAATCTCAAACTCGTTGTGAATTCCATCTCCCGAGGATCCCACCACTCCGTCATTGGTTCCTCCATTAAGGTTATCCCACGCGTAACTAGGATCTTGGAAGAATTGGTCCAAGTATGTGCTCATGCTGATGCAGACGAGCGAGTCATCACCAATTTCTGGGCCGACTCCATCATGGTCCGCATCAAAGAAGAACGCGACGAAATCTCTAGTACTCGTATTTGTCCCAAAATCGTCATCTGCAATCCTCACGGCGAGATAGAGATTTGTGGCGTCGTTCATCACATACAACGTTCCCGCATACGAACCACCGATAATGAAAGGTGCTTGGTCTGCCATCACCCATTCAGTGTCAACATCGATAATACCATCAATTGTTGGTGGATTCGAAGTCCAAGCCGATAGAAGAAGACCACTATACGCGTTTGCAGGCATGACTTTCAGCAAGCTTACCAGCAAAATCAGCATTATCAAAAACATATTCATTACAAAAACTACAAACGTCCCTTTCTTCACAATGGCCACGGCTCCATAATTCGCTGTAAACCAGATATGCAGGAATCCAACTTTTATGATTTATGCGCACATGCCTGCTCAACTCGTCTTCCAAAAAACAATACTAGTCAATCAAAGCATTCATAAAAGCAAAAAAATGGGAAAATGCAGAAGATATCTCCTCTATGAGTAGGGTGCGAATCCCACCCCCACACACACAAGCGTTAAGTGATGTAAATACAAGACCTTATTATGGTTCAGAAAAAGGCTCTGGTCTTGCTAGGTCCTTTTGTAATTGGATTGTTGTTTATCGAACTGGGTCTCTTCTGTTACTCATTCTACGATCCTACAATTAGGTTCTCACCAGATTGGTTTCCTCTCCGAGGTTGGGCCTACTTACTGCTACCTTTTGGAGTAACAGCACTAATCATCGGAACTATCTATCTGATAGGTACAAATGAAGAAGAAAAAGAATAGAACGTTATTGGGGGGGCTCGAATCCTACCCCCACACCGATAAAGATTGAATACGCATGCATGCATTTTTAATGAAATCATTCTCTATTAGAGAACAAACTCACTGGTGGAGGTGATATTGATTATAAACACAAAGAGAGGTGCTTCTTTGCTAATCATTTCAACTCTGTCCTTGACAATTCTGGTCGGTGTCACCACGAGCCAGATCACGTACGACCCCATCTATGACGTTAATGGAGATGGATACATTGGTATAGACGATATTGTAGCGGTAGCCGAGCACTTTAGTTCGTCGGGAGCCCCTATCAACTTGACACAACTACTGGATGAGGTGAATAATCTGAAAGCACGAGTTACGGACTTGGAAAACCAGTCGTTCTTTGAAGGATTCGATGACCTGATTGATGATGGATGGAGAAAGAATGATGATAACTGGGTTGTTCAATATCCTTTTGGACCTTGGGATGGGGAATACCGAGGGAGTGCGGGATTAAGTATATTTGAAGGAGGAAGCTTGACTGGCTGTATAATTGAAGCTTCGGTTAGGCTATCGTCCAGTTCTTTTACGGATGGGAGTGGAATCATCTTCAGATTCATCAATGAAGCACATTACTACTTCTTCTACATAAGTGACAATACTAACGGAATTTATCTAAGCAAAATCTCTACAAGCGATCCAACGGATTTGGGAGACATGATTAACTCAACAGTTTATGCAATAGAACAAACCTACACTTACCGGCTCAGAGTGATCGCTCAAGATGCCACATTTACTTGCTCACTTCTTGATGGACCCCACGGAGATGTTACATTCACAGGAACAGATGCAATACTATACTACGCAGAGGGCAATGTTGGATTCCGTGTTGTCTCAGCAACAGCCATCTTTGACGATTTGACAGTAGTAGAGTTGCCATAAATTTGGACTAAGGTAAAGATTGGGTGTGGTCTCTGGCGGAGGGGTCATCGTCGTTACCCTGGCCATGGCATACATGCATGGCAATTGTTTATGCACTTGCTAGAAACTTTCTCTTGTATCTTAAAAGTAGCATTACTGCTGTAAAGGGTAATAGGATAAGAATTGATGAAAATTCTGGTACTACATAATAAGGGTCGGTTCTGCATGCAATTTTGTAAATGTATTGTTTGGGACAATAAGAGCAGTTACGACAATCTATACCAAAGCACTCCACGTAATCTCCTACTTTCAATGATAATGAATCAGCGTAACAAACTGTCACAATTTCATTCAAGACTAATGTCCCATTAGGGTTCTGTAATATTTCTTGGATTTCCACATCACAATAGTAACTGTAATAGCAAGTCCACCCCCACTGCTCATCAGAAGTTACAGTTCCTCTGAATTTCACTTCTATTTCATACTGTGCGAGAGCCTCCTTCCCTGAAAGAATTGCAGCAAGAACTAACCCTGACAAAATCAAGAATAGCCATTGTGTTCTAGTTCTCAGTAATAAATCCCCAGTAAAAAGGTAAGAAGAACACTCTTAAACCTATGTTTTTGAACACTCACCATTCCTCAATGTAACGTTTAGCGCGCACGCATTGTGGAAGTTTGAAATCTGCAACCAGGTTTCATCAAAAAATTGTGTGTGTGGGGGGTTCAAACCCCACCCCAAACCCAAACCCAAACCCATTCTCTTCTCTTACACCCGCTGCACACAAACCAACAAGCGATAAGTGGACAACATGCATGAATAAGTCGACTTCACAAGATTTTAATACATAAGCAAACATTGTTTAATCATAGATGCATAAATGCATAGATTGAAAATCGCAATTCTTCTTTTGTTTTTCTTGACCATTGCGATGAATATGCCTACAATGGCTGATTCTGTTGGAGTCAGAAGAGGAGACTTTGCAGAATACGAGTTCTCATACACAGGTGAGGGCCCCTTAGGCGCTCCAAAACCGATTAGCTGGTTAAAACTTGAATTCTTAGAAGTTGGGTATTATGGAGAGTCCACGGCTTATATTCGAGTTACCTTAAAATTTGCAGATGATGACGAACCGACCCTTCTGACAGCTAGTGTAGAGTTATTTGAAGTCAATTGGATGCACGCTGGATTTGTCATCCCCGCAGACTCTGAAATTGGAGACGCCGTTGTCGTGGAGGGTATTTGGAACGGACGCGACCCTCCTGTTCAAGCTGAAATCGAAGGTGAAGAAACTAGGGCCTGTCTTGACGTGAACCGAACAGCCGTTTATGCGAACTACTCGATAAGTGACGAATCTCATATAGAAACAACCTCGAACAAAGTGTACTGGGACAAGCAGACTGGAGTACTCGTCGAAGGACTCTATCACACTCTCGGGAATGAAAGCATAAGAACGACCCTTGTGGTATTAACGGAGTGCTCGCAACGTCTGTGGCCTCATGACATGCATTTCTTTGGGTTGGAGCGGTGGCAGTTGGTCGCCATCATAGTTTCTTTGGGAGGGACTTCGTCAACTGCGATAGTCTTGGTATTATATAGGAGAAAGAGAAGGATAGAATAGCATTATGCGTGCATGCATCCGAAAGCAATAATAATTTTTAGTTGTGTGGGGGGGGTTCGAATCCCACCCACCCAACCAACCAACCAACATACACAAGGGCAAAGTTTATCCCAATAGAGCAGTCTTTGAGAAAGATTGAAACAAGGAATTGACATGCTTAAAGAGCTGAAACAGTACGAATTCGGCAGGGTACTTCCCCTGTTTCGATGGCTTGACTATTGTCTGGCTCTCCGAGCCACAATAGAGCACAACAACCCAGGTAGAATTTTTGTCGATAACGTGGACAATCCTCGTACAGCCTTAGCGCTCACTGTTGGAGGGTATTTTCTTGCAGGAGACTGCAACGACCAGGAGATAAATGAAACCCTCCGCTCTTTTCTCGCTGGACAGATTTTTACTGGTCAGGTATTTGTAAAAAGTAGCAAATCCATGTTTCTGACGTTGCACCCAAAGGCATGGGAAGCCAAATTGCCTGATCTGATTCCCACGCACGATATAATCGGGCGCAAACGCTACCACTATGTATGCAATAAAGTCAGATTCGACTGGCGCAATAACATTCCCAAGGGCTACAGAGTCCGTCGTATTGATCGGATCATGCTAGATGATTCCAGAATCATTTTTCCCGATTCAATTCGCACACGGATGAACATAGGTGAACAATGGGGAACAGTGGAGAATTTCTTGGAGAAGGGTGTAAGCTTCTGCGCACTTTGTGGGCATGAAGTCGTCTCGTGGTGCGCTCCTGACTGTATGGCAGACCGACAGATTGAAGTAGGCATAGTAACCCACCCAGAACACAGACGACGAGGGCTAGCTGCTGTCTCAGTGGCAGCAACTGCTGAATACTGTCTCAATCATGGTTTTTCTACAGTAGGATGGCACTGCAATGAACTTAACATAGGCTCATGGAAGACGGCAGAGAAGGTGGGGTTTGATCGGAGTTGTGAATATACAGAATTTTTCTATACATATGACTTGGTTCAGCATCTTGAAGAATTGGCATGGTACAGCTTTCGGCGAAAAGACTACGTGAAATCGGTTCATTACTTCGAACAGCTCTTTAGGCAGAAAAAAGAGCCTTCAGATGATGCTTATCACGTTGCTGCCGAAGCCTGGGCTGCTTTAGAGAATAAGGACAAGACGCTTACGTATCTACGTGCAGCAGCAGAACATGGCTGGAAATATCCCGATTACACCAAGCGGGTAGAAGCGTTTTCCATGGTTTATGATACTTCTGAATGGAAAAAAATTTTGGCACAAATGGCAAAGAATGCACGAGGATAATCAATGGTTTTGTATATGGTGTGGGATTCGCACCCAACCAACCAACGGACGACGGGCTACGACGGACGACGGTAAACGGATTGCTAATCATAGCTCCTAAAAGATGCCTGAAATGGAATACCTGTTGTAGCTAGTTGGATTTTATGGAATAGGATTGGATATAGTATATAGAGTGAGGGGTAAAAAGTCAGAGAAAAGTTACCCATGTATGCATGCATAAGAAACTTTGTCAGCTACCGTTTGTGGTCGAGTCTGTTCGAATATTTCCAAAGCGTGGTCTATTTTGAAGTGATCCCAATGGCTATGAGTGAAGAGGAGAAGATCTAGATGCTTTATTGCAGATGCCTCTGTCGGAGTGAGACTCTTACCAGGATCAAGCATAATCGTCGAATCCTTCG
>CP070649.1:511504-517949 GCA_020354575.1 Candidatus Bathyarchaeota archaeon | reverse complement strand
GCCCCTTTGACAACATCTCCTTAATCCACTCAAGTCTTCTCTGCATGTGTCCTTTCATAGCTTCCTTCTGCTTTTTGCTGACACCCCAAAGGCAAAGATAAGAAACATATGGAAGCTCATTTGTTGTTATTTTCTGAAAAGCCAATTCTTGTGGCATATATAACCATCATATTAGTGAGTCTTATTGCTTGTGGAAGAGCCTTCAACTGCATGCACACACCCAGCTCACTTCTTTGTCACCAATGGTGACAATTGTCACCACCTCTTTTTCCATGAAAGCCTTCATTTTCCATGCTATTTTGACGCAACATCAGTTTTTCTGTCACCATCTCTTTTGGCTTGTCACCGGTGTTGGAGACAAAAACGACGCCAATTTTGGCATCAGTGGTGACAGGTTTTCCATCAGTTTTTCCATGGCGACACCAGCTGGTGACAGTAACGCCAGCGTGGTGACAAAGTGGTGACAGCATGGTGACAACATATAAGAATTAAGTTGGAAATTTGATTTCATAAAGAATTGTGATGTTAGCGTGCATTCCCTACAACATTAGCACAAACAGGCCTAAGTCATGAACCCTTTCTGTTGCTCAATAATTTCAGTGCTATCTTCTGCTTGGGCATACGCTTCCAACAGCTCTTTATTGAGACTAAGATAGGAATTTCCCCATTTAAAGATCGAAAGGAACTGTAAGGCCTTCGTTTTATAACCTGAAATGTAAAGCGCTGCTGCTAATGCTTCAACCGTGCTAAGTTTCGTAGGCTTGCCATAGTTTATTGGGTTTGCTGCAATCAAGAAGGGGAGGCATCGTGATGCTCCTGGCAGCTTGAGTAAGTGCTTGACATTGTTGGCATGCTTCCAGCTAAAATCCAGCGCTACAAGTCCCTTTCTTTCAATTCGTTCCCGATCAGCAGACGAAAATGCCTTTCTAGCAAATGGATTTAGGATTACTGCCCCTTTAGGTAGTTCTTGGAGTTGGTGTACAATCCACACTAGTCGTTTACGTTTCAGCTTGAGAGCTGAGCACTTGTGGGGGTCACATTGCTTGGCTTGGTAGACGACTATTTTCAAACGTTTAGGGTGCATTGTCTTGTACGCTCAAATGGGATGAAGGGTTGTCAAGCACTTGAGGAATCCAATCGAGTAAGTCTGTGGCTAGCAGGTGATGTCCTTTTCTTTTCTTCGCAAAATCACCTGCTGCACCATTCACGAAGGTTCCTGCAACTGCTGCCCTGAAAGGGTCAATCTGTTGAGCTAAGAGTGCAGCTATGACTCCAGATAGTATGTCTCCAGTTCCACCAACTGTCATGCCAGGATTACCTGTAAAATTCAGCTTGATTCTGCTGCCATCGGAGATAATATCGGTATTCCCTTTTAGGACAATTACTGCCTTAAATCTTGCAGCGGTTCTTTTTACCATCGCTTCCTTTTCTTTTAAATCTGAAGGTGCTTTTTTACCTATCAAAATGGAGAATTCTTGGGTGTGGGGGGTGAGAACTAAGGGGATGTCAAGAGGTTGTTTCAATCTTCCATAGATCTTTAAGCCATCTGCATCCAGTAGCAGTGACGTTTTTACCTCTTTAAGAGCTACCAAAAGCTCTTGGACAGCCTGCTCAGTCTCTGAATGAAGCCCAAGTCCTGGGCCAATTACTATTGCAGTGGCTTTGTTGAGACACTGCTTAATTAAAGGAATATCGTTGGCAATAAGGTGGGAGCCTTTCAGCTTTATTGTGATTAGATTGGGAGATATAGAAGAAAGGGCGTAGGCAGTTTTTTCAGGAGCTGCAATATAAGTCAGATCCGCGCCAGCGCGAAGAGCTGCAAGGGCAGTAAGAGCGGGAGCACCTGTAAAGGTTTCGCTTCCACCGACAATTAATACACTCCCAAAATCTCCCTTATGAGATTCGAGTGGACGAGGGGTAATAATTAGGTCAACATCGCCAGGTCCCGCATATTTCTCGAGGATTTTCGGTAATCCGATGTCCGCTACAAATAATTCTCCAACGTTGTCTTTGGCTTTCAGCAAGCCTGGTTTAGCTTTGTGGAAGGTAATTGTCAAATCAGCTCGGATGGCCTCATTCAATATTTCACCTGAATCGGAATCTAGTCCAGTTGGAACATCAACCGCTAAGCAAAACGCTCGGGTTTTATTTATGGTTCTGATAAGCTGCAAAATTGGTGGTTTTGGCGCGCCTTTTAATCCAATACCTAACAAGGCGTCAATAATTACATCTGCTTTGGTCTTCGGGATTTGGGATGAATCCGACACTTCAATTAAATTGAAGTTCCTTTTCAATTGCTGGAGGCTAAGCCAGTTTTTTAGAGTAGCCTCATGTGTTATAGTGGCTGGTTTGCCTGAGACAATAACATCTACTTGATAACCTCGAGAGAGAAGGTGACGAGCAGTCACAAAACCATCCCCTCCGTTGCCACCTAAACCACAAAAGAGTGAAATTCGGGTCTTTTTAGAGGGGAACCGAAGAGAAATCTCAGAAGCCACACCACGACCAGCATTTTCCATGAGTTGTAGTCGTGAGATGCCGAAATATTCAGCATTTGTTTCCAAACAGCGCATTTCTTGACTAGTAATAAGATTAGCGGACATGACTTTCATGATTGATTATAAAGCAAGAGTTCCTCTTAAACGCGTGCGTTGATATGATGTGAATGTGATGGAGCTGCAATTAAGCGGTATTATTATCTTGACTTGGCAAGAGATCAATAAGACTACTATAGTTCTTTCGAAGAGCTGAATCATTGCTCACACGTCTAATTTTATCACCAATACTTGCCAGACTGCTTTGGAGTTCATCAAATTTCTTTTCTTCCCGAGTGTGTTTGTACACTAGACATTTCTCTACTCCCCCTCTAATCCTGCCTCTTCTTTGTTCCATTTGAAATGTAGATGTTGAGAGACCATATTGAATCACTACATCGGCATGAGGGAGATCAACACCAGCACCGCCAACTCCGACCGTTGAGATCAAGATGTCATTTCTCCCTTCGTTAAATTCTTTGAACTTCACTGCTTGATCCTCTAAGCTCATATTTCCAGTCACGATGTCTGAGCCAATTCCTGCCTCTTTTAATGCGTGCTTGAGTTCCTCGCAACCATCGATATATCTATTGAAAACGAGAACCTTCTCGCCTCTAGTTTTTGATAATCTAATGAGCTTGACCGAGTGGCGCATTTTAGATGAGTATGGATCCGTTTGCGCTCTTTCTGCAGCCAGTCGTCGAATACGATTCCATAGTTCGCCTTCGACTTCTATGGTTTTCACGTAATCGAAAAAGCCTCTGAAGGACCTTTCTAGTAGAAGTAGTCTCAGGAATATCGCCTTTATTATTGATTTAGCGGCAGAAGAGACTCGACTGACAGGGTGGTTGACCAAATAAGTCACGGCTTTCAGCATATGGGTGGAATACAAGCGGCTTCGAAATTCTTCAAAATGCTTAGAGATTACTCCTATATTGGCACCAATAATTACTTTAATTGTCTTATCACATTCCTCAACCCATGGATCTATTATATAGTATTTTTGAGTTTTTACTTTGAATCCATATTTCTCCACGTCTTCTTCAGCTGGTCCGATGGTTTTCGCATCTAATTTTTCTTCCAACATTCTTAATTCATACAGATCGCCTGGTGTTGCTGTGAGCCCCAGAAGCTGTTTCAATCTGAAATTCTCGAGAATTGGAGCGTAGTCTTTCTTGGTATTATAGATTCGAACGGGATCTTCAAGACTGGGAGTCATAATCTTTGACACTTCGTCAATGAAAACCATCTCAACTTTGTCGATGTGACGTTTATCAAATGCTTTGCTCATCAGATCGTGTGAGAATAATCTTGGAGTCGAGATAATGATATCAGTTTCTTTATACAACTGTTTTTTCTTGGCTTTCTCCTGAACCAATCTCTTAACTCGAGTTTTACTATAGACGACCTTGGAAAAGTATCGGATATCTTTGCTTGTCATTACTCTTGTATAATCTAGCAGACCTAAATTTGCTGCAAAATCAAACCACTGATTTACCATGGCTCTAGAATGAGGAATAATGACAATTTTTTTGCCCTGCAATCTGCCGAGATCGTGTGCCCTTGCAGTGGCTAAATAAGCAATAATGGTTTTGCCCATGCCAACGGGTGCCCAAGCAATATAATTTTGCCGCCTGTTTTGGGCTATCTCCTCGGCCATTCTTAGCTGGTAATCTCTCATTTCAAGGTTCTTGAGCTTCCAGTTGGGGGTTATCATCGAAGTCAAAATAGACAATTGATTTGGGCTTATTAAAAATTTGAGAATTCCTTGGAATAAGTCAAGTAGTTGTCTTGTAAGGGCTTCTTCTTTACTCTCACTTTCTCTTTAGATGGAAGGCGAATACGTTTTATTCAGTAAAATTAGAACTACAATTCAGCCAATATCGGAATATTTATAAGGTGAGACTGCGACGTGTGTGGAGTTGATGTGGGTCTGCTTATGAGTTCCACAGATAATGATGTTATATTGAATGTCTTAGCTAGGTTCCAAGAAGATGTCTCCTTTATCCTTGGAACTATAGCCTTCAAAAGAAGGCTGCAGCTGCTCGCAGCCCTTCTCAAGGAGCCACAAACCTTCAACAAACTTCAGAAAGTAGCAAAACTGGGAAAGACAGCATTGGCTCATCACTTAGGAATGTTGGTAAAAGCAGGTGTTGTGAGTCACACGGGTAAAGGTCGTTACGAGATAAGTAAGGATGGCGCGGAGTTTCTAAGAGCAGTAAGTCTTGCCTATGACAATTCAAGAAGAAGGAAAGCGCTTGAGGTAGCTAGACGAGCAGACTACATCCAAAAAGCACATACAAAACTAAAGGAACCGAAAATGAAAGAATTAAATGTACGAATTGTTAGGCTCGAATCAATGCATGTGGCCAGTGTGCGTTCCATCAGTAAGACTCCTGAACATGATGCATGGGCGAAGATGCATGCTTGGGCAGAACCAAAGGGTTTACTTGAAAATCTGGACAAGCATCCAGTATTTGGCTTTAATAATCCGAGTCCCTCACCAGGTCGAAACGAGTACGGTTATGAATTCTGGATCCGTGTGGATCCAGAAACCCAGCCAGAAGGAGATGTCAAGATTAAGGAATTTAAAGGCGGACTTTACGCTGTCACAACATGCAACCTAAAAGAAGAACTGGAATCAGAATTCTTTGAAAAAGAAGGCTATCTTGAATCATGGAAGAACCTCGTAGACTGGGTAAAGAAGAGCAAGTACAGCTATGGAGAACATCAAGGTCTGGAGAAAGCCCACGATCCCACAGCCTCCGAAGAAGAACTAATCCTCGATCTGTACTGTCCAATTCAAGAATAGGCACTGCAAAAACCAACCATCATCGTCCCCTTTTTTCTAGCCCCCTCTTCGGCACAGTGCATGCACTCTAGTAGGATTCCCCGAAATGTTCTGCAACTAAAACTACATCGTCGACTCCAACATAATTATCGTTATTAACATCATATATTGGGTTCCAATCTGGGTGGCTTGGATCAAAACCAAAGTGCTCTGCTACCAGTACAATGTCATCAACGCCAACATACCCATCATCGTTCACGTCAAACGGTGAATCCATGTTCGTTATTTCGATGACACTGACTTGAACATCTTCTTGGCCTGGAAATAAGATTATGGGATAGCAGATGACCGCCATTATCTGGCCAAATTGGGGGATGAAGCCGTTCCCGTGCGTAACTGTGTCATTGATTATGGTCCAAGCCATGCTTCTGGTAGGGGTATAGCTACCATCCATCTGGATGAAGTACCATATGGCCTGTTGTATGTCTTCAGCAGTTCCCTGCTTATGGTTTAAGATGTAGTTGAGCAAGTCCCATTTTTCATTGATAAGTTCGCCTGGTGGATTACTTGAAGAGTACAAGATTACCGTGTGAGTTGCGGGGCTTCTCGCCATTTCAGCACTTACATCAACGCACCAGCCGAGATACGTTCCATTGGTTACATCGTATCCCATGGGCACATTGCTCAATTCGGTGATGAAGGTACTTTCGGTGCCATCGCTGACTTCAATGGTGACTGGGATCTGGGGTAGGTTCAACTCACCTCCCGTGGCAGTCGCTCGATTTGTAATGACCAGCAGAAGCATCAAGATGGTCAAACTTGATGCGAAATACCTAATTTTCACTCTCCAAACCATCTAATCCTCTAAAAAAGATTAATCGTGGTAGCTAAAAGATTTTCTTTCAATTTGGTAATATTACTCAGAGAGAAGTATGGAAGAGTATCTGCAATCACGCTTGGGATCGGGCACGATCAATACATCGTTGAGTCCCCGTATGGATATAGATCAGCTAGAAGCCAAGCCTTTTAGTTGCTGTATTAATCTAGATGCTGCATAGGCTCCATAGCAACTCTCTAAAATCCCAGTCCCTGCCAACATGAATCCCAGGGGAATCAAAGT
>CP070649.1:504701-511404 GCA_020354575.1 Candidatus Bathyarchaeota archaeon | reverse complement strand
CTAATTATCGGCGTTCCTCTGTGCGGTCCTCTCCTAAATTAAAAGAAGGAATGATTGTCGCAATTGAGCCATTCACCACGATTGGGGATGGATGGGTGGTTCATGGTTCGCCACCCAAGCCATTAATCTTCTCGTTACGATCAACAAAGAAGAAGAATGAAGATCTTAAGCCTATTGAAAACCACTATGGCCAATTGCCATTTGCATTACGCTGGTTGAGAAAAGATAAAATTTCACTGTCTTTCAAAAAGCTCAAAGAGTTTGAAAAGCAGCGATTAATTCATTCTTTTCCTCCTCTAAAGGAACAGAGTGTAGCAGTGGTAGCTCAAGCTGAACACACAATATTAGTTACATCTAATGGAAGTAAAGTCACAACAAGGGCTTAAGACCACTTCAAAAATACTCTTGAACCGGTGAATAGACTTTTCATGCAGGAAGCCTCAATGCTTTAGTGTGAGGTAGTTCGCATAAAGAAATGATACTTGACAGCCAGTATAAGCTTATTTCGCGAGGTGGCCCCTATGGGATATCTTCCCGATCCCCTAGTTGATCTTAAAATCAAGGAGTATTTATTGGAAGATATGCCGTTTGGCGATCTTACGGCAGCTTTCATCCCTAACAAAGACGTTAAAGGTACCATTATTAACAAGGAACAATGCATCATTGCCGGTATTCCTTTTGCTCACCGCGTGTTTCAATATCTTGGCTTAGATACCCATCAATATATTGCAGAAGGTGCGAAGATAGACGCTAACCAGAGAATCTTCACTGTCAAAGGAAACGCTCGAGCAGTTTTAACTGGTGAACGACTTGCTTTGAACTTCTTGATTCGTCTGTCTGGCATTGCTACACTAACTCACCAATTAATCCAAGCCAGTAGTTCTCTTCCCCAAGCTCCAAGGATAGCTGCAACCCGGAAGACAACCCCAGGGTTTCGTTTTTTTGAAAAATATGCAGTGACTATAGGTGGTGGGGATACTCATCGGCTATCATTAAGTGATGGTATTCTATTGAAGGAAAATCACCTTTCAATTTTCTCTGATCTCACGAAAGCTATTCAGTATGCAAAGAAACAGGTTAGCTTTACGAAGAAAATTGAAATTGAGGTTACTACTATCGAAATGGCAGTGAATGCAGCACAAGCAGGAGCCAATATCATTATGCTAGACAATTTCGAACCTAGCCAAATAAGGAAGGTTGTAGATCGCCTTTCTGAAATGGGTCTTCGTGCTAATGTCTGTCTCGAAGCCAGTGGCGGCATTACTTCTGAGAATGTAATTGAATTTGCTTCTACTGGAGTTGATGTTTTATCTGTGGGATCTCTCACACATTCAGCCAAAGGTATAGACTTTAGCCTCGTCTTTGAGCCGTTCTTGGAAAAAATCTAGCCTTGTTTCATGATATGCGGCGAAATTAGCTTTATTATTTCATCATAAAGATTCTTAGCCTCTTCCGGCTCTTTCGTCCCTTTAATAAGAGCATTTCCTCCCGCCATAAGTGAAATTTTGATATCTTCCCATTGGAAAGTCAGAGCAAAGTCTCCTGCCGTTGAAATAGTGAATTTTTGCTCCAAAGTCTTTTTAGCTTCTTCTATGTTAATTTGGACGTTGCCGGGTGATGGAATTATGTAACTATCCCTCCCACACAGCTCTACCACCCTTTGTTGTTCTGCAGGTGGGGGTCTGGAAGCTGCTCCGCAAACCTCGCAATCTTCCCGCTGAAGGATGCTGATTCGATCAAAAGCGAGTGTCTCCAGATCGATATAGAGTAGACTATTCTCAAGCACCGGCGGCAATCCCGTCAGAAGCCTCGTCACCTCATTTGCCTGAATAGCTGCCGTAATAGCCACTGCAGATGTGTGCACTCCAATAGTCTCACATGTGGGGAGTTCAGCATCGTCTACTCCTCCAAAAATGCACGAAAGGCATGGTCCTTCCCCATAGGTGAACGTTGATAGATTTGCAGCCATTCCTACAACGCCTGCAAACACGAAGGGGATACCAAGTTCTTTGCAGGCTCTATTGATTAGCATCCTTGGAGCAAAGCGGTCCAAACCATCGACAACTACGTCAACACCCTTAAGCAGGGCTTTAACGTTGCTTCCATCGAGTTCAGTTGCATGAATTTCAGTCTCAATCGTTGGGTTGAGCTGCATTAATCTGTAGCTTGCGGCCTCTGCTTTACTCTTTTCATAATCATCGGGATAATAGAGAGGAGTACGGTGAAGATTAGAGATTTCTACAACATCCCGGTCTATTAAACGGAAATTCCCTACTCCCATGGCCGCAAGGAGCATTGAACTGTTTGCTCCGAGGCCACCAATACCAACAATGGCAACTTTTGCCGCTTTTAGTATTTCCTGGCTTTCCACCGAGAAATGAGCCAATGCAGTTTGTCGAGAATAACGCTCGAGTTCATAATCAGTTAATTTGTCAGACATTTCTTTCTTCCCTTATGTATGAAGGAATCCTGACTAATCACAGCCATCATTAGCAAAAACGTTCTAAAAGCCTTCCTCATTTATGAGGACCAGCAGATATATCAACACGCATCGGTTCCCCCACTTTCAGACAACTATCTATCGCCACCCTTGCGAGCTTAAAATGTTCTAAGTCTCAGGCAGGCAACTAGGTTAGAAACATAATGGCCATTAAAAAGCTAATTTGGCGCAATCAAGCCACCAAAGCTCTTGCACTGTCATTGATCAGTGGATTTTTTCTTTTCGGGGGATTAGTAGCAGTGTTGGCTGTTCTTCCATTTCCTACGCGCAGCCTAACCGAGTTTCCGGGGACTGTACTTCTATTTTTTTTTACTGTAATCTTCTCGTTCGTTCTTTTCAGATTGCTCCCCGCAGAAGAACCCTCCAATGAATCATTTGGAAACAGCTAGGTTCCTTCTTTTTCAGTTTCTGGCGAAAATCTCATTTTTTTGCCAGTAGCTGAAGGAATTATGCTTTTCTTACCTTGATGATTAGTGTACAGCCGGGATTTTCCGAACCATTCATAGAGCAATATTGCTAGAGCGGCGACCTCGCTGTGAGGTTGGTTACCTACAGATATATTGAGATCAGCGAGGCCGTAGATTAGTCCTGGGACTTTAGCCCCGCCAACAACGACCACAGCACGATGAACTGGCTTTTCTAGACGCCTAAGCCAAGCTAATCCCTCTTGCAATGTGGTTCCATACATCGTGAGATGAATAATTCGCGATCCGATTGATTTTTCTGTTTGGAGAAACTGCTTCCAGCTAGAAAT
Source organism: Candidatus Bathyarchaeota archaeon (assembly GCA_020354575.1). Classification (GTDB taxonomy): domain Archaea; phylum Thermoproteota; class Bathyarchaeia; order Bathyarchaeales; family SOJC01. Next base: position 508,150 of record CP070649.1, on the reverse strand, counting down.
CCAGCTTAAAGTAAAATCACCTCCCCATTCCTCAACGAGGCTCTCCATGGTTTGTATTAGGCTTTCATCTTGGTCGCCTGAAAAAACGCCTTGTTTTACCCCTAAAGCTCTTGCAGTGAGAAAAACATGAGTTGTAAGTCGCGGATCCCTGTACTTTCGGTGATTTAGCCGTAAAACGGTGACTTGGGGCGTTTTCAATCTTTCTGCCCCTGTCTATTTAAGTGAAACAGTTGATTTTTTGGTTAAGCGTTCTGGACATAGTCCAGGATGTTTTTGCCAAGCAATTCGAACGCTTGGTAAACGTTCTTCCCGGACTTGGCACTTGTTTCCATGTAAGAAATCTCAAAGCCCGTGGCCTGGGTTTCTTCGGATACCTTAGCCGCGTAAGCTATCGCCTGCTCATTGCTAATTTCGTCTGCGCCTTGTCCACGAAGATCTGCCTTATTACCCAGTAATACTATGGGAACAGGTCCTTTTCCATTGCTCTTCCACAGCTCATTGACCCAGCTCTGGGCGTTAGCAAATGAGTCTGGCCGGGTCACATCAAAGATGAGGAGAGCTCCCATGGAGCCTCGATAATAGAGAGCTCTGACCGAAGAAAAGCGAGGTTGTCCAGCAAGGTCCCAGATTTGGAATTTTGCGGGTCTGGATGCAATATTTACTTGCTTAACAGCAAAATCTGCCCCTATTGTCATGATATAGTTGCTTGAAAACCCTTTTCCAAGATAACGCTCACGAAGAGCTGTTTTGCCAACGGCGCCATCCCCCAGTAAGCAGATTCTTATGAAATATGCACGCGTAGCGCATATTTTTTCATAATCATCAATGTGGCGCCTACACTCCTCTCATATACTTAAGATGCAAATTCTTAGCATCGTAATGATTTATCAAATGCCTTTCGCACTCCTTTCAGAGCATTTTCTTCTTTTGATTAGCTGCTTAACTGCCATTTACGTTTCGATTATATAATATGCTTTATTCATCACAAAGGGCCTGGTACCAATTTGGTGTATTATTACTTCTCTTCATAAATGCAGGGGTGATTATCCATTGGTGGTATGCTTCATGGCTGCTTTTAGATTTGGCGTTAATTTAGTCGCACAGATGTCCGCTATGCTCTCAATAAGTGCTTGAGCATAAAAACCATGAGGAAGCTGCTGTTCAGGGCTTATATTTTCTATAAAAATATGAAATTCAGCGAGCAAAATAGAGATTGGTAGCCTTTTTCCAATTGCTTTTCTAACAACTGATACCCTTTTTTCATGGCTTTTGCAATAAAACTCTAAAGTCTTCCATAAATTCGTTAATTTCCTCAATAGTCTTTAGTCGTCCTCTCCCCTTTGCTAGAAAAGCTTTATTTGATAATTCATTTAGTACATTATTAGTAATTTTAATGATATCTGAAATTTTAAGCAATCCAATCGTTTCAAATGTAATTTCTTCTCTTCCAGTCCGTTACTCCGGTGTAGGATAGGACGCGTCTTCAAAAGTGAATTGCGTTAGATAATCAGCAGGCTATCTGCATCAAGATGGTATTGAATGCTTTTATCTTCAAAATTCCTAGCTGGAGAATTTTCCTGCTAGTCCCACGGCTGACTACACAGCGAAAACTCCATCATTCCCTCCGACGATAGATTGGGCAGGCAGGCTCACTAGGAGAAGTCCCCGACTTCATTCGACAGTCCCTTGAAAGGTACATCACTTCAAAGCGGGTCATAACCGGTTTCTAAACCATCTGCGGTTGGATATTCCTCTACAATGCCCAAAAGAAGATCTAGGTCCTCCTCTTCGCTAAAATCTCGAATTTCGCGTACGCAATCTTCTAAGATAAGCGGGTTCACCAAAAAACGCTTCTTGTTGGGATCCCATGCAATCTGATCCTCAGGAATTTCTAATTTCTCAAGAAGAATAGTCTTTAATCGCTCTTGCTCATGCTTAGTAAGTGAACGTTTTCCCCGAATTGCTCCTCGGATCAGTAGACCTCTGTGTGGTCCTTCTTCTCTTATGATATCGAATGGTTGTGCCATGTTGCGTGCGTAGCGCAGGAGCCTAGCTGGGAATTGAACCGAATCCTTTGCTGAACTCGGACAGTAATGGGCAGTTGTTAGCTCAAGATTTTTGGAAACCCAACTAACTACTGCACTAGCAGTCTGGCTACTGCCCGCAATGGCCACAAGTGAATCTTTTTCATGACTAAGGCCCGATTTTAGCAAAAAACGATAATTAGACTCACTAGATTCTAACTGGTTGATATTTAGGAAAGGAGCCTTTTCATACTTCAACGCTTTGCTTTCTAACCATTCTGCTATTGCAATTAGATATCGTTCTTGTCCTGGGAAAGCTGGAACTTCGATACCGAAATCCCAATTCTTCAGAAAAGCTTGATCCAACATGCACAGCTCCTCCAGAGATGTTGGATGAAATCGAATTTCATCGATAACTAGGCAAAGCTTGTCTAGCCAGCGATTCTTCAAGTGATAGACCGGGGCGTAAAGATGAAGGTGAAAGGTCGTCCCGAAGTGTTTTTTGAGATTTTTTGCAGCTTCTATTACATGGTCTACCACTAGGAGTGGATTTCCTCCGGTAAAGGATGCTCCTTCGCTTCCTGCGTTTTCAGCTTCTTTGATAACTGTCTCTAATCCTGATTTTGAATTCCAGTTTCCTATTTTCCGCTCGTTCGCATAAACAATATCTTTATCTCGTCTTTCAGCCGAAATGGGGCAATATGAGCGGCATAAAGGGTTTTTGCATTTGCCTGTAGCAAAAATAACTAGTTTAGCGCCATTTAGACATTGTTGGCATCCCATAGGTAATAAACCGGCTAGAAGGCCATCCCACTCAAATTGAGTTATCCTACGGGCTGCTTTGTGCATAGATTATGAACCCCATTGAATGAGTTGCTTTTGCGCGCGCAAACTTAGGTGATTCAATTGACTACTTTCTAATTCCATGGCCCAATTAGATAGATGAAAGTTTGACTTCTATTTTTTAAAAAATCTGGCCCCTACGAGCTTGTTGACATCTGTCAATAGAATTCCTTAAGACTCAAACTTTTGAAAACAAAACATGAGGTCGGGGCATCTAAAAAACAAGGAATGAACATAAATGAGCGCTGAGAGACTTAATATTCCCCCTGCTCTCCAAGAGCAAATCCGTCAGCTTCAACAGTTAGACCAACAATATCGTTCTGCGGTTATTCAGGCTGAACAAATTTCTCAACAACTACGGGAAGTTGAATCATCCCTAAAGGAGCTAGAGGACCTTTCAGATGATGCTAAGGTATTCAAAGCCGCTGGATCAGTAATGTTTGAATCCCCAGTCTCCGTTGTGAGAGAAGAATTGGAAGACAAAAAAGAAATCCTGAGTCTGCACAAATCTACTATTGAAAAAAGTGGCACACGCACCAAGAAGAAGTTAGATGAGCTTCAGAAAAATGTACAACAACAACT
>CP070649.1:497835-504601 GCA_020354575.1 Candidatus Bathyarchaeota archaeon | reverse complement strand
CTGCCTTAAGAGAGTGAATTTTCTGAACTGCAGTTTTATTATCTTTCCATTTATTCAGAGAATTTTGAGACAGCGCAAAAGCCAGATCTAATGCCTTAATCTTGCCATAGATTTCCAAAGCCTGTTTGATTCCTTGCTCTGCTTCTACAAAGTCCCCTTCTAAATTCGCAGCAATGCCTAGAAGCTTGGCAGCTTCCACGGGCTTTTGAATTCCGAGGTAGGCGTACGCCAGGTAGTAAGTGCTACTTTTCAGATTTTCAAGATGTTTAGTGCTCTTGGCGATTTTTAAAGCTGTTTTTAATAAAATGGTAGCTTCAAAATACTTCTTCATATGCAAAAGCTCTGAACTAAGGAAAATAAATACTTTAGCCACTTCTTCGGATTCTATCGCGTCTCCAAGATCTTTAATGAGCTCTTTGAGAGTATCTAAATGATTTCTAACGCGTTCTGGCTTTCCCCCAGTTTTTTCTTCAGTTAAGAGCAAATACGCCCGGCATAAGCACTTTAATAATGAAAAACCTCGCTGAGAGGCCTCATGCATCAAATCAAGAAACAAAGAATGGGCTTCCAGGAAAGTTCCATCAATATAGGCTTGCTGAGCCTCCATAAAGTCATTTCTTAAAGTACCAGATGCCATCAATGCCACCATCACGAGTATCCGGCAAGAGATGTCCAATTGCGCTGAATAAATTCCTGTTTCTGCCTTATCAGGTAACTATTTGTTAATTGTTCCCAATTGAAATCAGCAACTGGTTGAGACTTATTTTAGCAGAATTGTGTGTTGAATGCAGAGTGCATCCTCATTCATTCTCTAATGAGTCGATTCGTTCCAACGAGTCAATTAGGGAATGAATCTCTTCTATCTTCTTATCATATCCAAGAAGGAGAAATAAATCTTTCATTTTCGCTAAGCCCGCCATAGTCTCATTGAAAATAAAATTTAGCTCCTTTTTCCAAAAATCTCTGAGAGCCCAGGAATCTTCTGCTAGCGGCTTCATTCTAATTCGTCAACTTGAAATTTATGATAAATAAAAAGGCTGCCTAAGACTTACATGCCCCCCCATATGTTCTGCACTTACTGATTGATGATTTTCTGGTCTTTTTTATCCTTAAGAAATTCTAGAAAACGACACAATTGATTATATCATATAATGAGACATTTACTATTTAAAAAGAGGCATTGCGCTATCCAGGCTTCTCGAAAGCCGCGTCAACTTAGCCAATGACTAATGTTCATTGAACAAGATACTATGATGGCTAGGATAGCAGATAGCATGCGATTAGTGCAGCGTCTCAATGTTCTCCTTTTCTTATTTAGGTTTGAAAAGCAAGAAGTGCTTAGATAATCTCAGAAAAGGAGATATAGACCCAATGTCATGATATGTACAATATTCCTCTCTCGATTACAAGCAGGAGCTTCCTGCCTATCATTTTATAACTAGTGAAAAAGAGCGTGCTGATCGAGCAATCACCTCAGAATGCTCACGTACAAATGATTGTGAATCCAATCATGGGTGAATTTCTAGTAAGAAAGCTAAATCACTCCAAGGGTGACTTGGATTCCATCAAGAATTTACAAAATACCGCCATATGGCAAATGATAATCAACAGGGCTATATAAGGCGGCGTTGAGGTTAATCAAGCCAATAGTTGATAGAATCCTTTCGCTAAAGTGGTCTCCAATGATACTTAGAAGGCATAGAAGTAGTTGGAATGTTCTAATTGGTTTCTTATTGATCGTATGTTTTCTGCTTTCACTCTCTTCTGCAGTTAATGGATCTGACTCGACACCAAGACTCTCTGATTACTTTCCTGAAGCTAAAGCAGAAATTTCTGAAACAAAGCAGGAAAATAAATTATTAAATGACAATTCCACTGAGAATCCGTTTAATGAGAGTTACACTGTGGAATTGGAGAATCTTACAGCCACTTTTAACCAAACTAAGTATCATCCAGGGACAGGTGTGAATATTAGTATCAAGGGAATAGAGAATCGTCTTAATGCTGATCTTACATATGAACTGTTATCTCCTATTGACGAAATTGCTTTCAAATTCCAGCATATTCCCGAGATAATATTTGAGGATCCTAATTTTCTTAATGAAAATGTGACTGAGTGGGTTAATGATACCACTAATGGGTTCGATAATATTACGATCTATAATGGAAAGCTGTTGCTAGAGCTCAACGGGACTGGCTATGCTAGAACGTATTTTAACAACGCTTCACTAAGCGGTACATATCGAGTGAAGTTCGCCTATCAGAATCTCACAAACATCAACGAAACATTACCTAATGAAAATTTGAAGTTCTTATATTGGGATGGCCAGGATTTTGTCGAAGAAGCTCTCAATTATAGTGTTGCAGGTGAATTGCAATTCGATAAGATCCTTTATCTCAACATTACTGGTGTATCGAATCCAGATGACATTCTGTTCGCCTTTGTGCTGGACTCAACTGAAAATACATTCAAGAATTGGACTATTGACAATCTTGAGGTTGAAAATTATAATTTAGCAATATTCCAAGACCCAGACTTTGATGGGACTTCTATACTAGATTGGTTCAATGGAACTTATGCCTTTAATGAAACCAAGATTGAGTCAGAGGGTGCTGAAAGCTATTTAGCGCTGTCACAGTTTGTTGGAGAGGGGGAGATCTTCTATAACCTCACTTCAATCAAAGATGACGTGATTATTGAATTTGATTATCGTAATACTACTGCAAACGCCAGCAAACTCGTCTTTGAGTATTGGAATGGCTCAGATTGGATTGCCACTTATCTCAATGGTACCAGTGACTCAGAGTGGGAACATAAAATTCTACTAGCTATGCTAAATGGCTGGAACGAGGCTGAAGACTATTCAATTTTTCGTTTTAAGGTCAATGCAACAGTAGCAAGCACATGGAACATAGATAATATTCGTGTTGTTCCACTGAATGAACCTGGATTTGCGCTTCCTGTAGTAGATCTTGCGATGCCCTATCGCTCTACAAAAAACTACACCTGGGCGCATGAAGGGGTCAACGCCACTATCTCTGTCGTTAGCGATATCTTTCGGAATGGCACCGAACCAGTTTGGCTCAACATTACATTTAACCTGCCCGCAGAGAAAGTCATACTAGGAAATTGGACCCTTAGAATTTACACCCTGGCGGGACCAACTAGCCCGGATACCCTTGCAGATGTCTTTGCTCTTCCATTTGAAGTTACTAGTGACATAGAATTCATTAAAAGAACCGCTTTTGCACGGAGAGGAAATTTCAATACAACAGAACCAGGGATTGTTGAAGAGCCATACTTGGCATCTTCTGATGCCATATTTTCTCCAGGAGAAGAAGTTTATTTCATGGGACAGCTCAACATGACCTGGACAAAAGAGATTCTTTGGGCAAACTATACTGAGATTGGGACTTTCAATAATACTGTTGGTCCATCCTATGAGAATGCTATCTCTCCCACATGGACTGGTACGAACACCAGCATAGATTTATCCACAATTAAATGGGAACCCGGCATTTTACAGGCTTTTAACCCCGATGGAAGCAACCTAGCAAATGGAGCGTTTGAAGCTCCTTACAACGAAACCACCTACTTCCTACTCTCAATCAAAATTCCTGAACGGGGGATTTTTGGTAAGGTAAATAATACATTAGTGGTCAAATTCGCCAAAGACGAACCAAAGGGGGCAAGCATCGAAATCCCAATTGAGCTGAACATTAAATACTTCGTTAATATTACTAGAGGAATGAACGTCACTGCTCCCGGTTTTCCAGAGACGCTTCAGCTCTCTTCTTGGGTCGAAGGCAATTTATCAATTCAACCGATCTCTTGGAATGCATCTCCTTCTGTGAGTATGCCTTGGAATGACTCCTATGTCAATTATACGAAAACAACTGAGGAAAATGAAACCTTGGCCCTTGTAAACGTCACAGATATTCTCAACATCTCTCTTGAAGATATCCACTTTGATATCATCCTGAACACCACAAATTTCGAGGCTCATCCATTTCAGATAAGAAGAACCAATAATACAATTTTTTGGGCAGGACGACTGGACCCTAATCTGCCTACAGGAACCTATACTCTCCGATTTATCTGGAATGATCCTGCCTCAGTCGATGAACCAGAATTAGGCTTCTTAGAATGGGCTATCAAGGGAGCTGATCATTATCATCTGGTTCAAATTGGAATTTTCGGCACATTAGGCATTACGACGATTTCCGAAGACCTTTCCGTAAGACAAGGTGAAACTCTGGAAGTTGCTTTCAAAGTTGCGTATCAAGAGAATGGAGCCTTCGTAAGTGGCCTCTACATCTATGCCAATACTACACGTTCGGGTGATAAGATTCTCGTCACCGAAAGCAATAATATGTATTTCTTCAGTATTACTGCGACAATAGACGAAGAACTAGGGCAATTATCAGTCTACCTCTTTAAATTGCAAACTAACGAGAAAATTGGAGAGATTTCAATAAATATCAAATCCAGACAAATTGAATCCACAGATCAAGAAGAGTCTCCGTTAGTGTTACCAATTGCACTAATCATTGTAGCCATTATATTGGCCAGCTTCGGTCTTTTAGCATCGAAAATTGTCCGGTAAAGTAGTTTTTTACTGGCGCTAATGCAATTACAGGATACATGAAAGATTAGGACAATAGCCAACTATTTTTGACGGGGTTATCCTATTCCGGGCAGCCTAGCGGACACAATTTTTGCGATGTGCCTCGAACATCCCTAATTTGAGGAGGGAAATTCTTTATAAAAGCCTTCTTTCCTCCTCTGACTAAAGTAGGGGGTTTGCATGAGGGATTTTTTGTGAAAGATATCCTGGCAAAGGTGAAAGGAAGTGGAGTCATCCGAGGCTTCAGAAGTCAGGTGGATCATTAAAATTGTTCTTTGTGGTCCATCACGGGTCGGAAAAACTTGTCTTTGCACACGTTATGTTAATGGCGTCTTTGCCAAGGGAATAAAGCAGACAATTGGAGTCGATTTCGCTCTCAAGAACGTCACTCTAGAACAGGGCACAGGCGGAATCCCGCCTGAAACTGAGGTCACCTTGCAGCTTTGGGACTTCGCTGGTGAAGAACGCTTCAGGAATGTCCTTCCTCTGTACGTTGGAGGAACACAAGGTCTCCTTCTTTCCTTTGATCTCAGCAGACCTGAAACTCTTAGGGAGCTTCCACAATGGCTTGATGTAATCCGTCCTCGCATTGAAAGTTCAGTTCCTATTATTTTAGTAGGGATGAAGAGCGACCTTGAGCGCAAAACGACTCAAGAAGAAATTGATAAGTTTCTCAAAGATTATGATATCCCATATTTCATCAGCACGTCTTCGCTTAACGGGGAGAACGTCGAGGAAGCTTTTGTATCGGTTGCTCAAAAAATTCTCAAGAGAAAGCTTGGTTCCTGAGATCCTTCGTTAAAAAAATCAAATCCCTTCTCTAGTCAAATGAGTGAGGTATTCTTGTGGGATTTGAGACAAAAATCTTTCCAGCCAGCAGAATTGGCATTCAATTTCTCTATTCATCCTCTTGAAGGAAGCTAAAAGATGCGTATCAATATCATTGTGAATGAAGCTACTTATGCCTCAGGGGTTTTCACATCGGCCAGAACATTTGCCAGAATGCTTGAAGAGGAAGAAGGAATTAAAGTGGAACTAAATGGTTCTCTAAGGGGTCATTTTGACATTTTTCACTTTCATAGTGCGACTCCTGGGGATTTCTTTCGCCTTCGGGCCCTTAAGAAAGCGGGTCATCGGGTGATTGCCCACGGACATACTACGCCCGAGGACTTCTATGATTCTTTTTTCCAGACCCACACTTCGCTTGCTATAGCTACAGTCCGAAGGTTCCTTAGATCTTTCTATGCGCTTCCAGACACTGTAATTGCCGTTAGCCCATACAATCGAGACGTCCTTATCCGCAATGGTGTGGCTGCTGAGCGATTAGTTGTGGTTCCAAATGGCATATTTCTCAACCAAATCTCACCGTCTGAGGAAAGAGCGAAAAAATTCCGAAACCACTTTAGAATACCGGAAATAGCTCCAATTGCACTTTGCGTTGGTATCTGGCTACCACGAAAGGGTATCTATGATTTCGCAGCAACGGCGGATCTTTGCCCGGGAGTTTGCTTTTTGTGGGCTGGCAAGATCTATCCACCTGGAATGTTAGCCAGATCATTCTCGATGTGGAAGAAACTTCGATCAGCAAATAAAACTGCGAATATGCGTTTTCTAAATTACGTGCCAGACATTATAGGGGCATTCAGTGCAGCAGATGTCTTCTTCTACCCAACTCAGGAGGAAAATCAGGGAATTGCCTTGCTTGAGGCTATTGGATATAAGATTCCTTGTGTCGTTAGGGATATTGGAGTATTCGATTGGCTAAGCCACGGGACAGACTGCCTGAAAGGAAAAGCTCCAGAGGAATTTAAAGACAATATATTGTCATTGCTGAACGATGAACCTAAGAGAAGCGAGTTATCCACATCAGCGTACTCAAAAGTTAAGCAGTTTGACATGAGAAATATCGTGAAGCAATTAGTTGCTGTTTACAATAGAGCAATTGATCTCACAACATAGCTTTCAGAAATACCGGGTGGGGCATATGGAACAGTTTTTTCTGCCGCTGCTATACAATTTCAGCTTTTTGGCTGTTCTTCTCATATGGCTAAACAAAGAAAAATTAGAAATGAGAATTAAGCTGAGTAATGTTACATTATGGATCGTTTCTGCTATTTTCACAACTATCTCAATAGTAA
>CP070649.1:490434-497735 GCA_020354575.1 Candidatus Bathyarchaeota archaeon | reverse complement strand
TTTTCCCCACATCGACGATCCGGTTCCCTTGGGGAAAGCAGTGAGTTGAATATAATCAGCATTTGCTATCAAGTCAATGTAAACAAACGGCGTATGTATACCTTCCCAACTTGCCCCTCTCTTCCAACCAATGGGATTAAGTTGGTATGTCAGTATATGCGGCTCTTCCCTGTAAAGCTTCTTCATTCCGTTGCTTATTGCCTGTCTAATATCGATTTTACAACCAAACTCAGTTCCAATGTCAACAAAGAAAGTGGGGATCCCGACATCTTGGCATATTAAGTTGTTATCCTTTTGTGCAGCTTCAATGTTTTTCAGAATCTGATCTAATTGTTCCCTTGCAAGTTCATTAGTTTCTCTTTTGAAAGCTCTTTTTACTTCTTCATGCACGTCTTTGGGGATGGTTATGAGCGCCTTGTAATAGATCTTCGCACTGACATCAGTAATTATATCGCTTAGCAATGCCTCTCGGTCGGAATGCTTTGTCAATTTTGATTCCCATTCAATTTTTCCATATTTTTTGAGGGGGGGTCCCCGCAAATATCGCAAATTCCTGTAATTTGGAATCATCAACATTTACTCCAAATCCAGGTTCTGTAGGAACCTCTAAGCACCCCTGTTGATACTTCAACGGTTCTTCAAGTATGTCAGCCCTATGACGGAGAACTCCCGTTATCTCAGCGTCGTATTCAATAATTTTTGATGCAGCAACAAGATGAGCGCTTGCAATTACTCCGATTCCAAGCTCACACTTTCCTCCCATCATGCATGGTATTCCAGCAGCCTCAGCTATTATCGCAACTTTTTTTGCATTATAAAGACCACCATGTTTGAGTGGTTTAATAGCAATAATGTCTGCCGCTTCATTCTCAATAACTTCGATACAATCTTGGATGGATATCACGCTTTCATCTGCTGAAACTGGTGTATCAACAGCATTCACAACCTTTATCATGTTAGAAATAGGATGAGCTGGAACTGGTTGCTCCACATATTCTAATTCATATTTGCTCATCTTTTTGATCACTTTAATCGCTACTTCTGAGCTAAAGGCCTGATTCGCGTCCGCTCTTATTTTCACATTATCGCCCACTCTTTCTCGAACTAATCTGACGCTTTCAATGTCTCTGTCTATATCTGAGCCAATTTTGAGATTGACAGTTCTATAACCCTCTGCAACCCTTTTTTCAGCTTCTGCAGCTGTCGCCTTCGGAGGTTTTATTCCTATTGACCATGATAACGGGATTTTTTCACGGTAACATCCCCCCAGGAGCTTGTGTACTGGCAACTTGAGGGATTTCCCTATTAAATCATACAAAGCATATTCAATGCCAGCTTTTTGGAAGCAATGAATAGATGAGCCACGCCACCAGCCGTCTAACTCGTCCATTAGTTCCAATATTCTCTCTAGGTCAAGTGGGTCGTATCCTATAATGGCGGGGCCAAACAAGTGATCGATTAAATATATCGTTGAAGCGCCTCCAATTGTCTCTCCGAAACCTACCAATCCATCATCCGTGTGAACCCGCACAATTACATGTTCTGCTCTTTTTATCCCCCTATGGACATTAAGATAGGACCCGCGATACTCTTCTTTAAAGGGAACACTTACCAAAAAACTCTCTACTTTAACTATCTTCAACCAGATCACTTTGGCAAACTTTGAATAGAACTGATATAAACATTTGCAGAAGAGAAAAATTAGTCACTGTTAAGTACAGATTTATTTACCAGATTTTTTGGGATTTGCCCTTTGAAGGTTCTTAAAATATCATCCACTAGCGTTTCTATTGTTCGCACTCTTGCTTCGTATGTCATGCCAGCAACATGTGGCGTTACAATCACGTTTCTCATATTCAGCAATGTATTGTCTATGTTTATTGGCTCCTTATCAAAAACATCGAGAGCTGCTCCAGCGATTCGTCTCTTCTTTAATGCATCGATTAAAGTATTTTCATTCACTATTGGTCCTCTTGCACAGTTAATGAGAAAAGCAGCTTTTTTCATTAACTGAATATTCTTTTGATTAATCAGATTTCTAGTCTCCTCCGAAAGAAGACAATGAATTGTAACAAAATCAGATTCTTTGAGCAAAGTATTAAGATCAACCAGCTTAACACCTGTCTTTTCTGCTTTTTCTACTGAGATATATGGATCATACGCTAAAACTTTCATTTCAAATGCATGGGCGCGAATTGCAACTCTGGATCCAATTGCACCTAGGCCAACTATTCCTAGCACCTTCTTGCTAAGCTCGATGTTACGGGGCCACAACTTATCTCTGATTCGCCATCCTTCTGCTCTTAATCGTTTGTCAGCCTCCAACAAGTTCTTTGCTAAGCTTAGGAGCAAACCAAAGGCATGTTCAGCAACAGACTCTGCGTTCAAGGCTGGGACGTTACATACATAAACACCTTTTTCAGTTGCCGCGTCTAAGTCTATGTTGTCAACTCCCACACCAGTCCTACTAATAATTTGGAGGACTTTGCTGCTTTCAATTATGGTCCTATTGATCTTTGCCATCCTGACAATTAGCCCGTTTGCGTTGCGAATCTCTTTGGCGAGTTCTTTCTCAGACGAACTTGAAGCAACACAAACCTCAGCCACTTCTTTCAGTTTGCTTAGAGGTTCTGTATCAGTAATCTCAACATATGGTTCAGTTAATAGAACCTTCTTTCCCATAACTATCACTTAGTCGACTATTTCATCGATTATCGATTTGAAATCCTCATCATTGATTGAAGCCTTTTTCTTTATCGATGTAGCCTTAACCCTATCCAAGATTTTCATTACTTGTTCATCTGATACGGAGATACCCAGTTGCTTCAGCTTCCATTCAATGGAATGTCGCCCGCTTTTTTTTCCTATGACGATCTCTCTGGTTCCACCCACCAGCTCTGGAGGATATGGTTCAACTGCGGGAGGATATCTTGTTAATTGTAAAACAGCAACGCCAGACTCACGCTTAAATACGCTGTCTCCAACCACTGGCTTATTTGGGGGCATTGTAATGCCAGAAAGTTCCTGAACCAGTTTTGAGACTTGATATAATTTCCGATACTTTAATCCAATATCCTTCTTGTAAAGAAGCAAGAGTGATAAGGCCACCTCAGCAATATCGGTATTCCCAGATTTCTCACCAATTGCATTAACACTCACATGGACCCATTCAGCTCCGGCCTTAACAGCCGCCAGCGATGCTGCAGTTCCTAGCCCAAATTCATTATGGCAATGAATATGCACTGGCACATTGACCCATTCTTTAAGCTTCTTTGTGAGATAAAACATAGTCTCAGGTGAGGCCACACCAAGTGTATCAACAGCTACAACCTCATCGGCATGGGCTTCCTTCACTGAGGTTACATAGACCTCCTTGAGGAAGTCTAGATCTGACCTCGTCATGTCAACAGAGAAAAAGGCGACCTTGAGTCCGTGTTCTTTAGCATATGTAACTGCATCAATCATCTTCTCCATGACCTTTTCTTTGGAAAGATTATATGCTTTCATTTTGAAGGGGCTTGTAGCTATTTCACATATGACGGATCCAATGCCGCTTTCTATACATGCATCGATGTCTAATTTCATACATCGACAAAAGCCCCAAATATCTGCTTGAAGTCCCAGTTTTGTAAGTTCTTTGGCAACAGCCTTGTCATCAGGTGACACTACAGGCATACCAGCCTCAATTCTTTGGACGCCCAATTCATCTAGAGCCTGAGCGATTTTTATCTTCTCATCTTTCCTGAAGACTAAGCCAGGAACTTGTTCACCATCTCTTAACGTGCTATCATACAACCCTACTGCTTCTGGAAGATGAACTTGCTGCATTACTTCATCAAAGCTATTGAATTTGCTTGTCCAAACATTCTCTAGAAGCTCTTTTCGCATATTAATACCTACAATTGAAGCTGTGTGTTATCGAATAGCAATATATAACTCTTATGTGCACGCTCATCGCGTATCCTTTAGTTTCAAATGATCATTAGTGACCACTAAAATTACGCTGGTTATGGTTCTGAAAAGTTTTATTAATTGTTCTATCAATTGCATCTATAGTGATTACATGCCAATCATTATAGTTCGTGCATTCAAAAGGCCCCAGAATAAAAAGAAAAAGCTAGCAGAATTGATTACCAGAGACGTCTGCAAAACGTTCGAAGTCTCAAAAGAGCATGTGAGAATCTATTTTGAAGATCGGAAAAGGTCAGATGTCTTCATAGGCGGTACATCTTTACTTAAAAAGAAATGAGGATTCTCAGCTGACATGTACTTCTGTCTTTTTTAGACACTTTTTTCTATCCTTCCATAAAATTTCAACTTGAAAGAAAAGGCAAATATTTTAACACAGCATAACCTCATCAAGAAGATGGTTCCATGGGGGAATATGACGCGATTATTGTAGGTGCGGGTGTTCTTGGACTCTCTACAGCCTTTCATATATCGTATGTATGTCCAAAGGCTAAAATTCTTGTGATAGAGCAGAACCCTCGCGTTGGTCAAGGCAATAGCGCGAAGAGCGCATCTATGTTTAGGACTTTCTTTTCTACTGAAGTAGGTCAAACTCTAGCAAGAAGCTCCATCGATTTTTATGAACATGTTCATGAGAAAATTGTAGATTTGAAAATGAAGTGGACAGGCTATCTTTGGCTTTTTTGTGAAGAGGATTTCAAAGATTTCAGATCAACTTTGAATGAGATGGAGCGAAAAGGCCTAGAATACATGATATATGACAAAGATGAACTTGAAAAAAAACTAGATATAAAAACTAGAATCAGTGATGAAGAAGAAGCCAAATTTATGGGTTTGAGCGATGTAGATCTAGGGGTTTTTGCCCCGAAAGCTGGTGCCATGGATGTAGATGCGCTTGTGAAGTTCTATGAATCACGGTTCACTCAAAGGAAAGGAAAAATTCGATTCAACTTGAAAGTTAAGAATATAATTATAGAACCTTGTGAACCATTAGGAACTACACGCTTTTCAGGTGAGCCATTCTTCTGGCAAGAAGCTCGAGTGGCTGGCGTTAATACAACACAAGGAGTTATCAAAGCAAAGAAAACAATAATTGCAGCAGGAGCATGGGCACCTTCGCTACTCGATCAAGTAGGAGTTACTGCTCATTTGAAACCTAGGAAAAGGCAGATATTCTCAGTGACTACAGAATCTAGGAGGCTTCGAGAACTCTACTGGACAAGGGGATTTAACCAAGAGGGTTGTGTACCCCTCACATTTCTGCCAAGGATATCTCGAACATCCACTAGGATTTCCTTCAGCCCCCATGACGGGAATGCCTTTTGGTTGTTCTTTTCAGACAAATTTCCAAGAGCTTTCAAACATGAAGAAAATCCTCAGCCTGAGAATTATAATTATACCTATGGACTCTATCCGATACTCACTAAATATTTCCCACAATTCAACGAGTGTAAAGCATCTCTTTCTTGGGCGGGCGAATGCGTTTACACACCTGATTTGCAGCCAATTGCCCTAGAACAGAATGACCTGATATTCGTTGGTGGCACGAGCGGCAATGGAATCATGAAAGCTGACTCGTTAGGCAGAATTGTTGCTGCATTGTTTGCTGGCGATGAGCATGCAACACTTTATGGAGATAAAAAATTTAGAGTAAGCGACCTAAGCATCGAAAAACGCAATGTAGAGCCAGAAAGAGTGAAGATCTGAATAGACCAAATGCGAAATTGTCATAGTTTTGGTTTGTTATCCATTTATCCCTTGACTATCCGAATAATAATATATATTAATCGTTTCAAACTCTTACCTTAGTCCTCTTAACGAAACCCTTGAGGAGATTTAAGATGTGTGCAAAATATGAAGTTGTATTGACTGACCACCATCACCTTGCAGAATATGATGGACCGAGTATTGAAAAAGAAGTTCTAGGAGATCTAGCAAATATTAAAGATTATCGATGTGAAACAGAAGATGATCTAATAAAAGCTGCTGAAAATGCCGATGCAATAATAATCCTTTTCTGCAAAATGGGAGCCAGGGCAATTCGCACATTCAAAAAATGCAAAATCATAGAACGTTTGGGAGTAGGATACGACAACATTGATCTAAAAGAGGCAGGTGCAAAAGGAATACCTGTATCGAATGTCCCAGACTATGGTGTAGATGAAGTATCAGATCACTGTATTACTCTCATATTGTCTCTAGCGAGAAAAATAATTGCCTTAGATAAATCAGTAAAAGCCGGATTATGGAACCCATCCAAGTTCAAACCCCTTTGGCGCTTCAAAGATAAAACTCTTGGGATTGTTGGTCTAGGAAGGATGGGGACAGCTGTTGCTCGAAGAGCTAAAGCCTTTGGAGCCAATGTAGTAGCCTACGATCCATATATTCGTCGTGGAATAGAATATTCGTTAGGAATTGAAAGAGTCGATGATCTAGAGACACTTCTTAGAAGCTCCGATGTTGTCACAATTCATACACCTTTAAATGAAGAGACTTTTCACCTCATAGGCCATGAAGAGCTTCAGATGATGAAAAAGACGGCTTATCTGGTCAACACAGCTAGAGGAGGGGTCGTAGATAGTAAAGCCTTAACCCAAGCACTAAAAGAGGGGAAGATTGCCGGGGCTGCTCTTGACGTGTTGGAGAAGGAACCCCCAGATCCTACTGATCCTCTTCTAAAAATGGAGAACGTGGTTTTGAGTCCTCATAGCGCATACTATTCTGAGGTTTCATTAGCCACACTTAGGAGAAAAGCAGCGGAAGAAGTTAGACGGGCTTTGACGGGAAAAAAACTCTTCTATGTAGTAAATTCAGAGTATCTTGTGCAGTCTAATATCATTTAAGCCATGAAGGCGGTCATTAGGGTGACCATTACACATGAGTTACTGATCGATGTAAGTGCAAAACTATACGAAAAGGCGTGCAAGACGGTTCCAAAAGATGTTCAAGAAGCATTGAGAAAAGCTTTAGAAAAAGAGTCAAATAAAATTGCAAAAGAACAACTTGAGCAAATGCGAGAAACAATTAATGTAGCAAAAGAAGACAATAATGTCATTTGCCAAGATACGGGTATACCCTATTTCTTTGTCAAATACGGAACAAAAGTGGCGTTTGAAGGAGACCTAAGAGGGGCTATTGCTGAAGGAATGAAGAAACTTCACGAAGAACCGCCGAATCTGTGGACATATCATATAGATCCACTTAGCTGGAAGCAGGGGCTGAGCTGGGAGGGAATACATACGCCGTTTGTTTACATTGACTTGATAGCAAATGCTGATTATATTCAACTCACTGCTTTCCCCAAGGGAACCGGATCGTCGATGTGGGGAAAA
>CP070649.1:482596-490334 GCA_020354575.1 Candidatus Bathyarchaeota archaeon | reverse complement strand
ACATCACGGAAAGCCACTACCGTGATGCCTGTCGTGTCGATCTTGAACGCCTTTTTTTCTTCCTCGGCGATGATCTCGGTTATTTTCTTCGCCAATCGATCTTTTGCATCCTGAGGCAGAGCGGGACCACTTATCTCGACTACTGGCATATTATTCAATCCTTTTCTGTTCTGTTAGGGCATATTTCCCTTAGCAAGTAGCATCAAATCGGGGAAAAAGTTTGTGGGTAGCGATAGGGAAGTTTAGTATCGACCAGAGAAATTATGTCTGCACTCTTATTAGGATGATTGGGTTTGATAAGAGACCGGTAGGACTATGAAAGTTCTGATTTGGTTTGATATGGAAGGAGTTTCGGGTATAGATAACCCTCAAATGTGTGAGCTTCGGTCACCGCTCCTCCAGGAAGGACGCAAGCTTGGTACTGCAGATGTAAATGCTGTAATTCGCGGTCTAAAGCGCGGTGGAGCAACGGAGATTAACATATTTGATGGACACGATTTTGGAGGGAATCTCATCGCCACGGATTTAGATCCGGCTGCAAATTATCTCAACGGAGGATGGGGAGATACCCTTGTTGACCTCATCAAGACCAAAACTTTGGCGAAATATGATTCCGTAGTACTTGTTGGCCATCATTCTCAAAGCGGTACAATAGATGGTTTCTATGCTCATACGGTTTCAACTGACATTGCAGTACGATTAAATGGTCAGCCAATAGGAGAGATAGAGCTCGCGGCTTGGCTGGCAGGGTATTTTGGAGTACGGACGATCATGGTTTCAAGCGATGAAGCAGGGATTAATGAGGCAAAGACCCTTCTCACCGGAATCGAAACGGTGTCAGTGAAGAGGAAAACGGGTCCAAAAGTTGAATGTTTCCCTGCAGAGGAAATCCATGCTCAGTTGGAGGAGAGGGCTTTCAATGCCATTCGCAGGCTAGACGACTTCACGCCTTACTCTCTCTCCGCACCAATAACTGTCGATATTCTTTACAAACTATCGGAACTTGCGGATAACATGGCACTTTTTCCTGGATACCATAGGAAGGATGAAAGAACAGTGTCCTATAAAGCGAAGGATTATCTTGAAGCTTTTGAGGCATTTATGGCTTTCCAAGCGATCCTTCCACAATTCATTGGATCTTTTTTCAGGGAAATACTCGTAAAAATCAAGAGGACCATGAAGGTAGATTTGAAACCGTTTGAAAGTGAAGTGGATAAGAATTTTGAGAGCAAATTCATTCCCTTTCCACCGGTCAAAATGTAGCTCACGCATTCAGGGATGAACTTGCACTTATTACTCTCTCTCTTGATTCTGGGTCCATAAAGCTAAAATTTTCTCTCCCTCAGAGAGAGACTTGAAGGACGATACCGCGGTATGACGAGTAGTCACATTCAGAAATCGCTTAAGAAATTTAAGAAAGCAATCGAAAGCTTAGACTTAGCGAAGCGAGTTGCGGCCAGTCAGTGGCTTCAGGGAGTTATCATGGCACAGTCGTTGGCCCCGGAGGAACGGGATGCGTTAGTTCAAGCAAGCAATGCCTATATTGAGGATTTTGACGAAGGCGAATATTTGGGTGCAGTTAATGCCATGATCGATTATCTCATACGCGAGCAGAGGAGAGCCAAACGCGTTCTTAAGAAGGGAGACGGGGGTGTGGGGAAAACTCAGCAGGCGCGGGACTAGCTGATTCATGGTAGAGGTGTTTGTGGATATGCAGAATTCATCAGAACTGCAATCGGTGGGTGAGGTTAGAATGAGAATCGAAGAGTGGCTCGGCGATGAAGGGTTCAAACTTTGGAAAATCCCGGATCAGGACACTCATTTTTCGTATAAGTTGAACCGGGATGACGGTCACCCCTTGGTAGTTCTTCAACCTAGGACCAAGGCGGATTCCATTCAAGTGGTTGGGGAGATAAAACTTAACAAGAAAAATCAAGAAAAACTTCTGGCCATACCTGAAAAGGAGAAGAGGTTCCTGCTTTTTGACTTAAGAATGGGACTCTTATCGACTGGTTGTCGATGGAAATTCCTACCAACTTTAGAATCTTGGAACACCATTCAACTCTCCAAGGATGTGTTTTTTGATGGATTTTCGAAAGATCGATTCTTTGAGATTATAGGGACTGTCAACCGTGCAGTAACCTTAGTTTGCCTCTCTTTGGAATGGAAATTTGATATCAAATCCTACGTTTCTTAAGATGTGTGCAAGCATTTCTCCGTCCTTCTATTAATCTTCGGGAAATGGTAGCTTCGCATCTGTTGTTAGATTTAGGCCTGTTTGTATCAGTGTCTTTTCATTACCCTCATTAAGAAGATGTGTAGTGTGCATCTCACAGCCTTTCAGTTTACTTAGGGAATTTAAGCATCTTTGTGCTATTTGATCTGATACTGCGCTCGAGGCTAACGCGTTAAGTATTTCCTTGACATCTAATGAAGTGCTGTTCAATCCAATTGTGTTTTTCAATTGTATCATGCTTTGTATCACGCTTGGGGATATCACGTCAACCTCATCCGGTATGCCTGCTAGGATTTTTGTTGCATTGAGAAGTGCTGCCGACTCGGCGTATAGTAGTGCTGAGTTTTTACCTGTTATTATTGAGGCTTTGCCTGACTCTGAAAAGATCTCGATGGCTGCGCCGCAGAATACACCCTTGTATCCTTTTCCTATGTCTTTTCTTCCTTTCCCTTCTGCTGCTGCTTCTCGTGCTGGCAATACAACTGAACGATCTTCAGGTTTGACCCCTGCTTTTTCCATGATTTTCTTCATTGTTTCGATTGTTGTGTGGAGCGTATCTCCTTCAACAAATTCTCTCTGATATCTGAAATAGCGTCTCACAATTTCCTGGTTGCTGGCTTCCTGAACTAAAGGATCATCAATTATTCCATCTTTAGCCATGTTAACTCCCATGTCAGTTGGTGATTTGTATTTCGCCATAAAGTGATCTTCATTGACCAGTTTGTCGATTATTTTTTTCATTATTGCAAAGTTTTCCACATCTCTGCTGTAATTGATAGCTGTCAATCCGTATGCTTTCTTGTGAAATGGATCTACAACATTGTAATCTCCTATATCGGCGGTTGCAGCTTCGTAAGCAATATTTACAGGATGATTCAGATCCAGATTCCATATTGGAAAGGTCTCAAATTTAGCAAAACCAGATTGAGCTCCATATTTTCGGTCATTATAGATTTGTGACATACAGAAGGAGAATTTGCCACTCCCTGGTCCAGGCGCAGTTACTACCACGATTTCTTTCTCAGTGCTCACGTACTCTTGCTTTCCGTAACCCTTTTCCCCGACTACTAGATCCAAATCCTTTGGGTAGTTCGGTATCTCATAGTGGATGAAGACAGGGATCTCTCTGTTTTGAAGTTTTTGTCTGAATTTCTTCGCAGTTACTTCATTGTTGAACCTATTAATTACTACAGCAGAAACATCCAGACCAATCTCAAGAAGGTCGTTCATATCTTTGAATGCTTGATCATCATATGTTAAACCAAAGTCTCGTCTAATCTTTCTCCCCTCTATGTCCTTTGCGCTAACGCAATGTATTACTTCGATCTTTTCTTTCATTTGCCTAAGCATCTGTACTTTAGTATCCACTTCATAGCCTGGAAGCACACGCGAAGCGTGATTGTCATAACAAAGCTTCCCGCCGAATTCCAGATAAAGCTTGTCAAATAAGGAGACACGATCTAGTATCTCCTTTACCTGTACCTTCAAATACTTCTTCGTGTCAAACCCGATTTTCCGGATCATTCGGCAATCCTACTGCTGAACCTAATGCATACTTACATAGTCACAATATGTGACTACATGATGTGCGTTGCTTTTTATAGGCTATGTGTTGTACAGCTATTTAGTGAATTACTATGCCAAATGACTTTATCAAAATAGTCCATCTACCTCCTATGCGGGTTTTGTCTTTCCACTCGTTGGGAGAGCATTTGGGTGACCCAGAAGATAAAGCGGGTAGAGAAATGTTCGCTTGGGCAAAGCCAAGAGGTTTGCTTGATGATCCAAAAAAGCATCAAGTGTTTGGCTTCAATAATCCCGACCCTCCAATGAATAAAGAAGGCGGACCCGAACCAAATAAGCCATATGGATATGAATTTTGGATCACTGTTGATGAGGACTTCGCAGCGGAGAGTGACATGAACATTAAAACGGTCGATGGCGGCATGTACGCAGTAATCACGTGCAGGGTTGAAAGTCCTGCTGAAATTGGGAGAGCATGGGGAAGCCTGATCCAATGGATACAGAAAAGCGAGAAGTATACTTTTCATCCTAATTGGAAGGGACTCAAATCACACTACAAGAACAATCATGTTGAACATGGAATTACAGGTTTAGAAAATCATCTAAGTCTTTTAGCCCCTCCACCGAAAGGAAAACCATGGCAATGCTCGGAAAGACTCATCATGGACATTTACGCACCTGTAATTGAGAAATCGTAGCAAGTACGTCATGCCCACACACGGCTAACTCGCCAAGTGCTTGAGATATCTCTCGAAAACTTCACTTTCCATTACAAGAACGGTACAAGTTATATGCTATTTTTATTAATCTCTCGAATAGGGTGGGGTATAAGATGGATGCTTTCGATATTATGATGGCGGCTCTGAGGTTCAATGAAAAGATAAACCAGCGAGATCTGGTTGGTTTAGTGGAGCTGATGACGGAGGATCATACGTTTATAGATAACTCCGGAGATATCGATAGAAATATGAAAGAGGGATGGAGACGCTTCTTTGCGAACTATCCTGATTACAGAAACATATTTACTTCTGTGATTGTCGAGGACAATGTTGTTGTTATGGTTGGTTATTCTACTTGCTCGAATGAGCCACGGCTTAATGGTCCAAGCATGTGGACAGCCAAGATACGGGATGACCATGTTTCCGAATGGAGAGTCTACTGGCTGGACCAAAGGTAAAACAAATCAGGTGTATCAGGGGGCAACACCTCCAAGTTGCATTACAAAATGTGGACCTGCATGCAAGAGACTCTCTTTCAATGCGTCAAGTCCTGAGCAAGTATACTGATTCATCCATCGATTCCGCGTTCCCTCAAAACTCGAATACGCGTAATTGTGTAGACAAAGTTTAAAAATCAAACCCGAGATTTAGGATAGGGCTTTGGAGCCTCAACCTGAGCTAAGAGAAAATAAAAACCCTGCATATCTGCATTCTTTTGAAGATTGCTTTTTTTTCATCATCAGAAGAGTTTTGGAGATTTATTTGAATGTAGTGAGAAGCATCGGAGATGAGATATAACATGCCTAAAAGCGAGTCCTTGAATAAGGTGTTGATTCTGGGAAGTGGAGCAATTAAGATTGGTGAAGCTGGTGAATTCGACTATTCCGGAGCCCAAGCGATAAAAGCGGTGAAAGAAGAAGGAATAGAAGTCATTCTAATTAACCCAAACATTGCCACGATTCAAACCGATAAGAAATTTGTTGGTGAGAAAGCCTACTTTCTACCCATTACTCCAGCGTTTGTCGAAGAAGTCATAAAGAAGGAGCGCCCTGATGGAATCTTATTGGGCTTTGGTGGTCAAACTGCTCTAAACTGTGGAACAGAATTAGCTGAAAGTGGCGTACTCAAAAGAAACAACGTGCACGTATTGGGAACAAGTATCGAAGCCATAAAACGGGCAGATAATAGGGAGTTGTTCAGAAATACCATGCTTGGCGCAGGTATACCCATACCTAAAGGCAAGAAGGCGAACTCCCTTGAAGAGGCGGTTCACGCGGCAAACGAAATTGGATATCCTGTTATGATCCGGGTATCCTATACGCTGGGAGGACAGGGAACCGGCGTAGCCTTCACTCAAGAAGATTTGGAAAGGATTGCTGCAATCGGACTTGCCCATAGTAGGATTTCTCAAGTGCTAGTCGAAGAATATGTGGGCAAGTGGAAGGAAATCGAGTTTGAAGTCTTGAGGGACCATGATGACAATTGTATGATTGTTTGCAGTATGGAGAATTTTGATCCCATGGGGATTCACACCGGAGACAGCATAGTTGTTGCACCCGCCCAAACTCTCAATGATGATGAAATCAAAGAACTGGAGGCCACTAGTTTCACTGTGTTGAGAGCGCTGAACCTGGTTGGAGAGTGTAACATTCAATTCGCTGTGCACCCGGAAACAGGAGACTTCAGAGTGATAGAAGTCAACTCGAGGCTCTCCCGAAGCTCAGCATTAGCCTCCAAAGCTACAGGATATCCGATCGCGTATGTCACCGCAAAAATTGCTTTGGGTTACAGATTACCGGAAATAAGGAATAAAACCACAGACCAACCCGCTGGATTCCTTGAACCCGATGTTGACTATGTCATTGTCAAAATGCCCCGATGGGATTTTCAGAAGTTTCGAAAAATTAATCGAAAACTAGGAACGCAAATGAAATCTGTGGGAGAAGTAATGGCTATTGCTAAAACACTTGAAGAGGGTCTCCAGAAAGCGGTTCGGATGCTAGACATTAAGAGGGAACTGGTGAATTTCGGAGAAGTAGAAAAGGACATAGGAGAAATTAGGAATGAGTTGGCTCACCCCACTGATAAACGAATTTTCTATCTTTTTGAAGCTCTTCGAAGGGGAATTGATGTATTAGAGATTTTTAGACTGAGTGGAATTGATCCTTTCTTTCTGGAGAAAATCAAGAACATTGTTAACTACACGAACGTCCTGCAAACATCGAAGCTTTCTCCAGCAATCTTGAAGAAGGCAAAGCAACTCGGTTTTTCGGACAAGAAAATCGGCGAACTTGGGGGGAAGAGTGAATCTGAGATTAGAACGTTGAGAAAGAACGCGGGAATCGAGCCCTTCATAATGCAGATCAAGACCGCAAGAAGATGGTCTAAAGCAGCGAATTATCTATATCTCACTTACAACAGCGACGATGAAGACAGTAGCGTCAATGAAAGAAAGAAGATAGTCGTTCTTGGGTCAGGATGTTACAGAATCGGATCGAGTGTCGAGTTTGATTGGTGTTGTGTAAACACTGCTTGGTCTCTGAAAGATAAAGGCATAGATGAGGTGATAATGGTTAATTGTAACCCTGAGACGGTTTCCACAGACTTTGATGTCCTCGATAAGTTGTATTTTGAAGAGCTGACTTTAGAAAGGGTTCTGGATATACTGGACAAAGAGCAGCCAGCTGGCGTAATTGTTAGCGTTGGTGGGCAAATTGCCAACAATCTTGCCTTGAAGCTTGTGAACAATGGAGTAAAAATTCTGGGAACTTCTGCAGAGGATATCGATAGAGCTGAAGATAGGGCTAAATTTAGCAACCTGTTAGATTCTTTTGGTATAAATCAACCCGAATGGAAAAAACTGGAAAGCTTAGCGGATGCCACATCTTTTGCGCGAGCAATTGGATACCCCGTTCTCGTGAGACCTTCCTATGTGCTTTCTGGTTCTGCGATGAATGTTGCCTTTGATGAATCCCAACTTGAAAGCTACCTGAAACTGGCAACCGAGATCTCAAGGGAGCATCCAGTTGTCATTTCAAAATTTATGATCAATGCTAAGGAAATTGAAGTTGATGGTGTTTGTGACAGTGACAATGTGTTCATAGGCGCCATTATAGAGCATGTCGAAGATGCAGGAACCCACTCGGGAGATGCAACAATGTCCCTTCCCTCCCTGACCATTAGTGAAAGGGTGAAGGAAGATATTAGAAAAATCTCTAGAAAAATCGCAAGAAGCTTGCATATTAAAGGGCCCTTTAAT
>CP070649.1:474713-482496 GCA_020354575.1 Candidatus Bathyarchaeota archaeon | reverse complement strand
ATTATCAGTTTGACCATGAAGTGCAGTTTACTACTGTTATCGATTTTTTGGCAATAGAAAAACTATGCATCTATGCTGGAAGTTTTGGTGGCTCAGAAGATATTAACGTGACATATTGGGGAGGATCGAGTTGGAGCAGCATTACTTCTGATTTAACTGCTTCAAGTTGGAATAATTACACAGTGTCTTTAACGTCTGCTAATTTCACAATAAAATTTGGTGGAAGTAATGCAACTGGTGATAGCATTCAAGACTACTGGCTTATTGATGCTGTTCTCCTTCAAGTTTCTGGTGCAGGAAGCAAGGAAGATGCGGTCGATAACGATACATCTGATGTGGATTCCTCTGCTGATTTAGGCATTATAGTAAATTTCAGCAACATGACAGCAGCCGATTCAAATTACGCGAATCTAACGGAATCGGGTCCTGGAGGTATAACATACATCAACGCAACCGAAGCAAGTGCTACTTCAGGGACAATTGCACAGGTCAATAAACCCATTGGTACTGAAGAAGATGACTTCATGATCGCCTTGCTTGTATCAACCATCGGGGCAGATACCGATGGTTCCACGATGTCCTCTGCTCCTTCTGGCTGGACAAGTGAGCATAATTATACTCAAACTGCTACATCTGGTCAGCATGTCTATATCTACTGGAAGGTGGCAGGTACCTCAGAGCCTTCAAGTTATAATTGGACCTGGACAAGTTCCTGTGGATGGGTAGCTCAAATCTCGACCTTTAGGGGAGTGAATACAAGTTCTCCTATCCATGTGGAAGGAACCGTTAATCAAGAATCCAGTGCAGCACCCATGAGTCCAAGTGTGACGACAACTGAAGATAACTGCATGACCTGGTTGTATGATATGTCTGATGATGATGATGTCCCTGCAACTGGTGGTGCTCCAGGAGGCACGACGTGGATTGACCAGACGGAAGTGGCCACTCCTGGGAATGGCGTAGGGATTTCAACAGCCTATTTCGTACAAACATCAGCGGGTGCCACAGGTGATAGGGACTGGACTTTAGATTTGTCAGAGGAAAATTCCGGTCAGCAATATGCGCTTCAACCTATTGCCTACCGACTAGATCAGGAAATTCAGTGGACAAATCTTCCATATTTACTACCCAACGAAAATCTTTCGATCTACGGAGGAACTATGGGAACCGAAGATATCAAGGTTGATGCCTGGAACGGAACTGGCTGGGAAACCGTTTTTACCGACCTCTCTTCTGGATGGAATAATGCGTCGATAACAGATTGGTTGACGAGTTCTACTTTCACCATTAGGTTCAAAGGCGGAACAGAGACAGATGACACTAGCCAAGATACCTGGCAGATAGACGCTGCGTTGATTCATACTTGGAATGATGGCGGCTTTGAACTCGATCTCGAAGTGCAATGGACGAGTACAGATTACACTCGGACAAACGAGGAACTATGCATAAGGACAGGAACGTTTAGCGGTTCAGAAAACTTACAGGTCAAGGTTAGGAGTGGCGGTTCGTGGGTTTGGGTTATGAATCTAACTGCAAATCAGTGGAACAACGTGTCGATAACTTCGTATTTAACATCAACCACTCTCACAGTGCAATTTCTAGCGGGAACGGAAACTGGTGACGCTACTCAAGACAGCTGGAATCTAGACGCAACATTACTGCACGTTTGGACGCAGGAATGGGGAACATGGTCAGATGAGCTGTTGGTAAATCCAAGTTTTGAAATGGGCAATCTAACAGGATGGACCGCAAAGGGGCCTGCCGCAGCCAGCATAGAGGTTTTCAATGCGACATCTGGTGGTGATATCTACACAAATAGAAGCCTCAGAATTGGTGTTTATGGTGTATGTACACTAGACTCTCCGGGCACTAATGATGACAGTGGAGTGTGGCAAAATGTTAGTCTGGCTTCATATGCAAGTGCAATTGACTCCGGAAACGCCGTGATAAATGCGACTGCATGGTTGTATCCATCTGAATGGGATTGGGATGACGTTGCACTCATCGTCAGATTTTACAACTCAAGCGGCGGTTTCATAAGTGCATGGAATACTACAGGGGAATACGGCAGTGGTTCAGCATATTATCCCCAAGCTTGGATGTTAGGGCAAGGCGAAGCGCATTTCACTCAAGGACAACTGGAGAAGTTTGGATGTTACAATTATACAATACCTGTTGGAACAAGAACAGTGGGGTTACAGCTGGGAATGGGAGAACACAAAGATACATTCTACTGCGGCGGGCAAGCTGATGAAGCTTCAATTAAAGTCCGCACGCGCGCCACTTGGCTTAGCGGTTGGGACAAACGTGTCAAACTCACAATTAACCACAATGATATTGAATCTGACCTCTCTGATTTTCCTGTTTTAGTTTATCTGAGCAATGCTTCTGGACGCATGAGCGACGATGCATCGTTTATTTTCGATGAAGTTGGAGCGAACAGCAAGAAGATTGCAGTAACAGAGAGCGATGGAACTACGCAATGCTATGTGGAGATCGAAAAGTGGAATGCGTCAAGTGAGCAAGCTTGGCTTTGGGTTAAGGTTCCTAGCATAGACGGAATGGCCTATACGGATTTGTATCTTTACTATGACAATTCCCAATCGGATAACACTGCATATATTGGCGACAAAGCATCAGCCCCAGCACAAAACGTTTGGAATACAAGCTTCAAGGCAATTTGGCACTTAGACGAAGATCCGTCAGGTGGAGCCCCACAAATGAAAGATAGCACTCAAAATAATAACAATGGAACATCCTATGGCAGCATGACCACTGGAGACCAAGTGATCGGAAGGATCGATGGTAGCTTAGATTTTGATGGAAGCGATGATTACATTCAAACGACGAGTAACGAGCTCCAAACACTTGATAATTTTACTTTGTCTGTTTGGTTTAAAGCTGATTCGACCACAGCCCCACAACATATATTGTGGCAGGGTCCGGTTTCCCAAAATGGATGGGGAGATGGAACGGGCAGTTCAACCAGTCACGAAATGCATCTAACAATCTGTAAATTTGATACAAATAACACGCTAAATTTCTTCTATGGTTATGAGGATACTGGCGGCAATTTCACTCCAGCAGTAGAAATTATCACACCCTTTACAGATACCACGAATTGGAATCACGCTGTTGTGGTGATGACAGGTGCTAGCACGTCACCATCAGCAGAGCTGTTCCTAAACGGAGTTTCTCAAGGGACGGATACAGGGACCCAGACAAATAGAACGGCTTGGGATACCAATTTGCGAATTGGGAGACCAGGTCCAAGTCAGAGATATTTTGATGGTAAAATAGATGAGGTGCGAATCTTGGATACAACGAGAAGCGATGCTTGGATCAAAGCGAGCTATGAAAGCGGAAGGGACGACCTGATTGATTTCGGTGCGAGTGGGACAAGCGAAGGTGTATATAATTATGTTCTCAGAGTAAACAACACTGTTGCAGATTCTTGGCAGATTAGGTTAAAGGAGTTTTCTACCTCCAACATTAGTCGTCTGCAAAACTGCACTATTTACTTCCAAAACTCATCAGATGGCACTTCACGTCAAATCTATATCCAGAATGGACTATATGTCAATCAAACTGGGCCATGGTTTGATCAGGGTAATTCCGCAACTATTTATCTAGTCATGAAAGTAAAGGCATCTACCAAAGGTACATCTTACCTCTACGCTTACCTCGAGGTTCGGATTCCGAATACCACTACATATGCTCAATATATCATAGCATTCGAGATTACGTAGAATCCAAGCTTTCTCTCCATAACTTACAGTCATGTCAGGAGTTTTAGGTTCTTCCGCAAGCCATAAGAGGTGAAAGTACTAGTCTCTCAGAGGTTTGGCTGAGTAGTGATGCATTATGAAGCTTAGTGAGAGGTATTACACAGTCATCTTCGCGGCACTGATGTCTTTAGGAATGTCGTTTGTAATGTCATTTACCATGACTTGGATCAATGCGGGTCTGTCTCAGACTTTTTTTGAGAAATGGATGAGAGCATTCTTGATCGGCTTTTTGGTAGGCTGGCCAACATCAATAGCTATTATCCCAATTGTCAGAAGGACCATCAACAAACTAGCCAGATACTAGACCTTGGTGGCCAAGAGGAGTATTCGTGTGTAGTGTGCCGATGCCTTTATTTGCATGCATTTTGAATCACAGTCACCGAACAAAGTGGAGAAGAAACAAGATGATCGATAATACTCGACTTCAGCACCAGATGAAATTCCTCCTCGAGATTGACAGACTCAAACGGGTTCTGCGTCAGATCATCATCACTGACCAATCTAGACAAGAAAATTCAGCTGAACATTCTTGGCATATTGCTTTGATGACAATTATACTCTCAGAATATGCTGAGCCTTCGCACATTGACGCTTTTCGAGTCGTCAAAATGCTGCTAGTTCACGACCTAGTCGAAATCGACGCGGGCGACACGTATTGCTATGATGATCAAGCCCGAGAGAATCAGCATGAACGGGAGCGTCAGGCTGCGAAGCGCATATTCAAGCTGCTTCCCAAGGATCAGGCATACGAACTGCAGGCGCTCTGGGAAGAGTTTGAAGCACGAAAAACCTTGAATGCCCGATTTGCGAATGCCCTTGACCGATTGCAGCCTTTGATGAGCAACTACTTTACGGACGGCAAAGCATGGCAAAAGCATGGGGTCAAGCGGCATCAGGTTGTGGCTCGCAATTGTTCGATCGAAGATGGTGCTCCTGAGCTTTGGCAATATGCCTCGAGGCTGATCGAAGATGCCGTGGTGCGAGGCATCCTCGCAGAATAAAACGCGCGGATGTATGCATACATACATTGCTTGGACAGTCAGAAGAAATCTGTACTGGTGGCGAAGAATTGGGAACCGTAAGTCTCTTCGAAAGTCGCATCTGCTAGTTGTTTTGACATTAACAAGTCATAGCCATTTTTTAGAGTAATATATCCATGCGATCGATAGGCGCGTAAGAGGGTGCCATCCATGACGTTTTCGGCTATAACCGTTTTTGTTGCTTCCTTCTCTATTTGTGTGATAATTTCACTGGTTTCCTCAATCTTCAGCGTGATGAGTTCTCTAACATTTACGTTCCCATCGCTTTCTTTCAAAAGAGCATACCCCTGATCTCTTAGTATGGTTTTCTCCGGTGTAAACTTTTTTCTTGCTTCCAGGCCTTTCCCATATTGCATGTCTCTGACGACGAATCCAGTGCAGTCTTTCACTGCTTGGTTGTAAAGCTCAAGGATCTTCTTCCAGTCAATTTTGGCCTTTCCAGTTCTTTTTTTAGATGGTTTCTCCCTTCCCCTCATGATTTTGTAGACGCTTGAGTGGGCTAAAGTATCTTTGTATCCGAGTTTTTGGTAGAGTGCATGGGCAATGAGAATCCGGCTAGTGTAAAGAAGAGAAAATCTGTAATCTTGCTCTTTGAAGTAGTTGTGGCTCTTCTCCATCAATGCGGTGCAGATGCCTCTTCGTGCGTGAGCAGGGTGAGTGACTACTCCCCAGATTCCACCAACCTTCTCAACGGAGCCTTGGAGTGTTCGTGTCGGTATGTCGACAACGCCAACAAATCCTGCCAGACGCCCGCTCTTCAGCGCTGCGAAGCCCACGGGACTGCTTTTCAGCCTTGGATCTGTTCTAATTTCCTTCTCGAACTCCTCGGGGTTGAAGGGCCACCAAAAGGCATGCTGGAATAAGGGAAGCAACTCATCCTTTGATGGCAATTCCTTGTAGGTTAAAAACTCCATTTCTATAGCGCCAGGAAATACCTTGGATTTTGGATTCTTAAATGCTTACGGTCGTTTGCCATTTGATCATGAAGATGTCTAGTTTCGTGTGTTTTACGCTGGTTGCATGCATGCAGAGTCTATTCTTGGAAGACCCAGAACCTTCGCAGGAAGTGTTGAATGCAGAAGCTTATGAAGGCGATGCCGACATAACCAAGCAACCGTAGGGATTGTGGCAATGTGCGCGTGAGGCTATCATAGATGAAGAAGCTAACGATTAAGAAAGCAAGAGCTATTATGCCGTCATTCCAAAAGACGTGATCCTTGTCGTAGGTTTTCCCAAGTCTTTGACTGATTTTGTATGTTACTCGTCTGATAGATGGCGTTAGGTCTATCTTGCTGTGTTTCCACACTAGCTTTACGTATGCTTTCATTGTTTGGCTTATGTGAATCTTACTGGATCCTTTTTTTCTGTCATAATGTAATGTTAATGGAATTTCTTTTATCTTGCAGGGCGGCTTGTGCATTGCGATTCGTATTAGAACTTCTGCGGAAACCTCGAAGCCTTTTGATTCCAAAGGAGGCAGTTCCTTTAAAATCTGCACTCGATAAGCGCGAAATCCAGAAGTGCAGTCTCGGACTGCGATTCCACACAAATTGCGGACCAGCCAGTTCACGACTTTGCTAAGAATTCGTCTTCTAAGAGGAACTCCTATTTCACTCCCATCCTTGTATCTTGATGCGACAACCACGTCAGCTTCAGTAGAAGCTACTTTAACTAAATCTGCGATTATCTGGGGAGGATGCGTATTGTCAGCGTCCATGAACACTGCGATGTCATCGTTTTCAGCTCGTGTCTTGAGTGTCTCAATGAGGGTTCTGTAGGTTTCAGCTAAGCCTTGGTTGTGTCTGTGGCTAACTACAGTTAGTGGATAGCTCCCTGCAAAATTATTCAAGATTTCTGCTGTATGGTCTGTACTTCCATCATCAACTGCTAAAATTTGGTATTTCTCAATTCCGAAGGATTGCTTTTCCAACGCGTCAGAATGCAGCAGGTTAGTTAAGGTAGAATGGATCTGCTGTAATAATTGAGAAAGATTCTCAGCTTCATTATAACAGGGTAAGCAAACAAAGACTTGAGCGTGCGTTCCGTGTTGAATGGGAATGGATAACGAAAGGCTCATGGACTTAACGCGCACTCGGTGGAGACCTCGTTGGCTATGCAATTAAGAATTGTTAATTTTCAATATGAATTCGGAGTTAACAATGCTTTTCTGGTTTGTAGGGAAAGCGTAAAAGCCTCTGGTGGTAGAAATGTGGTTAGTTCTGCTGAGTCTCTTCATACTATTTACTAATGGAAAAGCCACATTATTCTTCCTTAATAAGTTTGAACCCAAAGAAAAATTCTCTTACACAGAAGTGGTGCTTTATTCTTTTTCATTAGGTTACGCGGTTTTAACGATTATAGGCACAAGTCTAGCCCAATTCGGGCTTGTAATATCATCAATCAACCTGTTAGCGGTTAGCATAATGCCTTTTCTCGCCCTCTGTTTTTGGCTTTACAAGAAGCGGGAAGAGAATTCACGACAGAGATACAACCTGCTTCGCGAAGATCAGCCAAAATTCAAAAGGAACCTCTCAAAGGGTGCTAAGGATCTTCGGTCGCTCATCCGCTTCAGTAATATCATCCTACTTCTAATATTCGCTGTGGGCCTAATCCTTAGGCTAGAAACCCAACTATCTGTCCCTTGGCTGGGGGATCAAGATCCTTACTACCACTTATCGTTCATTGACTCTATTGTTGCCCAAGGCTCGTTGCCTTCTCGAACCTACTGGGGTTCCTATTCTTACCCGCCATCTTTTCACGTAGTCTTCGCCACAATGATATCCACAATCCAAGTTGATCGATATCTCTTACTGAAGATCGCACCAGTGTTCCTTGGGTTTCTTTGCATCCCAGCAGCGTACGCCTTAATCAAAAGGAAGTATGGCGAATGGGCAGGAATAGCATCAGCTGCCTTTCTAGCCATCTCATCCTTCCATATTTACAGAACCAACATCG
>CP070649.1:466504-474613 GCA_020354575.1 Candidatus Bathyarchaeota archaeon | reverse complement strand
ATTAAAGGGCCCTTTAATATTCAATATTTAGTCAAAAATGGCGAAGTATTTGTTATTGAATGCAATTTACGGTCGTCTCGAAGCATGCCATTTGTCTCTAAAACTGTTGGGAAGAATCTAATGGACCTTGCAGCGTCTGCAATATTGGGCGAAAAAATCGAAGAAGGAGAGGGGCACTCGGAAAAATTCTGTGTGAAATCGCCCCAGTTTTCTTTCATGCGCTTGGAAGGAGCTGATCCTGTTACTGGTGTGGAGATGGTTTCAACCGGCGAAGTTGCGTGTTTTGGTGACAGCTTCGAAGCAGCACTCTTGAAATCATTGCTCGCAAGTGGAATGGTGTTGCCAAAAAGCGGAGATTCAATTTTGATAAGTGTAGGTGGAGAGAAAGCTAAAGCAGTAGCGATTATGAAGAGGATTGCCAGCAATGGATATACCATATTTGCAACCGAGCACACGGCTCAAGCACTGAGAAGAAATGGCATACAGTGCGAAAGCATTTATAAAATTAGTGAAGGCAAAAATCCCAATGTTTTAGATTTTCTTTTGGAGAGAAAATTAAATTTTGTGATAAATACGCCTCACCCTCAGAAGATTGATTTGCAGGCCATTACTGATGGCTACCAAATACGTAGGAAGGCTGTTGAATTTGGAATTCCGATAATCACCAATCTCGAATTAGCTGCAAGTTTAGCGAACGCGC
Source organism: Candidatus Bathyarchaeota archaeon (assembly GCA_020354575.1). GTDB lineage: Archaea > Thermoproteota > Bathyarchaeia > Bathyarchaeales > SOJC01. The sequence goes on along the minus strand of CP070649.1, from coordinate 473,913 downwards.
TGCAAAACCACTTTAAAAACGATTTGAATCTAAAATCTGCAATATAGACGCCAGGTATGAAGCATGAAAAATGGGGGAATCCATTGACTTCAGATATAAAGAGCGTACTCGAAGGATTAAACAGAAAGGAACTTGTTGAAATAGCCAATCGGAAGAAAATCAGCATCCCAAATAACTGGTCTAGATCACTTATAGTGGAGCTCCTTGTTCTGAATGTCACTATTGATAATATCCAGCAAATCGAAAAAAAACCTTCAAAGCCTAAGATAACATCCGAAGGTATTTGTGCAATTGTCATCAAAGATCTTGTAAAAAAATTTGAGGATGTTACCGCTGTTGACAATTTAAGCCTTGAAATTATGGAAGGTGAACTTTTTAGTCTTCTGGGACCCAATGGTGCAGGAAAAACGACCACCATAAACATCCTTAATGGTATAATGAAGCCCACAAAAGGAACTGCCACTATTGCTGGCTTTGACGTAACTAAGAGCCTGGTTGAGATCAAAGAGATAATTGGCTTGTGCCCTCAAGAAGCTGCAGTTTTTAAATTCCTCAATGCACGCGAGAATATTGAGCTTTTTGGAAATCTACATTCGTTATCCAAGAAGGAAATAGAAGAACGAACGGATATGTTTCTAGAACTGTTAGGATTAGCTGAAGCTAGCGAGAGAAAAGCTGGAGGCTTCAGTGGAGGAATGCTTCGGAAATTAAATTTGATAATCGCGTTGATTAGCAATCCCAAGATTGCTTTTCTTGATGAGCCAACGGTTGGAATGGATGCTAGAGCTCGCCGTAAAACGTGGGAATTTATTGGGTCTCTTAAGGCGGAGAATAAGACAATTGTCTTAACTACTCACTATATCGAAGAAGCTGAAACATTGAGTGATCGAGTAGGCATAATTGATTATGGAAAACTAGTTGAACTGGGTACTCCTAAAGAACTTATGGAAAGACACGAAGCGAAGAATTTGGAAGAGGTCTTTCTGAGTATTACGGGACGACGAATTATGGAGGGGATATGAATGAAATTTCAGGTTCTGGTTGCTCTGGTGAAAATGGGACTGAAAAAGCTTATTCGACAACCAACAAATTTGTTTATGAATCTGTTATTTCCTGCCACTCTTACTATAATGTTCATATTGGCTTTTGCAAATCCAGAAATGGGAATGAGCATAAATTCCGTGGTCCCTGGCTTGATTATTTACGCTGTGATTTTTCTCATAATGACAATAGCTCAGTCATTTTCTTCTGAAAGACAAGACGGATTGTTAAAAAGACTGAAAACCACACCTATGACTTCAGCTGAATTTATGGGAAGTCAGATCATAACAAACATGCTAATATCCATTATACAAGTGGTCGTAGTATTCTCATTGGCTTATTTCTTGGGATTCAAACCGGACAGTGGTGTTGAGGGAGTATTGCTAGCCCTTCCTATAACTGCAATATTCGCATTGAGCTCAGTTGGGTTGGGGCTCATCACAGCGACAGTTGCAAAGACTCCTGAAGTTGCTACAGGAATTTCGTTTGTATTTATTCTTCCACAAATGTTTTTTGGAACATTCGTTCCAATGTCTAGTACTACCCAGCAGATTGCCACCTTTATTCCTAGTTTCTATCTACTTGATGCATTAAAGATGATTTTTGACGGAAATTGGATGAATCCAAACTTTTTGCTTGACTTGGCCGTCATTTCAATATTCAGTATTCTAGTTGTCATAATTGGAATGATATTGTTCGAAAAATATGGAAGCGCATAAAAGAATAGCCTTAGATTGAGGATGAGATTCGAATCCTGAACCTGAACGCGCTCAACTGCTCGTTCTTTATTGGGGGCTTTTTAAACTTACTTGCACATATTTCTAGATGTTTTTAAGCATCTTTCTTTTATTTTGAAGGCTGTATTCAAATGAACTATCTGATGTCGGGTAATAGGCATCAACAATAGCCCTGTCACGGTTTTTTTGCCCCAAAAATCAACCAGCCATCTTGAACCCTTAATTTCTAATACCGCCTCTTCATCAATTATGCGTTTTAATTGAATCGATCTCATTTTCCTTTTCAGATCAGTCACTTTTAATTGACCAATAATTTCTCGCGTTTTTCTTCCTACTGCTGTTCTATACTTCCTTAATTCTTTCATGACAATTGTATTGCTGAAGTCTACAATTTCCTCAGCAGTCATGGCATTTCCAGTATCGCGGATGGTTGTATTGAGGCTGCGTAGCCAATCATTGTTTAGTATTTGCTCGCCATCAGCGATGAGTATGTTGGCTACAATATCTTCTATGCGAGTAATGTGCCATAAATTCCATGCAATTGTTGTCTTTTTGATTGCTAGAATTGCTCTGAATACTTCTTCGGCTAGCCCATCCCATAATTTATCTTCGTAAGTTGTGTGATTACATCTACTCACTTTTGAGTTATGAACGAGGGAATGCATTTGCAGGCAAAGTCTAATTGCCTCATCAAACTTTTCAGGTTTGGGAAGAAGTTTCCTAAGCGAAAATTGTTTAGGATTCCACTCTTTGGCAACCCTTATCATGGTAAGATTTCCCCTTCACTTCATCTACAATACTTGCACACGCAAATATTCTCTTAATTCTATGGTAAGGTATGCTTGGATCTTTGCACTATAAAAGGAACCAAGATATTATCTAAATATAAATTAAAGCCAAGTGTATCGGTGATGATAGAATTACCTGAAGCAGTAGCCTTTTCTAAGCAAATAAATGAGACACTAGTCGGAAAGAAAATAAGACACGCATTAAAAGGTCAGAATCCCCATAAATTTGCCTTTCCAGAGAAGGGCACAAAGCAACTTGGTGCTGAATATTCGGATGAGGATTTTGCTCGAATACTTACCGGAAAGAGCATCACGAAAAGCTGGTCAAGTGGTAATGTTATTCTCGTGGAAATGGATACTGATTATTTGTTAAGTCTGGGGTGTGGAGGAGAGAAAATTGTCTATCATGAAACCGAAAGGACGATCCCTAAGAAGCATCAGTTACTCTTGACCTTTGAGGATGATACCTTCTTATCGGTTACGATTTCGGGTTGGGGAGAAGTCCGGTTACTCAAGACTGAAGATCTTGAAAGGCATCCACACATAGGTTATGATAAAATTGATCCGCTTTCGGCTGAATTCACATTCGAGGCATTTGAGAGACTGATAGAAGAGATAGGAGAAAATAGGAAACGTAATGCTAAACGATTCTTTATCTCCGAACCAGGATTTAGAGGAATTGGCAATGGTGTGATACAAGATATCTTCTTTTTAGCTAGAATCCATCCCAGGAGAGAAATGCGTTCTCTATCAAAAGAAGAAAGAAGACTGCTTTATGAAACTACTCGAATCGAGCTTCAAAAAATGGTTGACCTGGGTGGTAGAGATAGTGAGAAAGATCTTTTTGATACTTGGGGTGGCTATAAACGTAGGCTGCACGGTAAAGTAGTTGACGAACCTTGTCCAGTTTGTGAGACACCAATTGTGAAGGAGCAATTTGGAGGAGGGTCCATCTACTTCTGTCCGTCTTGTCAGAAAGTTGAATGATATTAGAGGAGAACCTCAGATGCATGCACGCATTGCATTTTATGCAAGGTTAGAGGAAGAGAAGTAGGCCCAAGTCAAGGTTAATAAATCTGCTTAATGACATATCGTCGGTGATCGTATGGTTGAAAACGGTAAACTAAAGATAACGGTTTTGAAGAAAACGGATACAAACCAGATTTTTGGCGACAATCCTCCGATGGGGCATGCGATAGAAGCCTGTAGCCTGTTTGAGGAAGGGCAAGAATTCATTGTTGGTGAAAATGGGGGCATGCCTGAGGGCTTCTGTCATTGGGCATGGAGCGATATACACAAGAAAGTAATCACTTTAATGTATGGTGGCAGTTTTCCGTGGATGAAGGAGAAAGGAACCTCTGTCTCGTGCTGCACTGATGGATTACGGCCAGTCATCTTTGAACTTAGAAGAATCGAATGAAACCAGTAATGTATGCATAGTTGAGTAGGTTCCGTGGTTTGTATATGCTTATGAATATTCGTTTCTCAAGCTGCACATATCAATTAAGATGAATACAAATGAGCAAACCGAGATTGATGAAGCAAGAACTCGAAGGAAATCTGTTGAGTCCCCTCCCAGTAGTTTTGGTTGGAGCGAACGTCAAGAGTCGACCAAACTACCTTGTTATCGGCTATAGCTCGCCTTTTGATTTCGGGAGGCATATTTTCTTCAGTTTGTATAAGAAACGTTATACACGAATCGGAATTCACGAGAATAGAACATTCAGTGTGAATATTCCTTCAGAGAATCTCTTAGCTGAAACGAAAATCTGTGGAAGCAAATCTGGAAGGGACTTTGACAAAGGATCCTTGTTCGACACGTTTTATGGAGCGCTGAAAACCGCTCCAATGATTCACCAATGCCCCATAAATATGGAGTGTGAAGTAACGGACATACTCGATTACGATCCAAACGAAGGGATCATAGGCAGAGTCGTCAAATCATATGCTGACTCACAATGTCTCGTCGAGGGCAAGCTCGATTGGAGGAAAATCCATCCTATTATTTGGACAACAGGTGGTGATTTCAACTACTATCGCCTTGGGGAACGGATTAACCCCGAGAAAGACAAAACCAATTGATGCATGAATAATCTAACATGGCTATAAATCAGACCAACTCAAAATACCTAGTTTATCTATAGGCTTCTTCGACGATCTCCGCTCAATTCCTTTGTTAGTACCCCAACAAGATCGCGATGTCTTTTTAAGATGTTATGCCATATCTCGCCCTTCTTTGTTTTTTGGTAGCCCTTTGTTTTATCTCCTTTAATCAACCCGTTTTCTTTGAGATAATCTATCACGCGGTCCGTTTGCCATTGGGTTCCAGCTCTTCTATAGATGTCATACCTAAGCGTCTTGCCGCGTTTTGCGTGGGCTACTTCAAATATGTCCAAGTATTCCTTCAGCCTCTCCGCAGCCCTTGAGGGGGAAGGGGTGATCCTTGGACACATCTTATCTAATCCTCGATCGTCTTTTCCAATCGGATTAATCGGGCATATCGGCTTTTGAGCTTGTTGTACCAGTAGAGCAAGAGAACACCAAAGGCGACGTAAAATACTGCGCCCGGCGTTTCTACAGCTGCATAGAAATAGGTAAGAGCACTTGCGCTTCCTGAGAGAATTTTGTTCCAGTCAGAGATTGCGGTTCCAATCATTATGGCCGAGAAAGCCAACGTGATGAAACCCGTGAAGAGATAGATAAAGATGCTTCTTTTCATATCTTTAATCATGGTTCTTGCGTTACTCCATAGCTCATCGTACACCGCCTTTAATTCTGGTAGTTCCTTATCTTCATCTGCCATAATCTTACCCCATTATGAATAGACTTGGTCGGGCATATGTTCCTGCTTCTAGAAATAAAATCATCATAATGTCTATAAGGAAATGCATGTCTGAAGGCATTACCAACTGTATGCATTTTAGTAACTTGGGAATAATAAGACGAGCAGAGATCTAATGCTCGTAAAGAATACGAGAAACCGAATATTTCTAACCCTCTGTATAACGGGAATATTCGCTATCCTTAGTTCGACGATGTCTAAAAACCCAGTTTTGAAGCCCTTCTCAACCCATCTTGAAACACCTGAAGGTTTCTGGACGGGATTTGTAGCGTCAGTCTCAACGATCCCAGGAATACTTGTCAGTCTGCCCGCTGCTTCTCTTTCAGATATCCTAGGTAGAAGAAGAGTTTTACTAATATCTGCTGCGATCTTCGCTTCTGCTCCGTTTCTGTATCTTATAATATCAGCATGGTGGCATCTCGTGCTTGTTCGATTTTATCATGGTTTTGCCACCGCGATTTTTGTCCCAGTAGCTGAAGCTTCAGTAGCTGAACTATTTCCAAGTCGCCGTGGAGAACGGTTATCGCTTTTTTCTTCAGCTACAGCCGTAGGAAGGGCAACAGCACCTTTCTTGGGCGGTTACATCCTCTTCATTTCTGATTTTGGTTATAATATGCTTTATCTTTCTGTGGGAATAGCGGGAGTAACAGCCTTTATGACCGCTCTTCTTTTTCTGACTGAAAGACAATGCTCTGAGGCTTTACCCAGTGGTTCAGAGAACACCCTTAGGGGATTGATGTTTACATGGAGAAATATTGCTGGAAATCGAGAAATTCTGGGAGCCAGCTTCATCCAAGCAAGCCAATTTTTTGTGTTTGGCGCTGTGGAATTCTTTCTAGTCGGCTATCTAAAGGATGTTGTTCAGTTAGATGCTTTCCAGATCGGTATTGTTATGGGAAGTCAGATCGTCGCTATCATTCTTGCTAAGCCCTTTATGGGACGGCTGTCAGATAACGTTGGAAGGAAAGTCCCAATAATTACTGGTTCACTGTTGGGCGGGTTGCCTTTGCTCTTGATTTCCTTCTCCACTCAGGTCTCAGTCCTGTTTATCCTATCCATCGCTTATGGGCTGGGTTTTGCGATGGTAACCTCATCTACCCCGGCCTTGGTCAGCGAGCTTGCCCCTATAACCCTCGCTGGAACGGCTATGGGCTTTCTCAGTATGACAATGGATATTGGGCAGACGATAGGTCCCCTCTTTACAGGGATGATTATTGCAACGAATCTAGGATATCCTGGCGCATTCACAGCACTAACTGTCGTATTATGGCTCTCTACACTGATGTTTATCTCGTTCAGAGTTATGAAAGAAGTATTTATGCCTACCAAATGAAATATAAGAAAACGTTGTATTGCCAATGAAGTCGCTATTGGTTTTGCTTTCATACCATCACAATAATACCGAGAAAATTGCTAACGTCTTTGCAAAAGTTCTTCATGCACAGATAATAACGCCACACCAAATAGACCACGAAGAGCTTCAAGAGTATAATCTGCTCGGCTTTGGATCGGGGATATATAGTGCAAAACACCATGAATCTCTGCTTGACCTTGCCGATAAACTACCAACAGTCACCAACAAGAAAGCATTCATTTTCTCAACCTGTGGGGTTCCTATGAAGTTAATGGAGCGGGACAAGTCGGAGTTCACAAAATATGTTGACAAAAACCACTCATCACTTCGGGAAAAACTGCAATCTAAAGGTTATACGATTATTGATGAATTTAGTTGTCCAGGTTTTAACACTAACAGTTTTCTTAAACTAATTGGGGGAATAAATAAGGGCAGACCTAATGCGGAAGACCTCAAACATGCGGAAGAGTTTGCTCAAAATCTGAAGCAGAATCTGCAAGATAACAAGCGTTAAATGGAAAAAAAGAGAATCAAGGAGAGGTGATGTTATATGTCATTGGAAGAGAATAAGGCGATTGTTCGTAAATTTATTGAAGCCTATAATAAGCATGACCTATCTTCATTTGAGGATTTTGTGGCACCAGATT
>CP070649.1:458211-466404 GCA_020354575.1 Candidatus Bathyarchaeota archaeon | reverse complement strand
GGCTGGTTTTTATCAATTGTTGCCAGGAATATCACCCTTGGATCTCTAAGTCTCCTCCAAAAAATCTTAGGTAAAGATTTCCTAATCATTGGATGTTCTCCAAGATCATCTTAAGAGTGGTCTCCCTGGCTTTTCAGAGTCTGAGGCTCAAACATCAAAACATAAGAAGGCTCCAAACTATGGGGAGAATGCTCTACGCCTTGGGGCATCACAGCCATTTCTCCCTCGTGCAAAGTTATGTTTGATCGCCCTTTCACCCTTATGACGATACTTCCTTTGTACACGTAGAAAAGCTCGTCTTCATTTGCATGTTTGTGCCAAGGATATTCGCCATCGAATAACGCTATCCTCACAACTTGGTCGTTCACCCTAGCAACCTCTACTGGAACCCAAGGTTCGGTCATCTCCTCAATCTTATCCTTTAAGGCAATCGCTGCCATCATAACTTTTTCACCTCTTTAAATTAGACTCAGCATGTATGAACCTGTCTCTTCAGTATTATCTACGTTCATTGTTTTCCTACCATGACTGATACTTCTTGCATAATTTCTGGAAATCAGATAATAACATTTCTAACTCTTCCCCATTCGGCAACTTTAGCACCATAAGCGTTTCTCCAGTCTTTGAATCTACACCTATCCTGAAATTCTGATCGCTGTACACCCATCTCATTCGTACGTATCCTCCTTCCCTCCTCTTCACCATGCATATGATAAGTTTTATGATGCATGCACAGACTCCACCCTTCTTAGCATGGGTGAACATTTCCTTTATATTGGAGAAAAGCACGCGACATAGATACAAAAAGGGGTTTTAATCGCCCCAACTAACCTGCTTAACCTTTATATTTTGCGTTTCTTGAATGCAAACTATGGAATCTATAGTCGTTTACTTCTCAAGAGGCGGAAAGACAAGAAAGGTGGCGGAAGCAATTGCCCAAGAGCTGGGATGCAAATCCGTTGATATAAAAAAAGAGACACCCGAAGTCTCAGGCGTGGACATGCTCCTAGTTGGAAGCGGCAACTACGTGGGTAAGACAGACAAAAGTCTTCTTACATTCTTAAAGACCCTGCAACCCAGTAGTAACAAAAAGGCCGCTGTTTTCGCCACTTCGGGAGGACCCAACCCCAATGTTATCTCTGTCCTTCAAAGGGCCTTGGAAGCGAAGGGTTACGAAGTCGTTTCTAGCTTCAAGTGCCGTGGCCGGTTCCTCTTTTCCAATCGTGGCCATCCAAATGAAGAGGACTTGAAAAACGCGAAGGTCTTTGCAAGGACGCTTAAAAAAACAACTAGGGCATGACAACTACTCGCAATAATAATGCATGCATTCGACATGTAAGAGGTAGAAGCTGCTACCCTTTCACATGACTTTCTAAGGTAGTGGCTAGGGAATGTTTGCACTCTATTATTCGGTTACAGCGCAAGCATTCACTGGGAATGGCAGCCTTTCTTGGGAGGGTTCGTAGATATCCAAGTTTGTGCTTACACACAGGGGCAACTGTAATCTTCTTAGTCTCAGGGAGTGGGCTTTCTTGAACCCGTTCCTGTTGGTTGGAAGGATCGATGTGTCGGGGTTTTTCGAGGGAAACTTCGGTTTCAAGCCGCTCTTCAACGCTTTGAGGCGGAAGCGCGAATTCCTCTGAGAGACTGGCTTTGACCCTCCTTGAATAGCTATAGATCCCAACAACCCAAACGCAAAGCGCTGCGATTCGCAAGACTTGCACGATCTCGACCGTTTGAACGATAATAGAAAAGCCCAGTTCATAGAAAATCATAACAAGAGACCCAAGTAAGAAAAAGGCGCTTGACGCAATGACGGGTATCCAAAATTGCCTGCCTATACCGAGGTGACTGATCGCTCGAAGAGTCATGAAACTCAGTAAAATCAAAAGCGTAGCAATTCCCGCGTAGATCGTTTCAAAGACAACAATCAAAGACCATTCCAACCAACCTTCTGTTGACCGTCTTCTGAAAAAAAACCTTGTGAAAGGCTGGTCAGTATCCTGAAGACAGAGTCTGAATACTGTCTCAGCTTGAGAGAGACCGCATTCCAACGTTCGCTATAGGTCTTCAGACGTGGCTTCTACTTCGAATTTCCTCAAGCGTCTTCTCGATCGACAATCGTTCGCCTTCAATTATTTTTCGTGTTTCCCAAAGATTGCCCAAATCGTCTGGATGCAAGTCAACAATTCCTTGTTGACGCATCTTTTCCACGATCTGCAGAAAAATTTTAGAAGGTTTCACACTGAATCGGCTGTCTTCCGTGCTATGTCGCATCATCTGCAGATACGTTTTATACGGATAAATCAAACACGGAACCAGCACATAATCGCGAATACTCAGCTTCTCGAATTGCTCTTGCGCTTGTATCTCTAGCTTCTCGATCTGGTCATACCCTAGACGGGTGTTAAGACTGTTCTTTTCCTTTTTTTCGTCATGCTCCGAAGGCAATCTTAACAGTTCCCGTATCGCGAAATATCGTCGCTGGCCATCAATGATTACATACTTTCCTTTGCCATAAAAATAGTCCAATTGTTCAGGCAATTCCGCAACTTCAAAAGGTTTTAACAAGCCAAACTGACCTATCGAAGCTTTCAAGGCCTCCAGATCGGCTTGCTTCAAGGTCTTCAGGGCCTTCGTACTGGTAGGCGACATTGGTCCATAAGTGAGAGCACTTAATTGTTTCCCGTTATAGTCATTATGCCCTGCTTCACCGTTAGAATCGACGCAGATCTCCCACGGAATGATGAGTTCTGAAAAGGAGATGTACTTTAATTCCATCTTTTTGCCTAATTTAATTGGTTTCAATCCCAACTTTGTGCCGCTCCATCCGTTTTCTACTGTATGCACAACTATGATATCTTTAGACTCACTATAGCATATGAACCTTTCGTTAATTTGTCACTGTAGAAACAGGAAAAGGAGGGGTCATGCGTACAAGCTTATCTTCTCCCAGACATGCACGCAATTGGCTAACTGCATTTCCATCATGCTGCTTGTCGATCCCATTCGTGAAGTATGGATGTGAACGGGGTAAACAACGATCCTCACATTATTCGAAACACCTGTTTCGCTCTCTATCATTCGAGAAATTCGGGCCGGTAACTCCTCATGGTCGCATGGTCCGACAGCATAGAGTCTAACATAGATATCTGCTTTCGCGATGTTATGCAGAACTATGCCAATTATTATTTCATCGGCTTTCACGACAGCCTTTATGGTTTCTTCCGCGATTCTTCTTATCTTCTTCTCTAGTTTCAAAGGCTTAGACTCGACTCCCCACAACGCCAAAACCACAATGCTGCCTATGTTTAGCCCCCACACATTAACTAGCAGGAGCCCAATTGAACGGAAAAGTATGTCGAATCGACCAAGGGCTAGGCCAATCCCTAAAACCGATGCTGGCGGGATTAAAGATATTGCAATTTCAACTCCAATGGTCGCATCAAACAATCGAGGATAATGAATTACACGCCCCCGTGGTCGCTCTTGATAGGGTTCTGAGACCAAGTTCAGACTACCAATCAGCGCAAAAGATGCAACAATCCCAGATACGGTCGCAATAAACATTGCAAGATGAACATCCGTGAGGGTCGGCAACGTCCTCGCCATAATCTCTGGCGTGACGACGATTTCGGGAAGCAAATAGAAGAAAACGACCGTTGCAAGGAAGGATACCGTCGATCCTATGGCGACCAATCCGAGGATCTGTTTAATCAAACCTTTGCCAACAGTATTCCATTTCTTGTAGACTGCTCCAACACTGACCGCTCTGGAGGGCCCAAGAAAGGGCGCAACACACATAGCGCCAATGATTACCACCACATTGTTCGCCAACAGACCCCCTGTAGCAAACAGGGCAGAGGTCACAACGAGAGTCAAATAGCCGAGGGAAAAACTACTCCCTTCCTCGCTCACTCGTTCTAGGTGAGAATAGAAGTTCCGAACGCCCCAAACTTTCATAGCGATGCTCTCTTCTAGTTCTTTGAAGTTAGTTGAACCTAAGAATTATGAAGACCAAATACTAATCAGCAACAAGCATGAATAATGAATGTGAGGTCCTTTCTTTCAAGCTAAAGTTTCTTTCCACAGCGGGAGCAATAATTTCCTTGAGGGACAAGAGCGGCGCCACAATATGAACAGGTAGAGGCTCCGTTTTTCTGGTCTGTCTTCAGTTCAAAAGTGTCTGCCAGTCCTTTGCAAAAGCTCTCCATTACATTCCATGTCTTCTTTATACCTTTTCCAATAAGCTCTCCGGTCTCCTCAGCGATCCCCTCTAACTTGACAGGCTTCTCCTTCTCCTGCGCTTTCTCTTCACTCATGACTGGTCCTCATGGTGCCTCTACAATGACAACATCTTGCCCGTGATCCCACTAATGGGGATTATCCTAATTTCCCCCGTCTTGACTTGTCTACAACGAGCTTCATATATTGGTGTGAGAATTACGGTATGCTCCGTAATCTCAAACACTTCTTTAGCGATTTTTCCAACATCGGGCGGTCGTTGCGCCGTTCTCTTTCGAATCAAATCCAAAATGGTTTCGGGGGAAAGGGTCAGCTTTCTAACCTTCTCACCTGCTTTCTCCAGCGCTTTTTTCGAGTCAGGTTCGATAGGACCCGATGGCAATTTGGTCGGATCAACCTCGTGACCACGTCTATTTAAAGCGACCTGATTGACAACTCTATGGATTACCCTTTCTTGAACATCGAAGGCCAGTGTTTTATGCGGTCGTCTCAATAGTCCCCTTACAAGCTCAGGCTTCAGGGTTTGGCCAAAGATGATAACCTCACTCACCTCGTCATCCACTTTGATGGAATAGGTCTTCTTTTTGTAATAATCTAGATAATAGTTCGCTTTTGCCACGGTAAAAGGCTCATAAAAGAGCTGGGCTGACTCACACTCAATCTCTTCTTGGCTAGGCTTCAGAAAGCCCAACTTGGCAAAGAATTTCCGTTTGTCCTTCTCAACAACGCTCTTCGCAGCTTCAAGATCCAAAGCGATCTTCTGCACTTCCAGCTTCCTTTTTTCTATTCTCTCCTCCATCTTCTTTTCAGCTACGGTGGATACAGTCAATATTTAATCACCCCTATTAAGCTACCAAAGATCTAGTTAAGTTGAAATTCTATTTAGTTTTACGCACTTCAAATACTAACTAATAATGTAGGCATCAATATGATTAATAATTAATTATTCAGAAAAACCATCAGACTAAGAACGAAGTAGTAGAGTTGATAGGGATACACCCCCAATCTCTCAAGTAATCCCCGATATTTGCTTTTGATGAATATCCCCGAGATAATGACCAGAATGAGCGAAACTATAGCAGAAATAAGGGAATAGGTGGCGAAGGCACTCCATCCTTCCATCAACTGCAATCGTAGCCACAATGCCACCATCCCCGTAATTGTCAATAATCCCGATCCCATCACAAGAATAAGATGCATCTTCCCCCTGAGAGTGATGATTTCACCCCCAGCATCAAGAGGAAAGAAGAGCGCCACGAGAATTCCCAACACAGAACTCGTCAAAAACAAACCAGGTCCAACAATCGAACCTCTCCCACCGTTCATCCCCTCATGCAATCCGAGATAAAACGCAAACAGCAAAACACTCGAAACAATAATGAAAGCTTGCATTAGCCCTTCATTCGGAGCGCCAACAGCAAATAGTGAGCTAATATCATCGCGAATATGACTATAATCCGGCTGCAAAATGCCCCCTAGAATCCACATAACGGTATATACGATTGGACTCAACATCCCACAAATGGCTAAAATCTGAAAAATATTCATGCTTTTCACGGTTTTAAGTTAAGATCAAGCCTTCTCTTAAATGATGCGCGTGCAAAGCTTGCTTGTAACAGTTTCGCTTACGGTTGTGAGCCAACCATTTTAGCCACTTTTTTTGCCCAACGACGTATTGTATTCAAGTCTCTTATGTCGTAGACTCCGTCTTCTTTTTCTTTGAAGCCAGCTTCTTCTAGTTTTGATCTAACTACCGATAGAGTTTTTCTGAAAATCCATGACATCTTGTTGAAATTATAGATGCCTCCAAATAAGCCCAAAGCGACAGGGTTTAGATTATGCTTGGCAGCTTTTTCTGCCAGATAGTTTCTTCTAGCATCTTCTATTGCCCTAGTTTTCTCTTCTTCCTCAGTTACGGGGTGAGTCGAACCACAACAGACAAAAAGTGCCATCTTCTTTTTAGCCAATTCTTGTTGGAATTTTCTAAGGAATTCTTCGGGTTCCTTAGTCCAACTGCCCATTCGAATTCCACTGCCAACTACAATCAGCCCGTACTCGCTTATATTCTGCACTTTCTCCTCTTTGACATTAACCACGCGAACCTCAAGTCCTTCTTTACGGAGTACATCTGCAATGACCTCAGAGGTATCTGCGGTAGCCCCGTAGCGAGTTCCGTAGACTATCAATGCTTTAGTCATGCATTCCTACTTCATGTAATTCATGTAGTTATTAGTATTTAACCATGGACACGCGTATTCAACCATGCATGGATGGTTGGTTCGACTCGCTTGTATCCTGGCAAATCGTCGACAGAACTAATAAAAACTCCAAATGAGTAGAATATGGAGGAGAAGACATGAGAAGAGCAGACGCATTTTTGGTCCTATTTTTGACCTTAAGTTGTTCCTTGCTTATGGACATTCAAGCTGTTGGAGCAGCAGAAGAAGAGCCAGTGGCAGGGGTTAAAGCTGGTGATTGGATGAAATATCGTTGTCTCTATAATTTCACAACGACCAATCCTGATGATCTATCATCCAATAGATTTGAAGTCTACTATATGCAGATCGACGTCTTATCTGTGATGGGTCATCACGTAAGTCGGCGATATACGATCCACTACGAGAACGGCACTGAAGTGTCCATGATCGGCACAGAGGATGTGCGGGTGTTTGGATACATTATTGCTGCGAATCTCAGTGTTGGGGATCCAATTCTTCACCCAAAAATGGATTCGCGAGTCAATACAACTGTCACAACCGATTGCTTAGGAGTGGAGAGAGAGGTGAACTGGGTTGGTCCGTACAGTTTCAATTATAGTGAGCAATTTCATTTTTTCCATTGGCGTTGGGATAGAGCATCAGGCATTCTTGTGGAGGCATTTAATTATGGGAACCTGTCCACTTCCGATTACGTTATTATCGGGCTCAGCCGGATTTGGATTCTCAATACGAATATTTGGGAGATCAAGGTCATCCCTTCAGATTTAGACAGGGACAATTATGTCGGCATAAGCGACATCATCATGTGTGCCGAAGCCTTTGGCTCAGACTCAACTCTCCATGCGATTCGATGGCATTCTTACTGTGATGTAGACCGAGATGGGCGTGTAGGAATAAAAGACCTCCTAATCATCGCTCAACACTTTGGCGAATCTGCCTAGCAGTATTAAATGTGCTTTGCCGAAAATTCTGCTCATTTATACAGGCATTATGCTTGCATACACGCTGGTCTAACGATTCTAAAATAGCTGCATTATCGCATAAAAAAATAATATCAGAGCAAATAAGAGCAAAAGCCCCACAATTGCTAATGTGAATCCAATTCTACGTATTTATTCCTTTTCAGGGGATTCGAGTTTTATAACTTTCAGTTGGTATCGCATCATTCTATGTCCGATGTAGCGATGATTCTCTCTTTCTACAGTTGAGATCAGGGAGAGAAAAAGCTCAAACCCTCCAAGGAATAAAGCTGCAAAATCCCTCAAAACCAATAATCCAGAAATATGCTAGTACTAGATTCTGGTTCAGCAGGATGAGAAAAGACAACAAGACCAAATTGATTATTAAAAAGAACCGGAGCTCCTTCAGAGCCAACTTAAATCAAAAATCATAATCTCTCTCCCAAGAACACTGAGATTTGCTTGATCTTAATCTTTTCCTCAACGCTCCTACTGAATGCATGCGTGAAAGTCTTATATCCTCAAGCACAGTCTTACCTTTGAAATAATAGTGGAGGAGATGATAAGATGGCTGAGAAAAAACCTATTATCAGATTGTTATTCGCTAAGATCAAGGAAGCCTTTTACAATCTATCGGAAGAGGAAAAGATGGAGTTCATGCGTAAGGATCGCGAGAATTTAAACGAGCTCGGGTGCAAAGTCTTGATGATGATTGACTGCCGCTGGTCCAACGAAGAGTGGAATTATGTTGGAGTCGAAGAATGGCCAAC
>CP070649.1:449492-458111 GCA_020354575.1 Candidatus Bathyarchaeota archaeon | reverse complement strand
AGTATAAGGAAAGGTTGATGAAGAATACGCCGGCACTAAGGTGGAGCTCCCATCTTTCTAAAACTAATATGAATGCACGCAGGCGAAGTTTCTTTTAGAGTTTTTCAGATTCATATACATCCTGCACCCTTGTTTCTTGCATGCATACTTTGCAGCAAAATCTGTGGAAAATGAATTTCTTCAGCTTTTTCACTAATCTGCATTTCATCGGGGGTGTGCTGATCCCCTTCTTCACGGATTGGGGCGGTCTAAACTTCACGCAGATTATGATTTTGCAGTCATGGTTTATGCTTTGGATCTGCGCCTTAGAAATTCCCTCAGGGGCAGTTGCCGACTACATCGGCCGAAAGTATGCACTTGTTCTCGCGTGCATTATCAATATGGCCGGGGCTATTGTGTATGGAATTATACCAAACTTCCTGGTTTTCATGCTTGCTGAAGTTTTGTGGGCCGTGTCAACTGCATTGTTTTCAGGTGCAAGCGAGGCTTTTATCTACGACACGTTGAAGGACGTTGGGAAACCAGAAAAATCAAAGGAAGTATTTGCGAGAGTCGACAGCTTTGGATTGGCTGGTGTATTAGTAGGCGCCCCAATTGGCAGCGTTATTGCCGTGAGCCTAAGTCTGAACGTCCCAACTCTATTAATAGCACTGCCACTCGCCATCGCCTGTATCATTGGCCTGACTTTCAAAGAACCAAAGGCGACTCAGAAAACCAAGAAGCAATACCTGCAGATCTTAAAGAACGGCGTCGAGCATTTCTATAAGAACGAAGCTCTCAAGATTCTTGCTTTGGATATGATTTTTATCGCTTCTATTGCTTATTTCATGATTTGGTTCTATCAACCAATGCTTGAACTCGCTGGTGTTGATGTAGTGTATTTTGGTTTAGTCCACGCAGCATTTGTTGTGAGCCAAATCGCTATCATGAACAATTACCAAAAGTTGGAAAACGTGCTTGGATCGAAGAAACGGTTGATTACTTTCAGCGCGTTTATCACAGGGGGCATGTTCATAATAGGTGGTCTGACCTCCGTGATTCCCATAATTCTCCTAGTGATTATACTAGGCGGAGGGTTTGGGTTGTCGAGACGACCTCTCTTTGTGAGTTATATGAATAAGTATATTCCATCCTCAGAGAGAGCCACTGTTCTTTCAACGATATCTATGATCAGAAGAATTGCCTTAGCAGTTGTCAATCCCGTGGTTGGTTTGATGACAGATTGGTCGCTAAGTCATACTATGATCATACTCGGGGCGTTGGCTGTTAGTTTCTCGTTGCTGTCAAGAGTCAAAGAGGCGCACTTGATTGACTAACGAGGTGCCTGCATGCAGAAAAAAGGGAGAGTTGAGAATCGCCTTTTCATCTCAATTGTTCTTTTCCACAATTAGAAGAAAACTGACTTTAGCACCCATCCCCCCAGCGGTAAACTTGGGATTAACACTTGGGATGATCGCCACAACTTCGCCAGCCAAACTATTCAAGAATTGCTCCAATTTCCTCTGGTCTTTCGCCATATCAATGTCAAATCGATGAACTCGATATCTCACGTGCATTCGTTCTCTTTCCGTAGAACTTCATGCATGCACAAGTTAGCCCATACAAGAGATGCATGCATCAGAACATAGAGGTGGCGGGGGCTAATATTCCTTAGTGTGAAAAACACAATTAACATGTAGCTTTTTCCTTGAATGGGGAAACCAGAACTTAAGTAATTATGCGGCTAATTATTCACGGGGGGTTATTTTTGAACGAAAAGGTCAAGATTTATGTCTGCACGTTGGATGGAGTTTCGGCATTTGATTATGTTGATAAAGAGAGCATTGGCCACCCTTGTGTTACTTCTCGTCATGCAGAGGACTTGTTCACTGAATGGAAGCACTTCCCGGGGTCTAATGGGGTCTTACCCCAAGATCAGAAGGATTTTGTTAATACCGTCGCTGGCTTCTGCAAAAAGAACGCCATCGAATATGAAATCATTGATATGGCGAAGCTCGGTTTAATGGGCAAAATGAAACTAGCTCTGAAGGGCCTCAAAGCGCCCGTAATCACTTATGGAAAAACGAAGATTAATGGATTGCCCAAAGAAGAAAACCTCAAAGCCCTGCTTCTTTAGCTTTGAAGAAGGAGCAATGTCTGAGCCAGTCATTACAGGGGTTCATCATCAACGCCTTAAATCTAAAATCGCCTATTTTGTTAAAAGAGATTAAGCCCATGAAGATATCAATTGCAGACATTAACCAAACGAATGTGAAGGATATTCCCAAACCCTGCAAGGCGTGTTTATATTGGGAGAATCCAAACGCGGTTGAGCAAAAGCCTTCCTCAGCCAAAAAAGAAAGAGATGAAGCAGAGAAGACATCATGGTTTCTCGAGACATTGAAGGCGTTTGGAAATTGTGGCAAGGTCTTGTATGTAGACGCCAGACCCGCAGGATATGCACAATACGCGACTGCAAAGCGATTTCCAAACACTCGAGAATATCCCGCTAAAAAGCTGGAGATCGCTGCAGAAAATGTGGCTTTCATCTCATGCCTCTACATTAGCGACAAAAGCCTTCGCAGGAAGGGGTTAGGCGTGAAACTTCTGGATGCCATCTTAGTTGACTTGAAAACGCGCGGGTTCCAAGCTGTTGAAACCTTTGCTTCAAAACACTCCGCAAACAACCCTTCAGGACCCATCGAATTTTACCTGATGAAAGAATTCCACGTCAAAGAAGATCTGAACTCTGATTTCGCTCTCGTTAGAAGAAACCTTTAAGATGCGTGCTTAAAGCTTTTTGTCGCGCCATTCGGCTTCAATTACTCGAGAAGGACTCCTTGGCTATTCTTCCTCCCACCATTCAGCTACTTTCTTACAAATAAAGCCATTAATGAAAGAACTGACAATGAAGGTAATAATGGTCGTTCCCAAGCTAGGAAAGACTATTGAGGGTAACGTAACAATCAAGCCATCAACTATTACTAATATGGCAAGAAGAACAAATCCATGCAAAAATGTATCCCAAAGCCCGGATTTTACAGGAAACCATAACTCGGTAGTTATCACTGCATTGGCAAAACCGATTATCAAAACCAACACGGCTAGCCCAATTATCAGCCCTATGAACGATCCTAGCATAACCAACACCAGCAGTCCTAGAACCCAAGCAACTGTCAAAATCGTGCCGAGAACTGAAAACCCGATGCCGTGAATAAAATACTTCGCTAGGATCCTCCAAACACTTTGCTCTGCTAGGATTTCAGATTGCATGAATGCTAGACACCTATCTGTTGCTCCTTCGACTACCTACACGACCCAATATGTAGAGTTTTACCAAATAAGGAATATGCATGCCTAAAAAGCGTCGATGTCAAGAACACATCCATGCCTTCGCATTCATGCATGCATTATTCCAGGATTGTACTTTGTTCATATGGGAACGGCAGCAAAAACGCGAGCAAAAATCTTAGACTTTCTATGATTCCATTAAGAAATATTTGGAATGAGGGATTGTTTTGTATGGGAGGAGGGCAAATCCCACCTCATATACTCCCCTTTTTATACATGCATATTTGGTGAATCTTAAATAAGGTCTTAAATCTCTAGATTCACGTCACTGATGGTGTTTTTCGTGTCAAAAGTCGCCCTAACAGAAGTCGATGTTGACGCTCAAGTTGCAGTACACCAAGCCCTGAGTTTAGTGGGTAGGTTGGACAAAGCACGGATAAGGGAGACCCCAGTCGTAGTGAAGGTGGGAGTCTTCAATCACAAAGCTCGAAGAACGAATTATCCGACAGCAGAAGTTGTTGGCGGAATAACAAGCGCTTTCAATCAAGCTGAAAAAATCTACCTAATCGAATCTGATAATTACAAGGGACCAGGCTCTGAACGCCTCCAAGTGTGGAAGGAGCTCTTTTCTCAAAAAATCGTCCCGTTCAACCTTTCAGAAGATAAGGACACAAGGCAAGTTGAGATTGCCGGGGAGAAGATGGAGCTATCCAACCTCCTTTTCCGTCCGAAAATCTTCGTAAGCACCCATGCACTCCGCCGATACGCGAGAGGCACAATCCTCAAGAATCTCTTCGGCTTGATTCCTATCAGAAAGAAAGCTGTCTACCACACGAAATTAGTGCCAGTCATCCTAGACCTCTTCGAAGCCATCGGCGGAGTAGACTTAGCCGTCATTGACGCAACGCGAACATATTCGGGGCCTTCTGCAAGAAGATCGAAGGAAGTGAATGTGATCATAGCTGGGAAAGATGCTGTTGCCGTTGAAACTGTTGGAGCAGCCCTTATCGGCCCAAACCCTGCGAAGATGCCGATAATACAAGAAGCCGCAAAAAGAGGGCTAGGAGAAGGCAACCTAGACAACATCAAGATCCTCGGAACACCAATCGAAGATCTCAAGGAAAGATTCCGAGATCTCTAAAAGACACGGTAGTTCTGGAGGCATGCGTGCTGAAGAATTGGCTGGTCTGCAAAAGGCTTAAGTATACGAATTACAAATTACCAAATATTAATTACAAAATATGGTGGTGATAACATGAATGTGGATGTAGATGAAGAAGTGAAAGATGTGTGCTGTGAGGATGCAGAAGGAACCAAAAATGGGAAGAAGATAATGGTTAAGATGCGATGCCCCGAAGGAGAAGACGCTGATAAAATAAAAGAAAAAGTTCTCATGCGATTAGACAAAGAGCTGGGTGGTCGAACCAATGTGGTGATGACGCGGTTAAATGATGAAGATCTAAAACAGATCGATGGACTCGTTGAGGTTGACGCCTTTAAAACTCGATCCGAAGCAGCTGCATTCTTCATTAAAGAAGGGCTAAAAGCCCGTAAGGACCTATTTCAGAAAGTGATGCCAACCGTAGATAAGATTAGAGAGTTGAAAGGACTAGCCAAAAAGACCTTCACTCCAGAATAATATCCTTGAACTTTCAGCTCCTGACATGTTTTCGACTGCTCTTATTCATTCGTATGACAAAGGATAATATTACTACACCTATAATCATCAAGACAGCTGCAGTGACAAATGACATTCGATACGCAAAAACTTGCGTTGTTCCTGACCTGATCAACTGATCAACAATCGGACCCACAATGAACGTGCCTGGAATCCCCCAACTCAAGAAATGCGTGGCATTAAACAAGGCAAACTGCTTACCTCTTTTCTCTGGTGGGATCAATCGTGAAGCGAAGGAATAGGATGAAGCCATGATGATCACATTGGACGCCCCGAAAAGAAAATTACTAACGAAAATCAGAGGAAGATTGTCCGCGGTTGCAAAACCTGCCAAATAGAGGATTCCCATCACCGTGCCAATGAAAAGCATAATTTCGTCTCTAAAGCGATCCGAGATCTGCCTCACAAAAAGACCTATAATAAAAATGGCGAAGGACCCTGTATTCACAATATAACTCAGTAGACTACTGGACACATCAAACCCTTCATCAAGGGAAAGATATTGCGATTTCATCAACGCCACAGAATTCCTCCCGAAATTAATGAATAGCATGGCTAGCAGGAACACAAGCAGCTTCTTCGAGATTGGTGCTTTTTCCCTTCTTTGGGATACTTTCTTTTTTCCAATTCCCCCTTCGGGCACAAAGAACATGGGAATAGTGGAGACAAGCATCACACCAGACGCGATAAAGAAGAGCAGTCCTTTCTCAAATCCCCACCCCTCATAGAAGTGGGACAGCCCATCATAGGCTAAACCACCGATCCACACGCCGATAATTCGCCCAAGGGCACCAATACTCGAAAGCTTGCCTTGAAGATCTGCCCGTCGATGTTCAGGATAGAGATCAGAGAGAAGCGCACTCCACCCCACATTGGACATTGACCAGAATATTTCCACGATCGACAAACCCACAATGATGACATAGCCCGCAAGCTGACCGCTATCGGGGAGGGTGTGCCCATACCATACTAGGAAGGTGGTGACTGCCGCGGATATTTCTCCGAGAATTATCAAAGTTCTCCGCAGTTGGAATCTGTCCGAGACAGCTCCCCAAACGAAGGTCTGAGATACTACGTTCAGAACCATTGGGAAGGTCGCAAAAAACGTTGTTTCCGTAACACTTAGCCCAAGGAAAAACCGCAGGTAGATCGATAAAAAACTGTAGAACAACCCTCTTCTAAACATAGCTAAAACTTGGAAAGAAGAAATGCTCAGAAATGTTCTTCGGCTTGTTTTGAAATTCGTTGAAGCGTCTCCATTTTCCAAGTTTTCATCAAGCATCGAATTTCTCACCAAGGAATGAGCTTGGGTTATTTATAGCTGCATGCATTCATCTACTTGCGTGGATGTATCAAAGGTGTCTTTCTAAAAATTCGAGGATAGCAGCATTGAATTCCTCGGGTTTTTCGATCATGGAAAAATGTCCAGCACCTTCAATGATTTTTAACTCTGAGGACTTAATCTTCTCATGTAGATATTGTTGATACCATGGCGGGGTCAGAATGTCCTCGCTTCCTCCAATAATTTTGGTAGGTTTAGCGATTTGAGAAAGTTGTTCCCGAGTATCAAACTTGTTGCAGGCTTCAAAATCGGCAAGCCCAATCTCCGGGGCAGTCTTTAACATTTCACTCATCACCCAGCTCGTGTTCCTCATCTCAGCAGCTTTACGTCTTTGACCTAGTATATTTTCGAAGCCCATGTTCATAACGTCACGAAAATCCTTTCGCATCAATGAAAGCAACGTGGGATCAACGCCAAGTTTTGCTCCGGTATTGACCAGTCCAAGACATTGAACTTTCTCAGGGAAAAGGAGACAGAAGCTGATGCAAATGGCGCCTCCCAATGACTGTCCGATCAACGTGATTCGGTCAATATTTAACGCCTCCAAAAAACGGGCGATAAATTCTGCATATAATTTTATCGTAATGCTGGAGATAGGTATGGCAATTTCTGATTTTCCATGCCCCATCAGATCAATGGCAATCGCGCGATACCTTTCACCAAAGAAATCAAGCTGATGTCTCCACATTGAATGGTTGCCAGCGGATCCATGGATGAAAAGGATGGGCCGATCCTCCCCTCTTGATTCGTAAAAGGTCCTCAATCCATTCAAGATGACATATGCCATGTTCCACCCTCGCAGCTGAAATATATTTCACTGTCGTCTTAAAGATTTTCAACCATAAGATCTAGACGATTCACAGTCAGCAAAGACCCATGTCTCTAGTCAGCTTCGATGTTTCATGTATGCATGCATTCGAATCCTGCATTAGATCCAAATAAGACAACTACTGTAATGGTACCAAAGAGATGCGGGAAAATTGGAATTGTTGAGAACTCCGGATGAAAGATTTACGAATTTGCCACTTTATCCATTTGAGCCAAACTATTTTCAGGTAAACGAAAATGGCCTCAATATCCGCCTTCACTATGTGGATGAAGGGATCAAAGATGCAGACCCCATACTTCTAATGCACGGAGAGCCAACGTGGTCTTTTCTGTATAGGCATATGATTCCCATTCTAATGACAGCAGGATATAGGGTAGTAGCTCCCGATCTCATAGGATTTGGAAAATCAGACAAACCGACCAAAATCAAAGACCACACCTACCGAAAACATGTCAAGTGGATCACGCAATTAGTTGAAAAGCTTGATTTAACGAGAATCTCGATGTTCTGCCAGAACTGGGGCAGTTTGATTGGCTTAAGAGTGGCAGCAGAGAACTCAGAAAGATTCCATAGAATTGTTCTCTCCAATGGAGGGCTTCCAACGGGGGCGGAAAAGATGACCAGCGCATTTATGAACTGGAGGGAAACGGCCCGAACCCTCGACCCTTGGCCCGTGGGTCAAGTTGTCCAAGCTGGAACGGTCTCAGAATTATCGGATGAAGCAATTGCCGGCTATGAAGCCCCATTCCCGGAAGAAAAATACAAGGCAGGAGCCAGAGCTCTTCCCAGTCTTGTACCTATCTCTCCAGACGATCCTGAGCATGAAGCGAACAAAAAGGCAATCGAACGATTTCGACACTGGAAAAAACCCTTTCTAACAGCCTTTTCAGATAGTGATCCCATCACAAGAGGCGGCGACCGACTATTTCAGACAATCGTCCCAGGCACACGAAGGCAAACCCACAAGACAATTAAGAATGCAGGACATTTTGTGCAAGAAGATCAAGGCTCTGAATGTGCAAAAATAATAATTGGGTTCATAGAAAGCAATCCCATGTAAAACCACCCCACTTGCATGTACGTGTTTCAGAGCTTGTTTATGCGTGTGTGAAAAGAGAGGATGCTAGGGCTTCTTTTTCATCTCGTGGTTCAGCCACCAAAGGACTCCTAAAGTTATAGGAATCGCGAAGATGATTAGAATCCAAATTAATGCCCAAAGCAACGAGTACACGAGATAGTCAAAGGTCCAAGTCGCAATAGCAACATTCCAATTTCCATCAGTGTAAACCTTGATGCAAAATACAATAAAATGCAATAGCGATAATCCGCCTCCACCGCCGCTCGTTGCGCGTGAACGAGTGCCGAAGAAATGATACTCTTTCCTTTCCTCTTCAGGTATTTTTTTCCACCAGAGCCAACCCGCTACTGCTGCTACAATTACTGGGATTCCGATGAAGAGAACCTCCCAAAGAATCAGATGTAATACGAAAGTCACAAAGT
>CP070649.1:438898-449392 GCA_020354575.1 Candidatus Bathyarchaeota archaeon | reverse complement strand
CTCCCAAATGTCATGTTACTAATAATTTTGGGGATCCTATGTGGCCCAATATTTCATGTCTTTGATGTTGATTCCTTGGGAACGGTCGTTCCTTTCATAGCTCCGCTTGCAATCGCTTTTATTGGATTCAACTCAGGAATGCAAATGAATATATCCGATGTAATGGCGCAGAGCGGGAGAGCCATACTCCTCTCGATTCTCGGCTTCCTCATTAGCACAATTCTAGTTGGTATTTTCCTTCATTTCACCTTCAATTTAAGATGGGCTTATTCGCTTCTATTATCGTCAGCCTGGGGCGGGGTTAGCACCGCGACCGTCACGGCGGTCTGCAAACATCTCAAGGTTTCAGAGAGAACCCACACAACTCTTACAATGTCTTCAATAATTGATGATTTGATAGTGATGGTTTCTGCTTTAACTATTCTGAATTATATCCTCCTAGGAGGAATGAATGTATATGATATCTCTCTTGCGCTGATGGAGAATGTATCCATATCTTTCTTCATAGGTGTGATAATTGGAATTGCATGGCTGAACGTTCTTTGGTTTTCGAGGAGAGGTGATTACACCTATACTTTCACTTTGGCAGCTATTCTGCTTGTGTATTCTATAACAGAAATGCTGGGTGGCACAGGTGGCATAGCGATCTTTCTTTTTGGATTAGTTCTAGGAAACTCGGAAGCGATGGCCAAATTTTTCAGAATGAAAGTGGATTTGCTCAAGATGACTGAGTTGAAAACTCTTATGGGCAAATTTCACTCTGAACTCACGTTTATGCTTAGCACATTCTTTTTCGTTTTCATAGGTTTATTCTACGTGTATACAGGAATATTGACATTGTTTCTTGGTCTGATTATTAGTTTTCTCCTTCATGCTGCTCGATTTGTAGGTGTGAAGATTTCTACGTGGAGAAGTTCTTTAGCATCTGACTTGCCTGCCATAGGGCTCATAGTAGGTAAAGGAGCAGCCGCAGCAGCCTTAAGCGCCCTACCTCTTGCCTATAGCCTTCCACAAGCCGACTTGTTGTCAAGTATAGCCTTGAATGTTATACTTCTCACCAATATACTCTCAATCTTGCTTCCTGTCCTCCTGTTCAAGCTATCGAGAAAATAGCATTTTTCCAAAGGACCTTTCGTGTTCAGCCTCTTTTATCAAGCAGCAATTAAATCTTAATATTTTTCAAATAATGATTCCAAAGAAATGAAGCCAGATAACCACCTACAGCACCACTAATCGTTCCCATTATTAATATCAAAGCTTCAATAAGAGGACTGCTTGGCAATAGATCCATCACGTGAACTGTTACCCAATAGCTGCCCAATCCTACGAGCAGGGTACTAAAAGTCACTGCAATTACTACCTTGTAGGTTTTCACATCGCCATTTTCGACTTCGACTCTTAAGATTGAAAGAGAGACATCCACTAGAAAACCATAAAGAACCGCGAAAAATATGGTGAATGGAGCAAGAGCAACATTCCAAAAAGCTGTAAGAAAACCCCCGACTATTGATATCAGTGTAGCCCCCTTGTTTTTCATGAGAAATGAACCTATCGCCAGAATTAGAGCTTGCGCGATAATCATCACTTTATTCAATGGAGAAGGAACCAAAGTTTTGGTAACAAAAATAAGAGCTCCAAATAGGACTACAATGGTAAGCCTCTTAGTATGATGGATCAAATTTTCACCTCAATTGTAAATAGGTGACAGCTGCATGCAATCTGAATGCAAGCTATTGAACTGCTATAGCAAAAAATAGCAGCATACATGAATTAAAATGGTTCATATTTATTTACCTCCTCACTTCAAACGAAAGTATTGAGAATGCAAAGCTTCTTTGCGATTAATTATTTAATTCGAGCTCCGAAGATTTGACAAAGAAATGACTAGTGGAAGTAAATTTCTTAAACCCTCGTTCCAATTTTAAGGTGTATTTGCCTCGGTAGCTTAGCTTGGTAGAGCAACGGTTTCGTAAACCGTCGGTCGCGGGATCGAAGCCCGCCCGAGGCTTTCCTTGGCTTGTACGCTTGAAGAAGAAAGCGCTTACAAAAGGTTATCTTGTGGATTGAATAATTTTAGTTTAGGAAAGAAGATTGCGGAAAAGAATAATCTCTCGTACTACCCAAATTGCGTTTTTAATAATTATTTTTGCTTTGTCCTTCAACGTCGACCCCATCAAACCAGAAGTTTTCAATGTATTTTTACCCCAAGATTTTCAAATCCGCTACCATAATTACACCGAAATAGTCGATATAATTCTTCACACAAATAATACTTACCCGAGTATAACAGACGTATTCTCAATAGGCAAAAGCTACCTGAATGCATCTGTCTATTGCGTTAGACTTACAAATGAAAATATAACTCATCCAAAACCAAAGGTGCTTTTCGTTGGCTACCACCATGCTCGAGAACCCATAAGCGCCGAGCTCCCCTTGTACTTCATTGTAGAAGCAACAACCACCTATAACACAGACATTACAATTACCAACCTGTTAGACTTTTGCGAAATCTATATAATTGTGGCATTAAACCCAGATGGATTCGCTGCAGTGGAACAGAACCATTGGCAACGAAAGAATGTTCAACCAATCGACGAAGACCAAGACGGTTTTGTTGATGAGGATCCTCCTGACGATGAAGATGGGGATGGTTTCATAGAATGGTTATGGCAATGGAACGGAACCGATTGGGCATTCATTAGATGGGAAGGTAACGATGATGATGACGATGGCTTACTGAACGAAGACTGGATCGGAGGTGTTGACTTGAACCGCAATTATGGTTATCAATGGAATGCAACAACAGGAAGCGGCAGCCCTAATCCATCAGAGGAAGATTACAAAGGCCCAGCCCCATTTTCGGAAAAAGAAACGCAAGCATTGCGAGGTCTTGTGCTGGAAAATGACTTCACATACGCAGTGAGCTTCCACTCTGGAATAGAACTCATTCTGTACCCCTGGGGATATAGTAGCATGCCTACTCCTCATGATTCTCTATTCAAAGAAATCGCTGGAGATATCTCAGCCCTTGTGAATGCACCATATGCCCAGAGCGCTGGGGGATTGTACACTCTTTCTGGGACATGGGCTGACTGGATGTATGGCAACAGAAATGTTTTGGCCTTCACATGTGAGATTTATAAGAACGATAGCGCATGGGAGAGCGAACCAGGACCATTGCCAAATTCATTTTGGGAAAGGGGGATATTCGAATTCTTCAATCCAAGCCCTGATGAAATTGAACCGGTTATTAACCGATGGCTACCGGTGTTTACATATCTAACCAACAGGACAATAAGTGAAGCGTACGATGTTGCAATAACAAGTATAAATCCTGCAGAATCCACAATCTTTCAAGGTCGCTCTACAGACGTAAATGTGAGTGTCGCGAATCAAGGCCAGTTCACAGAAACTTTCAACGTTTCACTTTTCGCTAATGTTACACTAATAGAATCGCAGGAAGTAACTTTGACAGGAGGAAATTCAACAACTATCAATTTTGTTTGGAATACTTCGGAGTGGGCTTCGGGTAACTACGAAATAAGTGCTGACACTTCACCAATTCCCGGCGAGATCTTCACATCCGACAATACTCTTATCGATGGTACAATTACTCTTAGAAATTCATATGATGTCACTGGTGATGGCTACGTTGGCATAGATGACATCGTTGCTGTGGCTGAGCACTTTGGTCAGACTCCAACTCACACAGATTGGGATGAAAAATTCGACTTAACTAGGGATGGCTATGTCGGTATAGATGACATCGTGCTGATTGCTGAGCATTTTGGAGAGACTGCATAGCGCACGAGATTTTGACGTGATAGATAGAGAACGTGCGTGCATTAACATCTTACTTTCATTGCATCTACGTCATAGTTTGCTGATCAATAAGATAATTAATTACATCGACGCAAGTTGCTGCTAAATAAGGCAGCTTACCCAAAGAGATTTTTTTACCAAATCGCAGAATATACCTTTCATCCTTCCTAGGTAATCCCACTTGATCCCCCAAGATAAACACGGGATTCTCTCCGAACCTAATCTGTCTAATATCTTCGCCTTTTTCCTCCAAAACGAAGATATTATTTTTCATCCTTACAAGTTCTTGCAAACTCTCTCTGCTGACACTTATTCCTGGATGTACCTCCCCGGACAGAACTTTGCGAAATATATCCTCCCAAGTGCATTCATCTGTTCTAACATCTCTCAAAATTCTTCCATCGACAGTTAGATGTAGCGGGGGTCTAGGAGGACCGCCTAAAACGACATTAAAAATCACATCGCGTCTTATGGCACCTGAAATAAACAGGCCAAAAAGAAGACACTGGTAGACCACATCTAGCCTGCCTCCATCCCTTAAGTTCTTAAAATTGCTATCGGTTTTGCCCCGACGAGAATATAAAATAAATTCTTTCATGACATAAGAAATATTATTTCAGGAATTTAACTTTCACTTCAGCCATTATTACCCTTGAAAGAGATTACTCCATATGAATCCGCGTATAATCAAATTGTCTAGCATGTGAAGATATGCACACTTTAATCAAAAACATTGACTTCAAAGACACAAGTATTATAAAACCAGAGTTGAACAATAGATTACGTATTAAGAAATCGATTCATTAAAAGAAATATCAGAGTTTGGGAAAATAGAATGGTGTAGAGGGAACGCTCTTTTGTCAAACACAAAGAAAACCTTTGGGAAAGCTGTTCCACAGCAGAATCAAGTGCTCAAAGCTTCTGAATCCCGCAGAAACTTGGAGAAGAAAATTCCCAAGATCTTTCTCAAAGCCATGCCTCTTCGAGACCTTTCCGATATAACTAAAATTAGACAAGAAATCAAATCAGGAAATATCATAATACTAAAAGTAACGCCATTAGCTACTAAAAGCATTGTCGACATCAAGAAAGCTGTCAACGAATTATGTGATTTTGTGAAGAATATAAACGGCGATATTGCTCGTTTAGGCGAAGAGAGAATAGTAATCACACCTACCGATATACAAATTTGGCGGGAAAGACCCATTTCGCCTGAAGGGCAGATTCCTACCGCAACTTAACCGTTTCCAAAGTCTCTGGAGCAATAGCATTAATTCGAAATCTTCTTTTAAGAAAATTCGTAACGCTCAAACACTTAGATTTTTCACCATGACAAACGATAACTTTTTCTGGCTTTGGAGTAACACGACGAACATAATTCACAATCTGTCTTCTGTCTGAATGACCTGAGAAGCCTTCAATGGATTGAACCTCAAGTCTGGCTTTAATTACTTCAATTTTTCCCTCATCATTTATCACTGGGGTTTCTGCCAATCCCTTCTGCACTCGACGCCCTAAGGTTCCTTCAATCTGATAACTCACAAATATTACAGTGTTTAATTTGTCAAAGGCTAATCGCCTGAAATAATCAATCACTGGTCCTCCTTCAAGCATCCCCGAAGTTGCCATTATTATACTTGGTTCCCCTTCAACAATCTCTTCTCTGGCACTAGGATGTTCAACTATAGTAAAATAGTCGGATTGAAATGGATTTATGCCATCATGCAAAATGCTATTTCGAACTTCTCGAGCTAAATATTCTGGATAGGCAGTGTGAATTGCCGTCGCTTCTGAAATCATTCCCTCAATAAAAACGGGGGCTTCTTTCATTAGACCTCTTTTCATATAACCGTCAATGATCAACATAATTTCTTGGGCTCGACCAACTGCAGGCAACGGAATTATAACCTTTCCGCCACGCTCCAATGTGCTATTTATTATCATTGAAAGTTTCTCCTCTGCAGCAATTCTTGAAGGCATTAAATCTTGCGGAGCACCATAGGTACTTTCAGTTATTATCGTTTCTACTCTTGGAAACTCAGTAGTTGCTGCTTCGAGAAGAGTAGTCTTAGCATATTTATGATCACCTGTATAAACAAGATTATGCATGCCTTCCCCAATATGCAGGTGGACAACTGATGACCCAAGGATGTGTCCTGCGTTGTGCAAGGTCAACCGAATATCCGGTGAAATGTCAGTCACGGCGCCATAACGTAATGGCAAAGTATGAAGAACACATTCACGAACATCCTTTTGATTATAAGGCGCTATTGAACCCTGCCTGTTTGAAACATCCAAGTAATCCAATTGCAGTAATGTCATGAGATTTGATGTTGGGGCAGAGCAATAAACTGGTCCGTCAAAACCATACTTGAATAAGAAGGGTAGAAAACCACAATGGTCAAGGTGTGCATGACTAATAACTACAGCATCAAGTGAACTCACATCAAACTGCTGTACATCAAGCCGTGGAAAAGCATTTAGCGGGTTTGTTGATCCAGGATTTATGCCACAGTCTAGGAGTACTTGACTTTCTCTTGTCTGCAGAAATACAGCAGAACGACCAACCTCGCGAAATCCTCCCAACGCTGAGATCCTTATGTCTCCTACATCATTAATCATAGGTCGAAATATTCTTTCACCTATAGTACGTAATATTCTCTCTCGTTCTTTGCTTTCGGAGTGGAGGTAATGGCGCATATGAGTTATTATTTTGGAAGGTATCGGTGAGCTTCTCAAGATTCTGGGACGCCACCTTGTCTCTTTGACAATCTCTTGCAAAATGGCACCATTCTTTCCAATGACTAAGCCTGGCTTTTTTGCATCTATGATAACCTCGCCAAGACTTGGGTCAAAATTAATGCTTGTAATTTCAGCTTCTTTAGGAACAGTCTTTTCTATAATTGTTGTTGTATCTTTCTCTGGCAATCTTACTGAAGGATCAGCTCTTAATACTATTCTTTTACGAATTAAACCAACGATATCTGCAATAATAGAGCTCTGTTCTATAAGGACCTCTGGCTTCTTGGTGTAAACTGCTAAAGCTGGGCCTTCAAATTCAATTCTAGTAACTTCTGCTTTCTTGGGTATTTGCTCTAAAACTGTTTGACTTATGTCAGCTTTATCTTTGTCAGCAGCTGTCACAATTTTTTCCTCGTATCCGGCACAGCTGTCATGACGTTTCTTTTCTGTTCCTCACTTAATTGGCGGTAACCTTCCTTGTCGATAATGGCCACATCAAAATTATCACCACTTGCTGTGTTTCTTTTCATTGCTGCTTTCACAGCGTGTATAACAGTTGGTAATAGCTCCTTTATAGAGGCTCCTTCCCGATATCTATCCTCGAGAACTCCATAAGCTACTGGAGAGCCTGAACCGGTGGCAACGCAATTTTCTTCGGTTAGGCTGCCCAGAGGGTCTAATGAGAACACATGTGCTCCCGTCTCATCAATTCCTCCGATCAAGATTTGTGCAATTAAGGGTGCATAGCGGGATGAAAATAGAAGGTTTGCTATTAATCTTGACGCAGAATTTATAGGAATTGGTCTTCTGAAATTCAATTTATATAACCGTGCGTTCGCCTTTAGTATATCAACGATACGTTGTGCATCTGCGACACTTCCAGAAATTGTCATGGCAACATGCTCATCGATTTTATATATTTTCTTTCCTTGTTTATGAGCTATGAAAGTTCCCATAGTCACACGTGTATCTGAGGATAGGATTACTCCATCACTACAGATAACGCCCACTGTAGTCGTACCTTTGAGGACTAGTTGATTTGATATCTTATGCATTTCCATGTCTCCTGGAAAATTAAGAATGCTTGTTGCGATTATTTTCCAAAGGAAGAGTTGGTCTTCTTTTTTTATACATTACCGACTGCTTTAAAAAGATTTCGTGGACATTATTAACACACAGCGTGAAAGGCTTAATCAAGAATGTCATATTGTGATTTCATTGACTACAAAGTTTCATCAAATGCAGCTTCCGAGAGAAGTCATTGTTGGAAATGATACTCTAGGGCATGTTGCAGCAATCTGCAAGAAACTTGGATTTTCACGATCGGCCTTTGTGGTAACTGGTACTAAAACCTTTGAGATTGCTGGGCATAAAGTGATTGATTTTCTTGAAGATGCTAAGATTGATGCTGCTCATTTACTTGTATTTTCTTCCACTGCTGAAACTGTGGCTATGGTTAGTGCAAAGATAAAGGAGCAAAAGCCCCAAGTTGTCTTGGGCGTTGGAGGTGGTACGAAAATCGATGTTGCGAAGCTCAGTGCAGCAAAGCAGAATCTCCCCTTCATAAGTATTCCCACTACTGCATCTCACGATGGAGTTGCCAGCCCCCTTGCATCAATAAAAGGATCAGAAAAGCCTTATTCCGTAATGGCACAAGCTCCTATGGCCATAATTGCTGATACAGCTGTGATTGTAAAAGCTTCACATCGCCTAGCAGCAAGTGGATGTAGTGATGTGATTGCAAAATTCACCGCAGTTCGTGATTGGCATCTTGCACACAAGGTGAAAGGCGAATATTATGGCGAATACTCTGCAAGCCTAGCATTGATGAGTGCGAAGCTTGTTGCTAAAAATGCTGATTCAATTAGACCCAATAATGAAGGAGGCTTGAGAATACTTTTAGAGGCGCTCATAAGCTGTGGCGTGGCAATGAGTATTGCAGGTAGCAGTAGACCCAGCAGCGGTTCAGAACATCTTTTTAGCCATGCCTTGGATCTCGTTGCATCAAAACCTGCACTTCATGGAGAACAAGTCGGCGTTGGCGCGATAATGATGGCCTACCTACATGGATTGAATTGGCAACGCATTAAATCCAAGCTGGAAAAAGTTGGAGCGCCAACAAATGCGAGTGAGCTAGGTGTTGAACCCCAGGACATTACAGATTCACTGATCAAAGCCAAAACAATCCGACCCGAGAGATACACAATCTTAAATGAAAGAAAATTAACTCCTAAATTGGCGAAATCACTGGCGAAGAAGACAGATGTGGCATAATGACTATGCCCTCTATTTGCGAGTGCGCTTCTTCGAGCTTCTCTTCTCTTGTTTCTCGTTTCCTGCCTTTGGCTTTGTGGTCTTGGCTTTCCGGGGTTGAGGGTTCATATATACCTCCAAAAACTCAACCCTTATGACAGAAGAAAAGAAACGGTGAATGTCCGTTGCTATACCCCTTTTTGCAAGTTGAAGACCTTCTATATAGAAGACTTCTTCTGGAATTTGGATTCTGATATCAGTTTTTCCAATTTCAAGATTACCCTTGGAGATTTCAGCCACGGGCATTCTTCGGTGTATAAGTGCATATATTCTTTCTTTTGTCGTTCTGAGTTTTTTATTAATTCTAATTTCATAGGTTAGCGTTTTGCCTGCCAGCGGCGGATTAAAGTCCAACGTTACCCTACCCGCTCCAATAGTTCTTATTGTAGCTAGTTTCTTATCATACTCGATGCGCATTCCGAGCTGAGGAGTTATGCCCTTATCTCTGAGCCTTCTCAGGGGAACCATTTTTACTTTTTCTGGAATCCTGGGACCAAATGCTTTATCTGGTGAAATTTCGATCGTTTCCATCTTTTTTGGTTCAAATGACGGTAGGTTGTCATCAATTGCTTTGAGTATCCAACCTTCTCCAATAACGATTAGCTTGGGTTCATAGATTTCTCCTTCCTTGAACAATCTTTCACTCTTCGCTATCTCTTCGTTTGTAGTATCAAAAATTTCTCCAGTCTCTTTCACTTTGGCTGTATAATCAATCAATATAAAATCTCCTTTTTTAAATGGCATTTCATTTTCAACCTCTAGTCGTTTTACTTAATATTATCAGTCTAACCAAGATTTAGTATTGCAGCGCGTTTAGCATTTAAAGCATTGCCTGATGTAAAAATCAATGAACCAATTCCCCTGCTCATTATCTCATTTAACCCAATCTTCAAGTGCAAATTTCTTATGAAATTAACATTCCTGCTCTAATTTTCGCAAGTTTCCATGTTAATCTGAATACTTCCTATAAGTTCAAATAGTAGTCTTTCTATTGCCTATGTTACGTATACACATAGAAGGCAGATGTATAAATGAGCACGGAACCTGACATAATTTACGTAGGAAATAAACCTCCAATGAACTATGTTATGGCAGTCATCACAGGCTTCAACACAGGCAACACCACAGAAGTTACTCTGAAAGCACGTGGTCGAGCAATAAGCACGGCTGTCGACGTTGCTGAAATCACCCGCAATCGATTCTTTAAAGACGCTAAGGTCCACGCCATATCTATTGGTACAGAGCAAATCACACCTAGAGAAGGCGGCAATCCCCGGAATGTCTCAACGTTAGAGATCACTCTAAGAAAAGAGTAGTTGAGATCACAAAAATCCGCCTATCCCACATATTTTTTTCACTAAATAAAGACTAGAAAAGAACGCTAAGCTTAGCGCCACTACACTCTTTCCCCTCCAACCCTCAACAAAGCGTTTTCTTAGGAGGTGATCCGGCCGCAGGTTCCCCTACGGCCACCTTGTTACGACTTTTCCCCTCTCGCAAACCTTAGGCTCGACACAGCCACTAAGGACCGCGCCTCACCCAAAGCCCACTCGAGTGGAACGACGGGCGGTGTGTGCAAGGAGCAGGGACGTATTCACCGCGCGTTAATGACACGCG
>CP070649.1:427171-438798 GCA_020354575.1 Candidatus Bathyarchaeota archaeon | reverse complement strand
CGTTCGAACCTATTTCATGAGGAGAAATAAGACAAAGGTCCACAACTCGTCTTTCATGAGAAAGGAGACGATGCTAAGAGTGCCGGTGATCTCATGCGAATTGAGCTGTGAACCTATAGTCTTCAGGGATTCTAAAAGAACTGTATTCGAAGTCGTTCAATTACTTCAGCTTTTTGTGCTTCAAATTTAGCTAACGCCATTTTCAGCTCTTGAAGTTCTGCGTATGTCAGGATTGTTTCAGTTAATCTTGGTGAGGTAGAATGAAATGAACCTTGAATTGATTCAAAGGGCTCTTCCCCCGTTTCAAAAGCTCTTTTAATGAATCCCCTTTCCTTCACATCTTTTTCATGGAGCCATTTCATATTAATCACCTCTTACTCACTCAAACGAGTATTTTAAATGTAAAAGAATACCTTCTTATAAAGTTTGCGTTTTAATAAGAAAACATTTTTATATCTATTTAAACTATTACGTTATTAGGCAAGCAATATGCGACCGATAAAAGTGATCAAGGATCCTGACGCTTTCAAGCTACTGGGTGACTCAACTAGGAGAAAGATAGTCTTCCTTTTGAGAGTAAAAGAAATGACGGTGAGTCAGATTGCTGCAGAACTCAGCCTTACTCCGCAAGCTGTTTACCACCATATAAAGAAACTTCTAAAGGGAGAAATGGTCGAGGTCGCACGTGAAGAACGCGTTGACCATCTAATTGAGAGCTATTACCAGGCAACTGCTGAGGTCTTTCACTGCAGTGTTGGACAGACTAAACGAGGTGCAGAGATTGCTAGAGATAATATTAGGACCATGCTTAATGCGCTGAAAAAGCTTGGATTTGAGTTGCAATTTGATGAGAAAGCAGTGTCTCAACTGGTTGATATTGAAATGCATATACAACATCATCTAGAAGAATGCTGCGACTCGAAGAAGATTGAAGATAAGGTTGCTAAGCTAGATGATGTTGACTTTTTGACCAAACAGTCGGTTCAGAAATACGCTGAGATCCTTTCTATGTCAGATGAAGACTATGAAAAGCACCAGAAGAACAGCAAGAAGTCTAGAGAATTAATCCGATCCCTCATCAAGAAGTAAATAAGACTCGTTTGAGATGCAGGCATTTTTCCTTATGATTTCCACATGTGCTGTTTTCAGAGATTTTTAGTATGGAAGAGTCCCGTCTACCTGTGGAAACCCTTAACAATGAAAGCATACATATCAAAGGTTGGGGGGTTGGGCTAGTGTCAGCTCACATGAGAAATAAGGATTATGGTGAATAACATGCCGATCTCAGGAGAAATATATTATTGGGGCGAAAGAGCGAAACATGTACTAGAAGACCCTGGAGTCTACGCTTTCTACGATAAAGATAGAAAATTAATCTACATTGGGGAAAGTGAAAATCTTCGAAAAACTTTCACTCAATGCTTAGAAACTACTTTTTCTCAAGATTCCTGTAAGAAGGCGACCGTATACTATAGAAGAGAGTTTACGCCTAACCAACAGCAAAGAATGAAGGAGCTTCTCGAAGAGTACCAAGAGAAGCATAACAAGCTTCCCGAATGTAATGGTCCTTTCGAACCTGATAAAGACGCGTTAAGCGAAATGGGATTTCATTTCTATAAGAATATTGGTGAACCGATCCACCAAATAGCCCTCAATATTCAAGACTTTAAAGAGAAATTGCCTCAGATTCCTGTTTCCTCGCTTGAATTCCATCACGCAAGAGGAGATTTCGCTAAATGGATAAGCGAAGCCCTGAAAGATTCACAACTTGCAGAGAAAATCCAGAAGATTGATCAAACCGGAGAGGCTTTGAGAGTCGCACTCTTGGTCGCTTTTGGTCATTCAAACCAAGCACAATGCCCAACCTGTGAGGTTCAGACGATTCCGGCAAAGACTTGGAAAATGGCTGGGAGACCAGATAGGGCTGGGGAAAGGATGCAGCTTACTATAGGTTATTACAAATGCCATAATTGCAGCAAAACGTTTAGACATGTACTCGCAAAAGAAAAGATCAAAGCCAGCATTACAGCATGAATTCATATTGCGTTTTCAAGTTAGAACTAAGCTGCAATGCTGAGCACGTAAAACTATCGTTTCTTCTTTAGCAGCGTATCTTGAGCAATAGGTAATTTTTTAGGATAATCGAGGGAATAATGGATTCCTCGACTTTCTTTACGTATAATGGCTGAGTCAATGATGAGTTTTGCAACCAACGCCATGTTGCGTAGCTCAATAAGATCAGCCGTAACGATGAAATCCCAGTAGTATTGATTGATTTCATCAAGCAAGAGTTTTATTCGCTTCTTCGCGCGATTCAATCGCTTATTCGAGCGCACGATTCCGACGTAGTTCCACATTAAATGACGGATCTCATTCCTATTCTGGGTGATCACTACTGCTTCGTCGATATCCACTGCATTACCTGACTCCCATTGGGCAAAAGATTGGGGTAGAGGTTTTTTGTTCAGAAGGACTCTGCATTTCTTGACAGCGTAATGAGCACACACCAAAGCCTCAAGCAACGAATTGCTGGCCAAGCGGTTGGCTCCATGGAGTCCCGTACACGCAACTTCTCCAATTGCGAGTAAATGCTTTATGTCGGTCTCTCCAGCAATAGTAGTTTTCACACCCCCACAACAATAGTGAGCTGCAGGGACCACTGGAATAGGATTTTTTGTGATGTCGATTCCAAATGATAGGCATTTTTCATGGATCCCTGGGAATCGAGCACGTATAAAATTTGAACTCTTCATTGATATATCCAGAAATACATGGTTCTCACCACTTTTCTTCAGTTCTTGATCAATAGCTCTTGCAACTACATCTCTAGGAGCCAGCTCTTTCATAGGGTGATAATCCGCCATAAATTGTCGTCCATTTTTATCTTGAAGAACAGCACCCTCGCCTCTGAGAGCTTCTGAAATAAGAAAAGATTTCCCTTGGGGATGGAACAGGTAGGTTGGATGAAATTGAGTGAATTCCATGTTCATAATGGTAGCTCCTTCTCGATATGCCATGGCGATGCCGTCTCCCGTCGCGATCTCAGGATTCGTCGTATGGAGGTAAATCCTTCCGATCCCCCCCGTCGCCAAAACTGTAATCTTCGCTATATAGTTACGGACTAGAGAATTTTCTGTATCTAAAGCATAGCAGCCTAAACAACGATTATTATTTACAACCAGGTTGATCGCGATTTGGTTTTCTATGAGTTTAATGGAAGGAGCCTTGCTTACCGCATTCAAAAGGGCAGCTTCTATCTCTTTGCCCGTGAGGTCTTTTGCATGAGCTACTCGTCGCTTTGAATGTCCCCCCTCGATTCCTAAATCAAGCTCACCTGCTGCAGTTTGAGAAAATTTCACTCCGAGTTCCATGAGTTCCTGGATACGAGCTGGGCCCTCTCTCACCACTGTTTTAACGACGTCTCTTTTGCTTAACCCATCACCGCAATCTAGAGTATCTTTCGCATGCGTTTCAAAGGAGTCAGAGTGCGATAGGACTGCAGCAATTCCACTTTGGGCATAATTAGTGTTTGATTCTGCCTTCTCCTTCTTAGTAATAAGCACTACTTTGGCGAAGTCAGCAATTTTCAAAGCAAAGGATAAACCTGCAATTCCACTTCCAATCACGAGAACGTCTGAGGCAACATCTGAGGACTCCAAATTTTCCACAAATAATGGTGCTCTTTGATGTATTTATTTCTAGATCCATTCTTCACCTCAAACGATCTTGAAAAGTTTAATGCTGCTGAACAATAGGTACTTTGAGAGGAGAAAAAAGGGAAGGATTAGGGTATGAAATTTGGCATATCAATTAGCAATCTAGGTATCTATAGCGATTTCGATGGACTCATTGCTCTTGCGCAAGATGCCGAAGAAGCCGGGTGGAATGGGATTTTTCCTTGGGATCATGTGTTGCATAAGCCAAGAGCAGATTTACGGGTTATTGATCCATGGATTGCGTTGGCTGCCATAGCAGCAAACACCAAAAAAATAATCCTCGGACCCATGATTACTCCGCTTGCCCGTCGTCGTCCTTGGAAAGTAGCGAGAGAAAGTGTTTCACTAGATCATCTCTCCAAAGGAAGACTTGTTCTTGGCGTGGGATTAGGCTCAGTAGTTAATCAAGATTTCAAAAGATTTGGGGAAGCATGCACCAACGCAACGAGACGAACAAAATTAGATGAATCGCTCCAAATTTTACAGGGATTGTGGAAAGGAGAACCTTTCCGCTTCTCCGGGAAGCATTATAGTATAGAAGATGGTACAACTTTCCTCCCGAGACCCTATAGAAACCGAGAAAGAATTCCTATTTGGGTCGGCGGTGGAAAGTGGCCTTGGCGCAAGCAACCCTTTCACAGGGCTGCAAAGTTTGAAGGCACCTTCCCCGAGTTTACCCATAATAACGGTGATATTGTAGCTGAATATTTTGAAAATATCGCCAAATATATTGAACAATACAGGAAGCACCTTGATGGTTTTGATTTTGTTACACTAGGAAAAGCTCCTCAAAGAAAGGCAAAGCTGAAAGAATACTTCGCCCCCATTCTCAAGTCAGGAAGAATTACTTGGTGGGTAGAGAGAGTGTACAATTGGAAAGGACCATTAGAGCAAATAAGGAGAAGAATAAGAGAAGGTCCACCTGATATTTAGATCGATATGCGCCTAATACACTCTACGCATAAAAATAGTTCTAGGAAACTTTCAAAATGGGACAGAGCAAGAGAAGAAGGGCACTTTATCCCTCAACCGCTGGAGGTTGGAGAAAGATCATAAGTCAAGCTCTAAATCTGACTCCTGAAGAAGGAGCGACTCGTTATCAAAACGGAACCTTCCCTTCCAGAGAACTGGAAGATTGGATTCAACAGAGATTTAAGCCAGAAGATGGATACGCTCATAACTTCATTCCTGCTCTAATTCGCAACATAAAAGGCTTAGTTGCTTGGGTCTATGGAAGTGGAAGCGAACCCTATTGGCCAGGACCCTAAAATCCTAATGCATCATACGAGTGTGCATTATGTGTCAGTCTCGATTAAGAGAGTCCAATAGCTAATAAAAAGAAAAAGGATTAGTATTGAGATTGCCTAGACAACCGGCTTAGGTACTGCTCTGGGTTTTCTGTTGAGTACCACTAGAAAGATTGTTACAACCAGGAAAATCGCTGTGGTTAAACCCAATAGATACATTATATTGGTGTTCAAATCGGTAATAGCCTGTAATTCTTGCATTTGGCCTTGTAGAAGCTCATTGGCTGTTTGTTGATCTTCATATTGCTGTTTGTAGGATGATTCAACATAAATCCTAAGCTCATAGCTGGGATGACTGGAAGGGAACCAGAGTTCGGATTGGCTGTTCCATATTTGAGTGATGGCTTTTACATAGAAAGTTGTATAGCCTGGAGCAATATTGCTTGGGAGATTGAATGAGACGTAGAATGAGCTATTTTGCCCTGGTTCAATTTCTATGGGAAGAATGGTGTCGGTATAAAATGTTTGTAGGTAAGTATCTCCATCCACATAATAATAATCGACTGTTGCATAGCCATCAGTTATCCGTATGGTGCTTTCTTCATCGTTAACTACAGTGATTGTTATGTAACCAGTATCTCCTTGAGTATAAATGTCTCTGTTGAATGAACAAGATGGTATTGTTGCAGCATCAACAATCAAAGGTACTAATGTCAAGCAGAAAAGAGTAAGCAGTACGGTTAGAGTTTTTCTTCTAATCACTTCATTTCCATCCGATTATTGTTGATTCAGCGAATTAGAAGAAAAAGTGTTATGAATTGACAATATGGATTCAAACAGCTGAAAAAGCATTCCACTTTATGGCTTTTGATTACCCCCTTAATGATTTTAATACACGCACGTTTCCTCAAGACTTATATGACTCAGACTTTCAAACACTTCTTGGAACCAAGGAGTCGTTAAAATGGATTTTGAATTTACAAAGGAAGAAATCATGTTCAGAGATAGCGTTAAAGCCTTTTTGGACAAGGAGTATGCTCCAGTAGCCAATGAGCGTGACAAAAAAGGGCCCTTCACAAAGGACGAAGCGATCGATATTCTGAAAAAATTCAAGAAGATTGGTGTAGCCTTTGACCCAGAAAGCGCCAAAGAATTGTATGCTGAAGACCCCATGCTTTACGGAATCTTGTCTGAAGAAGTGGGCAAAGTATGGGTAAGCTTGTTGCCAGTAATTGGTATGACAGGGCTTCCAGCGCTATTTGTTCCCCTAGCCTCTGAAGAGACTCAAAATCGACTGATGCCCAAACTAGAGAAAGCAGAACTAATAGGATGTTTTGCTGAAACTGAACCAGAAGCTGGATGCGACACCTCAGATCTCAAGACGACTGCAAGATTAGAAAATGACCACTACACTATTAATGGTGCTAAAACGTGGATAAGCAATGCCACGATCGCTGATGTCGCGTATGTCGGCGCAAAGGATCTGAGCACAGGATTGGAGACATTCTTTCTGATAGAGAAGGACATATCACCTTTTGATACCAACGAGTTGCATAAGATAGGATGGAATGCAGCTCCCACGGGAGAGATGTTCTTTGAAGATTGCCGAGTTACAAAAGAGAACGAGATGAACATCATGATGGGCAAGGCCTTCTCCGATCCTGAAATAATGAAGCGTTTGCCAATGTCTGAGGGAATGATGCGACTTTTTGGGCAGATGTCTCCGTTTACAGCGTTAATGACTTTGCCAAGATGTAGTATGGGACTTGCATCGCTCGGAATTGCCCAAGCAGCTTTTGAGGCTTCGGTTAAATATTCTAAGGAAAGAGTTCAGTTTGGAAAGCCCCTTGGTAAATTCCAGCTGATTCAAGAGATGCTTTACCAGATGAATGTTCTGATAGAAACTGGACGCCTTCTTGCCTACAAAGCGATCGATGCTATTTCAAAGGGCAGCGGAGAAGCACGAAGACTTTCATCTATGGCAAAAATATATGGTGGAGAGGCAGCAGTAAAGGTTACATATAACGCCGTGCAAATCCATGGTGGTTTAGGCTTATCAGATGAGTTACCCTTGGAGAGATATTACAGAGATGCGAGGATGATGACAATCCCCGATGGTACCAGTGAAATGATGAAGCTAATAACAGGGTACACAATATTAGGCAAAGGCTTTTCAGCGTATACATAATCCCCCAGTATGTATGCAAACGAAAATTCTATACAACGCTTCGTTCGTATGTGAGGTCTTTCTTCTCCACATAAAAGCCAACTTTTTCGTAGAGTTTCATTGCTTTAGTCACGTTCCAATCGTCGACTCCCAGCATTGCCGTGGTCATACCCTGCACTTTCAGCGTTTCTAGTCCCTGTAGCATCAGCTTGGTCCCTATGTCCTTTCTTCTGTGAGATTTCAGCACACCAATATCTAGAATCCATCCGCATTTGGCTTTTCTCTCTTGGTTATAATTCTCGTCGATTCCTACGCCAATATACCCTACATGTTTCTTCTTTGAGATGGCGAAGTACCAATCTTGAACTTTGAAAAAGGGGTCTTTCCGTAGAAAATGTTTGGTCTCTTCAATACTTCCACGTCTAAAATTAAAGTGCTCTTT
Organism: Candidatus Bathyarchaeota archaeon; assembly: GCA_020354575.1. Classification (GTDB taxonomy): domain Archaea; phylum Thermoproteota; class Bathyarchaeia; order Bathyarchaeales; family SOJC01. The sequence goes on along the minus strand of CP070649.1, from coordinate 431,226 downwards.
AAAACATTCGTTGCCAAGCCAATTCAGTATTCTAAGATCTTGATCTGAATCTTTTCGGAGTTGCTTTAATATAACTTCTTCATTTTCGTCTATGTCTGATGGAAGCCTATTTAGATCTGTTTTCATCAAGCTGAATTTACGTACGAGTTTGAAACCTAGTGACTTCCAGAGTTCAATTCGATCCTTTCTAGTCTCTCGTGCCCAAGCTTGTACAGTTTCCATTCCGCGGTTCTTCAACTCTCTTAATGCGGTTTCAGCGAGTTGATTCTCGAGCCCTTTGTTTCTGTATTCCGGTAGGATTCCAAAAGATCTTATGAATCCTTTCTTTTCCTTTCTCAGTTTATCGACGTGCGCATGAATTATTCCCACTGGCTTTTCATCCTTTTCTATGATGAACCTACCCTCAGAGTCAAACGCAGGTGCTTTCTCAGCGATTCTAAATTCGTCTACAGTTATTCGTCTGATGTCAATATACTCCTCGTATGCAGCATTCCAGACTCTAACCCAGTCCGCCTCATCTCTCCCTTGCACAAACCGCTTCATCTTCAGCAAATCGTTCCCACAATTTCCATAGCCAAATGAAACATGTGAATTTAACATTTTCTCTTAACATTGAGCAATTAATGTCTTATTGCCGTCATATGACGGCTCAATCCTTAGAAGGAGCTTTTGTATGATTTTGAATAGAAGGCTTCGCTATGAGTTCAAAATTACTAGTTCTGATCGCAACTGGTGACAGGGAAAAGGCTATAGCAGGTTTGATGTATGCTCGCAATGTTTTGAGGTTCAAATGGTTGGATGACGTCAAGGTGGTGTTTTTTGGACCCTCGGAAAAATTGGCTGCATTTGACAGCGAAGTGGCATGGTTCATCAAAGAGATATCCGATAAGAGTGACTGCTTTGCTTGTAAGGCTATCTCTGATGAAGATGGCGTGTCGGAGAAGTTACAGGAAGTTGGAATCAAAGTGGAATATGTCGGAACAATTGTGTCAAACGCGATTAAAGAAGGATACCTTCCAATGGTTTGGTGAGTGTTAACATATTGATGGAAAAGGAATTCAGAAGGCACCTCCAAGGACGCAAAATAAGTACAAAAGATATAGAATTCGCAGTGAATGCAATCAAAGAGTTTGAAGAGTTTCTAAGCGAGAAGAATACCACGTTTAAGTCCGCAAGCTTGGAGGTGCTCAAGGATTACATCTCGCTCCTTATTGATGAAGGCAGGAACTCGTGGGAAAGACTTGTCGCAATCGCTCGCTACTGCAACTATGCAAGGAAGAACGACTACTATATTTACTTTACATCAATCCTGGGCGCGCGAAATGTGTTGCCTGATATAGGAGAACGGTTAGCAGAAATAGCGGGAGAAGAAACCAGGCAGAAAGTTTATCAAGGATTCAAGTTGCCTCCATTAGGTTCTCCTCAGGAGAACTATCCGCGTCTCACCCACACGATAATGGAAAGGATGGTGACTGAGCTTTCCCATGAAACGTGCCAGAAAATTCTCACGTGGAATTACCACAAATTACCCGCTGAGGCTTTTGATGAGAAGAAGCAGAGGTTTGAAAAAGCTAGTAGCATTGACGAGTACTTGAAAAACGAACATAGAAGATTAATAGAAGACCTAGAACGATCCATGAAAGACGGCCAGCTATGGTTTGAGCAAGAGATCACTCCTGAGGTTATTGAGTTCGTTAGACGTAACCAAGAGATTTGTACGGGCATTCGGCGTGGAGATAAGATCTATGTGACTAAAATACCATACGCCCCAAAGCAGTACATAAAGGAGAAAGATCACGTTTTAAAGAGATACTACGCTTGCCATTGTCCACTCGCCAGATCATCCATACGCGAAGGAAAACCTCAGATCTCTCCGCTATTCTGCTACTGTAGCAGTGGATACGAGAAATTTCACTTTGATGTCATATTTGGTGAACCAGTTGAGGTAGAAATGCTCGAAAGCGTTCTCAAAGGAGATTCATGCTGCCGCTTTGCTAACAAGATTCCCCAAGGTAAAATGAAATAGAATGCTGAGATTTCTGCATCTGCGTCTGGTAGATCAATGAATTTCGCTCAGCCAGGCAAGTCTGCAGCAACGTGCATTTACTCGATCTCTAACACTGCCTTTTTTACTTTTCCGTCCATCATTTGGAAGGCAGCGAATTTTCCATCAAACGTGGCCAAGATTAGCCAGATAGCGTCCCCCCAAAGTTTCATGAATTTTATGTCAATTGAGGAAGGATATGCTGGTGCGGAATGAGAATGAAAAAGTCCGACGAATTCTTGTCCCTCCTTCTCGGATTCTAAGATCATTTTAACAACCGTCTCAGGATGTATCTCGAACCTTTTTTCAGACCGCAGCACATTTGGTGCTGTAACAACCTTCTCGACTAAGGCTTCAGTCGGGTTCATTTTGCCGAATAGCATTCCGCAAGCTTCAATTGGGTGAACCCTTTGTACTTCTTCTTCAAGTGATTTTATGTGCCGGCGTTTTAGCTTTACCTTCAAGGTTTAACCCCCATCGAGGTTGCAAAGCCTACATTTTAGATGTATCGATTTTCGGAATATAGCCTTTGAAGAAATCAGAGATAAAACCTGTTAAATTTTCATTTACATGAGGATGAAAGCCAATGAGAAGAGTAATTCTTGTGTCTATTCTCTTCCTGCTGATGGGGCTCTCTGTTGCTAATGCGTGTAATAATCATGATCTGGTTGAAGATGTCAATGAGGATGGCATAGTGGACATTGGGGATCTCATTCTAGTAGGTGAAGCCTTTGCTTCTTATCCCGGACACCCGCGGTGGAACGTGAAGGCTGATGTCGATGGAAGTAATTTTGTGGATATCGGAGATGTAATTCAAGTTATGGCAGCCTTCGGATCCATGATATAACACATGCATACACTGCTGAGCTTTAGCAAAGTAAACAATGGGCTGCTGACGAGTAAATTGCAAAGTGCTTTTAAGCACATTTGGGCATTTGATCAGAGCTGAGAAGTCATACGTTTCTTTTTTTCTTAGCCATCAATGTTGTTAATGAAACTGCAAGCATGAAGAGCGGTAGAATGAATGATGGAAACTCTGGAATTAGAGGATAATGATCTATGTTATTTTCGTTCAGTGTGTATGGGATGTCCCAAATATTGTCGCTTCCTGTCTCGTTTTGATAAGGTCCGCTGTTCTCGTCTCTGGCGGATGGATATCGGTCTTCATAATTATCCCAGTAGTTGCCCCCCGCAGGATAGCCATTATCCCAGTTGTTAGCAGAAACGTCATCGATCAAGTAATCTATGTAGTTGTCGGTGAAGTTGTTGTGATAAAAGGTGTTATTGACTGATTGGGCGAGGTTGACGCTTCCCCAGTTCCCTCCTGAGGTCAAGGTATTTCCGAAGAAAGTGTTATTTAGGGCGTTATGAAGCTGAAGGCAGATGAAGCCGTTCAAATGGTTTCTAGCAATGTAGCATTCTGAAGCGTTCAAGAGCCAAATACCGTATTGATCGTTGCGAGCTATGTAGTTATCAGCAATTGTTATGTTTGCTGAATAAGCTAGGACTACTCCTTGCCGATTGCAGCTTGAGAGGTTCATGTTTTGCGCAATGATGTTGGTGCATTCTACGAGAACTACACAGGATGCATCATCTGGAACAATGGAATCGTGTGTATCGATCCAGTAGTAGATTGGTTTATGGTCCACGGTATTTGACTCGTCAACGTAGTTGATGAAGTGGGGGAGATCGTAGCCGATAATGCTAAAGCTAACGGTATTGTTGAACATCATGGTCTCTCTCAACGTGTTCTCTGTGGCACTTTGAAGAGTAAGGCCGAAGTAGCTGTTTGTCAAGTTGTTTCCGTATAGGTTGCAGTGTGAAACCTGAATTAAGCTAATGGCGCGTCCGCAGCTAGTTACGTGATTATCTGTGATATTGGTGTAATTCGAAGAACCTCCAATCAAGATTCCAGTGTTGTCATCTACAAGGTAGTTGCCCGATATCGTGTTGTTCATAGAGTAGTCGATTACTATGCCTTCATACTGATTTGCTGTGATGTTATTATTGT
>CP070649.1:415300-427071 GCA_020354575.1 Candidatus Bathyarchaeota archaeon | reverse complement strand
ACGCCTTTGCCGAAGTCCATTACCGTAACGTCATGAGTACCACCGCCAAAGCTGAAGACTAGGATCTTCATCTCTTTCTCTAGTTTGTCAACTCCATATGCCAAGCAAGCTGCAGTTGGTTCATTCAGAATACGTTCAACTTCGAAGCCAGCAATTTCACCAGCGTCTTTTGTAGCTTGTCGTTGATTATCATTAAAGTGGGCAGGAATCGTTATCACAGCTTTGCTTATTGACGCACTTAAGAAATTTTCAGCATCCTTCTTGATCTTCTGGAGTATAAATGCAGAAACTTGTTGAGGTGTATATTCTTTTCCTTGAATTTTTACTTTGTAGTTTGTTCCCATTTTCCTTTTAATCTCAAAGATTGTGTTTTCAGGATTAGCTGCAGCTTGTCTCTTTGCAGGCTCCCCGATTAGAAGTTGGCCATCCTTGGTAAAGGCTACAACGGATGGAAACATCTTGCCAGCAGCGGTTGGGCCTTCAGCGCTTGGGATAATTGTGGCTCGTCCTCCTTCGAAAATTGCTGCTGCGGAGTTTGTAGTTCCAAGGTCTATTCCGAGGATTTTTTCGCTTGCTTTCTTATCACTCACTTGAGTTTCCCTCCTTAGTAGTCTTTGGAGAAGGTTTTACTGTGATTTTAACAACACTAGGTCTAATCACTTTTCCTTTCAAAATATATCCTTTCCTTATTTCCTCGATGATTTTTCCTTCTTCTTCACTCTCAACTTTTGCGAGAACCTCATGTTTTGAGGGGTCAAACGTCTGACCAATGCTTTCTATTGGAGAAACCTGCTCCAGCTCTAGAATTTTCTTCAAATTTTTTTGGATCATTTCAACACCTTCGAGTAAGACCTTTACTGATTGAGTTTGCTTGCTTTCTTGAACTGCTACTTCGAGTTCATCTACAATTACGAGCAACTCAAGGATCAATCGTTCGTTACTGTATTTTCTGATTTCTTCAAGTTGGCGATCTTGTCTTTTTTTCAAGTTCTCAAAGTCTGCTTGCATGTACTTGAGCCGATTCAGGTAATCCTCTGATCTCTTCTTCTCCTCCTTCAAGGCATTGGCTAACTTGAGTGTCTGGTTTTTTTCATTGATCTCTTCAACGCGGGTAACATCTTCTCCGCGTTCTATATTCGGGGGTTTAGCGCGTTTTTTCTCTGCTTTTTTGCTCACCTAATGTTCCTCCCAAATCCTCTCAGATGAGATCCACAGTATTATCGATTGTTTCGAGGACATTTTGGGAAACCCTCAAACATTCAGTTATATTTAGTTGAACCTTTTCGAAGGTGCTTTTAAAGCTTCTGTCTGCATGGATCTTGTGGAAAACATGTAGTACTTAACTAAAATGCGAAGTGCGTGTAGGTAAATGAATAATGAATGGATGCAAAAGGTTAAGATTGTCCAAAACAGAAATTACGTGATTGAATTCGCGTTAGTGGTTTTGTGATTATGCCTGGAAACCAATCTTTAAGGCTTGTTCTTGCTCAGGCGAAGGAAAAGGAGAAGGAGTACGACTGGTTCTCAGCAGTCAAGTGCTACAGTGAAGCTCAAACGAATGTGCTTGCGCGGAAAGGTTTTTGGAAGGCGGGTGATATTCAGGAAAGAATTAGTTTCTGCTTTCACAGAGCCGCTATGCAAGCCAAACGGAAAAAAGAATTCAGAGAAAGAATGGGACTTGCTGTGGAAGCTTCCCGAAGGGCTCGCGAATTCTATGAAAAATCGTCGAGCAAGCAAAGCAAGCCAAGAAAGCTTCGATGCGATGCTGCCATTAAATATTACAACTATTGGCTTACTGCAAATCCAGAGGAAAAAAAGCAACTCCTTGATGATTGCTTAGAGTTGGAAGGCAAAGCACTTTCGAAGTTTCTGGATGCTGGAAAATCAGTTGAATACGTGAGGACGTATAATGAATTCTCGCTTGTTTTTTTCTGCAGGGTTTTTCTTGAAAAGCGAAGAGAGACTCTGAAGAGCATTTTAGAGGAAGGATTAGAGTGGGGAGAGAAGGCAATTGATATGTTCGCTAAGGGTGACCCCTTACTTGCTGGCACCTTTATTACGCTAGCAACTTGCTTGAGTGATGCGGGATATTATCTAGTTTCAGAATCGGAAAAGATCGACAAATATAGATTACAAGCCTTAGACTACCTAAACAAGACTGTTGAACTTTCAGAAAATACGCAGAATGCATTGCTTCTAGGATTGGCGCATCTTTGGCTAGGAATAAACAAAGGAGAAGAACCAGCGGCTAGGCATCATGAAAAAGCCTTAGAATATGGCAAACGCACAGGTGACAACTTCTTGAAAGCACATGCTCTCGATTACCTCGCGTATAATACATATTGGAAAGCACGCTCCCGAGCAATCGAAAACCCGGAAACTCGGAAAGAATTGACGGAAAAAGCAATGAAATTCTATGAACAAGCCCACCGTCATTATAAAGTAATATCATTTATCAACCCTCGAGGCGGCTTGCTAGGCCCTCCTTCGGGTCATGCTGAGCACTTCTTTCATCTAGCTCTCTGGGAACCCAATCTCCAGAAAAAACGAGAACTCTTAAACCAATCCGAACAGCTCGGGATGGATGCTTTGAAGGTGGCAGAGAGTTCCCACATGCCAATGGTCATCGCCCAAGTGCTCCATGTTATCAGCAAAACACTACAAGCCCAAGCACGTATTGAACAAAAACTGCGACCCAAAAAGAAACGCTTAGAAAAAGCCTTAAAATACCGTGAAAGAACCCTTGCAATTCAACAAGAGTTGACACCATTTTTCTATTGGAACTTAGGAGTAATGATCAATTATCTCGCTGGAATAAAAGCGGAACTCGCAAAAATCGAACCAGATCCTGCAAAGAAGATTAAGCTTCTTGAAGGAGCAGTCCTGAGTTCAAGGGATTGTCTAGAGTTTTGTGCCAAGGTCATGCCCGATTTCGAGAGGAAAGGAGAAATTACGCTTTTTGCTCCTCTTCGAGACTACCAAGAAACCTATGCAAACCTACTGCTGCGTCTCTACAAGTTGACACGCAATCCTGAATTCCTTAAGAGAGCAATAGATGCGTTATACGATGGGATTAAATCAGCGGATAAGTTAGATATGGTCGCTCTAAAAGCGGAATTGTTTTGGAAAATCGCCAGGATCCAAAACACCTTGGGAAGACACTTGGAAGCTGCTGAGAATTTTACCCAAGCATCGAAAAGCTATCTTAGAGCAGGTAAAAAGATCCCCAAACTAAAGGGTTTCTTTGAAGAACATGCAATCTACATGCAAGCATGGAATGAAATTGAGAAAGCAAAATACGACCACAGCCAGAAACAATATGGAGAAGCCAAGAAACATTACGAGACCGCAGCGATCCTCCATAAGGAAACAATGCAATGGAAGTATCTTACCTCCAATTATTTGGCGTGGGCACGACTGGAAGCAGCAGAACATTTCAGCAGAGACGAGCAAATCCGAAAAGCGATAAACCTATTCCAAAAGGCAGCAGAATTATTTCGTGCGACGAAGACTACTCTTCAAAATATAGTTGATACAATTGAGACCGAAGATGAAAAAGACTTGGTCAATAGATTGATCAAGGCCTTAAGAATTAGAGAAGAATACTGTCAAGGACGAATTGCATTAGAAGAAGCCAAAATCCTGAGTAGGAAGGGCAATAATGCTGCTAGCTCAGAAGGATATAGTTTAGCTGCTAAAAAATTTCAACAAGTATTGCATAACATTGAGCGCGAGGCTAGTTTCACGGACGAAACAATAAAAAAGGATCGTCAAGAACTGACGCCCATCATCTATCTTTCAAAAGCATGGGAATTGATGAAGAAAGCAGAAGCTGAAGCGTCTCCAGAATTGTATTTGGAAGCCTCCCAGTTATTTGATGAAGCTAAAGAGCGGAGCATTGACGAAAGAACGAGGCTATTGGCTCTCGGTCACAGTCGTTTCTGTAAAGCATTGGAAACTGGAACAAGGTTTGAAGACTCCAGAGATACGAAGTTATACTTGGAAGCCACCCAATATTTGGAAAGCGCAGCAAACTACTATGTGAGAGCGGGCTTTAATCTGGCTTCGGAGTATGCAATTGCTACTCAGCGTCTTTTTGATGCTTATATCTACATGGACAATGCTACAAAAGAACAAGATCCTGAAAAAAAGGCACGGTATTACGTTATGGCTGAAAAGGTTCTCGAGACGTCTATTAGCTCTTATTTGGAGGCCAAACATTTGGCCAAAAGCAAGCAAGTTCAGAGATTGTTGGCAAAAGTTAGAGAAGAAAGACGACTAGCTACATCATTAAGTGAGGTTCTGAACGCTCCAAGTATGACTTCATCAACTGCAAGTTTTGTCACGCCAACTCCAAGCGAGGAAGCAGCAGTAGGTTTTGAGAAGTTTGAACAAGCTAGCTTGCAAGTCAGCCTAGTTGTTCCAACAAAAAGAGTTTCTGTTGGCGAGAGCTTCAGTCTAGAGATGCGAATCTCTAATGTAGGAAGACAGAGTATCATGCTAGACAAGATTCAGGGAATAATGCCCTTAGGTTTCAAGTTAACCTCCAAACCTGACTACTGCTCTCCTGAAAATGGAGATCTAAACATGCGGGGGAGGCGGATCGATCCTCTGAAGACTGAGGAAATCCTTCTTGAGTTAAGATCCTTTGAAAGTGGCTCTTTTCAAATAGTGCCAAAGATAACTTATTCACAGGAAACTGGAAAACAAGTGGTCTCAGAACTTGAACCAGTGGCAATTGAGGTTTTAAAAATTATTCTTCAGAATCGGATACCAACTGGCCACGCAGGTCTTGACACCCTGTTGTTAGGTGGTATACCTGAAACCTACGCAGTCATGCTGACTTCGCCTTTTTTCGAGGAAAGAAATTTGCTGATTAGGGATTTCCTTGAAACTGGGGCAAGAAAAGGTCACATAACCTTTTTCGTAACCATAGCGTTAATGGGCCTAGAGAACCTTGCAGAAGATTATCAGCCCAACTTCTACCTTTTCATCTGCAATCCTCAAGCAGGATCGATCATCAGAAACCTTCCAAATGTGTTCAAATTTAAAGGAGTGGAGAATCTCACTGATATTAGCATTGCTTTGACCTCTATTCTCCGAAAATTGAGACCTTCGTCTGATTCTTCCCGCAGATGTTGTATCAACATTGTCTCAGATGTCCTACTACACCATCAGGCCTTGCAATCTAGGAGATGGCTAAATTCGCTTCTTCCTGACCTCAAATCACATGGATTCACAGTTTTAGCAGTCATGGATCCCAGGATGCATTCCTCCCAAGAAACCAGTGCAATTCTCGATCTCTTTGATGGAGAAATTAACCTCTACGAAGAGCAGAACGTGAGATTCTTAAGGATAAAGAGATTGACCAAGAAAGAATTCTTAAAGTTTGAATTACCTTTGAATTTGCTAATGAAACTGAGTGACTAAGGGAACTTCCCACGTTTGTTCAGAATCTGTCGACTTGGACAAAACTTGCATCTCCTAGTTTCTTGAGCATGATTATGGATTTCTCAGATCATTTTTTGGAAAACATGCAGGCTAGTTAAAACAAGGTTTTTTGTTTGCCGCCTGATAGAAAGTTAGAGACTTTTACGCCAATTAACCTTACTTTTTCATTCTTCTTGAGAAAAGGTTCGAAAAGTTTCATAGATGTTTTCTGAAAGGTTTGGAGGCTGTTCGAGTAGAAGGAAAGAGTTTTTCCATGGGTAAAGGTTCGAAAAGTTCCATAACGAATTTTAATGGTGATGGTTTTGAAAAGCTTCTTCTTCTCCTCCAATTCCTCATGGATTTCTCGACATAGTTGGTTCAATGTTTCAAAGATTTGATTCATATCAGAGGTGTCTTCTTCAAAGGTCACTTCTCGACTTATGGACTTCGCTATGCCTTTCCCAGAAACTTCGCTCTCATCTATTCCTCTAGCAGCTTGAAAATAGTAACTAGCCATTGACCCAAACTTTTCCCTCAAGGTCAAGGTATCAAAACCTGCAAGATCACCAATTGTCTTGATACCTAATTTGCCTAATTGTCGCTCTGTCTTTTTCCCAATCCACAGTAATCTACGGACTGGTAACGGAGCAAGAAACCTAGATTCCTCCCCATCTCTCACCATCGTTATCCCATCAGGTTTATTATAATCACTCGCTATCTTCGCTACAAGCTTATTTGATCCGATCCCAATGGAGCAGGTTAGCCTTTCTTTGCGTAGGATCTCCTTCTTAATAGTCAAAGCAAGCTGCTTCGCTTTTTCAAATCCCTCAACCTTTGAAGTAACATCTAGAAAGGCCTCATCCAAACCCCACTGTTCAAATTTTTCAGCCTTTCTTCGGAGAATAGCCATTACTCTATTCGAAGTGGAAATATACAGCTCAAATTTGGGACGTACAAAAATTGCATCTGGACAAAGCTTCCAAGCCCTACTTATCGGCATCCCCGACCGAATACCAAACTCTCTCGCCTCATAACTGCATGTCTGTACAACCCCTCTTCCCCTTCCTTCCTTCGGGTCAGCACCCACGATTACAGGTTTTCCAGAAAATTCTGGATGTTCACGCTGCTCAACCGCAGCATAAAACTGATCCATATCCACATGAAGAATGATTCGTCTATTAACCATATACTACAAATAACATGGAAGAAGTTATAAAACAAAAGGCGTACTGTCATGGCGAACTGTAATGGATCCTATCAGTGTTCTTGAAAAGCTGATTAAGTTTCCAACTTACCAAGTGGCGCCTGACAAAGTCGCGCTTGGCATGAAAGATTGTGCTCTTTATTTGTCGGAATGCCTAGATCAAAATGGTTTCGAAGTTGACATTGATAAACTCCACAATGTTACAGCAATCAAAGAGTTCGATGGAAAGAGAACATTTTTAATAAATACTCATTTTGATACCGTTGCCCCCGCAGAAGGATGGGAGGATGCCTTAAACCCAAAGGTAAAAGGCGATAGACTCTATGGTCTTGGAGCATCAGATGCGAAAGGAGGAATTGCTGCGATCCTCCATAGCCTCTCTCTATTAAAAGAGTGCCAATTCGCCGAGTTAATCGTACAATTTGTGAACTATGAAGACAACGCTATCAATTATCGGGGAACAAGATGGTTGGGCATGCCCTATTTTCTATCAAAGAATCCCACATTCACCGCTGATTATGGAATTAATGTTGAACCATCTATTGAGGGTGATGCATTTTCAGTTGGTGTAGGCTGCACCGGCCGACTAGCATTCAACATTAGAACTATTGGAAAGGAAGCTCATTCCTCAACTCCAAATGAGGGCAAAAACGCAATTTATGATATGGCAAAAGTAATAGAAGTGCTCAGGCAGATTCCGCACGGAAAATATACAATTGGGGGCCTCGAGCTAGAAATGCCAATAAACATAGCGAAAATTGAGGGTGGAAGGGCAATTAATATTGTTCCAGAAGAATGCAAGATAGCCTGTGAACGAAGACTATTTCCTGGAGAAAACTCGGAGAGAATTGAGAAAAGAATTAGATCTGCCCTGAAGAAGGTCAAAGAAGCTCGAATAGAAAGTAGCTTCAGGCGCCCAGTTCAACTGCCATATGCAATAAACGATAATGAGGAAATCGTATCTCTTGTCAAAAATTCCATATTAGAAACCCTTGGTTACCCCCCTCAGATTCGGATAAAATTAGGAAGAACGGATTCAACATACCTCTATCATAAAGCAGGAATCAAGACAGTCATAGTAGGACCAGGCCATACAGGGCACATCAAGAATGAGCACATCAATATAAATAGATTACTTGAGTTCACGAGGATACTCAAGAATCTACTCCAGACAAGAGAATAGATGTGCATGCATGCTTAGATTAGAGGTAACTCATTTAAGTGAATATAACCTTCTACGATATCTACTTGGTGATTTGCATGCCTAGAGTCGTTCATTTCGAGATAGAAGCAGAGAAACCTGAAAGGGCTATCGAGTTCTTTGAAAATGTGTTTGGTTGGAAAGTTGAGAAGTGGAAAGGACCCATCGAGTATTGGTTAATCACTACTGGAAAAGAAGATGAACCTGGAATTGATGGAGGACTATCGAGAAGAACCGAAGCAGCCCCTTCAACCGTCAACACCATCGACGTGCCTTCGCTTGACGAATATACAAAGAAAGTTCAGAGCAATGGCGGATCAATCGTTAGACCAAAGATGGCAGTTCCTGGTGTGGGTTGGATGGCTTATTTCAAGGATCCTGAAGGCAATCTGTTTGGCTTGATGGAAGAAGACTCGTCAGCCAAATAGGCAAGAACTACGCGATGCATGCATGCATGCATGGATGGTAATTCTCGGTTTTCCGGAACTCGCACATAAACACCCCACGTCTAGAAATGGTGAGGCTTAGCGATAATCTCCTTAATCACCATGTCAAAGAGTCTGTGGGAGTTTGCAGGTTTAATGACGACAGCAGTATCTGCCCCCCTTCCTGAACCGCCAATCGCTATTACATCTTGATCTGCGGGAATTGCTCCTGCATCCGTAGCCATCGCAACGATCTCAACCGCTACTTTTGTCCCTTGACCAAACAACCTCAACGTCTGCGCCACGATGCCCACAGGAAACATTATATCAGATTTAGCCTGTATTGCCCTATTTACTCCTGAGAATGCATGCGTCGCAATCACTATTTTGCCTCCACTGGATCTAATCTTCTCTTGGATTTCATTGCTCAGTTCTTGTATACCAGGTTCCCTGAGACCCGTAACATGGGGCACTACTACTACGCTGCTTCCCTTAAAGACTTCAAGGGCTCTAATTGCTGTCTTGCCTTTTGTGCTAGCCACTACAATATGCTTAATGCCTAGTTCATCAGCACGAATCTTCGCTTCTTCAAGCGTTTCATCGGTGTTAACTTCCCCCGGTCCAGAGAAGTATAGAATTGATTTTTTCAAACGCAAACACCAACACACAAGATATGCCCATTCCTTATATCGATTCACATGCACGCGCAGATGAGTCTTATGACTTATGGCATGCTTGAAATAAAACGCATAGCACATTTTTTTATATTTCGTGTTTTATGCTTTCTCCAACACTATACAGAAAGATGCGGGCAGAGGATGACCCGAGCCTCGAAAATGTCTTAGATAACTCTCTAATAACGAAGGCATAGTTGTTTGATTTGTCCAAACTATCTAGATAATTTTGAAATGATCCATATTTTTGAATAATCACCTGAAATTGCTTTGCGTTGCTGATTGTAGCAGCTATTTTGGCTCGGTTTCTTACAATTCCCTTGTTATTCATTAGCTGTTCAACTCTATCTGCTTTAAAATTAGCGACAGAATCAATAGAAAAGTCATTGAAAGCCTCTATGAAATTTGGCCATTTCTTGTCAATTAATCTCCAATTGAGTCCTCCTTGAAAGATGATTCTTGTCATGTTCTCAAAATAACCAGCGTTTCCCGGGCGGCCTTTCCGATACATCCAATCAGGCGGGCTCCATTGTTGACTCACAATCTCACCATTTAGAATGAATATTTTTCTTCTGTATTTTATTTTTGTCTATACGATAATTCTATTTGGCTTTTACATGAATACCAGTAGTCTTTTGATTATGTATTTTTGAATTGTTTCTTGTAGAGGCGATGGTACATTCCTTTCTTTTTCATGAGCTCTGCATGATTTCCTTCTTCGACTATTTTCCCTTCGTCAATGACTATGATGTTATCAGCGTTCCTGACTGTTGAAAGCCTGTGGGCAATGACGAGTGACGATCTGTTTTTGAGGAGAACGGTGAGCGCTTTCTTTATCTTCAGCTCAGTGTAGGGATCAACGCTTGATGTTGCCTCGTCTAGGATTAGGATTGGGGGGTCGCTTAGAAGGGCTCTGGCAAAGGATACGAGCTGCCTTTGTCCGACAGAAAGTCTCGATCCCCTTTCACCAACATCAGTCTCGTATCCTTGTGGAAGGCTAATTATGAATTTGTGGATTCCGACAATCTTGGCAACCTGTTCTACCTCGCCGTCAGCTGCGTCAAGTTTTCCATATTTGAGGTTTTCCATGATCGTTCCAGAAAAGAGAAAGGGCTCCTGTAAAACGACCCCCATTTGCCTATGGAGAGAATGTAAGGTTACTTTTCGGACATCCCAGCCATCAATCGTTACAGTTCCTTTCTGAAGCTCATAAAATCGACTGAGAAGTTTCACAATGGTGCTCTTTCCAGCTCCTGTTGGACCTACAATAGCCAATGTTTTTCCTGGTTCAACATGAATATCTATGTCTTCCAGTACGGGGCGGTCTGAATCGTAGCCAAAAGTTACATGGTTAAAAGCGATTTTTCCCTTTACATGCGAAAGCTCAACCGCATCTGGGGCGTCTGAAATTTCAGGTTTTGTGTCAAGAGTTACGAAAATTCTTTCTGCTGCAGACATGGCTGACTGAATAGTATTGTAGAACGTTGTCAAATCAACTAAGGGTCGGAAAAACTTGCTTACATAGAGAAGGAAGGCTATGACTATTCCGAGCGTTATTGATCCGCTTATTATTGAGATTCCGCCAAACCATAAGACGACACTCGTTCCAATGGCTCCAACTATTTGAACAGCTGGCATCAGGAGAGCAAAGAGCTTGCCAGCTTGAACGTTGGCTTGAAGATTTTCTACATTTGCCTGCCGAAAATCTTCTATTGCATCCTGCTCTCTTGTGAAAGACTGAATTTCTTTTATGCCTGAAATGCTTTGTTCAAGTCTGCTTGTGACAACTGCTATCTTCTTTCGTGTTGCTCTGTACGCCTTTCTGAGCCTAGATTGAAAAATAAATATCAACAATATTAGCAGAGGTATAACTGAAAACGCGGCTAATGTCATAGGGACACTTAACAAGAGCATTATTGCCACAATACCTACAAGAGTTAAAACGTCACTAATCAAGGTAAGAACCCCTTGAACGAATATCTGACTCAGAGTGTCTGTGTCATTCGTGACCCGTGAAATTATTTCGCCAGCTTCAGATCGATCGTAAAAGCCAAATGAAAGCTCTTGAAGATGCGAAAACAGCTGCTTCCTCAGGTCATTGACCATGTTTTCTCCTATCCATGACATCTGAAATGTACGCAGATAGGCAGAAATCCAGTTGACGAGATAAACGCTGACCAGAATCGCAGATATGATTGTTAGCCCGGTGAAATTGCTGCTTACTATGTAATTATCAATGGCAACTTGAAGGAGATAGGGAGGCAAAAGCCCGGTTAAAGAAACAATGACAATAGCAACTACTGTGATTGTGAATCGGCGCTTGTACACCAGCAAATGTTTAAGCAGCCGCGCTACCAGCACTCTATCTGGAATCTTTCGTGTGTGCTTCTGCTCTTCATAGTCCAAGCCGAATCCATGCCTATGCCGATGTCCATGTCCAGGATGGGCTGGGGTCATTAATTGGGGTCCCCTGGTTTTAACGATGCACGCGGCTGTGTAGCATCACCAATGGGCTTCTGTGTTTCGTACAACGTCTGATAAATCTGATAATAGACGCCCCTTTTCGCCATGAGAGTTTCATGAGTACCCTCTTCCGCAATCTCTCCTTTTTTAAGAACAACAATTTTATCTGCGTTTCTAATGGTTGAAACTCGCTGAGTGATCACAAAGGCTGTTCTGTTCTTGAGCAACGCATGTAAAGCCTGCTGGATCTCATATTCGGTTTCTACATCAACGCTTGAAGTCGAGTCGTCCAAGATTAGTATCTTTGAATTCATAAGCAAAGCCCTTGCTATGGCTACTCTTTGCCGTTGACCAACTGAGAGAGTTACTCCTCT
>CP070649.1:402246-415200 GCA_020354575.1 Candidatus Bathyarchaeota archaeon | reverse complement strand
TTGGCAACAGGTTCATTGTAGGGACGAGGGCACCCATAGAAGATGGGGTTGATGGAGTCGAGGTGTACGTGCCGAGGCTTCGGCCGAGACATTCAGCCTGCGGCTCCCAATAGCCCGAGGTATCGGGCTATAATTGGTGTGAATACGGGTGTTTGGGTGTCATAGGTTTGATGGGTATAATCTTGGTTTTGCACTTCGTTGTTCCTGTCAGCAGTCAATTTTTTAAGGGTATAGGTCTAATCAATTTGGCAGCTTAGTTGAGGATGAAAATATGCAGGACAAAAGGAGTAATTGGGTAGGGCTCCTCTCTTTTGGATTCTTTATCCTGCTTTTTGCTTTGTTTTTCATAATTGTGCCAGATTACAGTAGTAAAGTCACAGACTTCTTCAAGGATTTTGAATTAGTAGAAATTTCCTCAAATTTTTATTTCCCTGCTCCCTTGCATAGGCATCCTGTCGTCTACGAAACTGTGATGCGTTTTTGCATTGTCTTCGGGTTCTTTCAGTTCTTCGTATTGGCTCTAAGATTTTTTTTCCGATCCTCAGTGGAAAAGACAGCGGAGACAATATCAAATATAATAATCTGGTTTGGTGCAGCCTACATGTTTTTCATCTTGATGGAAAATAATGTAGATTTTTGGTTTCCTTTCATTGGCGGGCTTATTGCAGTTTTAGGTTTCTCAATAGTTGGCAGAAGTTTGATAGTTTTATTATTTCACATTTACACGGATTAAATCAAAGAACTGCACTTACGTACTGTGAGCTTTTTCTTCATATCTTCGCAATTTTAACTATATGTTCAATTTGCGTGGAAGTAAATTTTCCATCTGGAAGTTGTGGCAAATCTGAGAATGGAGGTGGCCGAGGGGTGCCAATCTCGTCAACAATATAATACTCGTTAAAGAATTTCTTTTGAAGTTCATTTATATACCATTCTGTAATTACCACCATTCTCAGATAATCGCCCGCATCGGGAAACATCTTGAGATCGGTTTCAGTATTGGTCAAGGGGATCCCCATTCTAAATAATTTTGCATGGCAAAGCTCGTGTCGAACACTGAAAAGTGTCGCTGTTGGATAAAGTAATATTTCTACTTCATCCTTTGACCAAATGAAGATTTCTGCACGTTTGCCAATTTTGGAGATGCTTTTGACATAGTTTACTTCGATCTTCATATCCCTTAGGTCGAGTTTGAGCTTTCCGTCCTTTATCGTTTGCAACACTTTGGTCCTTGCTAGCATTATGTTTTATACCTTCGAAACCTTCAATAATTGATTAAAATAGTCATTCTAGAAGTAGAAAGCTCTTTCGCATGGAAAATTATTTATTAGGATAAATCATATGATGGAACGGATGGTAGCAATGGCTAAATGTCCAAACTGCGGAAAAGATGTGGGTAAACCAAGAAAGAGTTGGAAAATGGCTGGTCGCCCTGATAGAAGTGGCAAAAGACTTCAGCTTGAAATTGGCCTATTCGATTGTCCTAAATGTGGAAAGACATTCCGCAAAGCTCTTAGTAAAAAGAAGATCTAAAAGACGCTATCTTCTCCCTTTTTTTCTCGCTGTATTTCATAATATCTAAGACTTGAAGAAAAGTAAATATCTGAATGCATACATGCATTCCATAATGAAGTGGTCAGATCAAAAGTGATCTCAGTGGATAATGATGTAATCGTAGTTGGTGCTGGTTCTGCTGGTTGTTTTTCAGCTTTTCATGCAGCGAAACTCGGAGTTCAGGTGATTATCTGTGAAGAACATAGTGAAGTAGGGGTTCCATCACATTGCACAGGCCATGTGAGTCGCGATGGTTTAAAACGATTTAATCTTTCTTTGCCAGAAAATGTACTCGAGAACGAGATTGACTCTGTGATTTTTTACTCTCCTTCTGGCTATACTCTCAAAGTCCGCTTTTCATATCCAGTAACTTATGTTATCAACAGAGAGCGTTTTGACCAACATCTTTGTAACATGGCTCAAAAGAAGGGAGTCGAAGTTCTTAACCATGCTCATGTGGATTCCCTTATTTTTAAAGATCAGATGACCCGAGGAGTCGTTATCAAAGAAAAAAATGAGACTCGAAAACTGACATCGCGCGTTGTCATAGATGCGGAGGGAGTATCTTCCACCCTCTTGAAGCGAGCAGGGCTGCCATCTCTAAACTATCAGTTGGTCGCTAATGGAGTGCAGGCAGAAGTTGATAAGATTGATAATATCCAAAATAGTACTGTTGAGGTGTTCTTAGGGCGAGATTTTACATCGGGCTTTTTTGCTTGGATAGTTCCCCACCAAGATGGCAAAGCAAAAGTTGGATTAGGAACCACCCAAAATAATCCAAAAGATTGCTTGCGAAATTTCATTCGTCATCACCCGATTGCCCGCCGAAGATTGAAATTTCGCGATGTTAAAAGCCTGGTTTATCATCCTATTTCCTTAGGCGGGCCGATTTCCCGAACATTCTATGATGGATTATTGATCGTAGGAGATGCTGCTTCGCAAGTGAAGCCTACTACGGGCGGAGGGCTAATTATGGGTTTGACCTGTGCAAAAATCGCTGGAGAGGTTGCTGCTTCTGCTATCCACCGTGAAAACTCAACAGCAGCCTTTCTATCTGAATATGAGCAACTGTGGAGGAGAAGAATAGGCTTCGAGATGATGGTAATGAAGCATATTAGAATTATGCTTAACAGGCTGTCCGATAAACAGCTTGATCGACTTGTTGCTCTTTCTACTCGGCTGGAGCTATCTAAGACTCTAAATAGCGTGGCGGATATCGACTTTCAAGGCACTTCGCTCGTTCAACTAATTAAGAATCCGAAATTTCTATTGACAACATTATATTTCTTAATAGCTTCTTTTCTCTAATACACTTGGATGCAAATGTATGAAGGGGATAGGTTAAATGCTATTGGATGACTTCAAATGCAAACAAGTAATAGCTGTACGAACTGACTTGAAAATGAAAAAAGGCAAGCTTGCAGCTCAGGTCGGTCATGCTGCGGTCTCTGCTGCTGAAGAAGCAAGAAAACTAACGCCAGAATGTTGGAGGATTTGGTTAGATGAAGGGCAGTGCAAAGTAGTCATCAAAGTAAGAAATCTAGCAGAGCTTTTAGAGCTTCGAAGCAAAGCAATTCAAATTAGCCTTCCTTATAGTTTGATTGAAGATAGAGGACTAACGCAACTCCCCCCCAATTCTATTACCTGCTTAGGTATTGGTCCAGCCCCCGTAAGGCAAATTGATGATGTAACAGGGCACTTATCACTACTTTGAAGCTGGAGTTGCCATTGAAAGTATCTGCTATAGAGAAACAATTGGGAATTAGGACGTTCGCTTCAGAGACTTATGGCATAGGCGGAGTGATAAAACAAGAACCAAGAGATTTTCTCGTTAGAGAGCAGCTGGTTGATGGGTCAGAGGCGAATTTCCAATTCAGATCTGCTTCCCCTCCAGAAGGCGAAGGTCGATATTTAATCTGCATCCTTGTAAAACGCGATTGGGATACCCTGCTTGCGGTTAGAAAGATTACCAAGCGATTGGGTATTAGTGAACGGCGTCTGCAAATAGCTGGAATAAAAGACAAGAAGGCTATGACCGCTCAATACATTAGCATTGAGAACCCAAAATTGCAGCGGTTGAACCACCTGAAAATCACAGACATCGAGGTGTATCCACTCCATTATTCGACAAATATGGTTTTTCCCCATCAGTTGTTTGGGAACAAATTTGATTTGACTATTAGGGCAATCAATCATGGAACTACTCTCATCAAAAAGCGGATGGCCTTAATATATCATGAATTGCGGACCCTAGGCGGAGTTCCCAATTTCTTTGGGCACCAACGCTTCGGAACCATCCGTCCGATCACCCACTTGGTTGGCAAAGCTTTGGTTCAAAATGACTTGGAAAGAGCCGCTTTTTTGTACCTAGCCAAGTCAAGCTCTTACGAGCATCCTAAATCAAGACAAGCCAGGCAGCAATTGCTTGAAAGTAGAAATTTCAAAGAAGCCCTTAATCATTTCCCTCGCTGGCTCTTGTATGAACGATTGATGTTATCACGTTTGGCCAAGAACCCAAGAGCGTATTCTAGTGCTTTCAAAAGATTGCCACAACGATTGTGTTATCTCTTCGTACAAGCATATCAATCCTACCTCTTTAATTGTTTTCTCAGCAAGCGGATGTCATGCAATATCCCGATGGATAAACCGCAGGTTGGTGATTATGTTGTGAAAACCGACAAGAAAGGTTTGCCTATTAACACCTACCTAAAAGCCACAATGTCAAATCTTAAAGACTTACATACTAAAGTAGAAAAGGGAAAGATGTACCCTTCAATTCCTTTAATTGGTTTTAAACAAGCTGCTTCAGAAGGCATGCAAGGCGAAATTGAAAAGTCGATACTTGAGGAAGAAGAAGTGACACCGTCTCATTTTTTGATTGCTTCAATGCCAAAAGTTAGTGCTGCAGGCAGATTACGCCCAATTTTAATGCCATTAATGGATTTTATCTTCGAAAATCCTTCAAAAGACGACCTGAACCCGAGTAAGAAAAAAATCACATTATGCTATAGCTTGCATCGTGGCTGTTACGCAACAATCGTTTTGCGTGAATTTATGAAGCCTCGAAGTCCAATAGAAGCTGGCTTCTAGTCCACATTACTATAGATCACACAAAGCTCTGAATAGCCTATAATATGAATCCACCAATTTAGGGCAATAAATTCGTCATCATAATATACAATCAATCGCCCGACGCTATCTAAATCTGCATTATCTGGGACTTTTCCCTCCCATATCAGTGTTTTCTTTTCACCCGTATCTAATTCGAGCGATCGTTCAACACTTTTCCATGTCCAATTGTTACTCTCGAAGGTTATGGCAATTTTCCAGGTATCCGCAATTGTGCCTGCGTTTCTAAATCTAATCTTTACCATAAAAGATTCGCCAGGGGTTTTATCAACCGTTCCACCCTCGCACATGGTCCTCATATCGAGAAATGGCGTGGCATTGGTTGGTCTCGGTATAAGCAAGGATCCCCATGCCCCGATTAACAGCAATAGAACTATGATTACAAATGCGATTGTCTTTTTCTGCATAATTCTCATTCTCCCTTCTAAAACTCTGTTTCTGCCTTTCTTATATCTATATGGAGTTTTCTTCTAGAAGAACAATTATAGGGATCGGAATTCTCTAAGGAGTAAGTCTAGTGCGATCTCTGGGGAATAGAACGACTTCACGGATGTTCAGTTTTCCTGTTAGCATCATGAGCAGCCTTTCCAAGCCAGCAGCCCACCCTGCGTGAGGAGGTAGGCCATAGTCAAAAACCTGCAAATGATGACGGAAAGAATCTGGATTCAATCCTTGTCTCTTCAGCCGCTCAACTAGAACGTCTTTTGAGTGAACTCGTGTTCCTCCCGAAGCGAGTTCCATCCATTTCCACATGAGGTCAAATCCTTCACTTACTTCTGGATTGCTGTCTTTTGATTCAATGTAGAAAGGTTTGGATTTAGTGGGCCACTCAGTTATGAAGTAGAAATAAGGGTGAAGTTTTCCCAAAGATCGATAGGCAGGCGTTGGAATATCTTCCCCCCAATCAATCTTTAATCCTTCTTTTTTCAGTTCGTCCAATATTTGAGTGTAGGTAAAACGTTTCAGCGGCAGACTAGGAGGGGAAATTTCATGCTTTAAGATCATCAACTCCGGTTGAAGATTCTCTATTACAGTTTTGCAGGTATATTCCAAAACTTTTTCTAGCAATTCCATGACATCATCTGCCGTGACAAACGCTTGTTCAATATCTATTGAGATAAATTCGCTCAAATGTCGCCTAGTATGAGATTCTTCCGCCCTAAAAAAGGGACCCACCTCAAAAACCTTCTCAAAGCATAATGTTAACTCCTCCTTGTATAACTGAGGGCTTTGAGCAAGGTAAGCTTCTTGACCAAAATAATCCACAGAAAAAAGTGCAGCTCCTCCTTCAGTTGCAGTTGATATAATTCTCGGAGTGAAAACCTCAATGAACCCTGCCTTTGAGAGAAACCTGCGAAAGGCAGCTAAAATTGTGTGCTGAATTCTCCAGATGGCTCTATTTTCCTCTTGACATAGGTCTAGAATCCGGGCATTTAACCGTGTATCAACAGTTGCAGGAGTCTTTCTAGTCATATCCAGTGGTAATGGGTGTTGAGCTTTTCCGAGAATTCTTATTTCACTTGGAATAATCTCAACGCCACGTTTAGAGATTTTGGTTTTCTTTACTATGCCCTTCACTCCAATACAATATTGAGTCTGCAATAGACTTGTTCTTTCTAAGACTTCTCTGTCAACCTTTTTCGTTGGAATTGTGATTTGAACCGTGCCTGATCGGTCTTGAAGAATGATGAATTTTAAGGCACCCAAGTCTCGAATTTCTTGAACCCAGCCTAGTACTGTGATTTCTTTTCCATCCAATTCTTGATCTACATCTGATGCATACCATGTTTTTCGCCAATGACCCAATGAATCCGGATTCACCCTCTTCACCTAGCGTGAAAATTCTATTCTTAAAACCATGTTTCGAACTTTCTTAGCAATTTGCTTCATAGCTTCGACGTTTATCGGGGGTGGTCGTCTTCCTCTTTTTTTCAGAATAACTCTGGTCTCAGTAGTTCCATCCGGCAGCCATATTGTATTTATAGTAATGACTGGCAGAGGAGCAAACATGTCCTCAAGGAATTTCCTGTCATCTACTCCATGTTCTAAAAAACGGATGGTCTTACCCGTCTCGTCGCTTATTGTCTTGATAATTCTACCTCCATAACCCAATAAGCGAGCAACATCTCCTCTCCCGACGATTAAGGCAAGAACCCCATTTGCTTCAACAGCTTTGTGAAAATAGACATCTTGGAGTGGTGGATATTTCTCCTCCAAGGATAGGAGTAAGCGAGCTATTCTAAAATATGCATCGCTAACTTGACCTGTTTTAACTTTTGCTTGGCATTTTGAACACAATATTCCGCTTTTCAAGCAGAAATTACAGAGTTGTGTTTTCACCGATCTAAACCATCCGAAGCAAAAGGAGGGGAGCCACCCTTCTCCTTGATATTTGATATTCTGTGGCTGTTTAAGGTGCGGTAGAATAAATAAATATATTACGGTATCGAGACCCGCTCCCTATAAGGCATTAACTTTAAATAATTGTTACTATCGTAAAGTTCTATCTTGTCAAAATTAAAGGTGAAGTCCTTGACTGGGAAAGCAATCATCACTGGACGACCTTTACGACTAATCCGTATACTTTATGAAAAAAGTACCCCTATCACAACCTATACTTGGCGAATCAAGCAAGACGAGCTAGCTGCGCAGTTGAAGATTAGTCGTCAAGCCTTAAATGTCCATTTACGTAAGCTTCGAGAGCAAGGTTGTATACGAACAGGCAGAGGCTTCATCGATATAACTGAAGAAGGTTTAAACCTTTTAGGGATTTCAACAAATCCTGCATTTGTTTTCCTTAAAATCTCACCTCTCAAACGTGAAGAGGCCTATCAGGAGATCCTTCAATTTCCATTACAACGCATCTTCCGTGTGGCTGGCGACATGGATGTTATATTGGTCATGGAACGCGAAAAATTGGACGAAGCTCTAAAGAAATTAGCAGGCGTGGAAGGAGTTTTGGATACAAGAACTTATATCGCCATTCAAACGTTAAAGTAACACTCTCCATTTGGTTTGTGTTCACCCTATGAAGCTCTTTGAGTACGAGGCAAAGGAGATATTGAAGCAATACGAAATTCCAATTCCCCGGGGAGAATTGGCAACATCTCCCGATCAGGCAAGAGATGTGTCTAATCGGCTAAGCGCCCCTTTTGTAATCAAGGCTCAAGTGCTTGTTGCGGGAAGAGGCAAAGCAGGTGGAATAGAATTTGCTGAGACTCCCGACGATGTGAAGGCAGTCTCCGCAAGGATGTTGAATATAGAGATAAAAAGCCTAAAGGTAAATGCCGTTTGGATCGAAGAGAGACTAAAGATTAAAAAGGAACTATATTTTGGTATTACAATCGATCGGTCTAAACGATCTTACATTGCAATTGCTTCTTTTGCTGGAGGAGTGAATATAGAGGAAGTGGCAACCAAAACTCCTGCCCAGATAAATAAAATGATTATTGACCCCGCCTTAGGATTTCGAAACTATCATGCTAGACAAATGGCGAGAGAAATAGGATATTCTGGTAAGGCGATGCTTACTCTTTCCCAAATGTTTCGCAAGCTTTTCCAAATTGCCATGGCATACGATGCTGAGCTAATTGAGATGAATCCGATCGTTGAGACCATTGATGGAGAATTTGTTGCAGTAGATGCTCGATTAATAATTGATGATAATGCTCTTTATCGGCACCCTCAATATAAGAAACGTCTTCTTCTAGAAAATAAAACTGAGCTCACGGCTACAGAAATCAGGGCAAAAAAAGCTGGATTGGCCTACGTGCAATTGGACGGTGATATCGGCATAATGGGCAATGGAGCCGGGTTGGTTATGGCAACCTTGGATGCAGTTCATCTTCATAGAGGCAAACCCGCCAACTTCTTTGATGTAGGCGGAGGAGCTTCTGAGAGTCAAATAGTATCTGCCCTTGACATCTTATTATCGGATCCAAGAACTTCAGTCGTTCTCGTGAACATTCTTGGAGGCATCACTCGATGTGACTATGTTGCAAAAGGAATCTTAAAGGCTATGGAGAAATGCGATTCTAAGAAGCCCTTAGTAATTCGACTAGTAGGGACGAATGAAGAAGAAGGGCGGCGCATACTCACTGAAACAGGAATTCATGTTTTAGATAACATGGATAAAGCTGCAAAAAGAGCAGTGGACATTTCTCTTGGAAGATGATCAGATGGGCATAATAGTCAACGCAAATACCCGAGCTATTGTGCAAGGTATAACTGGCACTCAAGGTCGTTTTCATACAAAATTGATGCTGAACTATGGTACAAATATCGTGGCGGGAGTAACTCCTGGTAGAGGGGGAATGAAAATTCATAGTATTCCCGTTTATGATACTGTAAAAGAAGCGGCTCAGAGACATGAAGCGAATGCTTCAATAATTTTTGTGCCTGCACCTTTCGCGGAGGAAGCAACATTCGAGGCATTAGATGCAAACATTAGAACTATTGTGATAATCACTGAGCATATTCCGATTAGAGACTCCATCCAAATTATGGCTCATGCTAAAGACAACAAAGCAATAATTATTGGTCCTAATACCCCAGGAATAATAACTCCAGGAGAATGCAAATTAGGGATAATGCCTGCACAGATTTTTCATCAAGGAACGGTAGGCATAGCTTCACGAAGTGGAACATTAACTTATGAGATCGCGGATGGACTTACAAAAAATGGCTTAGGACAGTCCACATGTCTAGGATTAGGAGGCGACCCCATCGTGGGATTAAATTTTGTGGAAGCGTTGAAAATGTTCGAAAAAGATCGCAAAACTAAAGCTATTGCACTCATAGGAGAGATTGGAGGTAATGCCGAGGAACAAGCAGCAGAATACATTGCCAATAAAAAACCGGCAAAAAAAATTGTCGCTTATGTTGCCGGTCGCACGGCCCCTCCCGGAAAACGAATGGGTCATGCTGGTGCCATTGTATTAGGTAAATCCGGAACAGCAGAGCACAAAATTAGAGCATTTGAAAATGTTGGAGTTAAGGTTGCACGGAAACCTTGCGACATCGCAAAAATATTAGCCAAGGATTTTTGATGTATACCTGCTTTATATTTGGATATACACAATGACGCTCCAGAAAAACCCGCGACTTGTTAACTTTGAGCGCGATGATTTCCATCAGCAACCGCGAAAACCGTGAAAGAAGCGAGGCGCCTCGTTGAAACAGGCTTTGAGTATGTCTGCGACATGGATAATTGCAAACTGTTTCGGAAGCGAAAATAGATAGCAATAGTGAAAAAACGATAGTAAAGTATATTTGCAGCTAATCCATTTGAACGGGAACATTAGGAGCACAACTCTGTTGCCTGTAACTGATCTCCAAAAGAAAACTATTGCCCAGCGAAAAAGGCTCTACATGAAAATTTGTCGAGCCTGCGGCGCACGAAATGCACCTACAGCTGTGAAATGTAGAAAATGTAGGAGCAAAAATTTACGCTGGAAGAAACGTGAGTTAGTTCGCTAAGGCTTCTCTTGGTTGTTCTTTGCCTTCGAAGGCGACAAAATCCTTCCACCCTCTAGTGATACTTCCTATTCGGTTTAGGTTCGCTTTTATAATATCTAGTCTGAAAGAACTCTTCATTGTTCGGGCAATTTGGGTCAAGAGAAAGTTTGGACGGTGGATGAAGAATTGACGGTAATAGTGGCGAACCACGTTCTTTATTTCTTCATAATGTACAGTGTTTGGAAATATTTTGGCGACTGCAATACCCATCTCCCAATGTTCTTCCTCCAGCTTCTTGGTCAAATAGCCCTTCATCTTGGCTTCATCCCAGATAGCCATCCCTGGGAACAAACCTAGAATATTATACTGAGGTACATCCAAAGGGATTTCTTGAGAGAATTTCAGGGTGTTTTCTATCTCCTGTCGTGTTTCTGTTGGGGCACCTACGATGAAAGACCCAACAATTATATCCATCCCCGCTTTTCTCGCTGTTCCTACTGCTTTTCGAGATTGTGCAGAAGTGATTTGCTTTTGGTAATAGTCTAAGATCCTTTGATTTGCACTTTCTATGCCGAAATAAATTATTTTGCAGCCTGCTTTTACCATCGACCTCATTAACTCGTATGATGCATGGTTCACTCTCCCTTCACATATCCATTCGATGTCTAACCGTTCTTTGATGATTTTCCGACAGAGTTCTATGATTCTCTTTTGATTTATTGTGAAACTATCATCTACAAAAAGGAACTGACGGTAGCCTTCGTTTCTTAGTAATTCAAGCTCTGTAAACGTGTTCTCGACTGATCGAGGGCGCCATGTTCCATGGACGATGCTTTGACAGCCGCAGAATCTGCAGCGATATGGACATCCGCGAGAAGAAAGTAGAGTGGTAAATCGCTTGGGTGCTCCAATGGCACCAAGAAGCGTCGAATGGTATTCAACATCCAAAAGCGTACGGTTGGGAATTGGCAGTGAGTCAACATCTTTTATGAGCGGCCTATCTGGTGTGTTAATGATTTTACCTTTAGCTCTGAAGGTAATCCCTTTCACCTTTTTCAGGCTACTTCTCTTCTGAATAGTTTCTATGAGCTCCTTGGTTGTTTCTTCCCCTTCCCCACGGATAATAATATCTACTTGGGGGTATTTAGTGAGTATTCTTCTGTCATTGAACGTAGCATAATAATTGCCAAAGATTATTGTAATGTTGGGATCATATTCCTTCACTCTTTTTGCGATTCTAGCTGCTGTCATGCCTGAGCTTGCCAAAGCTGAAAAGCCTAACATGTCTGGGGCTTCTTTCTGAACCCACTTTATGGTTTGTTCCATGTTGTAGCCCTGAGCAGCTTGGTCCAAGAGGGCGACCTCAATCCCTTCTCTCCTCAGGATTGTAGCTATATATAGAATGCCTAAAGGAGGCCAGGAGCCTATGACTTTGCTCTTCTCAGTAAGTGAAAGCTCTATGTTCGCTCCGGGACTTATGAAGGCGAATTTCATTGTTTTCTTGAGTCCAGCTTTGTTTTATGCCATCTACCATAAGAGATTTTGTGTATATTTATCTTGGTTCACAATTGCAGTAATAGCAAGCTAATTAGTTACGTCTGCTGCTTATGCTCAGATATATAAATTCAACTTTGGTGGTTCAAAACCAATAAATGCATGCATGAATATCGATAAGCGATAGGTCTATGTAACTGAATAGGGCCGATAGTCCAGCTTGGTTAAGACGTCGCCCTCACGCGGCGAAGATCGCCGGTTCAAATCCGGCTCGGCCCATTAATAAGACATGTTTGCATAAAAATAAAGAGAGAAAAAAGGGTATTATTTTGTTGGTGGTATTGACACAGCAGTATATGTTCTTTCGATTCCTTCCATCCCTTGGAACTCGCCAAGAATCTCGGTCAACGAATCCATATCAGTAAATTCAATGTAAGCCACAACATCATATTGACCAGTAACAGCATGCGCCATTTTTACATTTTCCATCTTGAGCGCAGCATCAGCAATATCCCAAGATTTGCCAGCTTCACAATTAACTAAGATATAGGCTTCCACAGGCGCCACCAATTCTAATTCTGTTAACCAAGCATATAACGTCTATGCGAGATTCTCGGTCTTGACATATCGCTTAGTGTTCCAGTGCTGCACAACTCCCTTTTGCTTGTCACCAGCTGGTGACAACTGGTGACAGCTGTCACCACCACCCTTTTTTCCATAAAAGCCTCCATTTTCCATGCTTTCTTGAACACAAACACTAAAATTGTTGTCACCACTGGTGCCTGGGTCGGTACCGGTGTTGGTACCGAAAATGACACCAAATTGGTGCCACTGGTACCATCCTTTTTCCATGAAATTTCCATGTGTGGTGACAACTGGTACAAAGTGTACCACCTGTCACCAACGTGGCACTCACGATATGGAAATGGTGATAACGGTGTTAAAATGGTGACAAATTGTGACAAACTGGAGACCGCTGCAACAAAGCGTAGAAAACGTAAATAGTAACCATTGCTTAAGGACTCTTCGAGGCTGTTCCAAAAGTAGCCGAGGTAGCTCAGCCTGGGAGAGCACCCGGCTGAAGACCGGGTTGTCGCCGGTTCAAACCCGGCCCTCGGCACCTCACCTTCTTTCAGAAAAGAAACTGAACCAAGAACCTTGGAGCTTGTTTGGTTGTTTTGAGTTTCCAAATAGTCTAAAATGCTTAGAAGAGCTTGTTCTGTGATTCTGCTGATATTTAACCGGTGTTTTCGAGCTTTTATGAGAAGATTTTTTGGTAGTGTTATACCTACTGTTTTTTTGCGTTCACTTTCACTCGAG
>CP070649.1:388166-402146 GCA_020354575.1 Candidatus Bathyarchaeota archaeon | reverse complement strand
TTGCAGGCATCGTGATAATGGTGCGTTGGCGTCTTGTCCCAGCATTTGTACGTCAGAGAATTTATGATAAACTGCAGAGGCGTCTCAAGGTCTCTACACCGCATTTGCGGTCGACCTTTGATGGCGTCAGTGTTGACAGTGGAAGTTCCACATCTCGTTGATGTTCTGCCGTTTATAGATGGTACGCGCGCTCTAAGTATGTATGAGTCAGCGAGCGCGTTTGAGTTGTGCATGCATGCAGAAGTATATTTTGCACTTACTTTTATAGAATCGCGTAGACTAGAAGAACTACATAAAAGGAAAGAGTGAAAGTGAGATACAGAGTTCATCGATTCGACATTGATATGACGAAAGACCAGAGGGCGTTAGAACAATTCTTGAACAGTTTAGACGGTGAAGTTGTGGCAATCATCCCTAGTGTTAATCCCAAGTTTACCGTTAGGGGAGCGGGTGCCACGGTGGACTTTCTTTTAGTTGTGGAAAAGAGCGAGTAAGACGAAAAGTCGACTCTTAGCTTTCCTCTTTTTTCTGCATACCTGCAAGTCGCGAAGTACATTTCTTATTTTTGGTTAAACTATCAAGTGGAACAAAAGGTCATCCGGATGTCCAAGATAGGGTTGGTTGCGTGCAGAAGTAAGGGTGACTCGCGGTTCACATGATGAGGAAACATGGTGCTAAGAGGAATTTCCTGAGTTTCCCCCCCTTGAACCGCAAGCACACGCCAGTAATTGTACTAACTATTTGAGGACTCTGACGCAACGAAAAACAATAGACCGTAGAGAGAGGCCCACGAATCCATACGTGTCTCCCTAAAAAACATGCATGCATATAGTTTTTATGGCTTTGAGGTTGGTCGTGACATCTAGTCTAATAGATCAAAACTGAAAAATCTCTTTGTATCTTCAACTCTAGAAATTACGTTGTTTTCCAACAGTTTGGCAACTATTTTCTTTCTCGCTATATCTTTGTTGATGGGTTCGGCTCTTTTCAGCAAGTTTCTAGGCATCCATCTTTCCATAATGTCATATATATGGGTCAAGCGAGGAGGTTTCTCCCTGTCAACAATAGCTATGGCAAACGCGATTTGCAATTCATCAATTGCCTTCAAAAATTCATATTTCTTCTCCTTCTGCTCAAATCCCAAGCTTTCTCTCAAGCCAGTGGTGGAAGCTTTCCCATTGCTCTCCAAAAAGCCCAGAATTTTTCTTGCTGTTGAGGTTAGCCTTCTTCCTTTACTCAGCCGATAAAAGTATGGAAACATCTCTAAAGACACGAGAGTGACTTGCTTGCAAACGAGCTTCCCATAATGAATCTGTTTATCCAAAGCTAGATTATCAGCCCACATCCAAGCATCACGAAATTTCTCATCTCGACTACCCTTGGTTGCCTTGTAGAGACTAGGAAATTCTGTCTTTTTCACTGGAAAAAGAGTCACGACCCCATATTTATTGATGAAGTCTAACGCCTCATCTTGACTGGTCAAAATGTCTCCATTTCGCATTTCAATCTGACTTCTCTCAATCTTCAGTTTACGGCTTGTGGAAGAAACTATCAGTTCTAATCTTCACTCTTTGCCATGACTTTGATATAGGAAAATCCCTTTCTGACTTTTCTTTCCATTTCCTTAGCCCACTTGTCTTTCCCTATCTCTTGGATTCTGTGAAGCATAGCTAGATGTCCTCTGTAACCTTGTACTTGTGGTTGTACTTTATCACAAGGCATTTTGTCGCACTCTGCACATGTAGAGAACCCACTTTCCTTGCAACAGCCCCTGATTACACAGACTGGTGGTCCACCACCCTCTAGGCAGCTAGGGCATTCTCCAAACATTTTCATTAGAGATTGCAAAACATCTTCGAACTGAGGGTAGTGAGCAAGGTTTGGATCCCATTCTTTAGCTTCCTTCGCTATTTCTCCAAGTTGATAAGCATCCAAAACCTCGAGTAGCTGTGTGCCTCTCTTCCTAATCATCTGCTGATAAATGGCACAAGCACCACAGTAAAGACCGCAATATCCAACCAGACTAGACTCATCAACCACGGGTATCAGCCTCCACAATCACCAGAGCAAGTTATGTCTTCGACTTCTGTTTATAACTTGTGGAAAACCTAGACAACTCTTTTACAGAAGTATTATCTCAATTGGGTTAGCATACATGGTTCATTCTTTCTGTTCTTTGAAGTTTAGAGCTTCAGCGATCAAAGCCATCTCCTTCAAACCTAATGGTCTGTTGGTTGCCTTGAGAACTAGGCGTTCTCTCCATCCACAGTCTAGGCACTCGTATTTTATGGGGGTTATTGTCAAGTGGCTTGACATGTCACCTTTCATCGTGCGGATCCTTTTAACTCGGGCACTTTTACACCTTGGACAAATCTGAATGTCAACGAATTTCCCTTCTGCTTCTAATTCCTCCAAAAGCTTGAGTAATTCAGGAAAAGTCTCACTAACAATTTCTTCTTCTGCTAGGAGAACCAGTTTTTGCTTTTCCTTCTTTCTTTTCTCCCTCTTTTTCTTCTTTTTTTCAGCTGTCAATGGTTTCAGTAACAGTTCACTCTTAGATTGATATATAGTTTCATGCATGCTGAAGCAATTGATCTTTAAGTGAGTATATCCGTGGATTCCTTCACTGTTTCGTAGACTATGCAACTCAAGGTGTTTTCGACTCCTTCCACGGTTCGAAGTTTATCCATGACAAGCTTTCCCAAAGTGTCAACATGATCAGTTCTTACTTTGATAAGAATGTCCCATCCTCCAGTAATGATATGCACTTCTTGCACTTCGGGGAACATTGCAATCTGTTTTGCCACGTTCCGCTGGGAGAGAGGGCTCTCCTTGCCCCCCGGTCGATAAGCAAAAGTTACTAAGATGAAAGCTGTTGTTCCTCTGTCAAGTTTCCTTGAATCTAAAATGGCGGTGTATTCTTTTATTATTCCGAGCTCTTCCATTCTCTTTATTTTTGAGTAAACGGTGGTTATTGGGCTGCCGATATTTTTGGAAATTTGTTTTGCGGTTATTTTACTATTCTTCTGCAAGAGCTTCAGGATTTTCGTATCTTTTTCATCCAGTTGGTTCATAGCATAATTATTACGACTATTGGATAAAAATCTTGTGAAATTTCGTAAATTTCACATGTTTTTTCGCAAAAATCTTATGAGACGGGAGAGCACACAGCCTATTATGGGACAACAAAATCTGGGTTCACTGGAATCCGTAAGGCAAAGATATCAAACTATAAAGCACCCTACGATGAAGTTGGTCCTCACGGTTCAAGATCAAATTCTTACTTCCCTCAGGGAGTTCTTGAGAAAAAAGGGATTCATCGAGATACTGGCGCCTATCATTGGACCTGCCACTGATCCTGGCATAAGAGGGGCAAAACAAGTGACCATCCAGTATTATGATACCCCGTTTAAAGTGATGAGCAGCATGATACTTTACAAGCAGATGATGATTTCATCTTTCGATAAGGTGTTTGCTTTATCGCCGAATATTCGGCTAGAGCCTCTTGAAAGTGCGAAAACTGGGAGACATCTTGTGGAGTTCAGACAGATTGATCTCGAGATGGTGCATGCGACTTATAATGAGGCCATGCATTTAGCTGAAGCATTGTTGCTGTCAGTTGTGAGAGAAGTGATGGAAAATTGTTATGAAGAACTGGAAGGTTTGGGACGGGATCTTAGAGAACTTAATCCCCCCTTCCCGAGGTTGACCCACAAAGAAGCTGTTGAGAGGCTAAGATCGAAGGGGCATGTAGTTAGTTATGTGGAAGAGATTCCCTGGGATGCCGAGGTCGCTTTATCCTCTATGCATCAATGTGCCTTCTTCATCTATGATTATCCATTAGTGTCTAGGGGCTTTTATGATAGGGAAGATCCCAATAGACCGGGGATACTGAGGGACTTTGATATGCTCTATCCGGAAGGCTTCGGTGAAGCTATATCAGGGGGAGAACGAGAACACACTTACACCGGAGTGTTAAAGCGAATGAAATTAACGGGCATTGATCCGGCAGAGTATGAGTGGTATCTGCAAATGCTCAAGGAAGGCGTGCCCCATTCCGTTGGTTTTGGAATCGGGGTCGAAAGGCTGACACGATGGATTTGTGGCTTGAAAACCATTTGGGAAGCCGTACCATTTCCCAAAGTTCCAGGAATTGTTTCCCCCTAAATACCCTGCATGCATGCACGTATGCGTTTGTGACAAAGCTTTAATGACATAATTACGGACAGCTACAACGATGAGAATTGAAGATTCTGCAGGATCTTTTGAGCAAATATTTTGAACTAGGACTCGCTGAAGAAACAAGCAAGATCACTCCTTTAGACGCTGCCATCGAGAAGCATATTCATCCAAAGATGCACATCTACTCTGGATATCTCCCGTTTGCTTTGAGCAATGAAATCGCAAGGCAATTCCGTAATAAGACTCCAAATTTTACAATAAGCTGCTTAGGGGCCGTTGACAACATCAATATACTAATAGCCAGTGGCTTAGTGAAACGAGTGATAGCGAGCTATGTTGGTCTCATTCTTCCTAGCCCCGTAATGTCACCTGTTCTTCAAAAGGCTTTAGACGAAGGACTGGAAATTGAGAATTGGTCTCTACTAACGATCATTCAGCGATTAGAAGCAGCTGCTAGAAACTTGCCTTTCATGCCTACACAATCATTGAAAGGCTCATCTATAGCTGAAGAGAATGAAAACAGGCAACAATATAGAACCATAGTTGATCCCTTCACCCAAAAGGAATTTGGTGTAGTCAAGCCACTGAAGCCTGACCTCACAATAATGCACGCCTATTGTGCCGATCCTTCTGGGAATGCCATTCCCATTCTGTCACCCACTGAAGAAGCCTTAGGTGCCTTCGCCAGCAGAAATGGTGTTATACTCAGTGTAGAAAAGATCGTCAGCGTTGACTATATTCGGCGTCATTCATTCTTAGTCAAGGTGCCATCAAGAATTGTGAGAGCGGTTGTGAAAGCTCCTTTTGGCATGCACCCTTATGGATGCAGAGGCCATGAATGGTCGGGATACAGTGAGGATGCATGCTTTGGAAGGAACTTACAGATAGCCTTTACAGAAAAGCAAAAAATGGAGAAATGGCTAAAAAAATGGGTATTTGCTCCCAAATCTCATGAAGATTACCTAACGAAGGTAGGTGTAGGTCGCGTTAACGCGCTGAAACGCTCCGCCTGTTATACAACTTGGAAATCTCAAAAACTAAAGAAGGTTGACCAGATCCAGAAAAATCCTCCTAACAAGACGGAAAGAATGGCCATCTTCACTGCAAATGAGATTTTTGATTCGATCCAAAAAAAAGGTTATGATAATATCCTTTCAGGACTTGGAATTTCGCATTTGGCGTCTTGGATCGCAACGCATATACTTCGCTCTGAAGGGATAAGAGTCCCGTTAGTGGTTGAGCTGGGCTTGTTCGGGCTTTTACCGCCACCAGGGCAACCCTTCCTAGTTCCAATTCAGGGACTTGAATTCTGTTCGATGCTTACGAATACGATTGATATTCTTGGAGTAATCGCAAATAACACAAACATGCTGGCCTGTCTCTCCGCGGGACAAGTTGATAAACAGGGAAATATCAATTCTACAAAAATCGGTCGCGTTTTCTTATTTGGCAGTGGAGGGGCGAACGATGTATCCATGGTGGCTAGAGAAGTAATCGTGACAGTTCCTCACAACGAACTGCGCCTTGTCAAAAAAGTGTCATATGTCACTTGTCCAGGTTCAAAAGTTCGGAAAGTTGTTACTGATAGAGGCGTTTTAGAAAAAATGCATGGAGAATTAACGCTTACGAAGATATATCGAAAAAAGAAAGAAACTAAGAGAGAAGCGATTGCAGCAATTGAAAATAATATGGGGTGGGAACCTAAAAGGGCAAAGCAAGTCATAATTCTAAAGGAACCTCAAACAGATCTTGTTTTGCTTTTGCGTTGCTTTGATCCCTACCGCTATTTTCTCGGAAAGCTGTCCAGTTGACTCTAGTATACATGCGTCACACGCGCGTATATACGAAATGCATGCATACCCCTTTAAACGACAGCGTGAATCTTGCGTGCATAATTGTGGGGATGGATTAGAATGGTTGGTGTTTGCGGATTCTTGACACTACTAAGATGAACAGTGTTGCGACAATAAACATCGGAAAAAGTATGACCGTTGAGAACTCGAGAATAATGGTGTTGCTGAACAGATAAGCAACGTAAGTCGGATCATGGAGAATCGGCAATCCATCCCAAACAGGATAACAATTCCGATAAAGCAGAGTTGAGACGCTACAGTTCAAGTCAACTTGTCCTCCAAGACCGCTCGCTGCAGGAAACATTTCGCTAAGATTTAGGTTGTTCTCAAACCAAGAAAACGCCCAGTCTAATCCGTATATCACATCGGGGTGGACACTGATGGTGGCAGCTGCTTCCGACTCAGCCCCGTATGTTTCTATGGTTTCGCTTCTTGTAAGGTTGTAACTTTCGCCAAAAATAAACTCGTAAGCCTTGATCATCTCCACTGCAATTTGACTGCTATTTGTTGTGGTAGCAGGATTGGGTGCTGTTGTAGAATCATAGGGCTCATCATTGACATAGGCACTATACGACTTAGCAGAGGATGTTACTGTACTATAGAGCAAAGAAAGGCTGAGACCTTCAAGTGACGGCGAAGGATCATCATAGGGTTGAATATCCGTAATGTTGCCAATTTCAAAACTTGTCTTCAAATAAGAGGCATTTTGAACCACGTAAAAATCATACATAAAGCTCAGATAATCAATCGTCACAAATGCAGCGGCTATGTGTCCCATATACTGTTCAGGGTAAAGGAGAAAGCCGTCAATTATTTCGTGTTTAAAGCCCCACATGTAATGGGCAATTTCTCCTTTCATGATTTTCTGAATCGGAGTAATTTGGTAATTGAGGCTGCTATTCACCCCTAGATGATAGATAATTTCAGATTCGCCAGAGGTGAAATTTGCTTGAGGAATGCTATCTCCATTCGTGTCATTGTAGATTTCGATTAAAGCCAAAGTGGTTCCGACAAAAACATCAGTGTTATTTTCTATCTGGAAGTGTTGACCGAGAAAGCTCATTATAGGCGAGTTGTAGGTGTCAGAGAAAAGAGCATAGGAAATAATTTGTGTCTCAGAAGTGTTGATCCACGTGTACCAGATCCATACGCCTGTGGGAGGTGAAGGAATAGAGCCGTTTGAATATTCTGCAGTTGTATCAATATTCGTTTGAGAAGACATACTTTGTCCGCTAAGGGTAATATTGGTTGAAAGCAAAGACACTGAGAAGATTATTGATGTTATCAGCAATCCAACCAAAAAAGCTGACACATATCTAGAAAGCTGCATTTGGATCTCCCATATGCATGTTTGTTACTGATAAAACTCTCTCCATTTTTGTCTCCCGATAAACAAACTCAACTTGAAATTATTATTACTTTCGCATAGAAGATTGGAGATGCATGGATTATCCATAAGTCATAGAAACTGGTTCAGCTTTTTAATCAAGAATGCAGGCAATAATAAAGTTTGATCAACAGTTATTTTCTAGGTTTTTGTTTTTTCTTTCTTACTTTCCTCAGTTTCTTCATCCACGAACTCCTAATATATAGAGCTCCATAACCAGGTTCAACAATTGACTCGATACCAACTTTCTTGTCCTTTTTCTTTCTGCTCTTCCGTCGTTTCCTAGAGGACATCCTAATACTATAATTGGGAACGCCAATTAAAAGTCTGACCAGTGTGCTTGTTGGCTTTTTGCTTTCTTCCCTGATCTTAGCTTTCTCGATTTCTATTATGCCAGTCTTATCTACCGAACATGTGTCCTCTGGAAGCATTCTTCTCTCCTTTTCTTAATTCTATTCATTTCTTTTGGTTCTGCTATAACTTTTCTTATGCATGCATAAGCATAGCCATGTCGACGGGGTTTTAGCCTCCTGTTTTTGATCGGGGAACCCTTTTATTCAGCATTTTGAAAGCTTGATACGAAGAGAACCTTGAAGAATAATATTGGTTTTGAAAGACAGAAATGCAATAAAACATGGCCTAATTTGCCAGGTTTTAAATAAAGATTGCT
This sequence comes from Candidatus Bathyarchaeota archaeon, assembly GCA_020354575.1. Lineage (GTDB taxonomy): Archaea > Thermoproteota > Bathyarchaeia > Bathyarchaeales > SOJC01. The sequence continues at coordinate 394,054 of CP070649.1, read as the reverse complement.
ACCTTAAACTTCTTCGTGAAAACCGGTGTTGACGCGTTTTAAAAAAAAAGTGCAATCTTTGCTCACAGCAGAAGCCAAACTGTTGCATGATTTGGGTTTGAAACCCAATCATATTAGTGGTGCGGGAATCCTCTTAGCCTTTCTAGCCGGATGCACTTATTGGGTTGGGAGAGACAATTCGATTTCTCTGATCTTGGCACCTATGTTGTTGCTAATCTCTGGGCTTTTTGATGCTCTAGATGGAGTCATCGCAAGAACATATGGCGAAACTACAGCTTTCGGGGGTTTTTTAGATTCCCTGTTAGACCGTTATGCAGATTCTTTTGTATTTGTGGGTATAATAGTCAGTGGTATAGTAAATATCCATTGGGGTCTTGCTGCCCTTGTTGGTTCTTTGATAGTAAGCTATGTCCGCGCAAGAGCGGAAGCCACTGGAGTTAAGCTAGAGGCAATTGGCTTAGCGGAGCGAGCTGAACGAATAATTATTATCACTCTGGCAAGTTTTTTTTCTTTTTTTTGGATAGAAGCATTTAACTGGGGATTAATTATTCTTGCAGTGCTCACAAATCTCACTGTGTTGCATCGAACATTCTATTTTTATAGGGAAGTAAAGCAAAGATGTTAGCGTCGCTTCTTACGACGCCGCCGTCGTTCATCTCTCGCTCGCACTTTCACCACTCCACGATGTACAGCACATGATACACAGTAGTATTTTGTTTCGACTGGTGCAGCAATGTATGTACCTTTTTGCCGAAGTTCCTTTGCAAGGGCATAGTCCACAACTGAAACTCTCCGCGAAACACGTTTAGCCTTGTCTCGAGGTACTAGTTCACCGCAACTGCTGCACTGTACTTGCGAGCTTTTTCCTTTTCCGCCTTTTGATCTTCCACGACTTTTCCGTTTGACTGGCAAGGGTCTTACAACCTCTAGAATCTAGTCAATTACAAAGGAGACTTATATACTCATGTGTGTATACGCAGATCTTGATTTATCGCAAGAGCCAGTATTGAACTAGAGCATTATAAACATATAATGGAGAGCAAGGCTTGTATGACTTAGTAACAATAGGCCATCTTGTGAGAGATTTGATATATTCTAACACAATTAATCATCCCAAGATCACCATTGGCGGTCCAGCTGCATTTGTTTCCATGATAGCAAAGAAACTAGGTGCAAATGTAAGCATTATATCGAAAGTCGGGAAGGACTTCCAAGAGCATTTGTCGTGGTTTCGAAGAGAAAAGATAGATTTATCTAATGTAAAAATTGCAGAAAATGCTCTTACAACACATCTTGTGCTTCGATATAAAAATGGGGAACGAACGCTCCAGTTAAGAAATAAAGCACCTCAGATTGGTCTCGAAGATATTCCTACTTCATTATCTTCAAAAATAATTCACATTGCACCCGTAGCTGATGAAGTCCTAATTGAAACCATTCCAATAATAAGAAAAAAAGCACAATTGCTTTCAATAGACCCACAGGGATTCCTACGAAAATTCGACAAAAACGGGTTTTCAAAATTAAAAAGACCGAATAACCTACGTTTTCTTCATCATTTTGACATTTTCAAATCAACAATTCAGGAAATTCGGATACTGGCTGGAAGCCATAAACTAAGCGAGTCAATAGAAAGAGTATGTCAATATGGAGTGAAAATCGTGCTGATTACCTTAGGTAATCAAGGGGCTTTAATGTATAGTGATGGACGATTCTACAATATCCCTACATATAAACCAAAAATTGTAAGAGATCCAACGGGTGCTGGTGATGCTTTTATTGGAGCTTTTTTAGTAGAGTATCTTCGAGGCAGAAGCCCTGTATGGTGCAGTTGCGTTGGTTCAGCTGCTGCATCCGTGACAATAGAGGAAGTAGGTTCTCAGCATTTGAGCGTAGAGAATGATGTGCTTTTGAGGGCAACTGAAATATATGAGAAGGGGATTAAGCCATTGCCGATGGAAAGTATTACTTAAAGTGGGTGTCTGTATGGGAAAAATTGAGAAAGGCATTAAATGCAGTGTTTCAAGCTGTGAGAAAAGCGCGATTCGCTCAATTGCTGCGGGAAAAGTCACAACTGCTGGTTTGAAGATTGATACAGAGAGGAGAGCGTATCTATGCAAAGACCATTATAAGGAGTTCAAGAAGGCAACAAAAAAAGACCGAACTCTAGAGAAGTGGAGGCATCAAGGCGTACGTTAATATTTGAATTAGAACCACAATATTTCCAAAAGCATTTTTAGAAAGCAACACAATCAAAGATCAGTCAAGCGGGTCGACAAGTTTGCGTATACTTCAACTTCATTCAAATTACATTAGATACAAACCTATAGAAAAAGAAATCAAGACAGCTGAACAAGCGAAGAAGATAGAAAGAAGAATAAATGAAGTCGTTGTGCTTTTCACTGCGGTTGAAGAGGGAGATGATAACGCTGTAGCTGCACAAGCAATTGAAGAAGTTCGAGATTTTTTAATGAAACTCAAAGTCAACAAGATCTTAATCTATCCATATGCACATCTGAGCAGCCACTTGGCAAAACCAGCAGCTGCTCTAAAGCTTGTAAAGGCAATGGAAAAATATGCAAAAAATAATGGTTTAGAAACATATCGGGCACCATTTGGTTGGAACAAGCAATTCACTATTTCGGTAAAGGGTCATCCATTAGCAGAGCAAGCTAGAACAATTTCATCAAGAGAAAAAGAGAAAGAGGAAAAAATCTCTGAAGCGCTAAAAGCTGAAGAAAAAATTAAGTCTGAATGGTATATTCTGCGAACAGATGGAAATATTGTGCAAGTTGGAGATTTTGATTTCAGACACTATGAAAATCTCGAAAAACTAGCAAAATATGAAATCTCAAAAGAAAGAGTAAGTCAACAAATGCCCCCGCACATAATGTTGATGAAAAAACTTGAACTTGCTGACTATGAACCTGGTAGTGACCCCGGAAATTTGAGATGGTATCCCAAAGGTCGGTTAGTCAAATCTTTAATTGAGCAATTTGTAACGAAAATTATGCAAGAGTATGGTGCTATGGAAGTTGAAACTCCCGTTATGTATGATTTTAATCATCCAAGCCTGAGTGATTATTTAGATCGGTTCCCCGCAAGGCAGTATATCATAAAATCTGAGGATAAAGACCTTTTTCTAAGATTTGCTGCTTGTTTTGGTCAGTTTCTTCTGATTCGTGATGCTCAATTCTCATATCGACAGCTTCCATTGCGCATTTATGAACTAACAAGATACAGCTTTAGAAGAGAAAAAAGCGGGGAGATAGCTGGATTGCGACGACAACGTGCTTTCACAATGCCTGATTGTCACGCTCTCTGCTCCAACTTGGAGCAAGTGAAAAAAGAATTCGCGATTCGGTTAGAATTATGTATGAAAGTTTTGGAAGGCTTTGAGCTAAAAAAGGAAGATTATGAATTGGCAATAAGGTTTTCAAAGGACTTCTATAATGAAAACTTAGAGTTCATTATTTCATTGGTGAAGCGCTTTGGGAAACCAGTCTTGATTGAGATGTTCAAGGAAAAGGCATTCTATTGGGTTCTCAAGTGGGAATTTAATTTTGTAGATAATCAGGATAAGGCTTCTGCACTATCGACTGATCAGATCGATGTAGAAAACGCGGTTAGATATTCTATTACTTATATTGATGAAAATGGTGAAAAGCAACATCCATTGATTTTGCATTGTTCACCAAGTGGCGGAGTTGAAAGATGCATCTATGCTTTGCTAGAAAAGGCATACAAAGAACAGAAGATGGGAGAGGTTCCAATTCTTCCCCTTTGGCTTTCACCAACCCAAGTGAGAATAATACCTGTATCTGACAAGTTTTCGAGAGATGCTGAAAGAATTACTAAAAGCATTAGCAAGAATTCCATTCGAGCGGATTTTGACGATCGCCCATTGACTATGCAAAAAAAAATTCGAGAAGCAGAAACGGAATGGATAAACTACGTTATAGTCATTGGTCAAAAGGAGATAAACTCAATAAATTTGCCAGTCCGCGATCGCCTTACTGGAAAAATCAGAAAAATGAAGCTTCAGGAACTCATCGATGAAATTCTAAGGAAAACAAAGGATAAACCGTTTAGTCCTTTACCGCTACCCCAACGATTATCTCAACGACCACAATTTCATGGTTAACCTACAAAAAATATATCAGCAAATAGAATTATTTTAGGAATTCCAGAAAGGAGATGGTGAAATGGAGATGAGAGAAATTTATGTATACATAAATGGAGAGTACTACCTGAAGTCAGAAGCAAAAATTTCTGTATTTGATCACGGGTTTCTTTACGGCGATGGAGTTTTCGAAGGAATCCGAGCTTACAATGGTAGTGTCTTCAAACTGAAGGAGCATATTGATAGGCTATATTCTTCTGCTCATGCAATAATGCTAGATATTCCCTTGACTAAGAAAGAAATGACAAAAGCCGTTATAGAAACATTGAAAAGAAATAGACATACCACGGCTTATATCCGCTTGGTTGTCTCAAGAGGGATTGGGGACTTAGGTCTCGACCCGAGGAAGTGTTCTAAATCCACAATAGTCATTATCACAGACCGAATTAAGCTTCACGAGAAAGGAGCAAAAGAAGAAGGTCTCAAAGCCATAATCTCTTGGGTCAAACGGGATCCAGTAGATGCCACAACTCACGAAGTGAAATCTTTGAATTATTTGAACAGTATACTTGCCAAAATTGAGGCGAATAATGCAGGTGTTGATGAAGCAATTTGCTTAAACAAAGAAGGGAGTGTGTGTGAAGGAGTCGCAGAAAATATTTTTATTGTATCCAATGGAGTCATCATAACACCACCTACATCCACTGGTGCACTTCGTGGAATCACGAGAAATGTCGTAATCGAAGAGGCTCAAAAACTTGGGTACAGGACAATTGAAAACGAGATTACTCCTGCGGATCTGTTTTTTGCTGACGAGGTCTTTTTCACAGGAACTGCAGCAGAAATAGTTCCAGTAATAGAGATAAATAGAAGAAAAATTCGGGATGGAAAGCCTGGTCCTATCACACAAGAATTAATGAGAGAATATCTGAAGCTCACCCGTGATCCGCAGGAAGGTGTCCCTATTTGCTAGTTTTGAACTTTGTTGCCAATCAATCATTTTTCATGAAACTGTCCAGCAAATCAAATGCTTTTTCTAGAATTTTCACTGGAGGTAAGAAAACTCCTCTAACGTGACCGGCGCCATAATTCTCGCAGAAGCCAGACCCATGCACGAAGAGAACCCCTATTTTCTGCAAAACGTCGAGTACAAACTCAAAGTCAGTTTTCCAACGCTCTCCAATGCCATCGATCTTTGGAAACACATAAAACGCCCCTCTTGGTTTCGTACATCTGATCCCTTCTATTTCATTTAGGCGCTTCCAAGCATAGTCTCTTCTTTTCCGCAGTTTCCTAACCATATCATCAAGGTGATCCTGCTTCCCAGTTAAGGCTGCCACACCTGCCTTTTGAACGGGGGTGTTTGTACATAGCCTTATTCTGGATTCTTTTTTAATGCTTTCAATTAGCATCTGTAACTCTCCATCAGGATCCTTAAAATAAAGGTAGCCTAGTCTCCACCCAGTCATTAAATAGGCTTTGGATAGGCCATTTAGTCCAATTACTGGGAAGCTCTTCGCAATTCTTGCAGTGCTAAGAAAGCGCCCATCATACACTATTTGATCATAGATCTCGTCAGATAATATTAATAAATCATTTTCAGCTGCTAAATCAATGATCTTCTTCACAATATTTCTATCGTACATAGCCCCACAAGGATTATTCGGATTTATGAGTAGAAGTGCTTTTGTACGTTGGGATATCTTAGATTTGATATCCTCAATGTCAGGTTTCCAGTGCTCTTCTTCAATAGTCCTGTAGGCCA
>CP070649.1:372714-388066 GCA_020354575.1 Candidatus Bathyarchaeota archaeon | reverse complement strand
ACTCTGATTAATGGATTTCATGAAGATCGGATAATGGAGGCTTTGGAAAGCTGATTACTCTGGAAGGAGTACGTCAAAGGGCGGAAAGTGATGCACAGACACATGGCTATTATCTAAATCCTGATACTAGCTTTCTCAAGGATCTTCTTGAAGGACTCAAGCACAACGAGGAACGCTATGGCTACCCCTCATGTCCATGTAGACTTGCCTCAGGGGAATTTGAGCTTGACAGAGATATAGTATGCCCTTGCGACTATCGAGATCCTGATGTTGAAGAATTTGGAAGCTGCTACTGTGCTCTCTATGTAAGAAAAGATCTATTTGCCCGTCAAACTCCAATGCATCCTATTCCCGAGCGCAGACCACAAGAGAAACAAGATCGTGCTCAACGGGCAGCAGATCTTCTCGCTGATAGATCCTCGAAAGCAAATACATACAAGGTTAACAAGATTTCTGGGACGAAAATGAAAATCTGGTACTGCAAAGTCTGTGGATATCTCTGTTTTCGGGAAGATCCTCCCTACATCTGCCCGATATGTAAGGCGAAAAGAAAAATGTTTGCTGAAATGACAAATGATACATATTCCCCATAAATTGCGTTAGTTTTCCATCATCCGAAGGTTGAGGCTGAAGGACAAAGTCTATTAATAGTGCATTCCCTGCAATTGGGTTTCCTAGCCGTACAAACTCGTCTGCCATGAAAAATTAGCAGATCAGTAAACCTTGACCATTGTTCCTTTGGAAGGAGCTTCATTAAATCCGACTCAATTTTATCTGGGGTCTTGTTATTACTTAATTCCAAGCGTTGGGCAAGTCTCTGAACATGGGTGTCTACAGCTACTCCTTCAACTACTCCAAAAGCGTTTGAAAGAACAATATTTGCAGTTTTTCTTCCAACTCCTGGCAGTGTAATTAGCTCATTCATTGAAGTCGGAATCTTGGAATCAAACTTCGATGAAAGTATCTGACCCGTTTTTTTAAGATATTTTGCCTTGCTATGATAAAAACCAGTCGATCTGATGTCATTCTCCAACTCATGGAGATTTGCATTCCCATAGTCCTCAGCCTTTTGATATTTCTTAAACAAGTTCTTAGTCACTTCGTTGACTGTCTTATCGGTCGATTGAGCTGAGAGTATTGTGGCAACTAAAAGCTCTAATGGACTCCGAAAGTTAATTGCAATTCCAGCGTCGGGATGCCTATCAGTGAGTCGCTTAATGATCTTTTGAGCTCTTTTCCTATTATCCATCACTTTGCCACTTATCCTATATTGAGAAAGCGAGAATGGAGCTTTTCGGTGACTAGAGTTCTGTTATTTTTATTGCTTGAGTGGGACAGCTGGTTTCGCAGGCTCTGCAAAAGATGCATTCAGACTCATTTATGGGATCTGACTTTTGATCTGAGAGAGGATGTCCAGGGCTATCAATCATTTCAAAAACAGATACGGGGCAAACTGAGACACAGATAGCATCCCCGTTGCACACATCATGGTCAACAGCTACTTGTGTACCGTGAATTCCCAACTTCTCCGGCGGTTTCACTTCTCCTCGTACATCATGGTCGTTATGAGAACCCGCTTTTGGTTTTGTTGCAAAGTCTGGGTCAATAGGCATCTCGATCACTCCTAATTCTTCTGCGAATAATCGAACCTTCAAATATATTTACTTTTACCAGAGATGGGGAAAAGCCTTAATGATTTTACTGGTTACTTAACTAATCTGGGTGAAGAATCTGAAACAAACTGAGATTCAAATTCCATGTGAAAATTGCGGCAGTCCTATTGATAAATGCAAATGCGTATGTCCTTATTGTGGCGAAGCTGATCAATGCACTTGCTGCATCGGGGCTTGTCTTGCAACCAGTGGGTAACCTATAGTCTCTGAGAGAGGAGAAGATTGACTGGAAAAGAATTCAACTGGATGATAGGTGGCCCTCAAGGGAGCGGCATCGATACCTCCGCAAACATTTTTGGTCGGGGTTTTGGTTATGGAGGGTACCATCTCTACGGAAAGAGAGAATATCACTCCAATGTCAAAGGCTTACATAGTTATTTTCACTTTCGAGTTTCCAACAAACCTGTTGCAGCTAATGTCAATGATGTGAATTTGCTCGCTGCCTTCGACGCTGAAACAATAGTTAGACACATTCGCGAGGTGACACCAAAAGGGGGAATAATCATTGATAAAAGCGATCTCAACTTGGCAATCTCGGAAATACGAACACTGCCATCTGAATTGATGAAGCTAATTATGAAAAACCATGGAAGCAAGAGAACACACAAGACAATCATCGATCTGATAGAAGAAGCTAAGGAGAAAGAAACTCGCGTCTATGTTGTTCCATTTCTGGATTTGTTAAAAGAAGTGGGTGACGAGTTTGGAATTGAAAAGCTGAGCAGAGTAACCAGAATGAAAAACATCTTGGCTCTAGGTACGACTTTTGGACTGCTCAACTATGATGCCAGCTTGGTTGAAAAAGCCATCGGAGTAGTGTTTCGCGAAAAACCTGGAGTTGTTAAGATGAATGTTTCTGCTTTCAACAAAGCCTATGAATACTCCAAACAGAACTTCGATGATGATTTTCCACATAAGTTTAAGAAATTGGATATCCATGAAGAAAGAATCTTTCTCTTAGGTAACCAAGCTGTCGCATTAGGCAAAGTTTTAGGCGGATGCAGAATACAAACTTATTATCCGATTACGCCAGCTGCCGATGAAAGCGAATTTCTGGAAGCTCATGAAGTATTTAAATTGCAGAGTGGAAACGGGGCAATACTTGTTATCCAAACTGAAGATGAGATTGCAGCAGTAAACATGGCTTCCGGAGCAGCTCTGGCTGGAGCTAGAGCTTCAACTACAACATCGGGACCTGGATTTTCCTTGATGGTGGAAGGTCTGAGCTGGGCCGGAAATAATGAAGTCCCGATTGTGATTACTTATTATCAACGAGGAGCTCCTTCTACAGGCTTGCCAACACGCCATGGACAAGACGATCTGAGATTCGTAATTCACAGCGGACACGGTGAATTTCCAAGGATTGTCCTTGCCTCTGGGGATATGAAAGAATGCTTTTTCGATGCTGCTAGAGCCTTCAACTACGCAGAAAAGTATCAGATGCCCGTCATCCACCTAATAGACAAGGCTATGGCTAATAGCACACAAAGTTACAAGGTTTTCGACTTGAGCCAAGTGAAAATAGATCGTGGAGAAATCGCATCAAGGGATGATTTGCAGATTGGTAAATACAAACGATTCAGATTCACAGACTCGGGCATCTCACCTAGAGCATTTCTGGGAACCAAAGGAGCTCTAATGTGGTATACAGGGGATGAACACGATGAAATTGGCCATATAAGCGAAGAACCCTTGAATCGAAATCAAATGATGGAAAAGAGAATGAAGAAGCTTGTAAAAGCCGGTGAAGAGATCCCATCTGAAGAGAAATTTAATTTCTTTGGGCAAGAAGAAACTAAGAACATAATCATAAGCTGGGGGTCAACTAAAGGTGCAATACTGGAAGCCATGGAACTTCTTAGAAAAGAGGGATTTAACTTGGCCTTCTTACAGATTCGTATGATCCAACCATTACCGAGTAATAGTATTGAAAGAATTTTGGGGCAAGCAGAAATGAAGATAGCCATTGAAATGAACTACTCTGGTCAACTGGCAGCAACGATAACTGAAAAGACAGGGATTTTCATGGATTATTTCATTCTCAAATACAATGGTCGCCCCATGACCACAACCGAAGTATATGAAGCTTTGAAGAAGATACTTCGCAAAAATGCAGAAAAAAGGCAGGTGTTGATCCATGGGTCTTAAAGCATCCGATTATAAAACTCCTCTATTTGTAGATTGGTGTCCTGGCTGTGGCAACTTTGGTATATATGCTGCACTGCAGATGGCATTAGCTGAGCTACAGCTGAAACCATACGAGGTAGTTATTGTTTCAGGAATTGGATGTTCAGGCAAAACCCCTCACTTCATGAATGTGAATGGTGTCCACACGTTGCATGGAAGGACTCTGCCCTTTGCAATTGGAATAAAGTTGGCCAATCCTAGTTTAGAAGTAATAGCTGCTGGGGGGGATGGAGATGGCCTTGGAATTGGCGTGGGGCACTTCGCAAGCACAGGAAGACGAAATGTCGATCTGACCTACATTATACATGATAATGCAGTTTATGGACTAACAAAAGGACAAGCATCTCCAACACTTCAATTGGGACTGCAGCCAAAATCCTTGCCCAAACCAAATGTTAATGCAGCAATCAATCCAATTGCTATGGCCCTTACAGCAGGTTATACCTTTATTGCAAGAGCATATGCCTATGATGTAAGACATACCAGTGATCTTCTGGTTCAGGCCATCAACCACAAAGGATTAGCACTTGTTAACATACAACAACCCTGCCCGACATACAATAACATTAACACGAAAGATTGGTATGGCGGACTAGATAGGGTAAATCCGGAAACTGGAAATCCAAACCCTAGAATTTACAAATTGGCAGAAACAGGCTGGGACCCTGTAGTAAGAACCGCTGATGAAGATCTGGAAAAATCTCTGGCTGCTCTCAAAAAAGCGAAAGAGTGGGGAGACAAAATTCCTATAGGTGTATTCTACAAGAACGAACTTATTCCTACATACCAAGAGCGAATTTCGAGAACTATCCCCTTTTATGCGACGAGCCCTCCAGCAAAACAGAAAATTAAGGATGAATCTGGATCGCCTGCTCTGGTAATGGAAAAATGGTTTAAAGAACTGAGAGTATAATCTAACCTTGTGGATGGCATGAAGGGATATGCCAGCAAACTCTTACGAGTAAACTTAACACATCTCTCTTTCAAAGCTGAACCACTGGCTCCTCATGCATGCATGATCATCGGCGAAAGAGTGTATAATCTTCAAAGAGCGTTTAACGTGAGAGAAGGGCTAACGAGAAGCGATGATTCTCTGCCTCCAAGAGTGTTTGAAGACCCAATCCCCAAAGGAGCTTCGAGAGGTGGTCGCATTAAACGAAGTGAATTTGAGCGGATGCTTGATGACTATTATCAAGCTCGAAGATGGTCGTGAAGTGGTGAACCAACCAAAGCGAGGTCGGTTTCACTCGATTTATCTGAAGCTGCAAAAAAAATAGGCGTTTGATGACGGAAATGCAATGAGATGATGAGAGTATCCATCTTGCCCGAATGCGTGTCTGATTATATCTAAAAAGAATCGAGCGCTTTATCGACATAAAACCACGCTATTTTATCGTTTGAAGGATCTTTCGTTCATGTTAAAACAGACCTGTCTTGATTGTAGACGTGCTGAATGTGTGTGGGTAAACTGCCCTGATAATATGATGTCTTGATTAGTAAGATTTAAATCTCAATATGCGGTTATGTTTCTTGTGAACCTGAAAAAAGGAGGGATAGAAACAGAAATGAAGAGACTTCTGAAGAGCAGAAAAGCTTTGAGCCCAGTCGTTGCAGCGATCATATTGATAGCAGTGACAGTTGCCGTCTCAATTGCAGTTGCCGCTTGGATGGGCGCACTAACATTCACATTCATGCAAACAGAACAATTTAACGTTGTATCAGCGACCTTCAATGGAGCCTCAGGTAACTCCACCAATTCAGTCACTCTGAGAATTCAGAATACTGGATCTTCATCCTTTACTATTGATACAGCAGCTACAGTAAACGGTGAATCAAAGACTCTTGCAGGTACAGTAACAATTGACAATGGTAATTCTGCAGATGTTACAATTCCTAACGTCGGTTGGTCTGATGGCCTTCAGTACAGTTTTGATTTGCTTACTACGCAAGGTACAAAGATCACATGGGTAGCAAATGCTCCAGGCACCTAAACATCAACCACCCTTTTTTCCTTTTAGAAAGGGGGTAGGTAGAAGCACCCTCTTCTTCCACTATCTTTGGAGGTTTAAAAATGGTAATAGAATTAAAAGAGTATGAATCAGCCTCAGATATCGCTAAGAGAATCGATAATGAAATTAGCAGCACAAAAAGCATGCTTGGCGAGTATTTGCGCCGCCTTGATGAGATTCGAGCGTTAGCTGAACGATCAAAGAAGATACGAGATGTAGTCTTCAAACTCGCTGGTAAAAAGTCAACCCATGAAAACCTTGGTGAGATTTCCGTAGGTGGCATGAACGTCGTGTTGGATGCCAACCCGTTCCATGAATTGACTGCAATAGAAGAAGTCGTTAGAAGCCAACAGGATAGGCTCTTAGTTTTGCAGAAATCGCGAGAAGCTTTAAAATGGGTTGACCAAATTGGTGACACTGATGGATTGAGATATCTCGTTCTTGAGAATGACGGAGTACCGGAGAGAGTGCTTTTCAAAATTTCTTAGATTTGCAAAGTGAAGAGATATGAATAACGATACATATGCATTTGCGCTAAGAAATGTTCTCACTGAAATTCGAAATGTTTGTCCTGACGTACAGACATCTTTCCTCTTCGATAAAAAAGCAACAGTTATTGCAGGAGACGCTGACACTCCAGCGGAAGTTATTAATGAAGTTGTAAGCTCTCTGGAGGGAATTTTAGAGAAAGCCGACACAATAGGCGGTTTAAACTCCATGGTTATCGAGGGAAGCAAAAGTAATGTTCACATATCCTATATCAATGATATGTACTTGACCATAATTGCTTCGAGAAAAACAGATATGCAGTATTTGCAAACGTTTGCACGTGTTCTAATCCCAACTGTAATAAAACTGCTAGACAGCCTTGACTCTACATCCATCAAACAATTTCCTCCATCCCGTCCATTGCTGGAAACAGAGGAAGAGGAAACTCCATTGGAGCAAGATGAAACTCTAGTGGAACCAAAGGGAATGAAAGAATTACGAGAAGAGCTCTTTGGCGAAAGAACAAGTGAAGTGGAAGAAACAATGGATGTCAATGAAGGAGCGAGTGAGCAGTCTGAAATAGAATTACCGTCTGAACAACTAATAGTCGAGAGTTTTGGAGGTCTGCTCGTTCGCAACGATACTGTTCAAATTAGCGAGGATATTGTGAATCAATGGGAAGAAACTCTGAATGGTAAAGATATTGACCATGTAGAGATCGAGTCATTTAATGGACAAACAACTCAATGCAAAGTTAAAAAACTCGATGGCTCGAAGTTAGAAAACAAAGCAATCATCCGCATTCCTGAAAAGCTTTGTCAGACGTTAGAAATCAGGAAAGGTGAGTTAGTAAGAGTTAAACCTGCAATTTCTTGATGGAGATGAATTGTATGACACCTAAAAGGCGTAAATCAAGCAAAGTAGCTTTGAAGGAAGAAGAGACCAAGATTCCGCTTGACCTCTCAGAAGCTTTTGAAGATGATACAAAAGAAGAATTTGAGGAGCAACCTGAGAAGACTCAAAGCAAGAATCAAAATAAAGAAGAATTAAATTTAGGAGATAGAATTAAACAAAACATTGACAAAGTGAAAGCTAAAGATGGCATTATCGGTTATATCTTGAGAAATGTCAAGTCTGCTAGTATCGATTTGAAAGAATCGGGAAAAATTATCGATTATGCAGTTTTGTCTTCTTCTGCTTTAGAAGCAAGTCAAAAGCTATCAGACACTTTTGACCTTGGTGACATCAAGCATATACTTGTACAAGGAAATACTGTCAAACTCCTCTCTTTCTCTAAAGAGGAAACTAAAATCAGTGTGTTTATGGAACAAAAAGTTGACCATATTCGTGTCTATAAGGACTTGCTAAGCTGAGGATCTCTTTCTCGTCTCTCCCTTTTTAGTTCCTGGGGAAAATAGGGTCGGAATAGACAAAGGGATTCTTGCTTAATAGCCCCCTCCCCCTTTTCTTCTATTCCATCTTATCCCTTAAAGGGATTGATTTGAAGCGCAATACTTTTCCTTTAAGCTTCCAATTTCTCCTTTCTTAAGAGCAATTCGGTATCGAGATATTTTTTGTTATAGAGCTTTTCCACTTTCAGGAACTTTCGTAAGCCACCTTCAATATCTTTTTCGTAAATGCGAATTCGCCCATCGAAGAGACCTACGATTGCATGCACTTCCTCAGAAGAATGCATCATGGGATTGATTATGGTTAATGTACTGAAACCCCTTGACTTGAGGTCAGGGAGCAGGCCTGTTAGCCATTTTCGAGTGATCACAGCATGGTGCTGCAGTAATACATCTGAGATGATCTCAATGCAAGCTCTTCTTGGTCGTTTTGGGCTTGTATCTAACTGGCGAAAGGCGGAGGATAAAGCAATATTAATATCTGTGAGATTTTCCACACCTTTCAACTTGACAATATTCGGTTGACTCTTGACTATTGAGTCCGCTCGCGGATTACAGACAAAAAGGTGAAAGTTTGACTGGAATTCTTCCGCCAAATCTATGACTCCACTCGCTTCTATTGTGACATAAAAAACTGTTTGCCCCTCCTTTGCTCCCGCTTCAAGAAACCTTCTAACCAGAAGATCCCTTTCATCGCATGAAGGAGATGCTAATATTACAGCATAGCCCTCTGGAACGCCACCGAGTAACAGGTTGTCAAGATCTCTGTATCCCGTAGTAATTCGGCCTGGAAGAGTGGCCTCTAAAACTTCAATCTTTGTTGGTTGAGGTTTTCGATCTATCTGATTTCCATTTTGGTCAATACACACAATTCTCGGATTTATTGGAAAGGTTCCCTTTTCAATTGGTCTAAGGGAAATCGCTATCTCTTCAGTCCTCAACGGATTGAGCTGTTTCGCTTTCATTATGAGGTGCTGACCTTCAATCTGGCAATAATCAGGTAAAAGAGCTGGTTCAAAACCTTCAGGAACGATCCCTTCAATTTTATCCAATAGAACTGCTTCTTTGCCCACATTTACAATCTGCATCTCTAAGGTAAAAGTATCTCCGATTCTAGTTTCTATCATATGCTGAACTAACTTCGCTTGAATGTCTGCATGCTCAAATCTCTCTAGACCCACCGCTTTTTCTTCGGTTGGAGTCAATGTCACAAAACTCTCTGTGGAAGAGGTGATAGTTGGTGCATGCAACACTTCACTTAATGAAATCGCTAATTCTCGCTCCTTACTAACCCTCACTAGAAGCTGACTGACCTGCGCAGTCTTTTCAGGATGCTTCGCCGTTTTGTAAGAGGTGATAGAAGCCTGAAGCACCTTCTCTGCCATTACATAAAACCTCGCCTCTTTGTCCGGATCTGTTTCCCGCTTCGCATTATCCATAAAGATGTACGCATCAAACAATCGCTGAGTACCTTCGGCATATGCTGAAGCCGTTTTCGAGCCTGCCTTGAGATAGTAATTAGCAGCAGCCTCCATATGCCTTTTAGAAGCCATGTACAGCTTTTTGTCTCTTGTAGTCTCAAACTCTGCCCCCGCTTCTAAAGCCCTACAAAAGCTGCTATTTGCGAGTGCAAATGAACTCGATGCTTGGTCCAACGAGTAATCTTTGGCAAGTTTGAAAAGCTCTGCTGCTTCTCCATACATCGCAGGAGAAGCCCGTGCTTCTGCCATCATCATTTTCTGCCAGGCCTGACAGAAGTGAACAAGTTGTTCCATCTCCTTGGAGGATTGTTCAGAGTCAAACTCAATAGTTTGCCTGAAGGTGTTAGCTGCCAAACCATATTTTTCAGCACTTGCTTTGTGTTCTCCTTGCCTGTCAAGAATCCTTGCTTCTTCCAGAGCTAATCTCCCATGACAGAACCTTGCCCTCGTATTGGAAACCACTACGAGTCTTTCAGCTAATGCCTTTTCATCTGATTTCTCAATTTTAGCTAACTCTACTCGAAGAAATCCTCTAGATTCAGAAAAGAGATCAATTGCCTTCTTGAAAGCTTCGATTGACTCTTCGATTTTTTCATTTCGACTGCAATCCTCCGCTTTTTCCAGAAATGCCCATGCATGGAAATTTGAAGAGAGATAACTCCATGGCTTCGATTGATTAAGAAGGTTAGCGCTTTTCTGGTAATAGCTCATAGCAGAAGAATATTCTTTTTGTTCGTGAGCTGACTTGGCCCTTTCGATTTCACTCCAAGCTTTCATGTAGGAAGCGTAACCTTGATAGAAGTCTGCAAACTGGGGTATTTCTTTAGCAGCAACTGTATACTCTGTGTGAGCATTCTCAAAATTCTTTGCAGCTTTTTTATAGTTGCCCAAGAGCTCTTGGGTTTGAGCTATTTTCCAATGGGATTCAGCGACACGGCTGGACAAGTTGGCTTTCTTGTAGTTTTTTGCAGCGAGTTCATGAGTCTCAATTGACTTAACCAGAAGAGACTCTTTCTTTGTTAATAGATACAGATCATTGAGAATGCGTCCAAAATCATCTTCAAATTTTGCGACAGCAACTAATTGTGTAGGCACAAAGCGTGTCGAAACCCAATTTTCGCAATGTTTCACACCATCTTCCAAATCAGAGGTAGCACTTTCTAGGGTAGCTATTCGCTTGTCCTTTATTGTTTCTATTTTTGCCAAATCAGCTTTAATGATTCCTTCATAGCTTTTGCCAACACCGCAGATCCAATCGTTCGCTGGAAATGCTCGCTCCGTGACATCCACATATTCTTTTCTATGCTGCAAAGATTCTTCGAGCAGCTCTCTCTTTTCATCATTGACTGTTTTAAGGTTGGCATAAAAGTGTAAGGCTTTGCTCAACGCATGAAGTGTGGATCCTGTAGCATCAAGAGAACCTGAGCGCATGGCATGTTTCAATCCGTCCCGTCCGATCTCTATCGCTTTTTTCAGCATTGTGTTTTTCTCTTCTAAGCGAGGAGCAAAGTCTCTCGTTAGCGAGGTGTAAGCTTCAGCATAGAAGAGGCAAGTTTCAGCTATAAAAAAGTCTTGAGAAGCTAGCTGAAGATGACGAATTGCATCTTTAGAGTGCTTAATGGTTTTTTCGTGTTCCTTTTTCTTTTTATCCGGATCTGGTTCTCTGATGGCCAACCAATTAGTGACAAACGCAAGTATGTAATACGCTACACCTTTGATATAATTATCCTTTAACACGTCTCCATATTCTAGCATTTGCTCAGCATGCTTTTGCGCCATGTCAGCTTTCTCAGTGAAAATGAGTTTGCACAATGCTGCTGCCCAATGTGATCTGGCTGAGTGGTATAGGTTATCAACTTTTTCTGACAACATTAGCGCTTGTTCTGAATGCTGTAAACTTGTTTGCACAAGATCCTTCAAATCTGGCATGCATCCATGGGCATACCAGAATAGGAGACTCGATGTGAAATACGTGCGTAAAAGTTCACTCTCGTTGCCAAGTTTTGACAAGACATCAACACTAATCTTGCTATATTCAACTCCTTCTAGAGCAAGATTTCTCATTTCTCCCGAGTCGGACGCTATGCACATCCGTTCAAGAAGGCAAATTAATAAATCGTTACAAGCTCTTCCATAATTCAATTTATCTCCAATACTTTGAAAAGTCTCTAAGCTCTTCAAGCTTGAGGAATGGCACTTATCTAAGCACTCTCTTCTTTTTTGGGGGTCAGAGATTAACCAAGATTCCAAATAATGAGCTTTGGCTTCGTAATTGGCGCTTCTCCCTTGCCCTTTTGAGCTGCCATCCTTTTCATAGATTTGAGCTGCCATTCTGTAGGCATCTACTGCCTGCAATCTAAGTTTCGTGAATTCTTCCAATGAGTTCGCTTGCGTGCAAGCAAAACTATAACAAACCCCGAGCTTTTCTAAAGTCGATAATGAAGAAGAACTTCTCTTCTCTGAGTTCAACACTTGCTCGTAACATTTTGCTGCCTTTGCCCAACTATATTGGCGTTCGTATTCACTAGCCTTTTCTATTGCAGCTGTTTCGTCAAGCTCTGTAGGCATCTCTATCTTTAAGAAACATGGTCAATTCAAATATGAAAAACTTTCGTGTCAATGCACATTTACCCCCGAATCTGCTTGATTTGCAGCATAGAAAAACGTTTACTTGCATAGCCTTGCAAAATTGAACTGGATTTGATTATTGCAAGCAATATCATATACCCAATCCGCTTGAACATGCAAATGTTATCTGTTTGAAATAGCCTATTGCGTGTGGAGCTAATCATCTTGATTATTGCTGAAGAAGTGGAGAAACTTCTTGGTCATTTGCAAAGATTGAAGCCCAAACAATTTAATGTTGCATTGTTGCCTGACTTTTTTCTTGATCGTTTTGCCTTTTGGAATGGAAGTATAGAGCAGTTTTCTACCATTCTAAAGCAAGTCGTGACCCGCAAGGGTGGGAGTATAGATAATGTAATGCAGATAGATTCTCGCGGAGGAAATGCTGTTAATACAGCAGCTGCTTTAGCTGCTTTGGGTGTACATGTCTTTCCTTTGATCTGCACCAATAAGCTTGGGATGAATCTGCTCCGATTCTACTTTCAGCAACCCAATATTGATTTTTCGCATATTAAGATGACTGATCACATGTCCACTACTACTGCATTGGAATTTTCACATAAGGGGGAGAAAAGAAATGTGATGCTACGTGATCTTGGCTCTTTGAAGAACTTTGGGCCACAAGATCTCACGGAGAAAGATTGGAGCCTTTTGAAAGACTGTGACTACGTTTATATTTCTAATTGGGCTGGCACGCGCAAATATGGCACTGACCTTGCACAGAGAGTTTTTGAATATGTAAAAAGCAAAGGTAGAGGAAAAACCTACTATGATACTGCGGACCCGCTCACTAATAGATCTAAAATTCCCGCTCTAATCAAGAAAGTGTTACTTCATCAAAGTCTTATAGATGTCTTGAGTCTAAACGAAAATGAGGCAACTGCTTATGCCAAATTTATCGACCCCAAAAAGACAGCTGAACTTCAGAAACAACACAGATCGATTGCTGCCCAAGCAAAAGACTGTGCGAAAATTCTGGCAAAAAGGCTCACAAGTCGTATCGATCTTCACGCGACCTCTTATTCTGCCTCCTTTATAGAAACTAGCAGAACCATGGTTTCAGCTTTCAAGGTGAAAGCTTTTAGGGCGACGGGGGCAGGTGACGCTTGGAACGCTGGGAATATCTATGGAGACTTAAATAATCTATCTGCTGAAATGAGGCTTACATTGGCTAATGCTATTGCAGCATTTTATATTAGCAGCCCAACTGGAGAACATCCCGGACTATATCAGCTTCGTAAATTCCTTGCGGAGACCCCCAAAATATAGCATAAATAAGGTTATCAAGGCATGTCGTGACCAATAGTGAGTCATTATAAATTTTTAGCAATAAAATCCAAGTTCTGGAAACCAAAAGAAGATTATATTGCTAAAATTGTCACAGCGTTAAAAGATAAAGTGCAAGATGGGGATTTTATAGTAATTTCTGAGAAGGCAATCTCCACAGCAACTGGAAATATATACGATGAGAGCAAAATCCTGCCAAATCGAACAGCGAGATTTTTGGCGAAATACTGGATGCGATATTTTTGGCCTTATGTCCTTGGACCATTATGCCATCTACGGGGAAAAACTATTCAACATCTAAGAAATTACCCTATTGAAGAAGGCAGTGCCCATAAACAGGTAGCATTGCAGCGAGTGGGATTATTGCAAGCTTTAAGGCATGCCTCTGAAGGTGGAATTGATGCCACAAACCTGCCTTATTCGTATGTTAGTTTACCACTAAAACACCCCTTACAGGTAGCAAAAAGAATCCGCGAAAGTATAAGAACGATGTTAAGAAAGGAAGTAGTCGTTATGATTGTAGACACTGATAAAACGTATACATGGAAGTGCTTTCATTTTTCTTCAAGATCTAAAGCAATTGATGGTATTAGATCATTTGGAGGGTTCATTGCGTACTTAATTGGAAGATCCTTCAAGTTGGAGAAAAGGGCCACTCCCCTAGTTATTTTAGGCACAAACATAAGTGTCGAAGAGACATTGGAGATTGCAGAAATGGCAAATCGCGCTCGAGGTCATGGCATGGGAAGGACAATATGGGATATTGCAGCCGCCTTTAATGTAAAACCAACAGGTGTCTCCTGGAAAATGCTCGAGGCGGCAGAACACAAGCCAATTGTTATAATTAGATCATTCAGTTAAACAGAATATGTGTAAACTTGGAATGCAGCATGCATGAATGCAAAATGAGTAAGACAGCCAGTCAAATGAATACATTTTTCAATCCGACATCAGTTGCAGTTGTGGGTGCATCTAAGAAGGCCCATAAAGCAGGACATGTAATTTTCAAGAATTTTGTAGAGAATAAACGTAGAGGAACATTTAAGGGAGAATTATTCACAGTCAATCCGCATGAGAATCAGATCCTTGGGTATAAGAGCTTCCCGTCATTATCTAAGATCCCAGGAGACATCGAACTTGTGGTAATAGTTGTGCCAGCAAACGTCGTCCTTGGCATCATTAAGGAAGCCTCTAAAAAGAACGTAAAAGCTGCAGTAATAATTTCAGCTGGATTTAGTGAAATCGGAAATATCAAGCTTGAAAATGCTATAGTTTCAGTTGCAGAAGAAGCCAATCTGCGAGTTTTAGGACCTAACTGTCTAGGCGTCTATGATGTCAGGACTGGAGTGGACATGCTATTTCTCCCAGAAACGAAAGTATTGACAACGGGAGATGAATTTGTTGCTACTCCGAGACCTATGGCTGGACACATAGCAATGATGACCCAAAGTGGGGCTTTCGGTGTTGCTGCGCTTGACTATTTGACTGGACGACAAATGGGAGTGAGCAAATTCGTAAGTTTCGGAAATAGATGCGATGTCACCGAAGCCGAGATGCTCGAGTACTTTTTATGTGATGAAGAGACGTGGGTCATATTACTTTATGCTGAATCCATTGAAGCTGGACGAGCTTTCATGAAGACTGCAGAAAAAGTCACAAAAACAAAACCAATAATTGCCTTTAAGAGTGGGAAAACGAAAGCAGGGGCTAGGGCAGCAGCGTCTCATACAGGAGCAATTGCAGGCTCTGACAAAATCTACGACGCAGCTTTTTCGCAAGTTGGAATCATCCGTGTGAGGGATATGGAAGAATTCTTCGATGTTGGCAAAGCTTTTGCTTTTCAACCTCCTACTACGGGGAATAATATAGGAATACTGACCTCGGCTGGTGGACCTAGTGTGATGGCTGTGGACGAATGCATTTCTTTAGGGTTAACCGTGAAAAGCTTCTCTCAAGAAATCCTTGATAAATTTGAGAATCTAAAGCAAAAAGGAAAGTTACCTAAATTTGCAGCTAGTTCAAATCCAGTGGATATTACGGGGTCTGCCACTTCTGAAATGTTTGAACTTTCAGCTAGAATCTTGTTTGAGGCACCCGAAGTAGATGGTCTTATTGTGTTAGGTTTACATCAAACTCCTGCTCTGCAAGAGGATTATGTTGATCGAATTGCTTCCATTTCACAGCATCATACA
>CP070649.1:356719-372614 GCA_020354575.1 Candidatus Bathyarchaeota archaeon | reverse complement strand
CATGTCTACTCTTCAGGTGCAGTGGCTCCACCCGTCAAGAAATGTGCTAAAGAGTTTACGGCAAACCTTGGTACAAATTTTGAATTTACTGTGGGAAAAGCTGAAAACCTCATTTCAGAAATTTCAGAGTTTAACAAAGGCGACATACTGACATGTGGAGCTGAATTCATTCTTGATGAAGCACAAGAAAAGGGATTGATTCTTGGACCCACTAGGAGAAGCGTTGGCTACAGGAGATCTGCTATTCTTGTGTCAATGGGGAATCCGAAGAAGATAAAGTCAATTTCTGATTTGACTAGGGAAGGAGTTAGAGTTGGAATTTCAGTAAGTGGATGTTTGTTAGGAGTGTGGGATGACATTTCGAGCAAAGCAGGACTCACAGATAGCATAAGGAAGAATGTTACGGATTTTGCTGATGGATGTGGGGCTGTCATGGCTTTGATTAACCAGAGGAAAGTTGATGCTGTATTTGGTTGGGATGCCTTTCAGAAGTTATGGCGGGAAACTATGGAAGTTGTAGAATTGCCTAGAGACCTTCAAGTTTTCAGAAGTACAGGTATAGCTGTTATAGGGTTCTCCAGAAACAAAGAAATATCTAAAGAGTTTATCAACTTTGTTATATCAGAAAATGGTAAGAAAACCTATCGAGAATACGGTTGGCATCATACGTTGGCTGAACTGTAATTAAACATTCAGCATCACTTTCCATGTATGCATGCAGGTTTTTCTATTTTTGGGGATTGTATCCTCCAGATAGCCATCGCGATTGGAAAGGAGCAAAAGATCCACAGGCTTGGCAAGCCGCATTGAAGGAAGATGAGGAAATTAGAGAATATGCCCTTAAAGAAATCAATGACTTGTATAGTTATCATGAAAAGCAAAAATCCTTGGTAATGAAAAGCATTGCATTTTTGGAAAGCCCGAAGACGATTTTGGGGAGTCCCTAAAAGCATGCATGCAGAAATTAATTCAGGATTAATTTGCCCTACATTTTGCGAAGTATATCTAAGGGTTCTATTCAGGTTTCTTCTGTAAATAATCGCTAACCATTTCCTTCAAGGTCTCTGCCATACCCGGTTTTTGTAGCAGCTTGTAAATGGGCATCGCCTTTTCATATTCTCGCAGTTGGTCTCTGAGAATCGTGACTTCCCGTTTGGCAACACTCCGTCCAAAATCTGCCTTCATATACTCTTTTTCGAGGGTGTCTAGGTCGTGGTAGTCGAAGTAGTTGCCTCGGGACCCTGGGAGTTTGTGTCCTATGAGGGCTTCTTTGAACATGGGGTCATCCATAGGGGTCTTTAACAAGACGTTATAGAAGGCTTTGCGAAGATTATAGAGTGAAGTTCGTTTCGTGTTCAGTCCTGCCTTTTGCAGCCATCCCCGCATCAGATGATATAACTCATTACTGGTATACCGCTTTCCTGTTCGGCTGTGGAATAAAGGGTTCTCGTCAAACCATCCACCATGCATCGATTTATATCGACCCAAGCCTTCAGCGCATTCACCGCTTCCCCCTGGATCCACGTATAATAGTAGGACATGCTGTATCCCTGCAACTTCGAGTCAATGCTCGCGGTGATCTTCAACCGTAAGGGTACTTTGTTTTTCTCTAATTGTGGTCGCACATGCTCATAGTTCAAGCTACATAAGGCGTTGGGACGGATCCCACTTTGAAACAGTACTGCAACAATTGCGGTTCCGAGCAGACTGCCTGCGCAGTCCATCACCTTGTAGACTTCCCATTTTGACGGAATGTACCCATCCCCGTTAACCACATAGGGAATATAATGGGCCCCTCCTCTGCGACTGTCAAAGGTTAACACGTCTCCGCCTGTGCCGTATCGATACAAGCTAGCGAGACCGGACCGTATTTTAATGGCCTTCGCGGGAAACCGCTTCTTCATTGGTTTCACATAATTCCAAATCAGATCCCGGGCTTCCTTAATCGGCAGCTTAATAAACGCGCCTGCAGATAACCCAACCGCGCTAAGAAATGCGTTAACGTAACTTCCATAATGATGCTGCGAGTTCACGGGTCGATCCTTCAACCACTCCGCAACAACGTCGCCACCATCCAACACGTCCCGCCAACCCAACTGACCATGCCCACATAACCACAATGCACAACCTTGACATTTATGTTTAACGCAACGTCAAGCCCTTGATGTGGTGAAATGATATGAGCAAAGTATTTCGTGTAACAGGTGAAATCGTTAAGCCGAATTTCCGAACGTCATTCAGCAAAGAAATCAGAGCCATAAAGCCGGAACACGCCCAAGAACAGATCTATACGGAGTTTGGGAGCAAGCACAGAGCAAAACGGTTCCAGATCAAAATTCTCAAAATAGAGGAAGTTCCAACTAAGAAGATAGAAGACTCCACCATAAGGAGATTAGCTGTAGGTGAAGAGTAGATGTCAAGTGATGAGGAAGTCTTTCGAAAGTTACTAACAGAACTCAGATTGTTAGAGGGTACGGCAGATGCTTTAGCAAATAGAATAAATTTAATAAATGCTGCCATGACTGAGCTTGCATTTGCATCTGCAACGATTGAAGGGTTAGAAAAAGAAAAGAAAGGAGTACCTCTATTGGTCCCCATTGGGGGCGGCTCTTTCATTAAAGCAGAAGTTGCAGATATAGAAACTATGGTTGTAGGAATGGGTGCTGGAGTATCAGTGGAAAAGACCAGAGACGAGGCCAAGCAAGTTGTAGGAAAACGTATAGGGGAACTTGACAAGTCTAGAAACACTCTACAGCAGCAATTGAACCAGGTTGCAGAGCGGATGCGCACAAGTAGAGAACAACTCGATCAGGTTTCTTTGAGATTAAGCGCCCAAAGGGGGTCAGCGAGGGATGTTCGAGAAGCTAAAGGCAGGATTTAGCGGACTGGTCAATAAGATTACAACCGTTGAGCTAGAAGCAAAGACTCTGCAGCCTATTCTAAATGATTTTAAATTGACTCTAGTCGAGAATGACGTAGCATTCCCAGTTTCAGAGAAAATAGCTACTGAAATGGAGAAGCGATTGAATAGGATTGAAGTAAAACGTCTAGAAGACCGAAAAGAATTTATTAGGAAAAATCTTCATGAAGTCCTTCTTGAAATATTATCCAAGGGAAGAGAAATAGATCTGCTTGAAATGGTTGAAGAACAGAAGCGGAAAGGCGAACCTTTAATTATAGTTTTTGTTGGAATCAATGGTACTGGAAAGACGACGAGTATTGCCAAAATTGCCAAGTTATTTATGAAAAGAGGCTTTATGGTTGTTCTAGCTTGCAGTGATACCTTTAGGGCAGGTTCAATAGAACAATTAGAAGAACATGCAAAACGACTTGGAGTTCGTATGATCAAACATAGCTATGGTGCGGATCCCGCTGCTGTTGCCTTTGATGCCATAAAGCACGCGGAAGCTCATGGAATGAATGTTGTGCTTATCGACACTGCAGGTCGAATTCAAACCGACAAAAATTTAATGAACGAATTAGCAAAAATTAAACGCATTGTAAATCCAGATCTAACACTCCTCGTAATTGACGCCTTGACGGGAAATGACGCAGTTATGCAAGCAGAGGAGTTCCATACATGCGTAGGCATTGATGGCACAATTCTAACGAAAGTAGATGCCGATACAAAGGGGGGTTCAGCTCTAAGCGTGGCATATGTGACTGGAAAGCCAATATTATACATAGGTATAGGTCAAACTTACGAAGATTTGAAGAGATTTGATCCCGAGCAATTCACAAATATGATATTGAAATAGGATTCATTATAAGCTAACGTGTCTTAGAAGAGTCGTTGAAGGTGTTTTTATCCTTAGCCTGAGAAAGTAAACACCATGCATGGACATTATATTCCAGAAATGAGTCTTAACAAAATAGCCTTCTCACTGTACAATCTATTCTCAGCTTGTTCATAAATTAGACTGTTGGACCCTTCAATTAATTCGCTACTTATCTCATAACCTCGGTGGATAGGCATATCGTGCATCACTAATGCGGTGCTTTTTTCCAATAAACCAGCGTTAATCTGGTAGGGCATCATCAACCTAATGCGTTCTTCTTTCTCTCTCTTGAATTTTGGGTCCAGGAAAAGCTCCATGTCAACCCAGCTATCTGTATATACAAAATCTGCATCTTTCAAAGCTTCTCGAACATCAAGAGTGCTAGTATAAAGTCCTGTTGCCTTTGCCTTTTCAAGCAATATATTATCGCGTGCAGGTTCATGCATAATAGGAGTTACAGCAATGATTTGCAGACCGGTCATTGTACAGGCTTCAATTAAGGAATTGCAGACATTATTGTGAACACCAATATACACTAATTTCAGTCCTTTCAGTCTTTCCTTGTTTTCCTTTATAGTCATTAGATCGGCTACGGCTTGGCAGGGGTGGTACATGTTATCACAGCCATTGATAACGGGTACCGATGAAGCTGAAGCCATTTCCATCAGGTCGACATTTCTTTTTAAGCGAGCCACTATGCAATCAACATTGCGAGAAAGGTATTTGATCTCATCACTAATTGCTGCTAGTTTAAATTGCGTTGTCATCCAGTCCAGGTAAAGGGCGTGTCCGCCTAGCTGAGTCATTGCGACTTCAAACGAAACACGAGTCCTTGTGGAGGTCTTTTGAAAAATCATGGCTAGGGATTTATGCTGTAAAGAGGTGCGGAATCGCTCGGGAGTCTTTTTAAGCTCAATGGCTTTGTCAACAAGTGACTCGACTTCTGATGGAGTCCAGTCTTTGAAATTAATCAGGTGTCTCATAGTCCTGATCTCCAATCTTCTCAACAAGCCAAGGCTTGGTGATATAAATTTTTTGGAAACTCTTAAACATGACTTGTATATCAAAACGGATTTGGTGACGACAGATGATTCTCATTGTCGCCTCTTTGAGAGATGATGCGAGCATGAATATCAAGCAGCAATTACTGACTAGTTATCGGTTTAAAAAATCGAATGAAACCTTCTTCAACAATCCAGTTTATCATAAAACATCAAGAACGAATAAAATCAAACTTGTAACAATTAATGAAGAGTTAATCCACTATCAAAATCTTGCTGATAACTTTGATGCTAGTTTAATAATTTACCTTTCACGCCATAGCAGTAAGAGTGGCACTCCCACATTATCAGTTCACGCTCCAGGCAATTTAGCTAAGGCCAAAGAAGGAGGCATTACGCGAAAAATTTCAATAGCTCCAGCAAAAGCGATGAAAAAAGCCTTACTGGAATTGATGCGACAGAAGGCTATATTGGGCTTGGACTATCAAGTGACATATGAAAGCACTCATCATGGACCTTCGTTAGATGTTCCCTCGATGTTTGTAGAACTTGGAAGCTCTCAAGCACAATGGGAAGACCTAAGAGCTGCAGAAGCAGTAGCCCACGCCTCAATGGCGCCAATTTGCAGAAGTCTAAAGGAATTTGAAGGCGCTGTGGGAATAGGGGGGCCACATTATAATAACAAGTTCACGGAAATTGCTTCAGAAGGTTCAATTGGCTTTGGTCACATCATCCCCAAATATGCCATTCCGCAAATTGATTCAGAAATGATTAAAAAATGCATTGAACGTACAGTAGAAGAAGTTGATAAAATATTACTAGATTGGAAAGGAATCAGGAGCACTGATAAGAAGCACCTGGCGAAAATCTTGGCAAAAGTCGAAATCCAAACTCAAAAGGTGTAATGATTGGAATGCATGTATGTTTATATGTAATTATTTTTGGTGCGGTCACCGGGATTTGAACCCGGGTCGTCAGCGTGGCAGGCTGATGTCCTAAACCAAACTAGACTATGACCGCTACGCTTGGACTATGGACACTTTTACAAGTTTGACATTTATTTCCTTTTCCTAAAGAGCATAATCTCTTCAGGAGTCGTGCAGACAAACTCGAATCCAGCCTTTAGCAGTCGTCTCGCTTCTTCAGTATTCTGCATGCATGTATGCAAACTAGAAAAAATTGGGAGTGTACGGGTGACATCTCCAAGTTCGGACCTATTGAATAAAGATATCCATTTAGGTAGATCCAAGCACACACAATGATGTTGGCGTTATTAAAAGCATAAATATATTTTTTACATCTTTTTAGGTACAACTAACGAGCTTTGGATATGTAAAAAGAAGAAGCGAAATAATATGGCAAGAGTTAGGGTATTTAGATGTAGAATATGTGGCGACCCGTATATTGGTACAGATGCACCAACACAATGTCCATTTTGCGGTGCACAGCAGCAATATTTTGTTGAGGCAAGAGACTGGAATTCAGATGAGTTTAATATTTTATTAAGTGATGTGGCACGGACAGACCTTAAAGCAGCACTACAACTTGAGACAGATAACGCTGCGTTTTACGATTGTGCAAAAAGCGCGGCGAAAAAAGCAGGTGATGAATATAGCTTTGCTAAGTTCAAAGCCTTGATGAAAGTTGAACTTGAGCATGCTTCAGCCATTTCAAAATTTCTGAAAATATCCCTTCCCGAGTTGGAGAAACTAATGTGTAATGCAGATTCACAAAAAAACACCAAGGAGGGTTGGGAACGGGAGAATCGCGCGATAAAAGCCTATGCGAGGTTTAGAGATGAGGTAATTGAGTCGAGACTAAAGGAGTTTTTCGGTGCATTAGTCAAGATTGAAACTGACCATCTTGATTTGCATGCTGAGAATCTCCAAAAAATATATGGTGAATAGCGAACGTGCCTCCAATCTTAGATACTTCTCCCTTCTTGATATATGGAAAATGGGTTGGTCGGGAATAATCGGGTGCCATTTATTTCCTTTTCCTACAGAGTATACTCGAATGTATGCATGCATACGTGTGCGTGCTTTGTTGGAGAGGCCTAAAAAGTCTCAAGTTTGTAGAGAACCTTAGTTCCCTTTAGAATCTTGTGAACAGTGTCCCCAAGCCTAGTCATCTCTTCTAGGTTAATTTCTTGTTCCCATTCATAGGTAAAATCGCATTTTTCTCTGGAGAGTTTGAAACCTATGTTCTGCAATCTCATTATCACAGATGTTGGCGCTTTTCCTTCACTATTAAACCAAAGGGTCAGATGAGCTTTAGTAGTCGCTTCGTGCATTATCGCTGCTTTGTTATCTAATTCTTTGGTTCCAAGCTGTGCTTCAATTCTTCTGATCCTTTGATTTAACGCCTTCTCACGCGTGTTTATTTGTACAAGTTCATTTTTCAATTCGATGGTTCGTTTGACAAGTGAGTGCATTTTTACCATCAGAGCTGAAAGATAGAAGTATTTTCTAGAATAAATATCACATTCTTGGATTGAGAATATATCAAATTCTGACACGCAAAAGGCAGCTTGAAGTTTACCTAGTGAACGGCAACAAAATAAATATCCATCAACGACATAGTTTGAACTAATATTGAGCGCGAGTGGAATGATGATGGAAAGAGAACATGTTGAGAGTTATATTAGGTCAAGACCAATGCTAAGCAGACTAACCCATCTAGGAAGAGGAAGACTTGAGAAACTACATAGAATGCTTTATCAAAACGGTCCAGGTAAGGGGACATTTCTGAGCTTGCCCTTTGACCAACTGATCGAGCATGGAGCTGCCCATATCTTCAAGTGGGAAAAGGAAAATCTCACAGACATCTCAGTGACTGGTCGCGGATCAGCTGATCCAAGAACTGTCATTGAATTGGCCAACAAAGGTGGTTTTTCAGCTATTGTTTTGCACCCAGGTATTGTTGACAAGTACCAAGACTTGCTAAATCTAAACATCCCGCTCATATACAAGATCGATGGACATATGACCTTACCGCAAAATCCATCTGCGCCATCAACAATCGGCAGCATTAGGGAGGCGTTGAAATTAGGAGCTTCAGCAATAGGCATGTCTTTCTACCCAGGCTCCGAATCGACCAAGGAGGACATGAAAAGGATAGGCTGCATTATTGAAGAAGCTCATATGTCTGGATTACCCGCGGTGGTTTGGGCATACGCAAGAGGCCCGGGTGTAAGCGATATGGGAGCGGACAGTCTGTATTGGGTTCATTATTCCTGCGTGGTTGCAGAATCCCTAGGTGCTGATATTATAAAGACAAAATTTCCTGAACCCGTAAAGGGGCAAAAAAGAGAGATATATTTTAACTATTTAAGAAAAATGGCTAAAAAAATAGCTGAAGCGGAAAAATACATTGAACTTGAGCCGGAAGAAGAACTTACAGAAGAACAGCACATAAAAAGAGTGAAGCTCATATTAGATGCTGTGCCAAGGAGTTTCGTGGTTGTTTCAGGAGGTCCCAAAGTGCGGAAAGACCCTGAAAAGGCAATTGCCACCACAACAAAAATAGTCATGAAAGCGGGAGCAGAGGGAAGAATTATTGGCAGGAACTTTTGGGGCGTTCCGATAAATGATGGATTGAAATATGTAAAAATTGTGACTAATATAATGAACTCGCCACAATTTCATAGACCATTTAATATTCGCATGCAGGATTCATATTGAAATAAAATCGTCGTTTGTAACCGCTTTATGTCCAAGAATTTCTTAATGAGGAGCTAAATCTTGACTAAGATCACCGTTACAAAAGCCAATGGAGCCAAGCAAGCCTTCGAAAGATTGAAAATTGTGAGGACTTGTCTCAGAATGGGTGCTTCAGAGAAGATGAGCGAAGCTGTTGCTGATGAAGTAGAGAAACAAGTGTTCAATGGAATAAAGACAAGCAAGATTCTGCAAATGATATTTGATGAATTAGGCAAACGCAATCGTTCGTTTAAATATCGTATTTGCCTTCGAAGAAGTTTGAGTCTAATGAAGCCGAAACCTGATTTTGAGCGGTTCATTCAAATTGTCCTGAAAGAGCATGGCTATGATGTGACTCCTAATCAGATTATTCAAGGCAAATGGATAGATCATGAAATTAACGCTATTGTAAGAAGAAACGATCAAGCACCATCATAACTATCACACACCTACGGGACTAGATGAAAGTCGCATAGCTAGAGCTGTTTTCGAAGACATTACTGAAGGCTTCAACGAAGGCTTGAACAGAGAAAAAATTGATGGAGCAATGATTGTATGCAATACGAAATTTTCCGAGCATGCAAGGCGTTATGCAGAATGCAGAGGCATCCAGAAGATAGGATGGAGTTCGCCATCAGATCAAAACCTACAGACATTAATAGAAGAAAGGAAATTGTATCCTCTATCCTGTCTCAAAGATTTAGACACTAAAGACAGGGAAAAGCTTGTTTCTGCTGGGACATTATTGATGAAGCGGTTAGTCATGAAAGATCCAGAAACCATTGCGAGAAGATTGAGAATTCCTGAGAAAAGGCTGAACTCTTTGAATGCAATGGCACAACTAATCCTTGGCCATGAATAAGCCGAAAGCAGAAACTTGCAGACGCGTTCAACAAAGCACTACCCTCGTGCATTCCAATTCATGTTGAGTTACTTGGAAAACGGGTTAGAAGAGCACATGGAGAAAGGGCTTAAATAGAACCTAATTCTAGAAGATAACTCTGTATGAATGGTTGGGGGGAGAAATAATTTTACTTCTCCTTCTCCTTTCGATTCATGGAGATTGTAAACTCTCCCTAACCAAGACACTATTATGACTGCTAGTTGGTATATTTCTTGCCATCACATTGTCATAGTTAGCAGGTATCAAATAAACGACAAATTGAAATATTGTCATAATTGATGCGTTAAAGGGTGTATCGGCGAAGAATCCGTAGCCTGTTCTCTATTGCACATGAAAGGAAAGAATAATGGTGGTTTTACGGGAAATATCTTAACTGAATTCAGTGTCCCAACAAGATTGTTAGGATAGTGGTCTTTTTAATTAACATGCACGCAATTAAGCTCTGAACCATAACTATCCAGAAGAGGGGAATGATTTGAGTAGTAATAAAAAGGAAAGACTCGCCAGAATCGGGTATTACCTATCGGTTATAAGCGGATTGATCTGCGCTTTCTTTGGGATGTTACTGCTCCAATGGCTTGCTTCTTTACTCCTTTTAGGACTGCTCATCGCGCTTACTGCACTTCTACAAAGAATGACATACAAAACTCTAGCCAGCATTCTAACAGTGCTCTTCTCCGCTATTTACTTGATCCTTTGGCAGTTAATGACCAGTGCCTTGTCGATAGTGTTAAGCCTTCAGTATGCAGGGTATATTGGAGCCTTGATGGGACTAATAGGCGGAATAATAAGCTTATCTGCAATTCGCACACTCGACAAATAAGGTTATCTGGAAGCCTCTTTTCCACCTGCATGCAGAAAAATAGCGACAGTTTTGTGCTTTGACCGGGTTTGAACCGGCGACAGTTGGAGATATCACCCGCACACCCCCATTTTTTATCCTTTTTTCAATGAGTCATAATGTTGCAGCAAAACAGACATGCAAGCATACATGAAATATCAGCGGATATCTACCAAATTATCTGTGGGTGATTGTCAAGAAAAAAGATGGATTTTCCCTTCATAAATTATTTTGTTAACTCTAGACAACTAGCTTCGAGACTTTGACAAGAAAACAGATCGGTGTGCTGAGATGAATTTCGATTTGAATGTAAACGTCGATATAGCAGAAGTGAGCTCTGTTGTGGATGTTGGGCTCCTTAGTCCCCAATTGAACTATTACGTACTCAAAGAGCAGTGGTGGGATTGGGGAGGTGGTGATATCTTCAACCAAGATGGTAAAGCAGTAGGGAAGATGCACAGACGCGTTATATCGATGAGGGCGCTAACTGAAGTATCGGAAATTAATGGGTCTCAAGTTTTTACAATTAATAAGAAATTGATTTCCATGCGACCATCATATATGATAAAAGACGCAGGAGGGCATTTGCTTGGACGAACAAATCGAAAGATTTTAACGCTATTCCGTCCGAAACTCTGGCTGGAAGACAACGAAGGTCGCAAGCTTCTTGAAGCGAAAGGTAACTTCATGGGAAAGAGCTTTGACGTAAAAGACATGGATGGAGAATTGAAGGCAAAAATAGGTAAGAGCGACTTTTTCAAGGACTTGGTGTTAGCGGGCCTCTTCGACTTTTCAGACACCTATGCCATCAAGGTTTTAGACCCTAACTACGACAAGCGGCTACTTCTCGGATTCGTAATCGCCATAGACAACAGTGTTCATGACAAATAGCGTACATGATTTATTGGCGCGTGCTATTTCAGCGTTCCTTGGATAGTTTGCAGCTGTTCGTGTTCATTCTAATGACAAAGGATAGTATTAGTACGCCCAAAAACGTCAAGGTAGCTGCAGTGGCAAACGATATTCTATATATAAAGACATCAAGCTGGACTAATTTTGCCATCACGAGGCATGTATGCATGGATATGCATTCCAAAACTGCGACAATTCTGTGCTTAGATCGGGTTTGTACCCACGACGAATGGAGATATCACCCGCGAATCCCCTTTTTTTATTCAGTAAGCCTTCTGCATTGTTACATCAGGGTAGGTGCTGAAATGCTAGGATCAAGTAGCAGAACGATCTTGTTATAATGTTTTAGAAATGCTCGACCAGCTTCGGTTCTCTGGTACGTTATTTTTCCCGCTGCCACCTGTACCTTAATGAGATCACTGGATTTCAAAAAATTCAAGTATTGCCCTGACTGCTTCGAGTTCATGTTGCAATGGGACATGACGTTCGTCCAGCAAATTGGGTTCCGCAAATTCCTCAGAATCTCTGCTATGATCTCGAATTTGCTACGGTTCCCTTCAGACACTTTTCTCATTCTTAACATATAAACTACCTTTTTACCGTAGAAGCTGCTTCTTCAGTTTCCACAAGGAACACCAGGTTTTTTTCGGATTTAGTTTGAGGGCGTGCACTAGAACCGAATCTTGAAGGCCCTCGGTTCATCTGACTGTGATGCCTTGGACATTGGATCGCTGCTCGTTTCCCATCTTGGGAGACCCAAATAACGCGACTCCTTTCATTGCATTGAGGGCATCTTACACGATCGTCTATCCTCAGCATCTCAAGCTACTCCGTTCTTCCGATTGTCAACCACGTTTTTGTGCGAATTTTCTTCTTATATATAAAATGGACTTGTACAGAAGACTTACCCTTTCTACAATTAATTATTATACCCACTCCTACGCTATACAGTCATATCTACCCCTTTGACAAAATTCGAAAAGACTCCAGTTACTGTAAGACAAGCCTACAAAATAAAAGAAAGCTCTTCAGCTATTGTTGTGCTCGCACTCTTATAAAGGCATGCATGCGTAACTACTGACTAGGAATGGTTTAACCGCCCAAGGTTTATAAACCCTCACGAGAACATACCGTCGTTGTCTTATTCCGTTAAGCGTTGATTTCTAACGTATGCATACATCGGCATTGTGAAGTTGGTGTATACACGAAATCGGCAGGAGAGGTGAATCGAGACAGTAGGATTTGATATAGCGTGAACTCTGTCGGTGAAGAATCCAAGCTTAGGCTCCCCAAACTAGTAGCCAACATAACTTTAGCTCTGACTTTTGGAGTGATAGGCACTCTTTCCTCAGTAATTCTAGTCAGTGTTACTGAAGGTGTTGGCTTTTACTCGTGGTTAGTGTTGACACTTGTTGGAGGAGTGTTTTTAATACGTGTACTATTTGACGTTTTGACAATGGGTGACACGGCAGTTAAGTTATTCCTGAAACATTTGGGTATACACCAACGATTGTCCAAAAGGAGAATAGCCAAGGATCTAATGGGCATAATAGCCACCATCTTGGCAACGGCTGCAATATTTCCATTCCTTGAGACCCTTGGCCCCATAGGAACTGCTCTACAATCAGTTACTACAATCGTTGCCGTAGGGATGACCTTTCTTTTTGTCTATGATATTACGCGTACACTCTACAACATGTTCCAAGAAAAAGTATATTCTATCACTGATTGGCTTGTGCATAAACCAAATGAGGTGATGAAATAGATGGATACAGAAATGACAGAAAGGATCGGTTTCGCTAAGGGTTTAGACCTTATAACCCTTAGAGAAAAGGTGCGAAAACATGGTGTAGCGGGATGAGAAGTTTGAGTCGAATCCTGCTAGTCCCTGATAAAGAAGATGCCCCACAAGGTGTTTCGGAAATGGTCAATAAACTGACGGAATTTGAGAAAGAGGTCTACGATTTCATCAAAGGGCGTGGAACAATACTCACATCTAACATGCCCCTTGGAATGAGTGGGGTCATTCCTAATTTGAAGAATAAGGGGGTAATTGAAGTTTTTAAGGAGAGGACAAGTAGATGGGCATCAAAGAAGAGAAAATTCGTTAGGATTAAAGGTTCTACGAATGGCTCTTAAGAAGAAACATGGTTTGGCACATACGAATATTGCTGTAAAGATGCATGCATAAATGCATGCCCACACGAGCTTGACAAATGTTCTCGATTTATTCGGAAATCGGTTTAACTTTGACGGCTCTCGGTCCTCTATCTGTGTTGGTCACTTCGAACTCTACTTTTTCTCCTTCGCTGAGGCTGCTTTTGCCTGGGATATCCGAGTTATGAACAAAGACTTCTTTGCCATCGTCGCATTTAATGAACCCGTAGCCTCTCCCGCTAAGCCATCTTGCTACTGTACCTTTTGTCACGTATTTCACCTCTTTTGCTCGTTTTAGCTTTACTTTATCCTTGGACTATATATAGCTGACTTTGAAGAAGAGGTTTATCTTTTCATTAAAGATCGTATTCACGCATGTAATGCGGAGTACAACGACCATCAAAACACATATTTTGACACCGCTTACTTACCCAAACTAACAAAAAAAGTGGAGTTTCAGAAGGCTTATTAATCCCGCAAACTTCTCAAGAAGCAGTTTTCAGAAAGTGGAAAACCCCTTGTCAAAAGAAATCAAGATTTCCCAACTCAAGAATTGGGGTCGCCCCAAAAAAACGAAAGAAACTCCAGCTTTTTTGCTGCCGAAAGAAGAGAGAGAAAAGATACTTCGCTCTAAAACTAGAGTCAGAGGAAATCCTGGAAAACCCTGAATTAGTCAGTATAGTCGCTTCTTCTCTTTCGACGAATCATAAACGACTTAGCTAAATTCCGGTACTTGGCTATCAGCACTTAAATATCGTATTGAGAAATTTATTACTCACAAAGAAGCGAACCTCGATGTTGAGAATGTTGACCTATTTGATTCTAGATGGTGTTGGTCAAATATTCCTGTTGAATTTAGGCTCCATCATAATGTTTTTCGGCCTAATCGCAGCAGTATATATAGCAGAATTAGCAGTAGTGGGAAAAAAAAGAAGCTCTATCAAGAAAGCCTTTATGGTCTCTTTGCTTTTTTCAATAGTTGCAGTTATCTCAAATTTCTTGTTTGCATCCGTTCCGATTTTAGCAGCCATTATCATGATTTTTTCTTTAGCCCTATTAATACAGCATTTTCATGAAGGTGAGTGGTTTATAATATTCACCTTGGTTTTGGCTGTCGTATTTGTCATCATCGTTATTTTGGCATTAGCCTCAATGCATGCATTCCCGGCATGGCCCGAATTCGGAGATCCGAATAAGAGGCCGACGCCGTGAGCGTCTTCAACACTATCTATTTGGTGCTGCGCAGTTTGGACATTTAGTCATTGTTCTGTCGTAAAATGTGCCTGCATGCGTTTTTTTTTGACAGGTTGTTCCATGCATGCATCTTGTTAAACAGAAGAATCTTTTCCAAGATCTATTTGTCGGATAGAAATATTGCATGTATATACGCCTAGATTCGCATGTCTCTCTCTATAATCTGTTGTTTGTCGTTGTGTCAGCATTCTCATATAGTCAGACCGATTACTAGCGGGTGCTTGCGGTTCAAGGGAGGAAACTCAGGAAATTCCTCTTAGCACTATGTTTCCTCATCAAATGAACCGCGAGCTACTCTCATCCCATCTGAATGTCCAGAACTTGGCATGAATGCATAAGCCCTTAGACATTAATCTCAGCCTAGTTTATTTTCCAAATAGAGCCCACTTCTTATCCGAGGAAACCATTTTGGAACCCGTTTTTGGTATTCAATGTATTCCTCTCCTAATAATCGAATGAGATCCTTTTCCTCATATGTTGCCATCTTATCGTAGAAAATGAAAAATGTAATCCACACGCCAAAAGAAAGGAGTGATGGCATAATGAATATAAATCCCAGGCAAAACACCAACGTCCCAAGATACATGGGATGGCGAACCCAAGAATAGACACCTAAATCATTTAGTCGAGGTTGACCAGTCGTTTCTCCAAAAACTGCTTCATGCGACTTCAATACAAGGTATATCCCAAAACCCCACAAAAGAGCTGCTGGAAGTAAAAGCAGAGGATAAGAAGTAAATCCAACTAAGACGGTTGAGATTCCGAATGCAAAATAACCTATATTGTCTATCCCCCATACTGCAAAATATAGGATTAGCAATACCAGTTGAATTGAGTCGCACAATGGATGCTCAGAACCTAACTCTACCTTGCTCGAGGTCTTATGCATGCATACTTCAACCACTTTTAGGCATCACACACCAGTGGAGATATCACCCGCATACTCCCCATTTTTTCTTTATTTTACATGTAAGCATGTACTTGGTAAGCCTTAAGAGCGCAAGAGAAATAATATGAAGCAAGAGAACTTTTCACATAGAAGAGGAGTCACGATGAAAGAACGACATGTTCTTGATGAGATTTTAACACACGCATACAAGCGAATGCACCGCTACACTTGTGCTGAAGCATCCTTACAAGCCTTGCTGACTCTGTGGGACTTGCCCAAAGAGGGTTATTCTTGGGCTACAGCTGGATATATGGGAGCCATTCTCTCAGGACAAACGGCATGCGGTCTTCTGATAGGCAGTAGCATAGCGATAGGTCTTCGTTGTGGTCAAGGAAAGAAAGGAATTCCAGAGGAGCATGAAAGCGAGAGAGGAAAAGCCATCATGGCGGTCAACGAC
>CP070649.1:340640-356619 GCA_020354575.1 Candidatus Bathyarchaeota archaeon | reverse complement strand
TAGAGGTTATGTTTGCTGTGCCTTCAATGCTTCCATCCGCTTTTATGACGATGGTTGAACTTGCCTTCACATAAAAAACATTAATCCCTATGCTGGTTGTGCCTGCAATAAGAACGGTTAGTATAATCAGAATTATAATTTTCCTCTTCATCTCCCATGCATCCCTAACAGATCTTTGTATGTGATTCTCGGTTTTTATGACTTGCGTTTAAGAACTATCCTAATTTACAGCACATGTATGCTAACAATGTCCATTGTTAAATGGTGTGTGTGGGTTCGAATCCTACCACATGCATGCATACACCGGAAAATAATAAATTGGCTTAGTGCCAATGTCATTGGGAGAGGTGGGAAATTTGGGTTTTTGCCCTAAATGCAGAAGAGAAAATCCTAATGACGCCGTTTTTTGTGCTTATTGTGCTGCTCCTATGACAGCTGTGCCTAAGGTAGCAGCACCTGCAGCAGTGATGTCAACAACCCAGCAACAGACTGATGTAAAGCCAATAGCTACAGTTGGAATCATCTGCGCTGTCCTTAGCTTATTCTTCTTCCCACCGATATTTGGCATCTCGGCCATTCTGCTAGGTGCCTATGCATTAAGCAAAGCTTCGGAAGAACAGAAATCTCTTTGTTGGTATGCAATAATTTTCGGCGTTATATTTATGATCCTAGGCATCTTTTTGGGTATGCTTACCGCGTTTTAGGACATGCATAGTAACGACCTCCTGAATGACTAGAGTGCATGCATGCACAGGCCATGCCTGTTTGAAATCATATTAGGGAGAAGGAGCTTACTGATAAGCGATGTGAGAAAGAAATGTGTAAAACTTGTGGTTGCACCCCCTGTAAATGTGGGCGACCGATCGTCAACGCCGTCTGCACAGGCTGCACCAAACCCTTTGACGACTGCACCTGCACCCCAAAATAAGCCTTCATCCCCACAGACAAACGCACTGAAGCCTTCATCTTTTCCCCACGTTTAGTTCTAGTTAGGAAGAACGCTAAGAAACGTAAGCATACGCAAGCACGTCATGACACTCCCCGTAGCGGGAGAAAAATCCTTTCTTCAGTTTGCGCTGAGTATAATTATTCAGAGACTTCTATTTTAGAAAGCATGCATGCATCCTGCAAAACTTTGAACCATACAACATCAACTTCACACTCTATTATGCGGGGAAGCTTAAATGCACTAATATGCATTTCAATGTATCAGACTCCTCGGTAGATCCCGCTACCATCGTATGCATGCATGTATCCATCCAATCCCGAACATCTTCGGCAAATCCTTAAGCCTGGCACTTCGCATAGGATCCCATGGCGGGGCACTCGTTTGCTTCAGGGATGCAGGTTTTTCGCCTCACCTCTTAGCGAAGGATTTTCTAGGAGTTCCGCTCCGCCCCGCCTCTTTTCTGCTTCGAAACAGCTTGCTTTCATGCATTCTTAAGAGTTGTATTGATCTACAAATTGCTGCTTTGCCACGGTCTGGCATGTGCGTTCCCATTCGTTGGATCTTTTTCTACTATGTAATAAGTAGCAATACTCTTTGCGAGCAGAAGCCCTTCATTGCTTTTAATCTCGACATCGCCAACAAAAATTCTGGAGCCACGGTGTATAGTTCTAGCTTCAGCTATAATTTTACCTGTCTTGATTGGAAGCAAGAAGTTAATTTTTATTTCGACGGTGACAGGAGTGCCAATCAAGTTACCTGAACCATAAATCGCCCAAGCTACCGCTGAATCAGCTAGGCTTGCTATGACTCCACCATGAACAGATCCTAAGAGCTGAATATGCTTCTTACTAATTTCTATTGAGAGACGAGCAAAGCCATCCTTTACATCTTCGATTTTAATGCTTAACAGCTTGTAAAAAGGATTGTTTTCTCCTTGTTCAATCAATTTCTCAAGCGTAACCTGCATGAATTGGACCCTAGCGAACGTGGACGCTTTGTATAATTATTTTTTTCTCTCCAGATTCTAGTTTTTAATGTCTACATAATTGTCTCTTTATAAAGAATCAAAGAACTAATTCACGATAAGGTTCAGTTAAAAGATACTTCAGACCAGTGTCCACAGCAACTGTAACAATTTTGCTTCTATTCTTAGATTTCTTGGCAAGCTCTATAGATGCCACCACATTTGCTCCAGTGGAGGTCCCAGAGAATACACCTTCTTCACGAGCAAGTCTACGGGCCATCTGCTTCGCATCTTTTTCCTTGACCACAATGACTTCATCATACAGATCTTTCCTTAACAATGGGGGAATGAATCCTGCGCCTATACCTTCGATGTGATGCTCTCCTGCTTGACCTTTGGAAATCATTGGTGACTCAGCAGGTTCTACTACTACGACTCTGATATTCCGGTTTCTTGCCTTTAGAACCTCACTAACACCCATGGCGCAGCCAGCACTTCCCACACTTGCTACGAAAGCATCAACCAAATCGTTGGTCTGAGCTAGAATTTCTTTCCCCATCTTATTATGTCCTTTCAGCTGATGATGATTATAGAGTTGGTTGGTCCAATAGGTGTTTGGCTTGGAAGCCAATTGCCTGGCTTTCTCAATCATTCTAGGAACTAAATCAGGGGTAATCCTATGTTCCTCGCTGGGAACAATGATAACCTCGGCTCCAAAAGCCTTCATGGTCTTAATCTTTTCTTGAGAAAATGCATCGGAACTAACTATCTTTAGTTTATATCCTTTGATTGCACATACGAAGGCTAATGAGGAGCCGGTACTTCCACCTGTGTATTCAATAACGGTGTAACCTTGTTTGAGCTTTCCTTCTTTCTCTGCCTCATCTATCATAGCATAGGCCATGCGATCTTTATAGCTACCAGTGGGATTGTAGTATTCTAACTTGACGAAAATCTCAGACGTCAAGTCCTTTGTGATTTTGTTAAGGCGAACCAATGGAGTGTTCCCGATCGCATCAAGAACGGAGACTCTTGATTTCATTGAAACAGACTCCAGAATTGATAATTTTCTTCGATCTAATAAGATCTATGCTATGTATGTAATTTCATTTTGCACTAGTCTTGCTGGAATTTATCACACAAATAACGGAGAAAAAAGCGCGAGACGCATTGAACGAATATTCCTCCTTTGGGGGAGAGGAGCAAAGACAAGATGTTAGCATAGCTTGAGATAAATGGTGTCCCACAATAATAATAGCTGAGCAAATGTTTGAATTACCATTCCCCGAATATTTACGGCCTGCATCCATTGACCAAACATCTTTAATTCTAAGTTAGTGAATATTGCAGAGTTATGAGCCAAAAGTGCCTCTATTGCGGTCTGGAAATCAAAGAGGAGAATGCCATTTATTGTTCATCTTGTGGCAGCCCTTTTAAGCCGACTTTTTCCAAAGAGACAGGTTTTCCAATTGCGGGGGGAATCCTTTCTATAGCTATAAGCGGAATTACCATTGTTTTTGGAATTGTCGGACTCTTAATTGCAATCCAATTACCCCAAATCCAATCTGTTTATCATATTATGGGGATATTCGGGATAATCGCCTTTCTATTGGGACTGGGTGGGGGAATTGCCTCATTGAAAAGAAGAAGATTTGTGTTGTCTCTGCTTGGAACCTGTTTCATGCTTCTTTCTGGTTTTGTCAACATTATTGTTATCGGTTGGATGGATTATCGTGGACATACTCAAGGTTTCTTTCTCAATCTCCCAATTATTGTCCTCTCGATTATATCCATGATTTTCATTGCAATATCATACAAAGAATTCGCATAGATACGTGCATCTTGCTTGAAAAACAGTAAATCTTACGATCAACCCATATTGCTTAAATACTATTGTTTCTGATAGCACTCCATGATTGTCAACAGTATCGAGTTCACTGAATTAAAAAAGGAGATTTCTGAAACAGGCAAATCTCACCTTGACCACTTGGCTCCTGATATCGGAAAAGCCTATGTCATTGCCATTTCTAGAGATGGATGCCCCGCTTGTGAGAAACAAAAGCCAGAGTTTAATGAACTAGCGAAAACTGTTGCAGAAAAGGACGATAACAAAGTCATTTTCGCTCGTATACATGTTCGGCAACCTTCTGGGTCGACAGAAGAATCTCTGCAGAGCAAAGAATTGCTTGGTCATTATTTTTATCCGACAAACATAATTTTGCTGAGAACTGCTGACAGAGGAGTTATAGAACTTTACAAAAGTGTCTCTCCAGAGATGACAGTACTAAAAAGAAACATTGACAGGGCAATCGACATAGCAGTGATGATTGAGAAACAGACTCAGAAGGCATAATTAGAAAGTCGGACATTCAAGTTGGATGCAGGTCAGACAAATGTGGCAGCAATAAGAATACGAATTATTCTTTGTCAAATCTAAA
Organism: Candidatus Bathyarchaeota archaeon; assembly: GCA_020354575.1. Taxonomy (GTDB): domain Archaea; phylum Thermoproteota; class Bathyarchaeia; order Bathyarchaeales; family SOJC01. The sequence continues at coordinate 352,268 of CP070649.1, read as the reverse complement.
ATTGTCAATCTTTTCTTTGCTTTAAAATCGTTTGAAATTCCATAGTCGTTATAGCCCTTATCGAATGTAGCCTGCTTGCTGCTTCTTTTGCGGTTAATAATCGATACAATTCTATGTCATCTTTTGCCAATCTTTCCTTACCACCTTCTTCTCTATCGATTAGAACTATTGCATCACTAACTATCCCCCCTTCGGCTCTAATCGCAGACGCTGCTTTAAGCAACGAGTTTCCCGAAGTAACAAGATCATCTAAAAGCAGGACTCTATCACCAGGCATTAATATGCCTTCGACTCTACGCTCCCGACCATGTTTACGTTGAGTAGATCTCGGATATACTAAGGATTTGTTTAGATGATAAGCGATGACTGAGGCAAAGGATATACCAGCTGTAGGAATGCCTGCAATTCGCTGGAATCTCTCGACTTTGATTTTGTCTTCGATCAGGTTGACATAAAATTCACAGGTTCTATGGAATGCTTCAGGAAAACTTGGCACGAGTCGGAGGTCTATGTAATAGGGGCTTAATTTCCCGTTTGATAGTTTGAAAGTTCCGAATTTCAGTGCACCAATTTTGTACAGTATTTGGCAGAGCTGCGTTTTCATTGAATCTGTTCCAGCAGTCACTTCTTTCGCTCCTTTCCAACGATATAAGCAAGATCTTGCTTAGCTACGAGGCACTTCACTTTAGATGCTTCTTTCCTTAGAATTCTGCAAAATTTAATCAGATCTTCTTTAAGGGCCGTGTGATACGGTACCGCAACTTTCGGGTTTAAAAGCTTAACGATTTCTATTCCAGAGTTAATTGTCGTGCCTGGCGCGATGCCTATTGGAGAAAAAGTAAGGTCTGGCTTGTATTCACTACCAATGTTTCTCAATTCTGGAAAGGGCATACTATCAGCAGCATGGAAGATCTTAACATCATCTTCACTTGTAATGAGGAAGGTTATTGGTGTTGTTGCTTGTGGATGATTACAAGTATGAGCAGTAATGTTCACATTATCTATATCGATCTTTGTTCCAGGGTGCATCTCTCGTAATTTTTCCAATGGGATTGAATTGCTGAGTCTCCTTATACATGTAGGATCCGCAAATATTTGGCAATTTGTTCGCGTCTGAATTTTCTTTAGCAAGGGGCTATCTAAATGATCATAATGTTCATGTGTAATCAAAATCCCATCTACGGTTGTGAAGGTTTTGGCGTTGACATCTACGGGATCTATAACAAGTGTCTTTGTTGGAGTTTTTATTGTGACTCCTGAGTAGTCGTTGAACCATTTAAAAGCAATTTCATTCTTTTTCGGAACCGTATTTTCGATAGACATAGAATATGCCCCAGAAGATGATATGGTACTTTTAGTTAAAAGAGCTTTATGTTAACAAATTGCACAGGTTAGCCTTGAAGATATTTTCAGCAAACTCCTGCAATTACCTTAAAGGTCTTACAAACAGCTATTTCTTCATCCGGTGGATAAGTTCTTTCCTCAATTTCGATTTTGTTTTGGGAACATTCACTGTCTACACAGTATTTGCAGTCTCTTCTTTCACAGATAATTTTAGTCATCCAACTCACCTATTTTGATCTATGCTTTGATCTAATTGGCTATTAAGTTTTACATGAACATGATTTTGCCGATGAAGTAATCAGGTCGCTATAGGAAAACCGTTCAAGGCATCTAGCGGTGATTCCCAGTTGGCTTCTAAGTTGGTTCAATCTAGCGAAGTCTTTTTTTTGCTGTTCCGAGTTTTCAGAAGTCAAGTACTCCAGTTCTATAAAGGAGCCGAGATCCTTTACCTTATCTAAGTGAACTTGGACTCCTTTATAAATGAATATCTCTCTAGCTTTTTCTACCACAGCTTTAATGCTTACGATTCGTTTCAGGATTTGTTTAAAAGCTTTTGATTGTGGAATTGCTAGAATAAAAACCGTGCTTTTTTTGGGTTTTGCAAGGTTTTCTCTCTCGTAGTAAATTAATTCGGCATCCTTTCTGCCTACTAATTCTCTCAGTTTCAATCTGCCCTGTGGAACTTCATAGTAGATATCAATTTGGTGGAAAGTTCCTATATATTTTGCTTTGTCTTCCATTAGCTTCATCCGCATTTCTTCTAAATCGTCAACTTTGGCCTTTAGCTCAACAATTGTACGTTGAATATTTTGACTTTTAGTGATTAGGCTAATCATTCTTTCATGACTCCAATTTACCTGGTGATTGCACAAAGGTCTGTTTTTTTAGTGGCGTCATATTTTTTTTGCCATCTTGTATGCATCTTCTCCATCAGCGTAGTATGCATGTAAGATACGGACAGTTTGGAATCCCAATCTCTTATACATCTGCACTGCGGGAGCGTTGCGAATTCGTACTTCCAAAAAGCACTCACTTGCCTTATAGAAGCGCATATACTTCATTGCTTCATCCATTAGATCACTGCCGATACTTCGGCGTTGATATTCTGGCAGTACGGCAATTGAAACCACATGTCCCTTTCTGGAAATCCCAAATAAACCAAAATTTGAGAATCCTCTTTCAATTCTACACATAATGTAGCCCACTATATTCTGCTCGTGTTCCGCTACGATAAAAGTAGCAGGATATCGTTCATACAAATCCATAAAGAAGTAAGATGAGTAGTTTTCGGGCAAGCAAGTTCGGTTTATGGCGATAACCTGTTCTAAGTCGTCGGGTTTGAAGGGTCGTAGCGAGATGGTTGTCTGCAAATATTGGATCCTCGACAATGTTTAGGCAACATGGATGAAAATTAAATGTTTTGGCGGTTCAAACAATATACATACTAAAATGGGGCTTTGAAAAACCAATAATTTTAGTGTCCTAGTACTAAAAGCCAGAGATTGAGATATATTGTTGCACCAAGTGATGAAATCAATATTAATGAAGCGATGGTTTCTTTGTAAAAATCATAGCGTTCACTGAGAACGATCATGGAAATCGCAATGGGCATTCCATGCATTAGTACTAGAACTTCTCCCTCAATCCCGGTCAAACCAAACCCTCTCGCCATTAGAAGGGTTAGTGAAGGCAAGAAGATTATTCTCAATAGGCTCAATTTGAGAGCCATAACAATGCTTGAGTATTGGTATCCGTACAGAAAGACGCCAAGCATGAAGATTGCTACTACAGAAGTAGTACTGCCTAACATGTGCAAGAAAGTTGACAAGGGGGCAGGGATGTTAATTCCTGTAAAAGAGAGTAAAAATCCTGCCAAAATTGAAATAATCAAAGGATTTTTTGAAAGCCTTCTCACCACTGATCTGAAAGCTTCTGATTTAACTGAGTGTTCTAGTTTATACAGCTCGAGTATCAGAAGTGAAGTTGTGACACTGATGGGAGCAATAATGGCAGCGGATAATGTTGCCAAATGTTCACCATCGGTGGGAAAGGCAAGTGTTATGAAAGGTATACCAAAGAAAGCCAAGCTTCCAAATATTGTAGTTAAGATTAGAAGGTAGAGTGTATTTTTTTGCAATCCAAATATGAAGTACAAAATTGTATAGGTCGCCAAAACGATGAAGACAGGAGTTATCGCGGTCAATACGAATGCAAACATCTCAGCGGTGAATTTCATTTCAGCAATGTTAACTAAGAATAAAGAAGGTAGGGCAAAATAATACACATATGCACTAAGTACACGTTCATCACCAGATTGTAAAATCTTTCTTCTTCTTGAAAGAAGTCCAGCTCCCAGCAAGAAAAGAATGGGGACAGCCGTGCGTATTGCTATGTTATTCATGTTCTTTATTTGGCTTTGCTTTATTTCTCTTTTACGTGATCAATACCTAATCTTAGCTAACTACGCTTTTGAGTATTGCTCTTTGGTTCAAGGTTCTCATACTTGGGTTTGTTTGCTTCCAAATATTGGGATGGTTACATGACCATGAGGAATCGCCCAGACTTTTGCATTCTTGCCAACGATTTCGAAGGCTTCTTGTAGGGCATCATTCAAAGCACGTGCTGTTCGAAGTCTAAAGACATTGACTGCATAATAATCAGGCATAGTTGAGACAAGAATGATCTTTACTTTCTGTAGAGCCTTCAAGAGGTAGAAAGCCTTGTGACCTCCTACCATGAACTGCTTCTTAATCTGCTTTTCCATAGCCCTTGAATCATTGAACTTCATCATCCACTCATAAAAAATCTCGTTGCCATAGCCTTCAGGGCATTCAGCAACCAGAATAATAACTCCCCCTCGCTTAACACAGTCCAAAGCATTATCAACCGCCTTGTATGCTTGATAGAGATCGATGTCTGTGGGATGGCCACCTGTACTGACTACAACTATGTCGGCACGACGATCAATTGGTACTTTATACATTTCTTCGACTAGTTTCACTCCTTCGTGAAACGCTTGTTCCAGATCACCAGCGAAGACTCGAACAACTTCGCCTTTACTATTCATAACAACATTTAGAATCAAATCAACCTTTGCTAGCTTTGCAGCTTCAATCATGTCTTCATGAACTGGGTTTCCCTCTAAAATGCCAGTTCTCGCACTAGGATGTAAGATCATGCGATGATTTTGTTGAATTGTCTGGTAGCTACTGATGGCAGGTAGAACGCTCTTTCTACCTCCGCCAAATCCCGCATAATAGTGCATTTCGATATCACCAGTTAAAATTCTAATTTGAGCGTCAGCAAAAATCTTATTCACAGAGACTTTCGTTGCATGTGTCTCGGTTGTACCCAGGTATACATTGTCTTCAGCCTTACAATCATGACTAATTACTTCAATACGGTCTGTAATATCTACGCCTAAAATTTCCGTCGCTTCGTGGGGCTGTACAGCTCTGTGAGCACCACAGCCAAAAATTATTTTTATGTTGTCGTCAATGACACCAGCCTTGTTTAGTTCTTCTAAGAGTGGAGGGATTATTAGATGGCTGGGTGTAGGGCGAGTGATGTCATCGACTACTATTGCTATCTCGTTAACAGATTCTACTAACTTGTTAAGAGGCTTGCATCCAATAGGATGGCTAAGTGACTTCAAAATTTCTGTTTTTATGTTAATTACTCCAGGTTTTTCTTTAGGCATAATGGTCCCTAAGAAGCTGCGAGTAGGGATTCTAGCACAGACTTCGGATTTACCATATGGAAACCAGACATCTACCATTGAAAGATGCTCCGAGTGAAGGAACAGTTGAAGCGTTTTGCTTTTAAACGTATCGAAATATACGCACAACGGTTAAATAGAACTTAACTCTAGAACCTTTCTCCTGATGATTGGTTGGGGGGTGATTAGTTCTCCTTTCTCCTCTTCTCCTTAGGATGAACCTTTTCTCCCAACCATGAACTACCAAAAAGAAAACATTCGAGTTGTATTTCAAAACATATGCCAAATTATATGGCAAGCAATAATTTGGATAAAATGACAAAAATGTGAAGTTTGAACGGGCTATCTCTTCACAATGAATTTAATCTAGTTTTCAACCATTGCTCTTCTCTTTCATTCAGCCAGTTTAATAGGCTGAGCATGCTCTTTGCTAAACCTAGAATACTACCGAGTACAAATATCGCTAGAAAAAATCGTATGTCAACCATTATATTGAATTGCTCTATGGTGAAGTTGATTTTTCCCGTGTTTAAAATGCCTGTAAGGTAAAAGATAACAATCAATGAATTCGCGATGCTAAAAATATAATGAAAAATTGTCCCACGAGTGAGCTCGAGGATGAATATAAAGACCACATATAACGCAAAGAATCCAGTTAAGACCACTTGATAATTGTAAAGCCCCTGAAAAGGGGCTATAAACGCTGAGAAGACTACAAAGAGAAGATAAACTATGCCTGTCTTAAATAGCGCTTTGAAAAACCGAGGCAATAGAGTACGGACTCTAAATTCATCTTCTCTCCTATTTTCTATTTTATCCAAATTCTATCACCATAGGCCCATAATCGAAAAGCTCAGTGTCAAAATGTATGTGGATTTGAATTCTCTCCGTCATCATCGTGGAATTAACTAATACTGCAAACGCACCTGTATAATTAGAGTTTGATGGAGTGTCAATAGATCCCCAACCAGCCCCCATGGGCTGTAGTTGATCATTGAAGATCTCGATATCTATCGTCCCAGTTACATTGAAATATGGTGAATGATTCTGGAAGCTGATGGGCAAGTTAATTCTCAAATGTGTCAGATTATAAATGCTGGATTGAAACATACCGACAGTGAAATTAAATAGTGGTGCCCCCCAAGGTATAGACAGGTTTCTTTCAAATCCAAAGGGAACCAGATCCGCGTAATTCATATAGACTGAACCATGTAATGTGAAATTTGAATCATTGAAGAGATAGTCTGATCGGTCTGTAATTTCACTGATGTTAAAACTTACAAAGTGAAAAACAGTCGCATTATTTTGAGGAAGGATCTGAGCTACGAAGGTCGTGGTTTCTTCAATTGGGCTATTCAAGTAATCGGTAATGAGAGTAGTAACATTCAAATCAGCAATGTTGTAATATCCCCCATTGTCAAATGATATTGGCAACATTACATCGACCTCGTCAGCCCAAGATATGATTGGTTCGCCGAAGCTCACATTCATTAACATAGCAGAATAAACGCATGTTGCAGCAAAAGCTAAGGTAATTATCCAGAAAAAGTATAGAGCCCAACTTAACGCCCTTAATGGCACGTTCATTTGGGCTTACTCTTCCTTTTGGTTTTCAGGGGAGATAAGAATCGCTTTTGGCTCTTCTGGGGAAATTGGTTCAGTTTCTGCTTGAGGTTGAATGGCGGGTTGTTTGGGCTGAGGTGCACGCGGCGCTGGCTGGGGTTTTTCTATTGTTTCTGATTTGATTTCAGGTATCGTCTTTGGCGTGGCAACTTGTGTAGGTTTATGTGTCACCAATGGGATGCCCCTAACTGTTAGAAGTGAGCCTATCCATCCCATGATCCCGAGATACATCAAACGTATGCATGCTTGAATGAGAGGAGCCAGGGCGTCGCCAAAAACCCGTGCTAAATCTCCAGTGGCCAGTATGCTAAGAGGTTCTTGCAGAAACAGAAAGGCGTTGATGAATGTAAAAGCTAAGAGTCCACATCCAATGAATAGTATCAATATACCTGTGAGTTGCGGCTTATTTGTCATGCTAATAGGCATGTTATGATTACTCCTTTGCATGATATGATATAATGATTAAACTGCGTGCTTGAATTAAATCTTCTGTAGTAATAAACAATATTTGTTTGCATGCTCACCACTGTAGATCCAGACTATTTTCAAAGGATGCCCTGACAAAAATTATATACATACAAGAATCTGCTAGAGAGGAGGCATTCTAGATTCCGAATTCACAAACGTTATTTATTTAGTTCATGGTAAAACCAGAAACAGCTAAGGAAGAATGATTGATGAAAAAAATTTCGGCAGTATTTGTGGTTGATCTAACAAAGATCGAAGGCGAAGGAGACTTTCAATGCCCTCAATGTGGAGCAATAATCTCGCCAGAAGATGAGACAGAGACGACTTACATAATTCAAGATGTAAAAATGAAGGCAAATGATCAACTGGAAGAACTTAGAATAAAATGCATTAGTTGTGAAAGCGTCATCCACCTTACTGGTTTTACTCCGTTATAGGCGAGTATTTTATTTTTAGCTTTTCTCCTTTTCCATATAAGAGCGCTCTACCAATCTTAGGCTTAATTTGAAGACACCCCATGCAATTAGACCATAAAATATTCCATTAACCGCCGCGCTCAATAAAGCCCCCTGGGTATGATCGATGACCTTGAGCAAGAGGCAAATGACGTTCCCTGGGAATAGAGGAGAAGGTATCAGAAGTGATGATGATGAGAAAATGGCAAAGAAAACACTGAAAATGATCGGCCCACGCAATTTGTATTCATTCTCTTTTTGTTTATTTTCGATAATTATTTCTAGTCAGGATATCAGATATCGTAATATGTAATAAATTTTTCTGTTGATGTGTTCAACATGAATACAGAGTCACAAAATAATACAGAAGTGCTCATTCTTTTCAAAAGATTTTCAACTAACACTCAGATGATGGCAATTTCTCTCTTCGCAGATATTTCATCTAGTTATTTCAATGCGAACATCTTTCCATTCTTCTGTCACATCCCTAAGCGACTCAACCGCACCAGAAATCATCCCCCCAAGAATTTTCTTTACGAATTCATTGAGCAGGATTTCCTCTTCATCCACAAGCAATTTCACATCCAACAACATCACCAGTTATGTCTTCTGGATATTCTCTTTATAAATTCAGCGAAAAATTGCAGGGTCAATTCTTCTTCTTATCTGAATCGAATTGACGATCTGTCTCGCTTTTATTATTCGGAAAAAAGATGAATTTCAGAGGTCGCTTAGCCATTTATATCGAGAAGATAGATTTTTTCTTCGCTCGTTCTTTTTCATCCTTTTTAGATGATTTCGATTCTACTTCTCGTGGGGGCATCACTACCTCTGTGATCGGGTCTAATTCCTTTTCATGTTCTTCCTCAGGTTTCTGCTCGAAAGTTTTGGGTGGCCTTGGTTTGATCGGTTTAGGTCTGCTAGGTTTAGATCTGGTTTCCTCACTTAGCCAGGTCGGCTCAAGATGTAAAGCATTTTTATCGTCAAATTCAAAGTACTCCCACGTATAAAGGTCCATTTGAATTCCTTGCATTTGGCCAACTACATCCACCAACTGTGTTGAATATGAAGGTGCGAGGAAGATGAGTCTTGGCGTCTTTGCATCGCTTATTTTGAAGTCTTTGTAAGTGAATTTCAGCATAGGTTTGACGTTATTAACATGGGTTAAGATTTTTAGACCTTCAAAAAACATGTTGTCATTCTCTTTTATGCTTAGCTTCACTATCACTAGCTGACCACTTTCATCATGGCAGAGTACATCAATGCTGATTTCAGCATCAATTGGCATATTGCTACAGATCGTTGTTAATCCTTTTTCGACAACAGCTATATCACCCGATACGATTTTCTGGAGTGCGCCCTCATCTTTTACGCTGATTCGCTTAATTGCCATACTTAATCCCAGTGACATAAAATTCTACAAAAGATAAATAGGTTATGAACTGTGATTCTTAACATTGAATAAGAATCTGAAATCTATTCATGTGGTATAGAATTGTCTGAATTCTTTTGGTTATAACACGCATTTTATCATTCGTTCACACGTCAGACAAATCTCTGGAATCGGTGCGTTCTTGGGACGGTTCTTCAAGTACCCAAAATGCTGTGGACATTTAGGCTGTTCACTACCTGCCCCTTTTTCGTTCTCGCTTGAGATGACAGCGGTATCATCAAGAGCCGGCTCCATTGAGCTATTTTCTTCCTTCAGATTTCCATACTCTTCTCGAGCAAAACAAAAAGGACAAGCATTATAGATCTGCATGGGTGTTGCAGAGAGATTAGTCAATTGAATGGAAGTTTCAAATACGCGGCCACAGGCTTTACAGGAGCAACTGTTGGCTATTTCACCATCCCTCAGGTTGTGAATTGCGAGAAGATTCGACAAAATGGCCACCAGCAGATTGTATAGTAAATTTTAAGATTTAATAAACGTTTCCGTGTTGCTGTTGCACATGTAAACAATTCGTCATTTTGTGATCCGAAGATGTTCGATATACCTAATTCATCGAGCTATCATAGCTGATTAAACGTAAGGGAAGGCACCATTCATAGAGATGTATGTGAAGCAAATATAGAGTATTTTGACCAATTTCCCAGCTGCTAAATCCCCATAGTTATTTCTCTAAGAGGTGTGCTTTTTTCACCCGTAACCATCCACTACCATTTTCCCAGATTTTTTTAGCTGCAGTTAAGGCTATTCGCCGATCAAAAAAGGGAGCGTCAAGAACAAGGGTTTCGTATTCTCCTCCTTCTCCTGCAAGTGATATTTGATGCTTGTAGCTAAGTTCCAACAGGGCTTTTATGGTTTCTGCATCTATCAGTCTTCCTAACCACCGTTCGTCAAACCCATAGGCAAAAACACCAGTAATAATCACTTTAAACTTTAACTCAACTAATTCTTGTAGGAGTTTTTTGGGATCCTCATTCCAAAGAGGTGTAATGGATTTTATGCCAATTTCATGACACACCGCTTCTATCCTCTGCTTTTGGTACTGCGAAGTTATTGAACCCGAAACTACGCCATCGATATCCAAAGGAATAAGTGTTTTTTTCAAATCCTTCAGTTCCTCTTCTTTAATCCCTGCGGTTTCGCCTTCTACAAGGGGAATACCAGCAGCTTCAGCAAACAGGTGGGTCAGGTGAACATTCGGAAAATGAAACATCCAACTGTCATTTCTTTGTGGCACCATTGTGACCAGGAATTTTACTTCAAGCTCTTTGGTCAGAGCTCGATGCAGAGCCAAAGCTGAATCTTTTCCTCCACTGACTAATGCTGCAACTCGCATAACTGAGTCCTGCCAAAATACGCCAAAGCAAGCCAAGAGAATTATTAGTACTTTGTAAGTTGCACAGTGGCTTTCTGAAATATCTTTTTGGCTCCTGCACGCCATTCTATGAATCCTGTTGGCAAAGCGGGATAGTCTTTATACCACTCTTTTATTTCAAACATAGAATCAGCAGCATTCTTCAGCTTTCTGACGACATTGAGTCGCTTTATTCCCCTAAACACTCTTTGCACTTTGTCACTGACAGTGAAATGTACGTCTTTGCCTAAACTTGCATTCAGAACATCTTCCTCAGTCAATAACCTGTGTTGCATTCCATAGTTGAGATCTTCATCACTCATTTCCTGCAAGAGGATCCGGAAGATCTCCAATCCTGCTTGCTTCGCGCCATATTCTCTAATATAGCGTGAATTATAGTCCCACAATCCTTCACGACTAAAATCATCTCTTTCCAAAGCTTCTATTGATATCTCTCCTGCCAATTTGCCGCCCATCATTGAAGGTCCTATGCCCCCTCCATGAATTGGATTCACTTGGCATGCTGCATCACCAGCAATAATGACACCATTGCCGACCATGCTATCAAGAGGTCTTCGAGTAGGTACATACCATCCACCCTTATCAATTATTGATGACCTTTGGAACATCGGTTGTGAGAGAACATACTTGTAAAGCTGCTCCTTTGGATTTGGAAAATCTTCATTCATAGCGACACCTAATCCGACATTGACTTTGGTTCCGCCTTCCGGGAAAATCCAATAGTAACCACCAGGCGCCACCCTCTGGGCGATATAGATTTGACAAAGATTTCTATTATTAAGAGGCCCTCGTAATTGCCGAATTTCTCGGTAGCACGCTTCAATGTCTTCATTTTCTATTTTAATGTCAATTCCAATTTCCTGGGTTAATTTCTTCCGAATATTAGCGAAGAATCCTGTTGCTTCAACGACTATTGAACTTTGTAAGCTCGTTTTTTCGCGTGTCTCTAAATTTCTAATTAGCACTCCATTTACGAATTTTTTCTTCATCAATGGTCCTAAAACCTGAGTTCTATCAAATAAGATAGCGCCTGAATCGATTGCCATTCTGACCAGTCGTTGTCCAAATCTGTGTCTATTGAGTATATAGCCATACATCTTCTCGCCTTTAACAACATAGCTCGTCTCTCTATCGGGTGAATAGATTTCAACACCTTCCATCACACGCTCCATCTCTTCACCAGCGGGTTCCTTTA
>CP070649.1:323602-340540 GCA_020354575.1 Candidatus Bathyarchaeota archaeon | reverse complement strand
GGACCACCCACAATTAACATTTGTGGCTTTTCAGACAGGATGAATTCTGTAGTAGAATTATCCATTGGTCCTTGTACATCTGAAGAAAACATCACCTTCTCATCTTGATGTTCGATCGTTGTCATAACCACCCACCCTAAGGGAGAATTCAGCGAACCATGGAAGACGGGGCGAGAAAATTTTATTTTTGTATCGTTAAATGAAAACGTCTTACCATCTGCAAGCAAGAATTTTTTTGCGAATCTTCCTCCTGTCTTTCTAAAAACCCATCCCCTTCGGCGTTGACTCGCGTTAACAAACGTGCGATAATCCTTTGCAAGCACCACCTTCTCTTGGTAGATTTGCCGTGCGGTTTGAGTACTAGTCCAATTACACACCCAATCTTCGAAAGATGGCGTGTGATGATCGAAGTGATAATGACTAATTGTAATGGCATTGGCTTTCTCAGCGAATTCTGCGATTTTTAACCTTGAATCATTTATTGCGGTGAATTCTTGAGGATGGGGTAATAACCCAAATCGATTGGGACAGAGTGATACACCCGCATCTAAGAGAACACTGAAGTTTGCCGTCTTGACATAGGTACACAATGATCTTACGCCAAGACTCTCTGCAGCCAAAGGGATAACTTTGATTCTTCGAAGCATACTGAATCGCATCAATATTTTTTGGAAATAATTTTATGCAGGGATAGCATTTAATTGTGTTTGGAGGGCAATGACGACTCTGGCCCCCCTGAACAATAATGATTGGGATCTTGAGTGCGGGAGCCCCCCAACCCCCCTTCTCGTCTCTAAAACACTAATTGCCTAATAGGGTCACGTGGAGAATAAAAGGAATTGAGGCTAGTGCCAAAGCAATTATGATTACAAATAAAACAGCCAAAACTAGCATGAATATTATAAACCACTCGCCTTCGTGAAAGTATTGTATCAACATCGCTAAAGAAAAAATCATAACAATCGCCACTAAAATTGGTACAGACACAAACAAAGCATTTGAGATAAATGCAATTATGGAAAAGAGCAAAGAAACCATAAAGGCTTTCTTGATAGAACTTCTCTTTTTTCCTACAACTGCCAACTCTGCGATATATATTGCTGCTATTAAGCCAAAGAACATTATAATGGAGCCCAGATTCAACAGAAATATTTGACCAACATCATCCAGAATCGAATAGGTCAACGCTCTTAGCATCAGGCTTCGCCTCGTTATGCGTAAGAAATTCAAGTGCGATATTTAAGTGCTGGTAGCGAAGAAACTCAACTCACAGTGCACTCCTAATTCCGGAATATATGGAAAATCGCAATCATCTCTATATTTTTCTCCTCTCTAGGACTAATTATGCAGCCCATCGATATTCTGATGATAAATGAGGAGGCTGAAAAGAAAGAAGATCTAATAAAGGTCATTGATGAAGCAGGTAAATATTTCCCGCAAAAGAGTTGGGGAGCAATAAATTATCTGGGAAAATTACATTTAGACCATGACGTTAAAATCGGAACAGATGGGAAATCTGTGGGAGCGTTCTTTTTTGAGAAACTAATCGGGAAAATTAAGGAAGCCACAGATCGTGACAGCCTAGTTGGTCTACTTTTAGGAATTACGTTAGACCCTGTCTTGGTTATGCACTACTCCTTCGATGGAAAAAATTTCAGAAGGACCGGTTATTTTGTTCATGACTACATAGCTAAAAAGATTGGAATTGTCTCGTTTTTTCGAATAAACAAGTTATCCTATGCAAAGATTGTCGCCCATGGGCTGGGCCATAACAAAGGTCTGAATCACCATACGTACCCTATCGACTTGATGTACGTTGAGTTGCCGAAGGAACCTAGGCTCCAAGTTGAAGGCTTCTGTAATTTTTGCCTGCGAAAGCTAAAAATGATAGATTAGACTCTAAAGCTCAAGGGGATGCTAGGAAGTATATTTCTCAGTTGTTTCACAGCCAACACTCTACTGTCTAGAGGTTTTTCACATCTTTAACAAAAAAGTTGTACGGTTTTGTACATCAAATTAGACAAATTTCCTGAAAGAATAAGCTCTATATATGACATGACAGCAACATGATGAGGGGACTGTAGTGAGCTTTGGAGAGCTCTTGCCATACTTGATTACGCTGGTTACCATAGTGGCGGCAGTCCTCATTGTCCTTTATGCCACAAGGTCCAAGGAAAAAAAGGTTGGAGAACCCTTGCAGCCTTCACAAAAATTGAGAGCTACAGAGAGATGGCGTTTCAGAGTTCAGAAGAGTATTTCCCTAAACGACGCAAAAAAAGCAACAGATGAGCTGAGAACCCTGGGATTAGAACGAGAGATTCTCAGTGATGCCATACGACGTCTTTACGAAGCGCACGCAGAAGGGAAAATAACTGAAGAAGAACGAGAGCTTTTAGCTAAACGGTATAAATCTAGAATGATGACGATAAAAGATGCGATCGCTGAAAGCGAATCTCTTGTGGCCCTTCATGAGCTAGAGGCAATGCAAGAGGATTTGATCAATCTTTTTGATGAACGATTTGACGAGTTGAATATTAAAATCGAAACATTGCGTTCACAAGTGGGGATCGAAGCAAAAGAAGCCCTTATTCCTGCAACATTACCCTTACCTCAAATTGAGGTAGAACCGCCCGAAAAAATACCGGCAAAGAAGGCGGGAAAGAAATCCACACGGAGGCCCCCTCAAAAATCTCGTAAGACAGCTGCGGAAGAAAGAATAGAAAAAATTAAGGCAGAAGTGGAAAAGGTTTTAGATCGACTAGAGCAGATGGAGGTCGAAGCCTAGCATTGGAGTGGCGTGAAAACGCTAAAAAGATGGCTGCCATAAGCGCATCGAAGCATGTCAAAAATGGTTCCATTGTTGGCTTAGGAAGCGGAACAACCGTAGTCTATGCCTTCCAAGAGCTGAGTAGGAAAATAAAAGAAACTAAATTGAATATCGTTGGCGTTCCAACGTCCTATCAAGCCTCGCAAATAGCAACTAAGTATGGTATTCCCTTAACAACCTTGGATGAGAATCCTCAACTTGACATAACATTAGATGGAGCAGACCAAATAGATAACGATCTCAATATGATTAAGGGTATGGGTGGCGCGTTGACCAAAGAAAAAATTGTTGCGTCTGCATCGAGAATGAATATTATCATGGTCGACGAGACAAAGCTTACAGAGAAATTGGGCATTAACCAGCCTGTTCCGATTGAAGTAATTCCCTTTGCTTTGCCCTTAGTGCAACAAAAATTACGACACTTGGGAAGTAACCCCATTTTAAGGGAAGCCAAAAAGAAACTTGGCCCAGTGATAACTGATAATGGGAATCTTATACTTGACGTGGATTTTGGGCCCATTGACAATCCCAAAGAACTTAACCAAATCTTGAAAGTCATCCCAGGAATTGTCGAAACAGGACTATTTCTAGAGCTGGCCGACATCATCTATGTTGGCAGAAAGGAGACAACCTCAAAGCTTGAGAAGAAGTAATGCGCTTCAGCTATATTTGCTCACTAGAATCTTTCTGCACTATCTTTGGCGCCTTTAACGCCTGCGTGCATGCGGGTTAGTTATAAGTGATAGTTTAATTCAAGTCTAGTAACAATCGTAAAATGTTTCTTTTGGTGCATGTACCCAAGAAACCTTTATCCGTATTTCTTCTAGTTTTCTTTTGAGGAGCATTGCTTATTAGAATAGTCCATAGTTTGACGCCTGAGGAGGTATTAGAGAGAATTCGTGGATTTGAGAATCAGTTTAATTCAGATTTCGAGGAATTTGAAGATTTGTTTTTAAGAAAACGAAGACCGGGAAATCTGTTAGGTATATATCTTGATTGGGCTAGGTTGGTGGATGCCTATAGAGGGTATGAAGAGAGTGGTGAATTGGATTATATTTTTGAGGAAGTGAAAGAGTTTGGATTAGAGCAACTAGCTAAATTGACGCCAAAGCGTTTGGCGCTATTATATCAGCTGGCTGGTGTACGAGTAGGGTCAATTAGTGAGTTGGCGCATAGAGTTAAGCGTGATGTTAAAAATGTCTATGATGATTTACTAGTTCTCAGTAGGCTGGGACTTGTAGTTTTGCGCCGGCGAGGATTGCGGAATATCGTGCCGGAAACCTTGGTAGAGGAGATAACCTTCCTAATTCGTTAATTCAAATGTCCAGAACGAACCTAACATTGGATTTGTGGAGGGTCTGGGTGATTTTCATCCGGTGATAAGTAATGGCTTTTACTCCCACTTTCGATGGATGTTTCTTGGGATCAAACTTTTCACCTAGAAGTATGGCTTTGAGTTTATAGCCACTATCAGTTTTTTGAATTTTTTTCACTGTAAATTCTGAGTAGATATTTCCCGTCGTTTCGAATCTTACCAGCAGAGTCTCGATCCAATTATAGAGGAGCGCCTCATGGTCAAAGCCGTCTACTTCCACCGTCTCTCGGGATTCACCTTCGATTTTTTTTGTGTCTGTCATTACTTCAAAAGTTGCTAGGGCAGCATTTTCGAAGGCTTCTTCCAGAGTTTCACCGTGTGCAACTATGATGATATCAGCAGTATGTTCAAAAAACTCGAATTTCCCCTTTGACAAACGGCTTCCCTGTAGAGTAATAAATGTGCAAATTAATGTGCCTTTGCGTGGTTCTTTTAATATTCTGTAGTTAACATAGGAAATACTCAAGAGACCGGTGAAGCAAAAAATGCGATCGCCTACACAAGAGCTTCATCCCTATCGAAACGTTCTCGCGATTGGGATTGATGCTGTTGCTTTGTCTGCTTCAGCGCGAGATGCAGACTACAACACCTATGCTGTGGACTACTTCGGAGATGTGGATCTCAAGCAAACATGTAAAAATATGCTCTCCATCGTCAAACAGGAGGTTGGAAAATCCTACGGGCGCTTCGAGGCAGGCTTCTCTCCCCGTTTGCTTCTGAACTTAGTGAAAAGACTATTGTCAACGCATCAGGTAGATGCTGCTTTGCTCGCATCAGGGCTAGAAGATTCGCCAAGAGTTTTGGCTGAACTCCATAAGCTAGTTCCCATAGTTGGGAATTCTCCTGAAATCATCAAAAGGGTGCGTAATAATCAAGAATTCTTTAATGGATTGGATCAGCTATCCATCTCCCATCCAATAACCGTGCTGGTGGGAACCTACCAAGAGGCAAAGCAAGCTGCCAAAGATATTGGCTATCCCGTTATTGCAAAACCTATTGTAACTTTTGGAGGTGTGGGTATAAGAAAGATAAATGATGGGAAAGAATTGCGATCCGTTTTTCATCAAAATGCAGCTTCTCCATGTAGCGGCGTTTTAATTCAGGACTTTATATTTGGCGTTAACGCAAGTGTATCTTTTCTATCTTCTAGCCGATCAGTCACGATGTTGACTCTTAATGAGCAATTGTTAGGAATGAAACCGCTTGGTCAGGAAGAACCATTTGGCTACTGCGGGAACATCGTTCCCCTGTCCATCGACAATGGATTGATAATAGAATGTAGTAATCTCGTGCAAAAAATTGCTTCATATTTCAACCTTTTAGGAATAAATGGTGTTGATTTGGTGATTTCTAACGATGGCGAACCTTACGTAATCGAAGTGAACCCCCGCTTTCAAGGAACCTTGGAATGTGTTGAACGTGTTCTTGGTCTAAACCTCGTAGATGCCCACATTAAAACCTGCACTAGAAACATTCTTCCAATCCTTAAATGTAGAAAGCCAATGAGCCATTGTGCAAGAATGCTTCTCTTTGCAAGATTTGCCTCCATAGCTCCTAATCTGAGCAATATTAAAGAAGCAAGAAACATTCCCCTTCCCGGAGTTTTCATAGAAGAAGGAGAACCTCTTTGTTCAATTATGATTGAAGGAAAAACAAGAGAGGCTGTCCTGAAGAAGGCCCTGAAGCTGTCTAGCCACATCTATGGAATGACAAGGCCAACGTTTCAATGATAGCTGTATGCGTAATTTTTGTTTACATATACACACATAGCTTTGGCGCCGGGAATGGGATTTGAACCCATGCGGCCAAAAGGCCACAGGCTCTCAAGGCCTGCGCATTATCCACTCTGCCATCCCGGCTTTAAACATACTGTTCATCGCAAGATTAAAAAACTAACGAAAGCTGAAGTTGACCCGCATGCTTGTAAATGAATGGGGATGAGTGAATTACTTATTCAAGCTTAAGAAATTACGGATTATTTGGTGACCAAAACGGACGAAATTAACCTCATATATCTGGACGAAGGAATAGCCCAACAAAAGGAACACAACCAGATATAACTGGCTGCAGTTTTAGAAAGAAATTATTTCAGCAGCAACTGCAGCAGCTTGCACGCTTTTCATCTCGCTGCTCTTTTTCTTTCTTTCCTACTTTTTCTTTTTCGTTCACACAACTCACCTCCATATATATTCCATTGTAACAGGTTCCGTTGGAATATATTACATCGGAACCTATAAAAGGATTTCGCACCTAAATCGTATGCAGGTTCTGGACGATGTGGTGTTGTTGTGGACCAAGTAATCTTTCGCCAGTTCAGTTTTTAGTGCTTCTTCTTTTGAACAAGAAACCTACACACGGGTATGACTTGTTTAAATTAATCAACGATGAGTTTGGCGAGAAATGGAAGCTGAATCCTGGAGGTGTCTACAAGACACTAGGCAAGCTAGTGGAAAAAGGCTATATTGAGGAAAAGAGAGTTGAGGACGGTAAGACCATTTATACCCCAACGGAAAGTGGCAACGAAGCCCTTGAGCAATGTATTGAATGGTCAGAAGATTGGATACAGTTCACCCGAAGTTGTTGTCCGTCCAGCTAGAAATCTGTTGTCTCATTTGTGAAATTGCTTTGACGAATGCATGCATTTAAAGTACAATCGGTCTCTACCTTGAGTCCAACGCTCGTCGGAAGCTCTTGTTGATCTCTTTGACATACCTTTCCAATGGCATTAGTTCCCGACTCACTATCTTCAGTGTATTATCAAGCATTTTTCCTTCCGTGATGAGCTGGTGTCCTGCGTCTTTCGCGGCTTCAAAGACATCATCTATTGGCAATCCCATCTTCTTCATAGGAACTAGGGCTGGACCATGGGGCCGAAGGAGACCTCCTGCAAACTCTCTGTTCATATTCTTACCCACTGCATTTATATGGACAAGGAGGGGATCGAAGTTGTCAAGTTCCCAGAAGCCGCAGTTGGCTACTAGGACGAGTTTGCCTGGTTTGGTGCCTTCGCCGAGGGGATGGCGACAATGTCCATCGCGTAGTTCAAAGAAGGGTTTTACTAAGGGGATTGTAGGTCGAGTAGGGTTTTCAGAGGGCCAGCAATGCCATCGACGTATACTGGGGTGGCAAGGACCAAAATGTCTGCTTGGCGAAGTTTTGGGTACAGGTGTTGCATGTCATCTTGTTGGTAGCATTGGCCAGGTTGTTTGACCCAACAGTGAAATTCTCCAGTGCACGAATTAATGTGTAGATTTCGGATGTGGAGGAGTTCGACTTGTGCTCCGCCTTCTTTCAATCCTTCTAGAAAGGGATTCAGGATCAATGCGGTGTTGCTTTGGTCCATCTTGGGACTAGCGTTGAGAGCGAGAACTTTTAGCATGTTTCAACCTCGTGTAATCTGTCTGGCACATTGGGTGTGGAGATCAAAATAAATCTTTCACAAAAGGGAATGTTTTGAGATAAATCCTAGAAAATTAGAACACATCGCTTGGATCTGTACGAACATATAAAATGCTTGCAGTTCATTTGTGTCTGAGGTCGCAAGGATCACTGATGCAGCTAAGGCGGTTGCAACGATGATCGTGCTGATTTAGCAATGGTTTACTTTCAGATGGATAAATAGCTTAGTAACAATTATCTATTGTGTGCTTTAGCAGGTTTTTCTCTCAGCTTTTTGGAGGTGGTGGCGGTTTTTTTACGCCGATTGTCATAAGGTAGTAGCCTATGAGTAAGAAAACAACAGATGCAAAGACGAATGGCGTGACGATTTTCCATATGTTGTGGGAGGTGTCGATCAGAATGACCCAGAGAGTGAGGAATAATCCGCAGAGAGCACTTCCAAATATAAACAAGCCTCCAAAGAAGACTATGTTCTTCTCCCCTTCAAACATCTCTCATCAAGAAGACATTGGCTTCAGTAACTCAAAAAGATTTGCTATACTTGGTTGCTTATATTCAACAGATCTAGGAAATGATATTTTTACCTGCCTGGTATGAAAATAAATGGGAAATTGCGGGGGCTGTCCTTGCCAAGCTCTAGTTCAATCCACCCTCTTTTCAACATGCCCATCATCAGAAGCAGTAATCCACTATTAGCTGAAGGGTTGTGAGATTTGCTGTCATGTCATATATGTGTCCCAAGTCGGTTTCATCATACCCCCATGCATAGTGGGCTTTGATTTGAGCATCATCAAAGGTCAAAGTCTCAAGTCGGTGCCAAACCGATTCTCCCTTCACTTGGATGAAAGTTGTCCCTGCTATCAGTGCAGCCTCCTTCTGGGTCAGCCCGTCCGTAAGATTGACGCACACGAAGATATCCATGGTCTTAACACCGTTGACAAAGACCTCGAACCGAGTCACACCTGGAGGTGCTTCTTCCTTTTCTTGAGCTTGGTTCCCTTCGTCATTCGCGACCCAAGCGTATGCTAAAGAGGAAATGGCGACAGTTGCTATTACCGCTATTACTAGCAGTTTATTTTTCAATTTCTTCACCAAAGAAAATGAAGGTTTGAGAGAAATTTAGTTCTATATATTAGAACAAACGTTCCAAAATTAGAACAGGGAAATGACGAGAGTTGGATCTTCGAAACTTATAAGCCTGCGGGGCGGTAGAGTGTTCTGAGGGGTTATCAATGGAGGATGTTAAGTCAAAGCTGAAGGGTACGACCCTTCGGGTCTACTGGCATCTTCTACAAAGTGGGAAACCTACTACTGTGCGTCGTGTTCAAAGAAAACTAGGTCTTTCGAGTCCCAGCGTCGCTTCATATCATCTTGAGAAGCTTATGACCCTGGAAATCGTTAAGAAAAACGCCATGGGAGACTACGAGCTTAGGAAAACAGTTAGCTTGGACGTGATGAGCTCTTTTGTGAAGATTAGCCAGCTGATGATTCCGAGATATGTGTTTTATACGATCTTCTTCATTACTCTTCTAATTGTGTTTGTGGTTAGATATTCTCACGCACTATCAATACAAGGCGTCTTTGCGTTAGTTTTTGGAGGAAGCGGTTTTGTCATTATGGTATATGAGACTTGGAGGCAATGGAGGTTGAAACCGATTTGACTAGTGTTCTAAAGAATAGAACTAAAGCTATTGAAAACCACGAATATGGAGGATAAAAATGCGAGTTAGATTATTACACGGGATTCTAGCTGGCGCAATATTAGCCTCTGTGTTTGGGTTCTATTTGATTCCAGAGGTATGGCAACTGCTGAGTCGAGAGCCAACCTTCGAACCACCTATTACTGGTATGACAATCCTGGGGTTAACTGCATCAGTCGCTGTTATAGCAATCACGCTGCTCTCCTTTAAACTGGTGAGACGAATGGAGCAGTAAGGCAGCGTGCATACAAGGGTCTATTTTGCGAGTCTCTCCCTCAGTCCTTCTCAAGACGTCGTTGCGTCAGATTCGTTAAATATGAAAGCCACCCATTTTCCATTATGGCTGAGCCGGACTTCCAAACGTTATCTAACATGTTGAACTGGACTCTGAGAGTAATCCGATTTCTACAATATGAGGAGAAACTGTCTGAACGCGATCGCATGACCTTAATTCTCAAACTGACCGATTTCTTCGATGTGGCTTATGCTATCATAGATGAGGGGTAGCCCAATGAAGTCTTATTGGGTGGAAACCATAAATGAGGACCATGCCTTTGGGCACGGCGGTTTTGTTTATGAGGCTGGAGCCTTTAGTTACGCGGGCTTTTTAGGCAATCGCATCCACCTTCACGGATGTGCGCTTACTCAACTCTCCCGAATACGTCTTGTTTTACTGGCTATGTGTCTAGGCGATTACATACCATGCAATGGATACAGAAACGGATCGAAACTGGAGCTATCTTTGAGCTAAACCAATTATATTGCCCTCTGGATCAAAAGCTGCTGCAAGAGTATCACCCCACGGTTTCTTCGTTGGAGGATATTTGGTCGTGGCTCCTAATTTCTTGAGTCGGGCAAACGTCTTCTCAATGTCATCGACTCTGAACCACAACGAAATGGCTCCCGGGTGTATGAATCGATCTTCATCGATTCTATCGAATCCCAAGTAAATCTCTGGTAACTGAAAACCCAAGTGGTCTTCCCCTTGGGCTTGTGGTTCTGGTAGTTGGAGAGCTAACTTGTAGAATTCTGCGAGTTCTCTCAATCGGGAGGTGCAAATAATTACGGTGTCCAGCGTTGCATTGGTTTTATTCTTCTCCATAAGCATCCCCCCACTCATTGCTCTTTGTAGTATTAAGGTTCTTCCACAAATGCCTGCATACGCAAAGCATTAAATAATATTGAGCGATTCTTGTGTGGAGTTTCGCTGATGTGTTCCAATGACACAATAAGACTTATCCACAATCCTCAACAGAAGCCTGAAAATACCGAATTCCAAAGATTGCAAGAACTGATTGAAAAGCGCTTGGATGACGAGGAGTATGAGAGGGGACTAAAGCTGTGCTTAACAGCCATCAAGCGTTTTCCCGAAAAGCCAACTCTCACTCACTCTTGGACTTTGGATTTTCTAGTCTCTTTAGGGAAAAAGAAAGAAGCGATTACAGTTCTTGAACATGGACTTCGCCATGGAGCTTGGTGGTCGCCGAAGCTCTTGAAAACAGGCTGGAAGGGGCTGGCAGATCAACCTAAATTCCAGAAAATCCTGAAAGTCGTCAGAAAACGGTTCGATGAAGAAACAGCAATTGCAAAGGCTGAACTCATCGTGAGAACTTCAGAGAAGTATTTACGGGAGAAGGCATCCCCCCTCCTACTTATTCTTCATGGCGCTTATAGCAACAACAACAATTCTCAACACACTTGGATGAGCAGTTTTAAAGAATCGTCCGTATTACTAGCCTTTCTACAGTCATCGCAAATCATGAGTAGCGACCATTTTGTATGGGATGATGAAGACAAAGCTCTAAGAGAGGTGAAGAGAGCCCTTTCAATCCTTATTGGCAAATACCGAATAAACCGCTCTAAGGTGATTCTTGGAGGCGTGTCAAGGGGAGCTGAGGTAGCGCTCTTATCATTATTTTCGGGGAATACTCAGGCAGATGGCTTCATAGCAGTGATTCCTTCAGTAGGCGCATTTACAAAACGATTCATCAAGACAACACACCCACTTATAAGGAAAGACATCGTGCGGGGATTCATCATTACCGGAGAAAAAGACCCCCGTCATCCCAACACAAAAACCGTCTACAAATTTTTAAAGGAACAAGGAATAGCCTGTCAGTTTCACTCAGTGCCTGGAGCAGGGCATACCATCCCTGAAGATTTTGACTTAATTCTGAAAAAGGCGATCAATTTTGTGCTGAAGGAATAGTCTGGTGCTTGCCATTGTGCTTGATGTGAAAACTTCTCCGCATGATATAGCTTTAAGAAGCTTGACTTCTATATGAATTTCTGGGTTGTTAAGAAATGTCTGAATCGATGAAAACGACGCCGGAAGAGAAGGCGAAACGATTGAAAATGGTTGAGTCAGTGTGCATATGCAAAGGCTGCCCCACCTACAAGGCGTTAGGCAAAGAGGATGAATATATTGCTTATTGTTTTCCAACAAGAGGGAGAAGTAACGTCATTTCCGAAGAGAAAGGATGCACGTGTGGCGTCTGTCCCATCTATGCCCAAATGAAGTTCACAACGGCGTACTACTGCACACGGGATGTTGAAATGAAACAGAAGGTCGCAATCGCAGAAGCAGCTTGGAAGGGGCATAGCGTCTGGGATCATCTGCGAAAACGCTCAGATACAGACTTTGATCCACGTACTCGGGCGAAAATGGTCAAGCATTCACGTGGGCACCTTCCCCAAAAAGATAAACCCTTGTGAGCTGCGTTGTAGAGACTCACATGCTGCATGTGTTGTTTCATTACAAAAGATTGCTTCGCTTTAGCAGGCACTCATCTATTTTAGATTACCTTGGAGTATAGATGCATAAATAGCGTGAGTCTTCGATGCTTTGAGAAAGCTTTTGTTTTCTACTAACGCATAGATAGGATTGAGAGGAGGTGAATTGTATGGGGCGATTTTTAGCGCTATGGAGACAGAATCCTAATGCACCTTGGCCAGAGAATCCTTCAGAGGCTGCGGAGTTAAACGAACTGTTGTTTGCAGGTGTCGATGATCTCATTGCTAAAGGGGAAATAGTGGAATTTGGCTGGTTTCCTGATGGAGCCTCAGGGTATGCCATTAGCGTTGGGGAAATTACCGATGTCTTCAGACGAGTCAGCATGTTCCAACCATATTTTTTCTCAGAGGTTCACGAAATAATACCTTATGAGAAAGGAAAAGAAATCAATAGAGAAATATTACAGATGCGCATCACGATGGCAAAGAAATAAGCTTTCATAAACGACTTTCTCATTCCCCTTTTTCTGAATCTAACTGAAAACCTGACGAGGGCAACCCAAATCCCGCTGCTTATTAGATGGAACGGGAGACGGAAGAACTCTGGATGTATGAGATATAGGCTTTCTTTTTTATCAAATGAAACGATTCTAAGCTACATATCCGAGGAACCTCATAGTAGATTAGACTAGTTTGATGCATTTTTCTATGTCAGAAATGGATATATTCCTCGCCCCAGAAGCCTCCTTTTATTCTAGAAAAGGCTTCTATAGCAATCCTAGAGGTGGCGGAAATACAATATTATAAAAAACCTGCGATTGTTGTTTTGAAAGGAGAAGAAGCAATCACTGCTCTTAACCAATACATTGAAGAACTCAGAGGAGGGCAAGCCGAGGAGTTAACGGAAGAGCAGACAGGAGTTATGATCAAGCTTGCTAAAGGCTTGATCTCAACCATAGAGAATGAATCACTTGCTCCGGAAAGTTCTCAAAACCCACCGCTAATCCAGAGGCTCAGAAAAGCTATCTGCAGCAATCTTCCTAAAATCCTCATTCCATCTCCTTCTCGTCCGCCACCTTCTCGCCCCCAATGAAGCAGTAAATTCATCGGATTTTCATGCATGCATGGCTCAACCTGCGGGGACTGCGTATTACCCAAGGATAGGTACCTGTTCTCTTGGAGAATTTCGCAACACATCATTAAGTATGCAAAATGGAAAAATGATAAGATGTGTTCGTTAAATCCCACGGTCGTTTCTTAATTTCTTGACTCTGCTTAAAACTGTTTTGGGAACTTTTTCATTAGTTAGGTTTCTGATAAAAATAACGTCGTTTGGATTCAAGTGGAAGGTCAAGTTTATTTGAAGTTTTTTGGCGTCTAAGAATTGTTTGATGACTCCATCTAGTTTACCATCTTCAAAATCGAGATCAATTAGGGTGTGAATCGTCTTTCTTAGGGCGTTCTTAATTTCTTTGAAGCTTTTTTGATCCACTGTTAATCCCATGTTGGGCGGTTAATGCGCTTTTTGTTAGGGTTTTTAGTTCTTTAATAGCACTCAGTAAGATGCTCTTCCAGAAAATCAATTAATTGCTCGCGCCTTTCCTCTGCGTTGGGTTCCGTTAGGATCGCTGTCTCGTTACACCTTGTACACTCGTAAAGGCTACCTTGATTCGGATATTCTAATCGATCCATACTCTCTCACCTCTACATATTTCCTTATCTGATATCTTAATATACTGCTTATTTCCAAACTCGATATATGCTGAAGTGCGGAATATGCATTTCAATTCGTAGTGAACATTTGGAGAAAGACGAGCGTGTGAAAAAATAATTTGGAAGCTTTTGTCAATGACACAAAGATACTGAATCCCAGTATGCTGCCTTTATTCTGTTGGACGCACAACGAATACGCATGTTACCTTGGATTGCTAAAGCAAATATCAAAGCATTCAAATGCTGTCGTAGTAGTATCGCTGGTGAATGTAGAATCGCCTATATTTGTAAGGGTTTCCCCATTCCATTTCAAGGCTCCTAAGTTATAATTACTATTTAACATAGATCCCAGAATTTTCACGCCGGCGACACCCGTGTTTCGTCGGAGTTGAACCCATGGGTGAGTGCCTGTCGCAGGCACAGTTAATAGTCCACTCCACGTTGAAAAAGCTGTAAGTGTTTTGTAGGAGAGGGAATCTGTGCTACTTCCCCACACGAGTAGACCATTACTTTCATTGGGTTCCCACTCAAAATCAGCACATCTAGTTGAAGAAGAATCCACATTGGCGTCGTGTCTACTGTCTCGCGTCCAACCACTTCCATTCCATCTGACGGTGTACAGGTCACGACCTTGGTCCACACTCAATGTCATCATTCTGTTGGAAGATGGATCAGCCTTCAATGCGAACCAGCGAGGTCTTCGACCTATTCGCATCTGTGGAAGTTCACTTCCCCATGTGCCTGTCCACTTTCTGCTTTGTAAGTAGCCAATTCCTCCTCCTCCTCGCCATCCCCAAATGAACATAGCTTCTCCTGATTGTTGCTCGTATTCAACCGAGATACTCTCTGTTGTTCTGGACGCAATAGAACCTTCAAGCTGCAGGTAGTTACCCCAGGAACTTCCATTCCAGATCCACGCGTTTGCGTCATTAGAAGGTTCTTCAGAGGCGATCAGTGCTACCTCATTAACTCGCCCTACTCTTAGTGGATAAGGCGCTAATTTGATCCAATAATATTGAATATCACCCATTGAAGGATCATTTATGTAAGCTTCAGTTGACCATTGGGCGCCATTCCAAGTCTTGTATGCTAAATCTCTTGATGTGTTTACTGAAGAAATTCCATAGACCAACATGGCATTTCCAGATGAGATCTCATAGACAACATCATATGCGCGGTAAAAGTTTACTATGGTTCCAACGTATCCAATATCGTTGGTTACAAGCCAAGCGCTTCCATTCCACACATATGCGTCTAAGTAGCCATTGTCGCTCAACGTAACGATGATTTTTTCATACCCGCGCGAACTTGATGGACAATGAGCTGCACGAACCCATTGGATTGCTGCTCCTGAAGAAGGCATTTCGGTTTCAGAAGACCATGTGGATCCGTTCCATGTGCGCTCCTTAGGGGAAAATAACAAGTTTGACCCAGTATTTGACCTATAGTAGACAGAGGTTGCTGACTTGAATATCATTATGATTGTGGCTGTGTAGGATACTAAGGAAGATGCAACCAAGGGGAAGAGCATGAAGATGAGAATGGCTAGAGACAGAGCTGTAATTGTCTGCTTACGATCCTTGCGTCTCACTTCTACAGTCACCGTTTTTTCGATTTTTTTGTCTTCACTGGAGATTTGATGACGCTTTTTTTTCAAAATCTTGATGGGATTAGGAAGGTTGCTGACGAGTGTTGCTCCGAAAATCATCGCCATGAATCCTCCATAGGCACACACGTATCTGGCGTAATCTCCCAGGAGGTAATGAAGCCCTGTCTGTTCAACCCAGTGGAACAAAGCTAAGTTAGCAGCCAATAAACCGACAATTAATGTAACAAATCCGAAAATGATCCTTATCTCAAGATATTTAGGGCTCTGTCCCATTTTTGAGCCTTCCACGGCTAGGACTTCCGGAACTCCTAAAACGAGTTTTGTGGCAATGGTGTATACTGGAATGTTACTGAGACTTG
Organism: Candidatus Bathyarchaeota archaeon; assembly: GCA_020354575.1. Lineage (GTDB taxonomy): Archaea > Thermoproteota > Bathyarchaeia > Bathyarchaeales > SOJC01. The sequence goes on along the minus strand of CP070649.1, from coordinate 324,825 downwards.
GTCTGTTTCGTCCACTAAATCGTACGAGTAGGTTACTTCAATTAAGTAGTATCTTGTCGTTGATGTGCTTTGATGGAGGTATCCCGTGTCTCCTGGTGTTAACCCGTCTATGTAGGGTTTTATTGTTGATCCCGTGGCTGCATCATATAAGGTCTCGTTGTCCCAGGCGGTTCCGTTCCAATACTTCGCTGTGATATTGAAATTCGAGAATTTGCTATTGTTTATTGCGGATGTTAACTCAATCTTAATAGCACAGACTTGATTCGCATCGGTCACTGTTTGAAAAGCGTAGGTGTTGGGATCACCCACATTGAGTGGTGGTTCCGTAAATCCACCGGGCAAGTATCTTGTTTCGTTCACGTCGTTTACGTAGACTGTCCATGAATCTGAGGTAGCTCCAATGGTAAATTGGATTGTCGGGGTTATCGTTATGGTTCCAGTGTAAGTCACTAAAGATAGTGCAATCATTATTAGCGAAGCAAGGCAGAGAAAACCTTTTACGCCCAGTATGGTTCCTAGTTTTTTGATTTTTTTCATTTGGCATCTTCCATTTGAGAAAATTAAAGCTGAATCTGGTTTTGTGCTTTGTGAAACCAGAATTCATATTACTAATTTGTAATGACACGCGTGTGACTTTGAGTTCACCCGCGAGTAAGTAAAGAAAAAGAGATGGAGGTTTATTCAGCCTTGGACTCGGAAACTTGGCGAGATTTACCTTTCAAAGGTCCGTGAGGAAAGGTAGGTACTGTATATGTGTCGTTTACACCGGGGATATCCTTTATTTTGTTGTGTACAAAGTCTATGGCTTGGGCTGTGTTTTCGGCGTCAAACCAAACACCTACGTCCCAAGTTCCGAAGATATTCATCGTATAGCAGAGGTCCACTCCATGACTAGGTTTTGAAGGAAGTTTTCTCAAAGTGTCTATCGCTTCGACAAGTTTTCCTGGACTGAGTTTCAGCAAGACCAGAAATTCCGTCATTAAATTTTTGCCTCCGTTTTATTACTTTTGAGTAGACTTGAGGACAGGATACTTTTAGTCTTTATGAATCACCAATAATGACTGCTACTCGATGAGGTTATTGGTTTTCCGAATCAAAAACGATCTTTTGTCTTACCTGCTTTTCATCAATTGCCGGTGTCTGTTACATGCATGATCGGAATAATAGTGGGCGGTCATCGCGTTGAGACGTTGCTTAGGAATATGAATTGGGGAGTCATAACA
>CP070649.1:306035-323502 GCA_020354575.1 Candidatus Bathyarchaeota archaeon | reverse complement strand
ACATGCACCGAGACCATCACAGTACACATCAGTAATCAATTTAGCTTTTCCATCAATAATTTGAAGTGCCCCTTCTGCACAAGCTAATATGCATTGTCCACAACCATTGCACTTATCCTCATCGATATTCACTATACTCCTTATGACCACTCTTCTCCCTCTCTCACTGATGAGCCAGATATAACGGATCTGAAGCCTCTCTCAATTTTCGCTTCTGAAGGTTGTTTTTATTAAGACATTTACCTCCAGTTGGACAATACTTTTCCGAATGGTAAGTGAATAGCTTCAATAATGGTTCCATCGTTTCTTTATTCAAAGAGTAAAAGCGCTTCTTCTTTCTCTGTTCAGAAAAAATAAACCGGCATTCATCCAAGCGTTGAAGATTATGTGAAATCATACTCTGCTCTTGATTTAAAATCTGGGAGATCTCAGTTACATTTCTCGGACTATCTCTGAGGAGCTCGACAATGGCTAGTCTTGTGGGGTTGGCTAACGTAGAAAAGAACTTATAGCAAGTCTCGCTTAAACTTTGTTTCACTCTGGACACCTCATATTAATATTCCATCATATGAAATATTAATCATATGAAAAATTATATAAAGGTTACGGTTGCAATCGCTCTTGAGCATTTTGGAACCTTATGCTTACATGTTTTAGGTTCTTCATATTCGAGGTAATATTCATTGTATTGAAGAATCTTCCAGTTTGCGTCAATCAAAACATTTAGCTGCAAATAAATGATCTATAAAAGCCGTCTCAACTTGGTTTAAATTATGACCTCCAAAAGAAATTCCGTCCGTACCAGCGTAAGTAAATATATGAGTTACTTGCTAAGGCATAATTCTGAGCAATTAAAGATGGACAAACACGGGTTTGTTGACATAGATGAGTTGGCGGAGAAAATCCAGGCGCGTTTCAATATAAAAAAACAACTCATTCAAGACATAACCGAGAAGAGTGAGAGACAACGATTTGAAATCATAGAGAACAGAATCAGGGCCTTATACGGTCACACAATACCAATATCACTAGAGTTTAACGAAGATAAGGTGTCCAAAGTTTATTATCACGGAACAACACCTGAAGCAGCTTCTCAAATCTTACAAGTAGGCCTTAAACCAATGAAAAGGAATTGGGTGCATCTTTCCCCTACGATAGAAATTGCAGAGGAAGTCGGATCAAGACGGAGCAGACATCCCGTTATCCTAGAGATAAATGCTGAATCTGCAAGAAAGAATGGCTTGATATTCTATGAAGCAACCAGCAAGGTCTACCTTTGTCAGCATGTTGCTCCTGAGTACATCAAACTTGCATGTTAGCTGATGGTGAAATTGTCTCGGCTTCCCTTTTTCTGAGTAATCATTGTCTAACGTAAGGATTATGCCTGTATACGCATATTCCGAAGAATTTCGGGATATTCTTAATTTGTCTGTTGCTTATAGAGGAATCATGAGGTATGAAGTTGAACAAAGGAAAGTTAGGTAAGATAACTTTGTGTGTTGAGAGAAATAGCGATGGATATGCAGACATAATTGTGTTGGATCAACTAGGCAACAAGGTTGATTCAGTTGTAATCGATGAGGAAAAAATAAACGAAAAACTTAAGGAAATGAAGATGCACTGGGAAAAACACAATTACGTTGTCAACGTAGAAAAAACTGCAAAGACTATTCTTGGCAAATTCGAGATATACCAAGATACTGCTGGAAAGTTTAGATTTCGTCTGAAAGCTGCCAACAATAAGATAATAGCAGTGAGCGAAGCTTACGAGTCAAAAGATGCTTGTCACAAAGGGATAAGATCTGTCATGAAGAATGCCCCTAAAGCAGGGATACTTGACTTGACTTGACAGAATAAAAAAGTATGCTGCCTTTCTTTCTATATTCTTGGTCGTATCCCTGAAATTAGCATTCCTAGAAAAATAAGGAGTCCTCCAATTGCCCGGTGAAATATGATTGGCTCACCTCCCAAAGTCCATGCGAACAATCCAGCAAAGACGGGTTCTAGTGCAAGTATCATAGAGACTCGAAATGGTTTCGTAATCTTCTGGGCTACCACTTGGATGACAAACGCGGATAATGTTGGGAGAAGAGCGAGGAATATAATCACGCCAATAATTTTCGATTCGATAACTAAATACGGATGACCGAGAATTCCTCCCCCCAACAGACTTGCCGCTCCCACGACCAAGAATTGCTGAAAACTGAGAAGATACGGATCATCCCCTGCCTTGACATACTTGTCAAGAATGAGAATGTGTAGTGCATATGTGGCAGCAGCAATAAGGGTAATGAGATCACCTGCGTTAACATCAGTCAAACCACCAGTCAACATCCATAATCCCAATATGGCTACAATAGTAGCCATAATTTCCGTTGCTATCGGTTTTCTCTTGAAGATCAGCAATGAGAATAATGGAACAAAGACCACGAAGAGACCTGTAATAAATCCGGAGTTTGATGCTGTAGTTATATCAAGTCCCATTGTTTGAGAGACATATAACAGCCACAAGACCGATCCTGCAAGAAGCCCATGTCGAATATTTTCGAATAAAGATTTTCGAGTTATCAAACATAATCCGCCAAGCGGAATTGCTGCTAATAAGAACCGGTAGCCGACCAAAACTAGAGGATTAATCTCATTTAAGGCATCCTTTACAACGAAAAAAGTTGAGCCCCAGATCGCTGCTGAGTAAAATAGACCGAGCTCTGAAAACCTCTTCTTGTATCTTGTTACTTTGTTCATTAGTTAACTGGAGATGATTCGATTACTATAAATAGATTTTTGAGAAAATGGGAGCTCGTAGTTGAAATGTCGGCAATAGAAAAGCCGTCTTTTTTCGACTAATTTATAAGTTCTGCAGTGATTAGGACAACATCCTCAATTGGTTTGTCATTCTTATCGGTATTGACTTTTCCAATGCTATCTACAACGTCCATGCCTTCAATAACTCTGCCAAAAACAGGATGTCGATCATCTAAATAGTTGTTGTCCACAAGGTTGATGAAAAACTGGCTGCTTCCAGTATTTGGACCAGCGTTGGCCATGGCTATTGTTCCTCTATCGTTTCTATTGTGATCTGTGAATTCATCAGGGATTGTTGGAATTGATGGATCTCCATACCCTGTCCCGCTAGGGTCTCCACCTTGGATCATGAAGCCATCTATGACTCTATGAAATATAGTGTTGTCATAGACTTCTAGTTCAACGAGTTTCTTAAAATTCTCCGTAGTGACTGGCAGGTCATTATAGAGTTCGATTATTATATTCCCCATATTCGTACTGAGTCGAACCTTCATTCTAACATCACTTTGGCTATTAACAAAGAATACTACAATTGCCATTCCTATAATTAATAAGAATACAAATAACAAATATAATGGCTTTCTGTCTTTCCTGGATGATCTTCTTTGTCTGGGCATAGATACTCTTGAATGGAAAACACAATTAAACCTATCGAAAGTCCTTGTGGACGGTCACCAGTTTCAATGACTGATTACCTGATTTAATTCATTGCATCCTGTTTAAGAATAGGAAATGATGCATATATACGTGCATAAAAGGACAGCCGGCATTCATACATCAAGAGGTCTGTCTTCTCAAGATTGAAATCTGCCCGGCGTGATATGTGTTATGATGAGAAATACCGTGAAGCATCCTTCGATAAGCAATGTTATACGATTGTCCATTATACGAGCCTTGAATTTTCTGTGTCAATTGATCTTCGGTCAAAGCTTTTAAGGAATCAATGAGCTTTTGGCAGGCTGTCTTCAGCTTCTCCTGGGATTTAGTCCAATCCTCACCTATTTCCCCCATCTTTTGCCAATCCTCAGCGGATTTGACATCAGGCATTCTGTTTGCATGCAATGCTTTTGTCACCGCTTCCATCCAGTACGAGCAATGGTCAACTATTTCCCAGATTGTATGTCCCCCTTTGATTGGTCGTTTAATCGCAAGGTTCTTGTCAACTCCATCCAAAGCATCTAGAAATGAGGGGCCATGCCACGCTCTACCATAGAATGTCTGCTTCAGCATTTCTGCAATTAATTCGATTTCGTTCAAATCATACCCTCAGCAAAGAATAACATAAAAGCTGATTTAAGCATCTCGTCTTAATGCTAGTCTTAACTTTTAAGCATGTATACACACGTCATATTGCATGCTGAAATATCCTTCAGCTAAGGAAAGGTAAGCCGTGTAGACTATGAAATTTGAAATGTCAGAACACTCATCAAAGAGCAAACAATCTCCGGAAAGAAAAAACGATATGTCATCTCATGGTTTAAAAATAATAGATTTTCATGCGCATTTTCCGACTTCGAGATGGGTGAAGTGGGTTTCCTCATGGAAAGAAAGACTAGCTCAGAAATATGGAATGGAGAAAGCTCAACTGCTCATAGAACAATCAATGCAAGATAAAGAAAAAATGAGGAAGCTTTGGGGATTTGCGCCCCCTGAATCTGAAATCCATTCAGATGAGGAGCAAGCAGCTAGATGGGTTAAGGATTTGAACCTCAAAGGCGTGGAGAGGGTAAATTTTGTGACAGGAGGTGGAAACGAAACTTTGTCTCAAATCGTTAGGCTACATCCCAAGAAATTTTCAGGATTTGCTCATCATAATATATTCTCAGAAGATGCACCTTTCGAGCTTGAAAGGGCTGTTAAGAAGCTTGGATTAAAAGGATACAAAGTGATAGCATCCTCGCAGGTGAAATCTATTGATGACAAGTCAGCTTATTTGGTTTGGGAAATGGCAGAGAAACTTGAAGTTCCAGTCATCATTCATTTCGGCGTCTTGGGCGGAGGGGGAGGACCATCTTTTAATTTAAAGAATATGAACCCGCTTACACTCTGGGAGGTCACGAAGATGTTTCCGAAAATTCCTTTCGTCATTCCTCACTTTGGTGCGGGTTACCTCAGAGAACTTCTTCTACTTTGTTGGTCAAGTCCAAACGTTTACATAGATACCTCAGGATCAAACCGCTGGATACATTGGATGCCATTTAAAATGGATATGAAAGATCTTTTCAAGAAAACTCTCGAAACGGTTGGACCAGATCGTTTGATCTTTGGAAGCGACTCAAGCTACTTCCCCAGAGGATTTAGTGCCCCCTATCTTATGAAGCAGCTTGAGGCTTGTCAAGCACTTGAGCTCGAAAAGGAAATAATGGAAAGGATTTTCTATGGAAATGCTGCGAAGTTGCTGAAACTAGAAAAATAAAAGGGCACCACAATGAAAGTGCGTTGACAGAAAATATAATGGATAAAAGTTCAATCAGGCATAGGTTAAAATAACTACGCGACAACCTCACAACACAAAAGGGGATCGAAAGTGAAATCTGATGTTTTATCTTCTGAATTCGTATCTTCAGAGAAGATAACTTCTGATTACATTAATTATGCACCCCATCTCAAGGCCATGTTCCCAAGGCATTTCAGAGAGCCAAGCCTTCGAAAATGCAAAGTAGGCCATCGGGGACTCGTAGACAAATTGCTGAAGTACAACAAGAGTATTGGTGCTCCCTTGCGAGTGATTCAGAATATAGAATCCCTTTTGCAGCCTGAAATCTATGCTGTGATTACTGGTCAGCAGCCTGGGTTGCTCTCTGGTCCACTATATACCGTCTACAAGGCAATTTCTACTCTTGCTATTTGTGAAAGATTATCTACTCAAAAATACTCGCTAGTTCCTATTTTCTGGAATGCATCCGAAGATCATGATTTTTCTGAGGTCAGCTATATCAAATTATTCAAAGAAAATAAGGTTTATGCGATTCACTATGATGATGTGGCCAAGGATGTAGCTCTTTCACATTTGAACCTTGATAAATCCCAAATGATCAAGATTTTAACGATCATTGAGAGCATCTCCCCAGACTCCGAGTTTAAAATGGGTCTAATGTTGAAAATTAAGGAAATTTTAGGAAAATCGTCCACTATCGGAGATTTCTTCTCTAGATTTATGACCTTCCTTTTTGGAGAATTTGGTCTGATTATGATAGAACCATACTACTTTAGGGATTTGATGGCTCCTATTTTTGCCAGAATGATCAAAACACCAACTAAATGCACTAAAATTTTAAATGAAGCAGGTTTGCAGCTTAAGAGACTTGGTTACTCGCCTCGAATTCACAAGAAATCCAACATGTGCAATTTCTTTCTCTTAGACGATGATGGAAAAAGGCTGCAAATCACTTACAATGGCAAATTCCAGTCTGCCAATGAAACTTTTTCACAGGCAGAGCTCCTCGATTTATTAGATGAAGATCCTTCCCGATTTAGTGCGAACGCTGCTACAAGACCTATAACTCAAGATTTCCTCTTTCCGACATTTGCTTATGTGGCTGGGCCAAATGAGATAGCCTATCAAGCTCAATTGAAGGGACTATACGATTTTTTCTCCTTAGAGATGCCTGTTATATTTCCTAGATTTGGAGCAACAGTAGTCGAGAGAAAAGTTGTCAAAGTGCTTGAAAAATATAGCGTGACAATTTATGAACTACAGAACCCAGCGAAGCTATTGAAAGAATTGGCTAAGAAGAAGATTGAGAATACATTTGGCTCATTTAAGAGCGAAATTTCAGGGAATATTTCTGAACTAATTCAGCAAGCTAAGACAATTGATGAAGGTCTTATTGAGTCTTGCTTACTTGCAAAAGGTCGAATCCTTAAGACAATAGATATTTTGGAAGACAAGATAGCTGCGAAGCTCAAAAAGCAGAATCTGCTAGTCAAACAGCAGATTACAAAAGCGCACAATCATCTCCTTCCTAATAATCAACTCCAAGAAAGGGAAATTAATGTCTTGGAATACCTCATGAAATTCGGAAAAAGGTTTTTGAGAACTGTTTACGAACGCTTTCTTGATGCTGATTATGGTGAGCACAAGGTGATAAAATGTTAGATATACTTGCGGTTAGCCCCCATCCTGATGATGTGGAACTTTGTTGCGGTGGTCTCATCGCTAAGATGAGTACCAAGGGATATCAAATTGGCATAATTGACCTCACAAAGGGAGAATTGGGAACCGAAGGATCAGCTGATCTTAGGATACAAGAGGCAACTAAGGCAGCTCAATTGCTTGGTGCGCACATTCGTGAAAATATGGATCTTGGAGATTGTAGGGTGAGTTCGGATTTTGACATCGCCAAAAAACTTGCCCGTGTAATTAGGAAATACCGCCCATCATTTTTGATCGCCCCATATGGAGATGACCATCATCCTGATCATGCTTCAAGTAGGAAATTAGCGGATAAAGCCATCTTTTTTGCCAAACTACCAAGAGTGTCCACAGATCAGAAAGTCCACCAAGTCAAAAAGGTTGCTTATTACATGTTGCATAAACCATTTAATCCGTCGTTTATTGTTGATGTTACGCAGAATTATGGAAAGAAGTTGGAAGCCATTAAGGCTTACAAATCTCAAATGGGATTAATGTTAGGAAAGAAAGGGTTGCTCCAATCAATAAAATTGAGAGACCAGATCCACGGTTCAAGAGTAGGTGTTAAATATGGCGAGCCATTCTTCTGCAATAAACCTTTGATAATCGATGATCCGGTGGGTTTCACGAAATGAGGATCGGGATTGCTTGTTTTCCAACTTATGGTGGAAGTGGAATTGTTGCCACTGAACTGGCACACCTCCTGACAGAGAAGCATGAGGTTCACTTGATTAGCTATGACAAGCCTGTTCGATTAGCGGAGAACATGAGTTTTACATTCCATAAGGTCGATCTTCTCTCATATCCACTTTTCGAACGCGTTCCATGTTGTTACTCTTTGGCATTAATCTCAAAACTCTCAGAGGTCATCAAAACTTACAATCTAGATATAGTTCACGCTCATTATGCCGTCCCAAATGCCACGTCCGCATATTTGGCAAAGAAGATATGTGAAGACTCTGCGAAAGTGATCACTACACTTCATGGAACCGACTCTTATTTGGTTGGAAGTCACCCTTCTTATAAAGCAGTAACTCAATTTAGTATGCAAAATAGCGATGCGTTGACTGCAGTTTCTGAATACCTGAAAGAACGTACAATGGTTGATTTTAATATCACAAGAGAGATTAGAATGATACCTAACTTTGTCGATACGCGGAGGTTCAAGAGGTTCAAGAGGGATCAAGAAGAAAAGATTGTATGTCATTCATCGAACTTCAGACCCATAAAACGAATACCGGACATTATTCGAGCTTTTAAGATTATTTCGCAAGGAATCAAATGTGAGTTGCACCTTATTGGAGATGGTCCTGAACGACTTAAAGCTGAAGAAATGGCAAAAGATCTTGGAATATCGGAAAAGGTGAAGTTCTTAGGAACCATGAGGGAGGTCCAGGAGGTTATTGGTAAATCTGATTTGTTCCTCTTACCCTCAGAAGATGAGAGTTTCGGGCTTGCTGCATTGGAGGCGATGAGTTGTGAGGTTCCCGTTATTGCTACCAATGTTGGGGGATTAAAAGAGTTAATCTCCCATGGCGTTGATGGATATTTGGTCAAAGTAGGCGATGTTAAAAACCTTGCTCAATACGCGCTCAAGATTTTGACAGATGAGAATTTGCAGAAGACATTGGGAAACAATGCTAGAAGAAAGGTTCGTGAGAAGTATACTCCGGATAAAATTGTCCCTAAATATGAAGACCTTTACAGAGAAACCTTAAGGTAGAAGTGATTGGTAGCACCGCATAAAGAATTCCACGTAAGCTATCGGTGATGAAACTCCAAAACAGATCAAATGTGCTCTATTCAGATACTTTGCAGTGCACACTTTATGTGGTTCGTGCATTTTATTGATTCTGGATTCATAATTTTCTTATCTCGTTGGCGCGACTCTAAAATTCAAGGGTAAAAGATGAACCAAGAGCTTGAAGAACAACAAAGAATATCAGCAGAACTGAAGCAGCAACTGCAGGTCTTAGAAGAGGAAAGACAGACCTTAACAAAGAAGATCAGTGTTGTCGAGGCGAAATTGGAAGTTCAAGAGTACCGTGGCAAAATAGAAATCAAGAAGAAGGTCGTCAATCAATTGCGAGAAAGATTGAAAGAACTTGAAAGAAAATTGAAGATCTACGATTCATCAATCAAAGAAGAGGAACTCCCAGCAGTCCCGCAGCAAGAAGAGCCTCCCCGTCAACGTCAATTCTTCTAGTCACAAGTCTTTTCAGAATCTGCTTTTTCTCTTGTAATTTAGTGATGTCCATTCCTTCCGTGATAGTACTTGATCATTTGCATGGTCCACAATGAGTTCTGATCTTGAACTAGGACAAGATTATTATGCATGCATGCTGAAATTTTTAGGACGATTAATAAAAAATAATTATTTTCATTCTAGTCCCTCTCCTTCTTTGTATGTCGTTGGTAAGAAGTTCCTTTATTATGAAGTTCGAAAACATCACGGCATGGTATATCAAAATCAACTTGATGAACAGTGGCACTGCGCTTGGTGCAACTACACAGCCAAAGAGTTCGATAGAGTTGTGGATCACGAAAACGATGTTCACGTCGGAAAGCATGACTAATATCAAGCTATTCATCATGCAATGAAATGTGTATTAAGACTGGATTTGAAAGTGGAACGATGATACACGCGTTGCTGCCCACAAACCTAATATACACAATTCGAAAATCCCTTTTCATGAATAAGGCAAATGAATCTTCTACTTGCCTTATGAGGTAGTTTCCGTACATAACCTACCTAAAAATAAAAAACCGGGGTGATGCAATGAGAATAACAGCAAAGTGGATATCGGTTAGTGTAGCTTTTGCAGCTTTATATGCGGTTGGAGTAATTTTTTTGGCTCCAATAAGCTTTGGTGTCGTTCAAGTAAGAGTAGCAGATGCGCTGCTTCCGCTATCGATGGTCTTTGGGCTTCCGAGCGTACTTGGACTCAGCTTGGGATGTCTGATATCAAATAGCTATGGTTCGATTGGGCATCTTGATGTCATCGGTGGTCCAATCGCGAATTTCCTTGCCACCTTTATTGCTTGGTTTATAGCCAAAAGGGGTGGAGTTACTCATCGATTTATTGGGAGCATACTTGAGACTATAATAGTTACCTTGATAGTAGGAGGGTACCTATCGGTAATCTTCGATACCCCTCTGGAGCTTAGCTTATTTGGAGTATTGATTGGCTCAATTATTGCCATTAATATTCTAGGATTCCCACTTGAAGAGATGATCCGACGGAATCTCAAATCGGCGTGATTCTGCCCCACATTTTATTTTCTCTCAAAGCCAAGGAATATCTCCTTAGTTCCTGCCTTCTTCTTTTATAATGAGGGCAGAACTTCTGAACCAACTGCCAAAACTTTCTAGAGTGATTCTTGTGTGTCATGTGGGCAAGTTCATGAATAACTATATATTCAATTAGAAACCTTGGTAGAGCTACAAGTTGGATATTGAAGTTTACATTGTGGTTAGACGAACAACTTGCCCATCTCGTCTTCTGGTTCTTAATGTGTATTTTGTTAACGTAAACGCCCATATTTTTCGTATGTGTAGCTATGAATTCGTCTAGAATTCCTGCTAGGTGAATTCTGAGCCATTTTCTTAGATAATCATATTCGAGATTTCGACGCTTCACCGATTCTGGAATCCGAATTCTAATTTTTTCCTTTTCGAGGGCGAGTTCGTACTTTTTTCCTTTTCTTTTAACTTCCAATGGAAAGAATTTTCCAAGAACTAGTAATTTGCTATTGTTTGTGGAGGTTATAGGCATAGCTGGCTTTTTGTGTTTCATATTCCTTGCATCGCATCAAATCAATTAGTTTTCTTGCATTGTGCGTACGCCTCAAAATAAGTACTGTGTTCGCGAAATCCCAACTTTCTATAAACTCTGATGGCGGCTATGTTCTGATCCTCAACATTCAGGATTACATCTCGAAAGTGTGTTAGGAGATCGCTCACAGTTTGGCTTGTACAGGTAGTTGCGTAACCTTTTCCTCGATATGACGGGTGGGTGAAAACATTACCTACACAAGCCAAACTATGTGTTGGAGAGCAAATGTGAGTCCCCGCCACTGAAATGAGCTTGCCCTCTTTCCTTAATCCATAGTAGACGCCAGAGGTTAACATATAGGAACGAAAGAAGTTTCCAGGTTGGACTGCGTATAAATTTTCTATATCGCGAAGATCGCTATTCCTCATTCTTTCTGCCTGCCCAGCAATAGGCTTGAAGGTCTCTTTAATCACGAACATACGTTTCATTAAATGAAATTTATTGATGTTATAAAATTCATTCATAACCTCGCGGTGATTGGGGGGTATGTGAGCATGTATTCGCTCAGGAATATCAATTGTTTTCAGAATTTTTGCCAAGCCAATTGGTTCACCCATAGTTATTTGTGCAGGAGGCTGAAGCCCATTGAAATGCATGCAGAGTGAGATTACTCTGCGATTTTCCACAGCGACATGCCAGTTGCATAATGGAAAGATCTCTTCTTCCAAGTCACAAATCGCATAACCCGCCCAAATGCGATCTGTCTCCAAAAAAGATTGGAGCCTCTGCTTTTCTACATCGTGACGAATTGTGATCTTTCGTTCCATATTATTTCGTCTCTTCCTGAGGGCATTCAAACCTACTACTTAGTGCTTTATATGATAACGATTCGCAGCGTTGTTAGCCAGGTGTGCATGCTATTCATTCCTCTCTCCCTCTGCCCCCCATTACTTGTCGTTGTTATTAACCTGCTAAATAGGTGAAACATGCTTTCTTTCACATGGATCAGCGGAAAACCATATTTCGAGAGTGTTCTCACTGCAAGAAGCAATTTGTGATAAGCTATAGTTATGAATGTCCAAGATGTGGTTTTGTGGCTTGCTTGGTGTGTGCTGATATGGACTTCGGGTGGAAGTGCCCCAATTGCCATGTCATCTTCTCGTTGCAGGTAAAATCGTAGGTCAGAGCTTAGTAGATCATCGACTTCTAGACTATTGAAAAAAATTAGTTCCTCGCTTGAGCAGCCTTAGCTGTAGGCACTTGCACTTCACACAATCCTAATTAGCTTCATTTGAATAGGTTGATTTTGGCGGTATTCATGAAGGTGTATTTGGTTCAACATGCTGAACCTAAACGGAAAGAAGAAGACCCATTGCGATCCATCTCAGATAAAGGACGGGAAGATATTCAGAGAGTTGCCAAATTTGTGAAGGGATGCTTGGGAATTCATGTTGACAAAATAGTCCATAGTGGCAAGGTTCGTGCTAAGCAAACCGCGGAAGTGATAGGAGAATATCTCAGTCCTTCCAGAGGGATTAAAATGGACGATGATTTGCAGCCTTTGGCTGATCCCAAAATCTGGGGAGACCGCTTGTTTGAAACATCTGCTGATATCATGATTGTTGGGCACCTGCCACATTTGGGAAAACTAGTTAGCTATCTGATTACTAGCGATGAAAGTAAGGGGATCGTGGCGTTCAGGATGGCGGGAATCGTCTGCCTTGACCGCAACGAAAGTCATCATTGGACAGTTCAGTGGATGATTACGCCTGAAATGGTGCCTTAGTTTGGCACGTTTTATGGACGTCGTAAAGCCTCTGCCAAGAAGTTTCTACAATCGAGACACTCTTGTAGTTGCACAAGAATTACTCGGGAAACTCCTGATCAGACGTTTCTCTGAAGGGTGTATAGTGGCTAAGATTGTTGAAGTGGAAGCTTATAGAGGCCGAGATGATCCAGCAAGTCATGCTTATAGAGGTGAAACTCCTCGGAATCTGTTGATGTTTGGCAAACCTGGCTTTGCTTATGTCTATTTTATCTATGGAAACCACTACTGTTTGAATGTAACGAGCGATCAAGAACAGGTCCCGGGGGCCGTGCTAATTCGATCAGTGGAAGTTATTGAAGGGTCAAAATTGGCGTACAGAAATCGAAAGGCAAAGTCTCTGGTTAATTTGTCAAATGGTCCCGGAAAATTGACTCAAGCTCTAGACATTTCTAAGACTCATAATGGTTTAGACCTGACGAAATCAGGAGAGCTTTTCATCAGTACATCCAGAACTTGCGAGAAGGTTGAGACTATGATAACAAAACGGATTGGGATCAGAGCAGGGATCGAAAAGCCATGGAGATTTTACATTAGAAACAGCGCGTTCGTTTCCAGACAGTGAGCATATATGCATGTTTCCACTTTCGCTGATCTCTCGTCTTTTGGGAAATACGTTACATCATTGTTGTTAAAAGAGAACTTGAAGACATTGTTGATATACGTGCGGTTCACCAATGAATCTTGGCGAATGCAATTGGCATCCCACTTTTTTTGGGGCATGGGTGAACCGCAGTCGTCTCCCAAAAGATTTACTCATCCGCATACACCTTTCCAATAAGTAATTAAATGTGATTCTCCTCATACTTGAAAATTGGGTGGTTAAATTGGAAGGAGATAGAATTTCCTATCATGAATCTGTTCGCAGAACTTACCGGAAGATCAAAAATGATGGTATGAACAACATCTGGGATCGATATGAAGCCCAAGGCTTTGGTGCAAATCCTGATAAAAGATGTCCTTTCTGTATGGATGGAGTGAGATGCGACCTATGCTCGAATGGACCCTGCCGTGCAGATGCATCAAAGGACAAGAGAGGAGTATGCGGGATCACTGCAGACGGGATGGCTATGCGCATGATGCTGCTAAGAAATATCATGGGAGCATCAACCTACCACTACCACACAGACCAAACCATCAAAACCCTTCGGGCGACAGCAAAAGATCACACGCCATTTGAAATCAAAGAACCAGAAAAACTAAAAGCCTTTGTCGAGCGTCTTGGAATAAGTTCTTCAGGATCAATAAATGAAATAGCCCTCCGTTTATGCGATTTTGTGGAGGCTGATTTTAACAGAAAGCACTATGAACCGAGTCAGATCGTAGATGCATTAGCCCCAAAGGAACGCAAAGAAGTATGGAGAAAACTAGGTATTTTTCCAGGCGGGATCTATGGCGAGATGATGCAGTCAACGAGCTCTTGCCTAACTAATGTCGATGGTTACTACTTGAGTTTGGCTCTGAAAGGTATGCGTCTAGGTTTGGCAATGGCTTACCAAAGCCAACTGATTACTGAATATTGTCAGGACATTCTTTATGGGACACCCAGACCCCATAAGATGCGCGTGGATCTCGGAGTGTTGGATCCTGATTATGTTAATGTGCTTCCCAATGGTCATGAACCGTTCCTTGGATTTGCTATGGTTGAATTGGCTCGAAGACCAGCATGGCAAGAAAAAGCAAGAGCTGTAGGCGCAAAGGGATTGCGTGTCATCGCGAATATTGAAACCGGTCAAGAGATGATTCAGAGATGGGAGATGGATGACACCTTTTACGGGTTTACTGGGAACTGGATTATGCAGGAAGCTATTCTGGCCAGTGGGTGTGTAGACCTCTTCGCAGCTGACATGAATTGCTCAATGCCAGTTGACCCTTTGTATGCCCAGCGATATCAGTTTCAGTTAGTTCCAGTAAGCGAACTTGTTGCATTTGAAGGCATTTCAGACCGGATAAATTATGAGCCTGAAAATGCTGAAAACCAAGCTGCACAGCTCCTTCAAATGGCCATCAACAACTTCAAAAAACGAAGAACATCTGTGACACCGATTACTCAGTTACCCATGAAAGAATGCATAGTTGGCTTCTCTACTGAAAGTATCCTCGAAATCCTTGGCGGTACTCTTAATCCACTTTTGGAAGCTATCAAAAATGGAACTATAAAAGGGATAGCTGGACTTGTCTCATGCACAACACTCAGAGATTCTGGGCAGGATGTGCATAGCGTACGTGTCGCAAAAGAGTTGATCAAACATGATATCTTGGTTGTTTCACTAGGATGCGGCAATGGTGGGATGCAAATTGCCGGTCTTTGTAGCCCAGAGGCTAGTGAACTTGCAGGGCCTGGTTTGAAAAGTCTCTGCGAAAAACTGGGGGCTCCGCCTGTACTTAGCTTTGGCACCTGCACTGATACAGGGCGTCTTGCTGACCTCCTGGCGGCAATCTCAAAAGCCTTAGAAGTACCAATTCCCGATCTCCCGGTCGCCGCGGTCGCCCCTGAGTATATGGAACAGAAGGCTACAATTGATGCAATATTTGCCTTGGCATTGGGCCTCTTCACCTATGTCAATCCTGTACCCACCGTAACAGGAGCTCCAAACTTAGTCAAACTTCTGACTCAGGATTGTAAGCAGGCAACAGGAGGCTCGTTGAGCGTAGAAAAGGATCCAATCAAAGCAGTCGAAGGGATCTTAGCCCATATCGAGGAGAAAAGGAAAAAAATCGGCATCTAAACCAAAACAAATCTGCGTGCGATACGTTTGCATGATCTACAGAATATGCATTGTTAAAGGGGAAAAATGTGACTCAGCACAACCATCGCGCTTTGATTTTTGAATCAAAGACCTTGGCGCTAATAATCATTTTTGCGGCATTCGGAGTAGTTTGTGACGTCTTTGTACTGCCTGGACTCTCAGCGGGTATTTGGTTTGGCGCCATTTTTTTGATTAGTCCAATCACTGGCATCGTTTTAGGCCCCTATTCGGGATTCGTCTCCACTTTGATGGCAGTCATGATTGGCCACTGGCTAGTTCCGAGAGAAACTAATTTCGAATTCATATTCACCTTGGGAGCTCCTGTCGGTTCCATGATTTCTGGGTTTCTTTTCAGAAGAAAGTTGAAGAGAGTCATTATTTTCTTTACAGTATTACTCGTTGGCTATTTTATTACCCCGATTTCATGGCAACTACCGCTCTGGGGAATGTGGGACACCTACCTTGCATATGCCCTCTTGCTAGTGATAGGGGTTATCGTAAGCATCAAAGGACCAGAGGAACTTCGATTGCTGTCCCCTTACGCGCTAAGCGCTTTTGTGGGTCTGCAAGCTGACGTTCTTGTAAGAATTTTCATCCTTGTCCCCCTCCAAACCTACCACCATTTTTACGGACTTTCTGCAGAAACTTTAATAGCAATATGGACATTTCCTGCTCCAATAATTACCCCTTTCAAAGTGTTATTGTCCACTTTCATGGCAACATTACTAACCCCTCAAATCTTACGCATCATGGAAAAAAATGGGCCTAAAATGTCAGGCATGCATGGCGCATAGTGCAGCTGTCTTACTCTGATCAGTTTCGAGGGTATAATCTCTCCGTTAGAGGAGGAGAGATGCGAGAAGCTAGTCTTCTTGTGATTCTTCAACTTTATAGTCTTTGGAATCAACGACTTTCTTTTTTCCTTTTTCTGCCTTCTGGTCGGGTTGTGGTGCTGATTTCTTCGCCTGCTCTGCTGCGGCTTGTTGATAAACTGCGGTTCCAACTTCCTGGAGGATCTTTGTGAGATCCTCAGATTTAGTTTTAATCATTTCCGTGTCAGTGCCCGTTAGGGCATCTTTTAACTCAGAGACGGCGTCCTCAATGGTCTTATCCTGATCCTTGGTTAGTTTATCTCCCAAGTCTTTCTTTGTCTTCTCTGCTGTGTAGATTAGAGTATCAGCATTGTTTCTTAGCTCCGCTTCTTCACGTTTTTGCTTGTCTTGTTCTGCGAATTGTTCCGCTTCCTTGATCATCCGCTCCTTTTCTTCTTCAGATAGTTTTGTTGAAGCTGTAATGGTTATCTTGGCTTCTTTGTTAGTTCCTAGGTCTTTCGCTGATACATTCAAAATTCCGTTTGCATCAATGTCAAAGGTTACTTCGATCTGCGGTACACCTCTTGGAGCTGGTGGAATTCCTATTAAGTTGAAGGTTCCAAGTGACACGTTGTCTTGGGCCATAGAACGTTCTCCTTGTAGCACGTTGATGGTTACGGCTGTCTGGAAGTCCGCGGCCGTGGAAAATATCTGGGTTCTTTTTGTGGGAATGGTCGTGTTTCGTTCAATTATTTTGGTATGGACTTGACCTAAAGTTTCAACACCGAGAGATAACGGTGTAACGTCAAGCAAGAGCAGATCCTTAACTTCCCCAGTAAGTACACCTGCTTGTATCGCTGCCCCAGTTGCCACACATTCCATTGGATCCACTCCACGTTCTGGGGGCTTCCCGAGCATTTCTTCGACAAATTTCTGAACTAAAGGCATTCTCGTCATACCACCAATGAGAATTATTTTGTCAATCTCCTTCGGCGTTAGCTTAGCGTCCTCTAATGATTTGAGGAGTGTCTTTCTTGTCTTCTTTACGATAGGATTTGCTAAAACCTCCAGCTTTGCTCGAGTAAGCGTTAGGTGCAGATGTTTTGGTTCTGACTTTTCTGAATATATGAAAGGCAAGTCAATATCAGTTGTCATCAAGGTTGATAGTTCAATCTTAGCTTTTTCCGCAGCTTCTTTAAGTCTACCTAATGCTGCGTTGTCATTGCTGAGATCTACTCCGGTTTGCCGCCTAAATTCCTCGATTATATAACTCACAACAGCTTTGTCTACGTCTGTTCCTCCAATCTGTGTGTCGCCACTCGTCGATAGAACCTGAAATACGCCTTTGCCAAAGTCCATTACTG
>CP070649.1:287587-305935 GCA_020354575.1 Candidatus Bathyarchaeota archaeon | reverse complement strand
AAAGAGCTTGTCTATGGTAGAAAGGAAAAACCAATGCGATAGAGAAAGGAGGCGGAAAAATGAGCACACAAAAGCATGAGATAAAGCTTTTTGGAAAATGGAGCTTTGAGAACCTTGAAGTTCGAGATGTTGGCTTGAAGAATTATGTCTCTCTTTCCCCAGTAGTTGCTCCTCATAGCATGGGAAGACATGAACACCACAGATTTCACAAGTCAGATGTAAATGTCGTTGAACGCTTTGTCAATAACTTGATGAGACCAGGAAAAAACTCGGGTAAGAAGACACGGGCCATAAACACGGTGAAAAATGCATTTGAGATCATTCAGATGCGAACTGGACAAAACCCGATTGAAATCCTTGTCAAAGCTGTTGAGAACGCTGCTCCCTGCGAATCCACAACTAGAGTTAGTTATGGGGGTGTAGCCTACCATATGGCTGTAGACATTTCGCCTCAAAGAAGAGTAGATATAGCTCTCCGTCTTTTAGCCGAAGGCGGTCGGAAATCTACCTTTGGTAACCCACGACCCATAGAAGAGTGGGTAGCTGAAGAACTAATTCTTGCAGCAAACAATGATGTAAAGAGCCATGCGGTGTCTAAGCGTAACGAAATCGAAAGAATTGCTATGGCTAACCGATAAGCTCATTGAACATGCATTTCCACAATATCTTTATCAAATAATTCAAAGGTTAGACCAACTTTTTGCGGGCTAAAAGATAGTCTTTCAGCCCAAATTTTCGCAAAGGAGAAACGCTTATAGAAGTCACTGTGAATCAACTTAGCTAATTCTGCCACTGTCGAATCTTTCTTCAAGATAAATGGTGTTGGAGATGGATCCTTGTTCCCTGGTTCTTTGGTGTAGACTCGCATTATTTCAAGCGCATCAAATAAGGTTGATCCAAGCTTATCCAATCCAAATCCCGTCTTACAAGAGATTGGAATCACTCTAAGCTGCTCCTTAATGAAGGCCCCCAACCGCTCGAATCGCTCTTCTGCTCCGCTAGCATCGAACTTGTTTGCTATGACAAAGGTTGGTCGAAAGACAGCGCCCTCAAAAATGGAGTCTTCGACATCATCAAGGGTAGCGTTACCAAATATTTTTACAATGGCATTAGAAATCTTGTAGCTCTTCAATAATTTTTCCACATCTTTAAGGGTACAATCAATTAATTGACCAATTATCAGAATTCGCAGACCCAAGCCCATGTGTTTTCGTTCAATCTCTACTCGTGCTTTAGGCTTCTTGAAAAAAATTCGAACTTTTTCAAGTTCATTCAAGAGGATGGAAAGCTGCTCTTGTGAATCTGCAGCCAAGTCAACCATCAAGATTAAACCATCTGCATTCCGAGCTAATGCGAGGATCTGCTGTCCCCAACCCTTTCCATCAGCAGCCCCTTTAATCAAAGCAGGAGCCTCCACGATCTGAAACTGAAGGTCTTCAAAGGAAAACATACCTGGAATAGGCTCGCGGGTGGTAAATGGATAACTCGAGACTGCAACTTTAGCATTTGTTATCGATGCCAAAAGGCTGCTTCGCCCTACATTTGTTAGCCCCAAGACTGCAATTTGCGCAGCCCCTTCCTTCTCAATGAAAAACTTTAGTCCTCGAGCACCAACTTTTTTTCGTTTGGCTAAGACCAACTCCCTTCGTATCAGTGCCATTTTTGTCTTAACCTGAGCTCGAAGCTTTTCAGTTCCTTTATGTTTAGGAACCAAACTCATAAATTCCTGTAGACGCTCTAGCTTGACCTTCGGATTTCTAGCAATCGCAGCTTCGCTCCATTTCTTTTTTGCTTCAGCTGGTAAATTTGCAGGCATTATCCATTAATCCTCGATCTATAAAGGGAAGTCTACACAACTAGACATTAAAGGTCATTATAGTTTATCCCGTTTTTGTCTTAATGCCTGTTTGCTCTTGGTCCAAGAAGAGGCAACAGCACAAACCACTTACACTTGTGCATGAGGTAAACTTAATATTACTGAAAGAACAGTGGTGTAAACCGAATTTCACCAATATTTGGAGGAAAGAAATAAAATAACATATGGAGAAGGGAAAATGAGCAAATCAGAAAAACCACACCTCAACCTGATCATCGTCGGTCATGTTGATCATGGAAAATCCACAACTACTGGACACCTACTCTATAAAGCTGGAGCAATAGATGAACGGATCATTAAATCCTATGAGGAAGAAGCCAAAAAGCTAGGCAAAGAAACCTTCAAGTTTGCTTGGGTACTTGATAACCTTAAGGAGGAACGAGAACGAGGTTTGACAATTGACCTTAGGTTCCTCAAATTTGAAACAAAGAAGTATTTCTTCACTGTCATTGACGCTCCAGGTCACAGAGATTTTGTCAAGAACATGGTTACCGGTGCAAGCCAAGCAGATGCTGCCATCTTATTTGTCTCAGCCAAGAGAGGGGAATTCGAAGCCGGCATTGGTCCCGGTGGTCAAACACGAGAACATGGCTTTCTAGCCTTCACGCTGGGATGTCACCAAATGATAGTTGCCATCAACAAGATGGATGATCCAACGGTAAATTGGAGCCAAGAGCGATACGAAGAGATCAAAAGCGAAATCGGACGAATGCTCAAAATGGTTGGCTTCAAGGTTGATAAAATTCCCTTTGTACCAACATCTGGATGGACAGGAGACAACCTGGTTGATAGAAGCGAGAAAATGACTTGGTATAAAGGTCCAACACTATTCGAGGCTCTTGATGACTTTGAAGTTCCACCCAAGCCGATTAACAAGCCTTTACGAATACCTGTCCAAGACATTTACACGATTACAGGCGTAGGCACTGTACCTGTAGGACGAGTTGAAACGGGAGTCGTCAAGGAAGGAGATGCGGTAATCTTCATGCCATCAAATGCAAAAGGTGAAGTCAAATCGATGGAAACTCATCATACCCGAGTGCCCAAAGCTGAGCCAGGCGACAACATAGGCTTCAATGTTAGAGGGATTTCAAAGACAGATGTTCGTCGAGGTGATGTATGTGGACATCCAGATAATCCACCGAGTATCGCCAAAGAATTCGTTGGACAAATCATAGTAATCTACCATCCTACTGCCGTTGCGGCTGGTTACACCCCGGTTCTTCACTACCACACAGGTCAAGTGGCATGCCGATTCACTGAACTCATCAAAAAAATTGATCCTAGATCTGGCCAGACCGTTGAGGAAAAGCCTGCGTTCCTAAAAACTGGTGATGGCGCTATTGTCAAAATGGAACCACTTCATCCAATTGCAGTAGAACCCTACACCGATTTCCCTGAGCTAGGACGATTTGCAGTTCGAGACATGGGAACTACAGTAGCAGCTGGTGTGATCAAGGAGATCACGAAAAAAGGCCCTTAAAACTAAAAAATCCTCTTCCTTCTTTTTTTATCCAAAAACATGATTTTCTTAACGCTTTATTAGCTCAGTACACATATTTTGGCCATGTTCTTATTTGCAGCCGAGTTGAGAAGATGTCTGGAACAGAAACGTTAGTGCCATATATCAAAGAGCCAAAAGGAGAACCCCAACCCACCATAATAGTAGACAGTCATGAAGCGAGTAGCGCATCAAAAATCGTGAAAGGATTGGTTGAGCGAGGAGCTCAAATAAAGACTCAACCCCTATCCAAAGGGGATTATATTCTCTCAGATCAATGTGCCGTCGAGAGGAAGACGGTTCACGACTTTGTCTATACACTCACCCGTCGTTATCTATTTGATCAACTATTTGGACTAAAGGATCTTTACCCCGTCACCCTAATCCTTCTTGAAGGATATTTGCCAATAATATACAAGTTTACTCGTATCAATCCCTCTGCTGTGTGGGGGGCCATGTTTGCCTTGGCGAAGCAAGGAATCGCATTAATTCACACTACAAACTACAAAGAGACTATTGATTTCTTGTATACTTCAGCAAGACAAGAACAAATAGCTGAAAAGCGAATCCCTGTTGTGCATGCTGCAAAAAAGACAGAAACCCTAGCTGACGCGCAGCTATATTTCGTAGCAAGCCTTCCAAACATTGGTCGCGAGAAGGCATTGGCTATACTCAAAGCGTACCAAACACCAATGAACGCTTTAATTAATGTGGGAGGCTGGGCTAAAGAAGTACGAGGTCTCGGACCTGTAATTAGCAGAAAGGCTAAAAAAGTCTTAGAGACGCAATTTAAATAAAAAAAGCGACCGAGTGGATCACAAAAACATCTGGTCCAAAACTTATATGTTCGAACCAACACTGCATATCCAAAAATCATTAAACCTTATAAATAGGAGTAATTGAATAAATTCTGCAAAATAAAAGGGTGAAGGCTAATGTCCAAACCATTTTATGTAAAATATGAAACACCAACAGAAGTTGCAAATGCAGCCTATGAAGCCCTACAAATCGCCTCTAAAACAGGGCAAGTCAGAAAGGGAACCAACGAAGCGACAAAGGCTATAGAACGCGGCATCGCAAAACTTGTGGTAATTGCAGAAGATGTTGAACCTCCAGAAGTTGTTGCTCACCTCCCCATCCTCTGTGAAGAAAGAAAAGCTCCCTGTGTATTCGTTCCATCAAAACAAAAATTAGGCACCGCTGTTGGCATCGATGTTCCAGCAGCATCTGCATGCATAGTCAAAGAAGGCGATGCAGATAAGCTGATCAAAGAAATCGCTACCCGATTAGAGGGACTCCAACGAGGCAAACAATAGATGAGCAAAAGAGAGGAAAAGAAAGAAGTAAAACTAGAGCAAGTTCCCGCTGAGGTACTCCAAGTAATAGGCCGAACTAGTGCAACTGGTGAAATTTCACAGGTTCGTGTTCGAATTTTGGAGGGACCTGACAAAGGGCGAATAATCACTCGCAATGTTAAAGGCCCCATCCGGGTTGAAGACATATTATTACTGAGAGAAACGGAACGAGAAGCGAGAAAAATGCGGCGCTGAAAGTGATAAAGAACTGGGAGATGTAAAGCATGCCTAAATCAAGACCTTGCTCCTTCTGCGGACATGAATTCAATCAGGGTGTTGGGCAAATGTATGTAAGAAATGATGGGGCTATCCTATGGTTTTGTTCTAGCAAATGCCGCAAAAACAGCTTGAAACTTCACAGGGATTCAAGGAAGCTTAGATGGACAAAATACTTTGGTAAAGAAGAAAAAGGCAGAGCCTAGGTTTAGGATTTCGGGGATACACGTAGAACCATATTAGTTATTCTATCCCAGATTTCCTTATTATCAATACAACCCACATCAGGTCCATCGAGATCTCCATTGAAATAACTGTAGGAACGAGCGCGGCATCCCCCGCAGATGTATTTATCTTCACAATTTCCACATCCGACGGAGTGCCCCCCAACATCAAAAGATTTCAGACGCTCCCTAGTTCTAAGCTTCCAAAACATTTCATCGTGGTCCCATATGTCTTCAAGGTTATCCCTCACAATGTTTCCTCGAATTGTATTGATGTTGGTTGAGAAGAAGACACAAGGCTTAATGTCACCGTTTGGCTCAAGGCACATATAAAGCCGCCCAGCACCACATCCACCTAGAAAATTGGCGATGTTTTCGACTCCTTTCATAGCAGCATAGTGTGCAGAAACAGCAAACTCTTCACTTTTTTCCTTTGCTATTTTTTTAACGACGCTTGCATATTGAGGGCATGTACTAAAGAAGCGGTCTACGCGTATATTGTTCTTACCTGTTCTTGCTTCTTCTTCTTTGGCTTGAATAGAAAGGTTAATAATCTTTCTTCCGAGAGTCTCCAGAACAGAAAGACGCTCAATTGGAGTTAAATCTAATGCAATATGAGCCTTAGCCCTCCCTGTTGGGATGTAATTAAAGTGCATGAATCGAACGCCCAATTGCTCGACAAGTTCAAGGATTTTCTCAACTTCACCTAAGTTCTCTTTGTTTATTGTTGTTGCAATGCAAGTATCAATTCCTTCGTTTATGCTGTTTTGTATTCCTTTCATAGTCTTCTGGAAGCAACCAGGTACACGTCTGAATGTTTCATGCACCTCCTTAGTTGCGCCATCAAGACTTATCTCTACATATTCTATGCCTATGTCTTTCAAACGTTTAGCATTATCCTGCGTAAGCAAAGTTCCATTCGTTGCGATACTTAGATAGGGAATTTTCTTATGGGCATAGGCTGCTACCTCAAAAAAGTCTTTGCGTATTAGTGGTTCGCCACCAGAGAAGGAGAGTGCTGGAAGACCAATTGATGCCATTTCTGAAAGTTTGTCTATTGTAAGAAAAGCCTGTTCCATTGATAGCTCAGGTCTGTGATTCCCAGCATCTTCATAGCAGTGCTTGCATTTCAGGTTACAGCTGTATGTAAAATTCCAGACAATCTCAAATGGTCCGCCTGGAGTAAAAGGGATTCTAATACCGTATTTTCTGATCCCTTTCATCATTAATGCGAAACCCTTCAGCCAGGCGTTTCCATATTTAGGATCGAGAAAACAATGACGCATAAACCCCTTATCAGCACGCATTATCCTACTACCCGCCTCGTAAAAGGGTCGCGCGACCTTGTCGCTCAGTTTGCCACATTTTTCGCAAAGCTTAACATCATCTCCCAAGAATTGTCTTAGAGAGTTAACCATTAGGTCTCCGTCTTTAATGCACTCAACATCAAATCTTGAGATTAGCGCTTTCACTAAGGGATTTATTACAGTCGAAAGCACCTGATTCTCAATTGTTCCTATCGACACACGCACTCGACCCATATACAAAGCTATATTTCTCTAAAGATATACTCGCATTAAAGCCTAACTACAAACGTTCATCAAGCAAAACAATTTATATCATAGTCCTGCATTTTTTAAAACGCTTCTGAATTAAGTTAAAAATAAGAGTACAAGGAAAAATGCCAACCAGACAGCCTATAGTTTGCGTTCTAGGACATGTCGACACTGGAAAGACTCTTCTCCTTGACAAGATCAGGCAGAGCAGTGTCCAAGCACGCGAGGCGGGTGGAATAACCCAACATATCGGGGCCAGTTTCTTTCCCTTGGCTACTCTTATAGAGATATGTGGCTCGTTACTGAGTCAGTTGAAGGGACAAATCCAGATTCCCGGAATCCTCGTAATTGATACACCTGGACACGAGGCTTTTGCCAATCTCAGAAGGCGAGGGGGAGGCGCATCTGATATTGCAATTTTAGTTGTTGATGTGTTAAAAGGATTTGAAACCCAAACTCATGAGTCCTTAGATATTCTAAGGACGAGAAAAACGCCATTTCTTGTAGCTGTAAATAAAATCGATCGCATACCAGGATGGAAATCTCAGCCAGGCGTACCTTTTTTCGAATCATACCAATTGCAGGATCCATATGTACGAGAAGCTCTTAACAATCGCCTCTATAGAGTTATGGGCACGTTTTCCACCTTAGGTCTG
Source organism: Candidatus Bathyarchaeota archaeon (assembly GCA_020354575.1). Classification (GTDB taxonomy): domain Archaea; phylum Thermoproteota; class Bathyarchaeia; order Bathyarchaeales; family SOJC01. Next base: position 298,551 of record CP070649.1, on the reverse strand, counting down.
AGGTCTGAGCGCTTCGACCAAATAAAGGATTTTACACGGACAATTGCCCTTGTCCCAACTAGCGCAAAAACGGGAGAAGGAATTCCAGAGCTTTTATCAGTTCTTGTGGGATTAACACAGCAGTATCTTAAGAACCAGTTGCGGGTAACAAAAGGTCCGGGCAAAGGAACGATCCTGGAAGTCAAGGAAGAACCAGGGCTAGGAGTGACTGTCAATGCAGTTATTTTTGATGGGGTTCTTCGCAAGGGAGATATTATAGTGATCGGGGGAAAAGAGGAGCCCATCATAACTAAAATCCGTGCTCTTTTGTTGCCTAAACCACTGGATGAGATTAGGGACCCTCGGGATAAATTTTCATCGGTTGACTCAGTCTCTGCAGCTTCTGGAATAAAGATTGCTGCTCCTGAACTGGATACTGCTCTAGCCGGAGCACCATTATATGCGGTGTCTTCGGAGGAAAAGACTGAAGAGTTTGTCAAAATGGTCGCAGAGGAGGTTGAAAAGGCGAAGATAACTACTGATATTGATGGTGTAATCCTAAAGACAGATGCGTTAGGTTCATTGGAAGCTATTGCTGAAAGTTTAAAACGCCAAAATATCCCAATAAGACTAGCTGATGTAGGCGATATATCAAAACGCGATGTTGTCGAAGCTACAATTGTGAAAGATCATGAACCTCTCTATGGTGCAATTCTAGCCTTCAATGTGAAAGTGCTCCCTGATGCAGAAGAGGAGGCCCAAGATCATGGAGTCAAAATCTTCCAACATGATATAATTTATCACTTGATTGATGAGTTTTCAAGTTGGCTGCAGACTGAACGGGATAAGATTGTTCTCGAAGAGTTTGATCGTCTAGTCAAGCCTGGGAAGATCCGGATAATGTCGGGTTATATTTTCAGAAAAGCAAAACCCGCTATTGTTGGTGTCGAAGTTTTATCTGGGAAGATTAAACCAAAGTTGGCGTTAGTTAAAGAAAATGGTGAAGATGTAGGCACAATTATGCAAATCCAAGACAAAGGAGAGACGATTTCTGAGGCAGTAGCTGAGATGCAAGTCGCTGTGTCTATTGATAAACCAATTGTTGGACGCCACATCAATGAGAAAGATAAGCTTTTTGTAAAGATTCCAGAACCTCATGTCAAAGTATTAATGACAGAATTTCGAGATCAGTTAACTTCTGGAGAGCTCGAAGCGTTAAATGAATACATAGAACTGATGCGCAAGAAAACGACTCCTTTCTGGGGGGCTTAAATTTAGCAGAGCCCAAGTGTAGGTAGAATTAAACGAAATTTAAACCAATTAAAGGGAAAATCCATGGTTGAGTTGAAGGAAATCGAACTTGCCAAAATCCAGCCAAACAGATTGAATCCTCGCCTTGACATTAATGTCGAAAAGTTAAATGAATTAGCAGAGAGCATCAAAGAAGTAGGTCTCCTAGAACCTATCATAGTCCGCCCTGAAGGGAGCGAGTATGAAGTGGTGATTGGAGAACGCCGTTATCGAGCGTCACAACAGGCGGGACTCCAAAAGATCCCAGCAATCATCCGCAATTTCACAGATGAACAAGTAATGGAGCTCAATCTAATCGAAAATATACAAAGGGAAGACCTCAATGCGATAGAAAAGGGAAACTGTTGTCGATACCTCCTCGAAAAATATCCAGACAAATATCCCAGAAAGACAGCTCTTGGAAAGAAAATCGGCATATCTGTGGATACAATAAACAATTGGCTAAAATTAACAGAAGCACCTCCAGAAATTCAAAAAATGGTCACTCCACCGGAAAAAGCGGGTATTCCTAGAGAATTGGGTCAACTCGATTATAGCACAGCCTTAACTATTACCCGACAAATCGAAGAACCAACAAGACAGGTCGAAATCGCAAAAGAAATAGCTAGCAAACCTGTGCATGGAAGAAAGGCTAGGCGAGTCATTGCCATGGCTGCTGACCAACCAGAAAGGTCCATTGAAGAAATTCTGGAAGAGATCATTGAGGAGCCTATAGAACTCACCTTTTCCTCTGGAAACAAAGACCCCATTCTGAAAGGGACGCAAACTCAAACTACAAGAACAACACCAATGGATGCAAGAATCAAAGTTGGTAGCAGAGTTTACGCCACTGTATTGGATCCTCATTTCGCAGAGCTACGCGTAATCTCGATGGAGAGAAAACGCTTAAAGTACTTCACTGAAGAAGATGCAAAGGCTGAAGGAGGGCACACATTAGAAGAATTCAAGGAACGTTGGAAAACTAACCACGGTGACTGGGATAATAATCAACTTGTTTACATTTTGCGCTTCAAGAAAATCCAGGTCTAGTCACGATCCAACCAAGAAAATTTTCTCTGTAGCGCTTTTGGGTAATACAATTTCCAATCAAAATCCACCTTTTGTCCCCAGTTATAATAGATACGAGGGTCAATGTAGCTTTTCAAGGATGTGCCAAGATTGTAATCTCTACTTTCTCTGAAAGCTTGAATTTTGTACTTAAGAATCTGGGCTCGCTTATTAGCTGTGGGGGTGCCTTTAGTTTTTAGTCTTTTCAAGCGCTCCGTTTTCTTTACTAATGATTCTCTCCAATTCTTCCGTGGCTTTCTTTTATGGTTACAAATGATGGCTGCTTCTAGATTAGCCATAGTTGCGACATGTTTCTTCTTATATTCCGGATCGAGTGTTGAGATTGCAGAGCTGTAAAGAAAATCTGCTACTACTCTCGAAGCATGATATGTCCTAAAAACTTTGGAGGAGATACCGGGTATAACTTCATCCAAGAAAAAGGACACATGTTTTGAACGTACGCCTTCAAAAATAGATGATCTAGCTGTCTTGATCATTTCCTGAATATTCTTTGCCACCTGTTTTGGTGGTCGTAATTGTTTTTGCCATCTAACAGCATCTTTGCCTAGGAAATCGAAAGTCATTACGCCTTTTTTTCCGAATCTTACATGTTCGGATCTAAGCGTTGTTGCTCCTACCGTGTCCGCTTCATCTGGATCCTTTTCATCTCCCACACGGAGTTTCAGTGCATCTATTAGATAGCAAACTGTAGCAGTCTTGCGTCTGATTGGGTCTGTTGCGTTCAAGTTGGACAGAATATGTTTTCTCACATCATCTATTTTTTTGCTGAGCTCAATCGCTTTATTGAATTTTTCGATATCTTTTTGTTGCTTCAAAGGCGCTGAGTCTGCCAGCCATACATATTTCTCTTTGCCTCGGAGCTTATCAATCCATTTAGCTATCCACATGCTATTTTGTTGCCACAAAATTTCTTTCCATGGACCAACAGGCTTTGGTGAATCGGGTGAAAGATTCAGAACTATGTCGTTTTTGATAGGTCCACGTTTCCAACGCCCTCGTAAGGGATGTTTGCCCCGTCCCATAAAAATGCTGGAGGGTTCAGCCATATAATTAGCGATTTCCACTCTGACACCGTCAACAATAGCGTGGCCGTATTTCTCTTTGTTTTTTTCTCTGAGCACCTTACGTTCAGCAGCTAATCTTTTCTTTTCCGCTTTTGAAAGGCTCAATTTGTAGGCTCTTTCTTTTTCAACTTCTTTCATCACAAGGGAGAAATCAAAGTCTTCAGGGGGAATCTTCTTTTTTATGTCTAGAGCTGAGCGAAAATCTTGGAAGAAATTCTTAGTGAAGATGGGATCTTCAACATATTCTGTTCCAAGTTTCTTGACCCAAGCTATTGCCATTTCCTCTTGTTCAGGTGTTAAATCTACACGCCTTCCTTGCACTAAAATGTGGAGCTTTTTCCAATCAGGTTTAATGGGAATCAAGATGCCTTTGTGTTTTAGCTGCTTCATTTAAGTTCTCTTCCTTATCTGGCGTCTTTTCTCAATTAAACTTTCAGTCTAAAGTAATAGATCTCAAAGCACCAGTTCTATTTATGTGAAAGTAGAACCTAATTTGATCCATAAATCTGGTAGTTTAGAAGAAATCGGCATCAATTTTTCATCTTTATTAGTAGCCATTCCTTGTGAGAGCTTGGCTTTTGGCTCAACTTTTTTAATTTAATCAAAACGTACATGCCATTGAGCCTTTCCCCTCTTAAGAAAAACTCGATTTTGTCCTCTTTCCAAATCTTTAATTCATAAGAGCCTTTATCCCAAATTTTTACGGTTCCTGCTCCGTATTCTCCTTGAGGAATAGTCCCTTCGAATTCACTGTATTCTAATGGATGGTCTTCAGTCTCTACAGCAAGTCTCCTAATTCTAGATTTTTCAGGGATACCTTTGGGGACAGCCCAGCTTTTCAAAACTCCTTCTCTTGATAGCCTGAAATCGTAGTGAAGGTTTCTTGCGTGATGCTCCTGAACGACAAAAATATAATCTTTATTTATTATATCATTTCCCAAAGGTTCACTAGTTTTTGTGAAATCTCGTTTTTCTGCATATTCTTGAAGAATTAAAGGTCTTCTAACTTCTATCCAGTTGGAACTCGTAACGCCGGGCTTGTACTTGCTGTCTTTCTTTTTTGCCACTATGCCATCAAAACCTTCCTTGAGTGCGGCCTCAAAGTAAGCTTCTCCCTTTTCATCAGCAAAAATGGATGGGGTGACATATTTCGTGTTCTTCAATATCTTCTGCAATAATGTTTTTCTTTGAATTAGTGGCTCTTCAATTAGGGATTTGTCATCTCTTTCGAGAATATCAAATGCAATATAAGTTGCTGGAAATCTACGAGCCATCTTCTTAATTTCTTTAGCTAGAGTCAGTTGAGTGCGTTTATGGAGGGTCTCAAAGTCGACCTTTCCGTGTTGCATTATCACTATTTCGCCATCCAGAACAACATTCAATCCCTGCGTCGTTAGTTCCAAAAATTCTGGAAAAGTGGATGCTAAGTCCTCTTGTTTTGCATTCTGCAAACTTAATTCAGGGTAGGTATATGCGATAGTCCTTATCCCATTCCACTTAATCTCAAAAATCCAATCCTTAGATGAAAATGGTGTTTCTTGTACATGTGCAAGCATAGGTTGGTAGATCTTCATTCGCCAAGTGCTCCATTATTCTCCCGGTATTTACGTAAACTCTAAAGCCTGTTTGTTCTCAAATAACTTCTGCCAAGGATGATGTACTCTTTTGGGTACGCTTGAAATGTTTAAACCTGTGGATTTAAGACCTTTCTTAACTTCTTTCCATTCCAAGGGAGTTGAAACGGTTGCATATTTCAGAGCCCTAAGACTGTAAGGGCAAATCATCGTTTTGAAGCGAGCATTTTGGTTGTAATCGATAAAAACTGTTCCTGAGACCCGAGATTGACGGAATTCAGAAACAATCCGGTCAGATTCCTTTGAAAGAAACTTTCCCATTTGATGGACAAAGGCTCTTATCTGTCTAAATGTGTATTTTTGAACAATCGGCAAAACAACATGGATTCCTTTTTTTCCGGATGTTTTTACGTAAGATGTAAGTCCAAGAAGATCTAGCTTCTCTTTTAATAGGAGAGTCACCTCTATTGCAATGTCAAAGCTAGCTGGGGGTTCGGGGTCTATATCGAAGAGCACCAAATCCGGCTTTTTGTATGATCCGACTCTAGAGAGAGGAATATTAATTTCTAACGCTGCAAGATTGGCTAGCCAAGCCAAAGTATCAAGGTCATTACATACTACATAGTCAATAGGTCGCTTAGCAGTCATGGAAAACCGCCTAAAAGTTTTCACCCAGAATGGCTTTCCTTTAGGAGCATCTTTTGCATAAAATCCATTACTGCCGATTCCATTAGGGAATCGGTACATGGTCAAAGGTCGATCGAAGAGGAAATTCAGTATCAGCGGAGCGACTTTGAGATAATAATCGATGACTTGTAATTTGGTAAGTTTAAGATAGGGATAGAGAATTTTGTGGGGGTTTGTGAATTTCACTTTTGTTGGCTTCGCACCGATGTTTGCATTATTCATATGTTACTCACAATATCCTCGGACTATTAATGAGTGAAGTCTTTCTCTTCCTCAAGTTTTTGAAAGTTTCACTGGACCACATACTTACAGATGTCTCTCCACTTTTCCAAATATCTGTTAGCTGAAAGTCGTTAAATAAATCTCTGTGGAACCTGAGCATACACTCGAACTTTTCGTAGACTATAAAATTTAACCAGGCGTTGGGATTGGAAGTCCGGTTCAAACCCCTCGAGTATAACATGTTAAAAGGAACTATTGGTGAGCATATTGCTCGAAGCTTTATTCGTAATCATCTAGCTTCAAAACTTATCAAAGAGGAAGGATGGGATCACGTTCTTCTCAAGCATAACGACTTCAAGAAACATGCTTGGACCTGGAACACGAAATTATTTAGCTATGAAAAATTCAGAGAGGATTTTATTGCTCATGGATTTTGCGCAGATATCAAGCTTCTTTCGAAGTACGCCATTACAGCCGGTGTTCTTACGAAAAATCATTGCTCACCTGATGGTTTGTTGCTAAAAATGAGAGAAACGGGCAATATAAAGAAGGTGAAGGTGAAAAAATGGCCACCATTTGCCAAGTTGAAGATCAAACTCTCCAGCAAATCTAGGGATGCTATTAAATTGCGTCCGGTCACGGGAGATCTAGAAGTAATAGAGATTAAATGTGGTCGCAAGGCAAAGTTGATGAACAAACAAAGGGAAACCTATAATGCTCTAATCGCTAAAGGGATTCCTCTTCGAATGATTAAAGTTAGGATTGTATCCTTCGATCTCAACCGATTTCTTGCAGAGGAACACAAATATGAAAGATTCTTGTAAGGAAGAAAAATGCATTGTACTCCATCTTGACATGGACCATTTTTTCTCCGCTGTGGAAGAAAGAGAAAATCCTAGTCTTAAAGGCTATCCAGTTGTTGTGGGAGCGGATCCAAAGGGAGGAGCAGGGAGAGGAGTCGTCAAAACTTGCAATTATGAAGCACGAGCATTTGGGATTCACTCCGGCATGGCAATCTCTAAAGCTTGGAGGCTTTGTCCAAACGCTATCTATGTACCGGGCAATTACAGGCTCTATAAAAAAGTATCCAGAGATATTATGACCATTCTCGGAAAATACTCTAACCAAATTCACCAATGGGGACTTGATGAGGCCTTCCTCGACATTAGCTCTCAAGTCAAAGATGTTAAAGAAGCAAAAATTCTCGCGATCAATATGAAACACGAGATTCTGTGGAACCAAAAGCTTACATGTTCGATCGGTATTGGACCGAACAAGCTAGTAGCCAAAATGGCAAGTGAATATGGAAAACCCGATGGATTGACGATTGTCACAGAGGATATCGTCCGAAAATTCTTGGAACCAATGTCGGTAAGAAAAATTATAGGAATAGGTGAAAAAACCGCGCGTGTGATGAATCAAATGGGGATTAAAACAATTGGGGATCTCGCCACATCTGAAGCTTCATTACTAGCGGCTAAGTTTGGGATTAAAGGCACCAGATACCATCAGTTTGCGCTTGGCAAGTACAAAGCAAGGATTGAAGAGAAAAAGCGGGTAAGGAAATCTATTGGCCATGAACGTACATTTGCTTCAGACTCGAAGGATCAGGGTTTCATCCTTAAAAGACTTGCAGATCTCTGTAAAAGAATTCATGAGCGAAGTACAAAACATAACCTTCTTTTCAAGACGGTTACAATAAAAATACGATATAGTAGTTTTGAGACATATACAAGAGGGGAAACACTCTCCTTTTTCACGAATCGTCTCCAAGACTTGCAGAGGATTGTGCTGAAACTTGCCCAGAAGCATCTTCAAAGAAACAAAAGGATTAGACTTGTGGGTATCCGAGTTTCAAGACTAAAATCTGGAGAAGGGCAAAGAACACTTGGATAGGTTCTCCCAATCAGGTCTTGTGTCTATTACAACACTATTTTGAGAGTACTTGGGTTATTCTTCGCTCGATTTCTGCACTCCTTCCGTTTATGACCCGCTGATAAAGTTCCACAACATCTTCTTGGGTAAGAGTTCGCTTCACCAAGGCTTGAAGATAAAATGTAAGAGTCCCATTCAGCGATCCAACTAGATATCCCCGCAAGTAGTCGGCTTTGGACTCCACTGGAAGCTTCAAGCTCGCAACAATTCTAGATTCGGTTTCAATATCGCTTTCTAGCAAGGTGTCTAAATGTTTCTCAATTAAACCTCTAACCAAGTTCTCCATTTTCTCACCAATTCATATCTAATTGCAGTTCAAAGTCTTTATATTTTCTATTGAGTACTGGCGGGTGTTAGCCACAGCTTATATAGATGACAGACTGTGCATTTATCGTTCATTTGATCAATGTTGAGGAGATGCTATTTGTTAGAAAAATTGCAGAAATGTGTAGAAAAAGGAGAAAGCTTAGGCGCAGAATTTGTTGAAGCACGGTCTGACGACCTCGTTTTGAGGACTCTACATCGCGTTAATGATGTGTGGAAAGATATAATTCTTAGATCTCGAGCAGGGATAGGAATTGTATGTTACTATGATGGTACATCTGGATACTCGTTCACCTCTAATACTAAAAAGAAGGAACTAGAAAAGACCGTCAGTAAAGCAGTCAAAATGGTCAAGGCTGCTGCCAAAGCAGCATCTTTGAAATTAGCTTTTGACAGAAGGTCGCCAATTAAGAGCCAAGAGTCTGATACATTTCCAGTGAAAATCCATCCTCGAACAGAGGATTTGAGCTATAAAACAAACTTAGTTAATAGGTCCATCGACACAGCCAGAGAATTTGGTAGCAATATTAGCAATGTCACTGGAATGTATGGAGAACTCTATGGTCGCAAGCTCTTTACGAATAGTGAAGGCTCCATAATTGATTGGAATTTCGAAATCGTAGATTTAGCGTGTCGCGTAACTTCTAAAACAGCCTCGGGAGCTCTTGTAAATGGAGTTGGGCATGCCCGTGGAACAGCAGGTCTAGAGCTCTTCAATGCAAAAGGATCTACACCGGAGGACATTGGAAAAGAAGCTGGCAGTCACGCAAAAGAACAATTGAAGGCGAGAGCTTGCCCTGCTGGCAAATTCAGGGCGCTCATCGAGAATGAATTGGTTGGCGTTCTTGCTCACGAATCTTTTGGGCATCTCAGTGAAGGAGATTTTGTAGTCACTGGAGGATCTCCACTTAAAGGGAAGATGGGGGAGCGCCTTGGCACTGATCAAGCAACAATCGTGGATTATGGGACTCCCAAAATCTCGAAGTTTGGAGGGTTATGGTTGCCATATGACGATCAAGGCATAAAGTCAAATGAAACCGTAATTCTTGACAAAGGGGTACTCAAACATTACCTGCATAGCAGAGGCACTGCTCATAATCTGAAACAGGAGCCTACTGGCAATTGCAGAGCAGTTCACTTTGGTTTTGTTCCAATTCCCAGAATGACAAATACCTACTTCAATCCCGGGGAACTTACAAGAGAAGAAGCTTTGGAGCTCTTGGACACTGGTGTCTATGCAATCCAGACTTCAGGCGGTCAAGTTGAAGCGGATGGAAGTTTTCTATTTAAAGCTATACGAGGTTATTGGGTTGAAAACGGGAGAATCAAGGAACCTATCAGAGAAGTATCTCTATCTGGGAATATTCTCAATCTATTGTCCAAAGTAGAAGGTGCAACTAAGACTCTACAGCTAAATGCAGGATACTTCGGAGGATGTGGAAAAAGTGGCCAATTTCCATTGCCTTGTGGACTAGGAGGACCAGAGCTAGTTATCGGTGAGGTGAGATTTGGAGGGAAAGCAGGTTAGGAGGAGAATAAGATTGGAATATGAAAATCTGAAGGATGAACTACTATCAGCCGTAGACACTGGCTTAAAATATTCTAGAACATTAGACCGAGAAGCAGAATTCGAGCTGTACCTCTATTATAGAAACCAAGCTGGAGTTAGCATTAACCAGGGGGTAGTGGATGCATCAGAAGGAATCGTTGAGGGCAATGCTGTTCGTGTTGCTCGAAGCAACTCCGTTAGCTTTGCATCCTCAAGTGGAATATCGATTGACAGAATCAAGCGGAGCATTGACGAAGCTATAGCAAGCCTAAGATCAGTTTCCTTAAAAGATGAGAGATTCAAAGGCTTCTGCAAACCCAAGAAACCGGGTATCGAGGGCGCTTTTACAGCGGATATACTAAATTTAGGTAAGGAAGAATTAATTGGCTTTGCTAACGACATGATGAAAGAAGGATTAGAATTCAGCCAAAAAATCCAAACTGTAGGTAGTAATTGTTCTGCAGAATGGGGAGGATTTGCTGTAGGAAATTCTCAAGGACTACAGCAGGCATCAAGATCGGCAATTAATGGTTGCGAAGTATTTTGCATTGCAGCTGATGGGGAGGAACGGAGAATTGGCCATGAGTTTGATGTTGCACGCGAGCGCCTAATCGAGATCGAAGGGGTAGGGAAAAGAGCTGCGCAGAAAGCGATCAGTCTTCTTGGAGCAAGAAAACTGAACAAAACAGCGGTTATGCCAACAATATGGAAACCGATTGCAGCAGCAGCATATGTCGTACCCAGCCTTGGACAGGCAGCAGCAGGTCAGAATGTCGTTGAAGGACGTTCACCTCTAGCTGGAAAACTTGGAAAGGAGATAGCAAATTCCAAGCTGACAATTACCGACGATGGGCAATCGCCATCTGGCATAAATACTGATGCCATTGACGGAGAAGGACACCCTCAGCAGAGAACCACTCTAATTGATAGGGGTAAACTAAACCAATTCCTCTTTGATACATATTATGCGAATATTTATGGTATCAAATCCACAGGGAATTGCTGGCGCCATGGACAACCCTTTGGCTCAACTCTCCCTTATGAGACTGCACCATCGATTCGTCCGAAAAATATCGAGGTGGAACATGGAAGTAAAAGCTTTGATGATCTAGTCGCGTTAATCGATAAGCCAGCCATCTTGATAGTCGATATGCCTATAGGGATTTTCCATAGCAACGTCGCAACTGGCGAATTTTCAGCTGTAGCCCAAAGTACCTTTCTGGTCGAAAAAGGTGAAATAAAGTGGTCACT
>CP070649.1:268934-287487 GCA_020354575.1 Candidatus Bathyarchaeota archaeon | reverse complement strand
CCTTGCCAGCGAGCAGCCCTTGCTAATAGTCTCGTCCTAATCAACGCCTTTATTCCCTTGTCGATAGTCTCGTTATTTAGAACCAAGAAATTTCTCTCCAAAAAGGGAACCTGGTTCGCATTAATCATAATTGTGACCAGTATGGTAATCTGCAATGAGGGTCTGTGGACAAGCTTGAGCAATGTTTCAGCAGTCACGCTCAATAACGAGGTTCGATTAACCTTGGAGCCTCAATCTGCATCAGCTTTTCCGGCATCAGATATCTACGTAATAAATGGTCACCGCTCACAGGCAAAAATCACTGATCTTATCGATCTAATGGGAACAGAAGGATTGCACTTCTACAAATCAAATCTTGGCGGAGCAAACCAGGGGCCCAACGGCCTGATCGATGATAACGATGTAGTTCTAATAAAAATCAATGAAGAGTGGCCTTATCGGGGAGGCACAAATACCGATATGCTAAGCGAACTCATCCAAGCCATAACAACCCATCCCGATGGCTTCGATGGAGAAATCGTTGTCGCTGACAACGGACAATGGCAAGGAAGTATGGACTGGCATCTCAGCAATGCTGAGGATACCCAACAATCCACCCAAGACGTGGTTGACCTCTTCTCGCCTTCGTACAGAATATCAACCCACAGTTGGATGGCAACAAGAGGCGTGGAAGTTGAGGAATATTCCGAGGGCGATTTAAGGGATGGCTACATACTATATGACACCCCCGACCCAGAAAGTGGCCTCTTCATCTCTTATCCCAAATTCGAGACCGCTTATGGTACATATGTTAGTTTTAAAAATGGAATCTGGAACGGAGCTACCTACAACAAACAAAGATTAAAGATAATTAATATGCCTGTCCTGAAATCCCATATGTCATATGGTGTCACAGCTTCTGTGAAGCACTATATGGGAGTACTATCCGAAATCTCTGCTGGCGGTTTATCCAATGGGCATTTCACGGTTTTGTTAGGAGGAATGGGATCATTATTCGCTGAAGTTGGCCTGCCAACCTTAAACATCGTTGATGCAATATGGGTAAATGCCAACCCCCCTCCATCAAGTTACGCTGGCCCAAGCACACCTTATGCAGCTGCGACTCGAGTCAACGTACTCTTGGCTAGTACCGACCCCGTTGCCCTAGACTATTGGGCTGCAAAACATGTCCTCGTACAGACAGCGAATTTAATTGGATACAATGAGACTAATTCAATAGATCCAGAGGAGAGCTATTTCGGCTCATGGCTGAACCTCGCAAAGAACGAAATCGTAGCTGCTGGTCACACTGCTTCTACCGATGAAAGCTACATGAATGTATATGTAAATGCCTACGGACTTCACGACATCGCATTGACAAACCTTTCCCTCTCCAACACTATCGTAAATCCAGGAAGCATTATATACACTAACGTCACTATCCGGAATCAAGGCGACTTCACAGAAAGCTTCGATGTGACAACATACTACAACTCCACTCTGATTGACTTCACTGCAATTGCAAGTTTACCCTCTGACAACGATGTTGAATTGACCCTTTCATGGAACACAACGGGTCTATCGAAGGGTGATTACCTAATTTCAGCGAATATTACCGAAGTTATAGGCGAGACAGACATAACCGATAATACGATAACATCGGACAGCCTTGTCACTATCTTAAGCCTTGGGCATGACATTGCGCTCAACAGCGTTACTCTTCAACAAACTGCAATCAATCAAGGCCACATATTATCCATGAATGTTACCGCTAAGAACTATGGCAACTTCTCAGAAACCTTCAATATCACAGCCTATGCCAACACCACGTTGATAGGCGAAGCGGAGCTGACATTGACAAGTGGAAGCTCTGAAACCATCATCTTCACTTGGAACACGACCGACGTTTCCCTTGGAAATTATTCAATCAGCGCAACAGCGCTCGATGTTGCAGACGATTTGGACCTAGAAGACAACATCTTCGTGGATGGAATAGTTAAGGTGACCCTGGTTCCATGGGATGTCACTGGTGATGGCTATATTGGTATTGATGACATAGTTCTGGTAGCGGAGCATTTTGGGGAAGATCCGACACATCCTGCTTGGGATTCCCTGTATGATGTTACTAACGACAACTATGTAGGCATTGACGATGTTGTCGCTGTTGCAGAGCACTTTGGTGAATCAATTTAAACTTAAGAGAATGATAAATCGCACCTGCATTTATGATATGATTTTTCTTTTCTTGGCAAGGCTCTCGTATTCCTTCTTATCAATAACTGCTTTCAAGTGGTGAATTGTTTTCCACACTTCATGATATGTGTTGTAGAGAGGTACAGGAGCGATTCGTATGGTATTCGGTGGTCGAAAGTCAGAAATTACGTTTCTTGCTCTCAATGCTTCACATATTCTCATTCCTTCCTCATGTTCAAGTGCAAGATGCCCGCCTCTGCGTTTCGCTTCTCTCGGAGTGCCTATCGAGAAATTGTAGGGTGGTGGGAGAGAACTTCTTCGATCAGATAAACGAGATACGACGTTAGCTTCAGGGATTTCTCTCTAATTGCATCAATGCCCGCCTCAAGAATTATTTTAAGCGACCCTTCCAGAGGTGCTGAGCTCAGAATGGGAGGGGACGAAATCTGCCATCCCCCCGCGCTCTCAGAATGTTCAAATTCAATTGCCAAGTCAAATTGCTTCTCTTTAACATACCCAAACCACCCAGCCAAGGCTGGTTCCCGATCGAAATGCCTTTTGTTAACATAAAGAAAAGCAGTAGCTCCCGGACCGCCATTCAAGTACTTGTAGCTACACCAAAGGGCAAAATCCACCCTCCACTTGTCAAAATAGTGAGGTACAACACCAACCGAATGCGAGCAGTCAAAACCAATCGGAATCCCTCTTTTATGGGCATTCTCCGTGAGCTTTTGCATGTCAAGCAGCTGTCCACTTCGGTACAGCACGGAGGGAAGAAAGACAAGGGCAACCCGATTGTCCATCATCTCAACAATCTGATCCTCGTCTAGGAAGCGATTCTCTACACTTGGAGCAAAGACAAGATTCTTGCCGGGATCTAAATCTCGCAGTCGTAATGCGCTTCGAAGGGCGTAGATATCTGTGGGAAAGGTGAGTGCATCGGCTAGAATTCTCTTTCTACTCTCATTTGGCTGGTAGAAAGTGTTCACTAATGAGTGGATGTTAACGGTAGTCGAGCCAGTAGCTACAACTTCCGCAGGTTCTGCCCCCACAAGTCTGGCACACAGGTTTCCTAATGTCTCAGCGAAATAAAACCAGGGATGACTCCCTTCGATCCAGCCTTTTATGCCCCAATTCCGCCATTCATTAATCACACGGTGAACTGATTCCTCAGCCTCTTTCGACAAGAGACCCAGCGAGTTTCCATCTAAATAGATCACATCTTCTGGAATGTGGAACCTGCGACGAAAACACGCCAACGGATCTTCCAAGTCCAACTTGAGGGCAAAATCTTCACTTTTTTTAAAATTATAATCAACCAAAGATCCACACCTCTTTTACCTGCATAAGCAAATCTACGAATGCCCAAAAAACGGTTCTTGTCCTCAGGAAATCCTTCCTCTTAGAAAACCCCTAAGCCGAGTTGTTCGTAGAAATCCGAAAAGTCGTTGACGGACCAGCTTTCTACAATCTTGCCATCGACAATACGAAAGATAGTAGCGGTCCTGATGATTATCTTCTTACCCGTAGGGGCCAATCCGCGAAACTGCCCTGTATGAGTTCCCGTAACGGTAGTACGAATCCACACCTTATCCCCTTCAGCAAGTATGTCTTCAATAGTTCTCCGGAAATCGGGAAACCCCTCAAAAATCGCAGTGTAGAATTGCTTGACATCTTCAGGGCTTCCTATAGGATTGGTATGGTCAACGTAATCTGGTGCGATTAGCTCATCTATCATGGCTAGGTTTCGTTTGTTTACGGCTTCAACGGCTTTACGAATGATCGCCTTATTCTCTTCCATTGAAATAAAACATCATCCCCCAAAAACTTTCAAACTAACTGTCTCTAATTAGCATTTAATATTTGTTGCATGCATGCCAGGAATTATTCTGTCCAATAAACCCATGCTTTTGATATCTTTCTCCTTTTTAAGATTCCCTTTCTCACTCTTGCAACGAGAGCATTAGTAATATTGCTCTCTTTGTCCTTAGTCGAGAGATCTTTAGATTCAAAAGCTTTGATCACGTCCGCAAGCGTTCTCATGTTCGGATGTTGGAAGAATCCCTCGCGGATCAATCCCCCGAGTGCTCGAGACATTTGACCACCCCAAGTGTGAGGCCCTTTTCCTTGAACCCGATGAGATCCTTTACGGCGTGTAGCAACCGGGAAAATTCGCTGCATAGCCAACTCCTCAACAAGAGCAGACATTTCCATATCGGACGGGCGCCTCTCAAAACGATTTACAGCATCCAACATCATAGGTAAAAGCTGCATATCCCCCACTGTGATCACAAAACTGTTCTGAAAGCCTAACGCCCAATGCACCGCCTTATCAATAGCGTCTTGACTCTCTAACGGTTCATAGAAATACGTATTATACGTCTTAGAACCCCCTCTACACGGCAATCGGGCAAGACATTTCATGGTTTGCAGAGCAACGCCGCGTTTCCGACATAATCCGACCAGTTCATTAAAATCAGCTGAATAACTGAGATCCTGCTTCAGCAAATAGTTGTATGGCAACATGACCGTGTCGAAATCAAAGCGCTCCAGGCTGCGCATATGCATTGCGGGTGCTTGGTTACCATGACCTGTTACGCCTAGAAACTTCACCAAACCTTGATCACGCGCTTCAATAAAAGCCTCTAAGGCACCCCCAGATCCCATGGCTTTTTCCCAACCCGATGGACTGGTCAAACCGTGCATCTGCCAAAGATCTACATAGTCAACTCTCAATCGGCTCAAGGAACGCTGAAGCCCTTCCCACGCTTCTTTATATGTACGCCGTCGAGATTTGGTTGCGAGAAAGAAATCATCGCGATGCTGCTCCATCCACGATCCGATGCACTTCTCCGCATTTCCATACATGGGCGCCGTGTCAATATGATTGACTCTATACTCCAAAAGAATATCGAGTATACGATCTGCCTCCGCTTGGGACGCCTTCCTCAAAGCCCAGGAGCCAAATACTGATCTAGTACTGGCATGACCAGTGCGACCAAATTGACTTTTAGGAATCATACATCAAACGACTCCCCGAAGATACTTAAATGTGAACCTTCAATCGTAATCAAGAATTCATAATTTCTTTATGTATTTTATTGCCTACCTCGAAGACCGACGCTGGTTCATAAATGGATTTAGCAACTTGGCTTAGGGATGCAGGGCTTTATATAAAAACAAGAAAGAAACTGTTCGTACTCGTTGGAGCCACTCTTTCCTTGCTGATTGGCGCAGCTGGCGCAGCCGTATATAATTTTATGCACATGCACAGCAACATCGGGGTAGAAGAATTAGTTCTAGTTCTCACTATTTGCTGAATAATGAGAAAAATAAAAAAAAATAGGGTGAATGCCTAAGCAGGCACTTGCACCTTTAGATTGACATTGACAGTGTGCGCAACGGTTGCTGTCGATTTCCAGTTGATTTCCCATTGGAACCTCCATTGAGTATTGCCAGTAATAGTACGTGACGTCAAGGGACCTCCTTGCGCTCCCCCGCTCCAAACCGTTAGATTCCCCATGCTAGCGCTATTCGTTACATTGTAGAGTCGAACGACGATCGAATCCATCTCAGCTGTATCTCCAGAGACTGAATCGATCAGCAGATCGAAAGTGGAAGATGATCCAGCCGTATTATTCAACCTCACGGGATCGCCATAAACTCTCGTTCCATTGGGAGGACCCTTCAGATTTGTCAGAGTACAAGTCACTCCGTTAATCTGCGTTCCAGCCGTACCATTATCCGCACCAAGAATCCACTCAAGGGTCATGCCCTCGACGCTGATTGTCGCGTCTTGATACATATAATTGTAAATAGCTGCACTGGCAGATGCTATCAGTAATGTCGAGATCAAAAGAGCCACGAATTTTGCTAATCTTTTAAAATTAATTTCCATGTTACATTTCACCTCCTTTACCTCTTGACTGTACACGCAAGAACCTCAGGAGCACGTAGATACTGGCTCCTAGGATTCCTATGCAAGCAATCCCCAGACCCGAAAAGAGCGCAACAGAACCAACAATGAAAGCAGGTTGACTAATGATTGGCGTCACAATCGCAAATATTGCAGCAGCAATGACAACTGTGATCGCAAGGATCACCAGCTGGATACGCTTCGGCTTCACAAGGGCGTAAACCGCTGTGCTAATCACCAGTGTATCAAACAGAAACACGCCAAAGAACAGGAGATTCACCGGAACTGCGGGCAACAGAAAAAGCGGATGGGGCGCTTCGGCAGTATAGCTAGATAGAAACATGCCTAGAAGAACCGTTGTGGGAGCAGTAACAACAATGGAGAAGAACTTCCCATATTTCTTCGCTTTTCTAATAAAAAACACGTACGCATTCAATACGATCACGTTTACCACGGCAAATATCGAGAACACGAAGCTGTACCAGAAGCGTGTATAGCTCGGGAAAAAAGCCATGAATTCATGAGTAACCAGGAGTTGTCCAAATCCCGCTAAACCAAGCAGCTGATAGAGATATGAAAGTTTGCTCGGAAAATACCTCTCAAAGATGCAGGTCATCAGACTTGTGGCTAGGAAGATATCTATGCCAAGCAACATGAAGAACTCTGGCATCAGGGATTGCATTATGTTGTGTCTATCCTTCGATATTCACAGGATGGAATCCATTTCGATTTAAAAGATATGAACTGAAGATATGAATCAAAATAAAACATTTCGCACGTGCGCACATACATATACTTGCATCATTCTTTCAAAATTTTCCTATTCTATTTAGAAAGTGAAAAATTTTCGAAATATTCGACATCTGAATCATTCACGCATACAGCCGTATACTTTATTAACTTAAACTCTGCAGGAAGAACAGATTTGGTGAAAAAAATGGCCAAAGAAGATCAAATGCTAGAAGAACTCGTCAAAATCCGCGAACTCTTAACCACCGCCCCTCCACCCCCCAAGAAAACCGGCCTTTGGAACGAATTCAAAGACTTCCTCTCCACCTACAAAGTCCTCGGCCTCGCCGTCGCCTTTATCATGGGCCTTTACCTCGGCGCCCTTGTCCAAGCCCTCGTTTCCGACCTCATCATGCCCATCATCGGCCTCGCCCTCCCAGGTCTCGACAACCTAGCCACCATCTCAGTTCCTGTAGGAAGTCAAAGCTTCCTCATCGGTCACTTCCTCGTCGCCCTAATCACCTTCATCATCGTCGCTTTCGTCATCTTCGTCCTCGTGAAAATCACCAAGCGCTGGGGCATCCAGTAAAAATCCCCCCTTTTTTCTATTTTATTCAATCTCCACCCTGCAGGCGTTATTGCAAGAATAAAGTGGAACAAGGCCATTTGTCTTTCAATTCAGCTGTCCACTTCTTTATGAGCTCTTGTGGATTAACGTCCTTTGCTTTAACAAAAAGACCTGCATTGCCTGCTCCTGTTCGCATTGTCTGTAAAATTTCAGAGTTTTTACAGGCTTCAGGTTGATCGCACTGACTACAATCACTTATATTCTTGTTTGAAGCGCAGGCTTTCATTTCACAATTGTCCCTTCCACCACCCTCAAGGCATCCAAGACACAAAGACATCGCTTGTATCGACGAAAGCCCCTTCGTAAACTCCTTGAAATCAAAGTCTTTAGGCGCCCATCCTTCCAAACCGTAGTTCTTGATTACTGTTTCATACTTCTTCGTTAGTTCTCTTAAGGTTCCATTGCCAACTACACAACTGCCACACCAAATCCCGCAATAGCCAATCTGCTTCTTCACATTCTCGAAAGCTTCAGTCCCCAAAAAACACCGACTCCAAATATCTAATTATGCTTTCATACAACGAATCTTTATTAATCTTTAATCAGTCACGAAGCGTGCATTTAGGTCAAGACTAGACTCGACGCGGGTCTTCTTCGTCTTTGAAAATAAATAGATCATCGACGGTTGTCTTCAGAACACGAGCAATATCATGAGCTAATTTTAACGAAGGATTGTATTTACCTTTCTCGAGGTAGAGGATCGTCTCTCTTCTCACCCCGACCTTTTTTGCCAAGTCTTCCTGGGTCAAGTCATATCGTGCCCTGAACTCTTTGATCCTTGTTCTGAAGGTCATTAGACTTCGCCTTTTCGGTTGAAGTAAACCCGCAATCCAAGAAACGTGAGACTTTGAACTAAGGTTGATATGACTAATGCATACCCTGCATCAAGGAAAGGTGAACCCCCAAATTCTTGATTGGTAAGGTTTGCTGCCGCAAGGGCCATCATGAAATACACTCCAAACAAAAACGCGTACGATGCTGCTTTTCCAGTAACTTTCTTGGTTCGCTCGTCTTGTGCTGGAAACCCTGATTTCCTATCCCTTAGCATTCTCCAAATCACCAGAATACCAATTAGAACGCCAATTGCCATTATCACGACACTCATCACAGGCCAAGGTAGATCGATCATGCCATCATCTCTTGTGCTCTGTCAATTTTTTTTGGACCTTTCTCCGCGACATGATCGCACCGATAACTGATAGCAGCACTCCAGTTCCGATGAAGGAATAGCCGATTAACCTGTCCGTGCCCAACGCAATTCCAAGGACTACAAATGTACTTCCAAACGGCACAAGTCCTTGGCTAGAACTTTTCTTCTTTTGCAGCCTAGATTCAGATTTTTTACCGCGGAGTATTTGCGAAGCCCCGATGACTCCAATGAGGATGCCTGCACCCACAAAGACGATTATCCATCCGATATTACCCATTCCCATCCCTCCAATCTTATCCATTTCTAACATTTTATTATAAATTTCTAACATCATGTTAGATATAACACACATTAACTATTTAAACCTTCCCTATACATGCATAACGCATGCCTAATACATGCCCCCGAAAATATTCGGGAAATGCTTAACTCAAATCAGAAGTATAAAAACTACGATGCGGGGCACCATTATTTCAGACCGGATTAGTATGTTTCCCTTTCCTCCTCTCTCCCCTCATCATCAGAGGAACGTCTGGTCCATGCGCCCCGCGTTCTCTTTTCCAGCACAACCACTGTTCTACAATAGGAAACAGTCCCAAAATGCATGCGTGCATTATAATTAATGCTTCCAACAGCGAATTTATGCCGCCAATTGCAGTTGGCTATTTGCCTATGATCGAGATTCCTTCTGCAGGAAAATCGTTTGGGTAGGGAAGGGCATAACAATCCCCTCTTTCTCAAACGCTTCCAAGATTTCAAAGTTGATTTTCTGCTGCGCATCCATATACGTATTATAATCCGATGTTTTCAAGTAGTAAACTACTTCAAAGTTGAGACTGAACTCCCCAAACCCTCTCAGGTGAGCTCTCTCAAACTCGGCAAGCTCAATATTCTGAATAATATTTTCTATCAGACTAGGAATCTCTTTCATCTTCTCCACGGATGTGTCAGCCGCGACACTCAGTTTGAAGACTACTCTCCGCTTCTTCAACTTCCGAAAGTTTCTCAAACTTGTCGTCGTTAGCTCTCGATTTGACATGACCAGCTCCTCTCCCTGCAAAAGTTGCAATCGTGTCGATTTGATCCCGATTTTCTTCACCGTTCCCGAATAGTCACCCACCACTATGAAATCCCCAACCTCAAAGGGTCTATCAAAATAGATGGAGAAAGCGCTAAAGACATCAGTTAAAACGTTTTGGAGAGCTAACGCAATGGCGATACCCCCGACACCAAATCCCACAATTACGCCTGAAAGATCAACATCAACCGCCACTAGAATGGCCAAAAACGCAAACACAAAGACCGCACCCTTGACAATTTGTCTCAAGGCAAAAAGGATATGCTTACTCACCCGTCTTTTACGTTGAGCAAGCCAACTGGTCACCACATTCAGGATCCGCGTTATGATAAAAGTCACAATCAAGATCTGTGCAATCGTAAAGGCAATTGCAATTACATCGGCGTAGGGCGCCAGGATGGTAAGTGAGTTCAACGCATAGGAAAGACCGAAGAGAAAAGCCAGAAGGAGAACGGGAGCTCTTATATTTCGCAGTATCTCGTCATCGATTTTCGTCTTTGTCTTCTTAGTCCAACCAGAGACATATCGCTCAAAAATCAGATAGACGATCCAGCCTAGGATGACGGCAATGGCAAAAATGATTATAGCGGTGGCGATTTCGCTCTCTAGTTGACCTAAGTTAAAATAGTCTCGTAGCAGTTCTGCTAGACCAAAAACGACCATTTTCATAGCGCTCACGCTTAGAACATTGATCTACTTTAATGTATCGCGTGCTTGCATGCCGAAGATATACGGGAAACGCGTTACTTGCAGATCTCTCAATTAATGAGTCGTATATAAAAATTAAGAGGTCAGAATGTTATGGGATTATCAATAGTCGTAAAGATATAGATCCGAAGTCCCGCTGCCTTTATGTCGCTCGGGGCGAAAACATGGATGAGCTGCGAGCGGATCTTGCAAACCACGCTAAAACCGTGCATGGTTATACGGATGAACAACTCAAAGATCCGAAAATGATGGAAGCAGTTAAAGCAGCAGTCAAGCAAGAATAATTACGAAGGGTAAGTGTCTAGCCTACGAAAGCAGGCTATACATGGCACTGAAATTGGGAGTTATAGAAACACGAATAAGAAAAAAGGAGGTGAAGAAATGCCAATTTTTGTTATTCTTGGAAAATGGACGCAGAAAGGGCTGGCAACGCTAAAGAATTTCTCGGAGAACTTGAAAGCAGGTACGAACGTCTTTGAATCTCACGGAGTGAAAATAAAGGAATTTGTTGGTACAATGGGACGATATGACTTCGTGGCCATATGTGAAGCTCCAAATGCCGAGGCAATTAGCAAGGCACTTCTGAGTCGGGTGAGTGAAGGACGCTTCAAAACCGAGACGCTGCGGGGATTCACCGCAGAGAAGATGAGTGAGCTAGTACAAGGAATATAGTGATAGAAACAATGTACGAGTGTCTACATAGAAAAAGAGGGAAATATGCGATGATATCTCCAGCTTTAGGGCTTGAAGACCTGATATAGAAAGGGCGATGAGCATGCACGTGGTCTATCACGAACGATATGAAGAGGTCTATACTTCAGATCCAGCAGCTGCTGCTGGCAGAATCGAGTGTATCAAAGCGACGTTGGAGAACTGCATTGAGTTTATTAAACCAAAAGCTGCCAGTGAAGCCGATTTGCTGTCCGTGCATTCACAAAGTCACGTTGATTGGGTTAAGCAGCAAAATTTGACCTATGAGGTTGCTGTTTTAGCTGTTGGAGGGGCCTTGAAAGCATCTGAATTTGCTATGAAAAAAGAATCGGCTTTTGGCCTCATAAGACCCCCAGGGCATCATGCAAGCCCAAATTCCAGCTGGGGCTTCTGCTATTTCAATAATATTGCCATTGCAGTTGAGAGACTTAGAAAAGAAGGTAATGCCGCGAGAGCGTTGATTGTGGATATTGACCTCCATTACGGAGATGGCACGGCAAACTCCTTCATGTCGGTGCCTGAAGTCGATTATCATCATGTTCAAGGCAACACTCGTGAGAGGTACTTGAGCGATTTGAGAAATATACTCAACTCTCAGGAAGATTGTGATTTTATTGCCCTTTCGGCAGGCTTTGACCGACACGAGCTTGATTGGGGTGGATTGCTGAAAACTGAAGATTATCAGACCATTGGCCGAATGATTAAGAAATACGTTGACGAGAAATGTGATGGAAAAGTGTTCGCAGTCTTGGAAGGCGGATACAATCATAGCGTCCTTGGGGAAAGTGTCAAGGCTCTACTTCTAGGCTTGAAATAGCCGATGCATGAAGCTAAGGTCATTACTACATGCAAAAGAAGCTGGCCAACCCTAAAATATCTTTGAGATTAATGGTACTTGCAAGAGAAACGGAGTTGCAATGAATGAGCGTTGTGATTCAAACTAGCAAATTATCCAAGCATTATGGAAAGGGTGGCGAGATAAAAGCAGTGGATGAGCTTGATTTAGAAGTCTATGAAGGAGAGACTTTTGGCCTGCTTGGGCCCAATGGGGCAGGGAAAACGACTACTGTACGGTTGCTCAATTGCATCATAAAACCGTCGGGAGGGTCAGCCACCATCCGCGACCACTCTATTCTCGAGAAAGAAGAGGAAGTAAAGAGAATCACGGGTTTGCTAGCTGAGTCGCCTGGACTTTATGAGAAGTTGAGCGCCTACGAGTTTCTGGAATTCATGGGAGCGCTTTATGATGTGCCACCCAGCATCTTACCTAAAAGAATAGATGATCTGCTGCGATTATTTGGTCTTTATGACCGACGCAATCATCTCCTTGAAGGGTACAGCCGAGGAATGAAGCAGAAAATTCTAATTGCCTCAGCTCTAATTCACGACCCTCCTATCTTGTTTCTTGATGAGCCTACATCTATGTTGGACCCTCGTGCTGCTCTCATGGTAAAAGACCTTATCAAGAAATTATCCGACACTGCTGGAAAAACCATCTTCATCTGCAGCCATATCCTTCCAGTCGTGGAGGAATTATGTGATCGCATAGGCATCATTAATCAGGGTAGGCTAATAGCTTTGGGTACGGTGGATGAGATTAAGGGTCAGACAAAAACAAAGACCTTGGAAGAAGCTTTCATTGCAATAACTGGCGGAGTCGAAGAAAAAGAGCTCTTAGCATGGAGGCAGCAGAAAGGTGCCCGTACCTAAATGGTTTGTGGTTGCGAGAAACGAATATCGAATTCGCGTAAATAACATTCGCAGAATTAGACCTTACTTTCCATACTTGGTCATTGGGTTTCTCGCAGTCTATGTGACAGTTCTTGCCCCAGCATTCATTAACTTCTTCATCGATGATTTTCTAACATTCCTTCTATCTCAAGTTGCCATGGCTATGGTGCCGATTATAATGTTTCTGTTCTTTTTTTATCTTGTAATACTTCCCATTACCTACACGTTGCAGGGCTTACAAGCGGGGCAAGTAGAGATCTTTCTCGCAGCCCCTGTGAAGCCAAGCGATGTTTTGTTGGGCGAATTTCTCGGGGTAGTGCCTTTCTACGCAATTGTTATCACGGTGATTGCTGGTTTTTTCACAGCTTCTTTGAGTCCGTTGGGGCTTGATGTTTTTCAGATGGGAATAATTGTCCTAGTTTTTGTAGTCACGCTTCTTTCTGCTTTATGGATTGGCACCGTCATTGCTGCTTTAGTTCGAGTAAGATTTGCGGAATCTGCCCGTGGAAGAGATATTGGTAAAGCCTTGTCCCTTGTCCTAGCTTTGCCTATGGTTGCTGTGATGTACGCCATCATGGGTGGAGGCTTGTTGGATGCTCTTGGCAACCCTGCAACGAGCGGGTTGGTAAGAACTGTTCTCAGCATCTTGCCAAGTACGTGGAGTGCAGACCTTGTCCTAGCCTTCGCATCGAATCCTGGCAACATCAGTGCTGTTGGATTCGAAACGTTGACACGAGGCGGAGGGCTTGTCCTCTTTTTTGCAGCAGTACTATGGCTCGGAAAGAAGGCGGCCAATCGAACCTACACTATTGAGCCGACAACTTTCATAGCTGCTAAGGCTAAACCCGACGGGGTTTTTTATCGAACCATTAGATCTTTAGGGGGAGGCAAATCCTTCGGCACTCTCCTAGTATCCGTCTTCAAGGACTATGGTCGAAGACTTGAAAACCTATCGAGAATTGCATATGTTTTAGGCATATTCATTATGGTCAACGTATTTCTAGTGGGAGGATTCACCGATCTTGAAGGACCACTCGTAATGGCTCAGTTTCTCTTCCCCTTTCTTGCAGTGTTCCTAGTCGGTCAAGTCACGATTCATGGCAAGGAAAGCCTATTTCTCTATAAGAAAACACCCTATGGCCTAGGAAGATTCATGAAAGCAAAATTAGTTCAAGGTTGGCTAATAGCCATCCCCATCGCTACCCTTATCACAGCCATTTCATTAATCCTAATTCCACAGACCTCGACTATGTCCCTCTTGACTTACATTGCACTTATTGCAATTCTTGTTGCGGGAAACGTGGAGACGGCCCTTGGACTAGCCTTCCTCAATCCTCAATTCTCCGAAAGCGTTCGGGCTCAGATGGGAGGCTTGATGGTGAATGCAAATATAGCGATGTTTGCCTCGATTGGAGTCTTCATTGGATCCATGGTTATTCTAAACTGGGGCTTCTTCAATACTTTGGTCTTGCAGAATATCGTAATTTGGCTATTGGGATTTCTATTTCTTTATCTTGGAAAGAAGAAACTAAACAGAATAGAGTAGGTGAATGCGTCCGTATCATGATAGTTAGATGTATCTCAGAACCCGAGACTTTCCTATGGAAACCACGGAACCGCAAGGCGCTTGCAGGAGACAGGAAAGACATTCCCATGAATTGCTGGTTCGAACATCCAAGCGTGCTACTTATGAGGGCTTATAGACTTTCGTTCCCTCCTCCCAACCCTCTCTCCATTCGATTTTCTCTATTTTAATTTTCAGAAGACAATACTCCTTAGACTCTGGTCCTTCAGGAAAATATTGTGATAGGTCAAACGAGGCTAAATTCCAAATTCTTTTTTTCTCTTCCAAATCCGGAATTATCAATGCTTCTCCAAAGACGACCGCCGCTTTGTCCCCCCGAGGCTGCTCTACAAAAGCCAGACAAATTTTAGGATTCTTTCGAATCTGATTAACTTTTCGAGAAGAGCAGAAAGTTGCCACCCAAACGGATGCATCGTCCTCGACTATAGGAGACACCGGGCGAACGACTGGCTGATCAGCGTCACAGGTCCCAAGGTAAGCGTGAAGGCAATTGTCCTTCATAATACCTATCATTTTTTGCTTTTCAGATGCTTTCATTCACACCACCCTGTCTTTCTCTAAAAGATGAGTCAATTCTTATACTTTGTTCAAACCATCCCCAGAAAAGTTCAAATGCTGCAGTGGTGTTTGGTGATACAGGTTGGATAGTATGACGAAATGGAGATGCCTTGTTTGCGGGTACATATACGACCCAGAAGAGGGCGATTCTGAATCTGGAATCGATCCCGGAACTCCCTTTAAGGAACTCCCAGATGACTGGATCTGTCCCGTTTGTGGCGCATCAAAAGACCAATTTGAAAGGGTATAATGAACAGAACCTCTTCTCAAAGTTAACAAGGTGACGGTCTCTCAAGAAATGAGGACGATGAAAAGGGCGAGGATAGATTTTAGAAGCAGGCAGTTGCTGACACGGTTCTACACTTACGGCTAGAGTTGAGAATGCCTTTCTAAAGTATACTTGCATGCAATGAAGGATTTTTCCATAGCAATTTATTTGTGTGAATAATGAACTCTATCTGGGAAGATTAAAAGATGGCACCTGGAAAAAAAGTAAGCAAATCAATTGTTCTCATTTGTACTATTCTGCTACTATCTTGTTCTTTGATACTCGTACAGCAAGTCAAGGCTGACATCTATAATCAAATTCCGCTTTGGATCAACATTGTGCAAGGCGCAGATGTAAGTCGCGAACAGATAGACGAGATAGAAAAGACAATGGACGACATTTTCAAAGCAAATGGACTGAATTGGCGGGTTACTTCCGTCATTGTTGATGACAGTCACCCAGATCCCGATAGCTCCAAAGATAACCCCGGAGATGTGCGAGAAGGGGCAGAGGAAGATGGACTCTACGACAAGGGCAAAAAGGAAACGAAGAATCTGGGAGGATTCAAGATTTTTGTAGTCAATCGAATACTGAATGGATCCGGACACGATGTCGGATATCTAGGGGGAGCTAAACAAGATACCCATACGGCAGTGGTAGCTGGTGCAGGATCTCATGGCAATGTTTCCATGGGAGAAACTTGGGCCCACGAAGTTGGCCACCTTTTCGGACTGGGACATGAAAAGCAAAATGGAACTGATCGACCGAAAAATGATCTAATGTATCCCTATTCTGATAGCGGCACAAACTTACAAGACGAGGACATCTCAACGATGAATAAAACAAAGAAGGAGCAAGATCTCGGCGTACCCACAATGACAGATGAACAAAGGCAAGGAGGGGTCACAACGGACGAATACCGCGACATAATTGAAGATACATATTACGACTCCCTTCGCAATTATACTGATATTCAAGACACATACTTTGGCTTTTACATCCTAAATGAAACCAGAGAGCTTCACATAACCACATTTCTCGGAGACCTAATTCCGGAAGGCATGCCAATCTTGTACCAAGTAGGCCTAGATGTTGACAACGACCCGACCACTGGCGGGCTGTTCAAAGGCTGGATGGGAATAGACTTCATCGTTTCAGTCGAAGGATTCTCCCCCATAGTCACAGGGACTCTATTCGTTTACGAAGACCCCCCTGGCACTTATTTTCCGATCTCAGGGCTTGATGCACGAGTTCAAACTCAATTCCAATTCTTGTGCAGGACAAACGATTCAACACCAACAAAGCAAGAGCCTATCCTCGATAGCATCGTTGCAAATATACCCCTTGAATTGATTGAAAGCTATGGTCCCCTAACTGACCCTATTGGCACTGGGCTATCAATGGAGTCAGGAGATGGAGGACTTGATTTTACAGAATTAATGCCGGTGACAACATCACCTCCTGAACGTCCAGGCCTAGACATTGACCCCATTGTAGCCGCTCCTGGCACGCTTGTCACTGCTACTGGAATCGGCTTTACACCCACCAACAGCGTTTCCCTCATCTTCAATCACATTACCGTGGCATCAGCTACGGTTGAACTTGACGGATCCTTCGAAACAAGCTTCACAGTTCCCGAACTACCCAGCGACCATTATGTAGTCGATGCCATAGATGAATCAAACATCGTAGGAATCACAGTATTCACAATAACCATGCCTGAATTTCCATGGGATGTCACAGGAGATGGCTACGTTGGCATCGATGACGTCGTAGCCGTTGCTGAACACTTTGGTTCCAGCCCAGCATCTATAGGTTGGGACCCCAAGTATGACATCAACAAAGACGACTATGTTGGCATCGACGATATTGTTGCAGTGGCCGAACATTTCGGAGAATCAGGTTAAGCCAGCTTAAAGGCGACGAAGGTTAGGGTAACGGATTCCCAAGAAGTTGCGTACATTGCAAAGCTTCGCCTCTGGCCAAAGAGCCCCCGGGACAGATGGCGACGATTCCACTTTTTTCTTTGACATTGGCATGTGCGAAACCATTTAAGACCGTGACGAATAGACAAGTAGATCCGTAGGTGGAAGAATGACCGAAGAAATAGTCGTTACCAGGCGGACCTTCATCATGGGACTTATCATTGCAATTCTCGCAGCAAGCGTCATCTCAATCATGGCTTCATGGCAGCTGGCGGTAGGACCGCAAGGACCTCAAGGTCCTAAAGGAGACAAGGGAGCCACTGGCGAGCAAGGACCCCAGGGCGAACCAGGCCTTCCAGGGCTTGGAGTTGAACCTGGCTTTTTAGTTGCTCCCGCCTTTGATAGTAACTGGCAGGGCAATTGGACAACTGGAACCATCATGGGTTTAGATCTAATCAACATCACACACGGGCTCAACACCACAGAGTTAGTTGTCTACGTTTTGGGCAGATGGGAATTTGACAATGAAACCTATGTGCATCATTTTGGCTACGGCGGGTTGATCACTCCCGGCAGTAGTGAAGGCTTGGGGATCTTCTGGGTACTCAGAGAAAATGAAATCTGGATCCTCCGATTCCCCGACAGCGCAACAGATCTCTTTGCTTGGGTTGAAGTTCGAGTAATGCTATGGAAACTAACCCCCTTAATCACTCCTTCCCCCTTTTTTGCACATCAAGGATTGTAGAACTCTTCTGCTTATCATTTTTGCAGGAGCAATAGCCATCCACAGACGGAGACTGATGTAGGCTTACAACGCACTAACGAACTCGCTTCATTTTAGCCACTTCGCAGCACATGGATCGTCCAAGGCGCAATGCGTGTTTCATTAATCCATCTATAGGGTTCCCTTGGTTTTGCTAAAGGCTTGTATGTCTCGACTATCACCAATCCTGCCTTCTTGTATGTCTCTAGATAATACTCATGTGTCCAGAGAATATCCACTACAGGTCTTTTATCGGCTGTGTCTGTCTGTATTATTCTCACAGCGTCTCCGCTTTTTGCATATTTGTTCTCTGGAAAGTCTTTGGTGGAGAAGGATGCCCATTCATGAGTGTATATTTCGGGTGAAGAGACTAAATTGACCATCCTTCCTTGGGCTTTCAACAGGTTTCTGATTCCGTTGAGCGCCATCACTTTCTTTTTCATCGTAGGAATGTTATCAAAGGTGAACGCAGAAAGTACAAGGTCAAAGGCTTTGGGTTTGAATTGACTGAAATCGCTCTCCTCGATGAGACGGTAGTCCCCTTTTGAGTCTAGCCTTCGCGCTTTCTTCAGCATTTCCTTAGATATGTCGACTCCAACGACAAAAAATCCTAAATTTCGCAGAAATCTTG
>CP070649.1:248154-268834 GCA_020354575.1 Candidatus Bathyarchaeota archaeon | reverse complement strand
TTAAGCAGGCCCAAGCCACTGATACAAAAAGTTGAGGTTATTGAAATGTTGATTCTAGGAGTGAACACCTGGGAAAGAGAGATGCCCAAAGAAATATTGGTTAAGCAAGCACTTAACTTCGCAAACGCGGTGAAGGCTCAAGGAATTGCGGAGTTACAAGATTTCTGGCTCGCTCATGATCGGAAGTTGCTCTGGTGTACTTGGAAGACTGAAAACCTGCAGGCGTTGAAAGTAGCATTTGCCGAAATGAATAAGCAATCAGGCCTAAAATCAGAGCTAATGCCATTCGAGAAGATACCAATTAAGTAGGTAAGATCAGTAACAGAATCTCCTTTTTTCTATTTCACTAGCCCTGTACGTTGTTTTGGAAGAAAGCGAATCGATGTGGACATAAGATAATGTTAATTATTCATCCTTGATATTGACAAATAGCCATTAGAAATACTTCTTTCATGAAAAGAAGCTGAAAATGGCGACGGGAGTGGGCTTCGAACCCCCACCACAGTGGAGATATCACCCGAATTATTCCCGCATTCTCCCTATTTTTTCCATAGTAGAAAAACAATAGTGAAATCAGCCTTAGATCACTTTTCCATTATCTCTCTAACAAATAATCGTGCTCTCTCTATACGTGTTGCATCAGGCTGACCCTTCGTCTTACTAGATTTCTCTGCCCAAAGTCTTATCATAGGATCAGGACTCTTTAACATCCCCTGTCTCACATCTTCTGCCAAT
This sequence comes from Candidatus Bathyarchaeota archaeon, assembly GCA_020354575.1. Classification (GTDB taxonomy): domain Archaea; phylum Thermoproteota; class Bathyarchaeia; order Bathyarchaeales; family SOJC01. The sequence goes on along the minus strand of CP070649.1, from coordinate 268,099 downwards.
TCACCTTGACAGTTAAACACTGCTCCAACATTCGATTCAGAGGCTGCCCTTATACATTTGACTAGCCATCCTGGAACGAATTTCAAGTATTCAGGAGCAGCATGAGTTATGAACAGGACGATGGTTTTGCCAACGCAAAAACTTTTCAGAAATTCTTTGGCTTTTTCGCAAGGTCCGAAGTTCTCCACTGGAAAACCAACAAAAACAAGATCATAGTTATCAAGCGTTGTTACATCATCAAACTCTTTAATTGCCTTCTCTTCTTCAATCTCTTCATAGATGGCTTGAGCAACCTTCTTAGTGTTGCTAGTTCGAGAAGTGTATGTAACTAAAACCTTCATAGGATCTATCACCATCCATGCAATTATGGTTGACCAACTTATGACTTTTGGCACGACGAATTAGTGAGATATCACCCGCACAACTCCCATTTTTTCTTTGCTGGTTAGTGCATATTTATTCGCATGCATGCTTGCCCATAATCCTTATTTTAGTCCATTTACTGTTGAAACCTGATAGTAATGGGAGACACTATTGAGACACTCCGCAAGAGATACGAAAGTTTCAAGAAAGGAGAAGTAGATGTTTCAACTGTGAGAAATCTGGTTTGTCTTGCTTTGGAAGAAGCGAAAAGCCATGGAAATGATACCCTTTTCGACGAACTTGAAGATATGCTAATGGATTTAGAGTTCTCAATAGAGGATGACAAATGCAAATGCCACAAAAGTAACTCCGTCTGCTGAGTTTGGCGCCGGGGGTGGGATTCGAACCCACGTGGCCCAAAGGACCACAGGCTTTCAAGATAGCTTCTCCAGGCTTGAGCTCAATGATATTGATCTGCTCCATACCTGGTTCCCCGCGCATCTAGGTCATGCGCTCTAGGAGACCCCGGCACTAAGATATGGAATAAACGTTTACTTTGGACTTAAGACTTTCTTGGAAAGGAGCACTCTGTAGCCACTCTTTCGATCCAGAATTTCTACATTACCAAAGATGTTTCTTAATACCGCTAAAATCCGCCTACCTCCAACCCTCGACTTGACAACCAACTCCAATAGTCCGCCATCCTTAAGGTGTTCAGGCGCCCCAGCGATAATTGGCAAGATTACACTCATTCCCGCAGCTAATGGAGGGTTACAGAGTATGACCTTAAATTTCGTACCCACTATTGGTTCGTAAAGAAATCCTTGAAGAATGTCGGTGTTATCTGCTTTGTTGTGTTTAGCATTTCTCTTTGCAAGCCATACTGCTCGTTCATTGATATCCACCATGATCACATGCAATCCGGGATTAGTAATTGCAGCCGCTATCCCTATTGGTCCATATCCGCAGCCCAGATCTAAAATGTATCCTTGCTTGGGCAATACCATAGACTCAATTAGGAGTCGTGTTCCCGAATCTACCCTTTTTTTCGAAAAGACACTTGAGGAAGTCAGGAATTCAAAATAGTGTCTCCGTAGGTGGGCTTGTATTAGCCCCCACCGAGATTCTGTCAGGGGTTTTTTCACATAGTAATGCTCGTCTTTGCCATACATTTTCACACATAATAGCCTCTGTCAATTTATCCTGTGAAATACCTTAAAAAGTATGGAACAAAACTACAATTTAAGTTGTTTTTCTTGGCGTTCCCAGACAGAACCGATAATCAAGAAAAGGATACCTAAGATGAAGAAGTAGAGGAGCGGAAGTGAAAAACTTGACAACATATTTTCAAGGGCTTCACTTGCTAAAGTAGAATAATAAAAGGCGGTGATTAGCAAAGCAGCAAATGTGGCGAAGCAGCCGATGCCAAAACCTACCGCAATACCATTGGTAAATGCACTTCTTCGATGATACTTCCGCTCTTTTTCCAAAAAGCTTCCCGCCTTTAAAGGATTTAATCTTTGCGAGACTAAATAAAACATCTGAAAGCCACATACTAATTAAGATTAAATACTACTGCTCTTGCCCCACATTTTGGGGTACATGTCTCTACTCATTAGAACTCTAACAGTCTTAGCTACAAAACCGTGGTCCATATTCAGAATCTGTTCTGATGACGCCAAAGCGTCCGCAAGCGCTACGACCTCGCCTTTTTGGGTGAATATGGCGACTTCTCCTTTTCTTTTTATTCCCGTTTCTAAGGAGAGAACTCCTGGAGCGGTCACAAAAGCGCCATGGCAGATGGCGGATACTGCAGAGGTCCGAATAAAGATTTTTGGGATAAGTTCTAACGCCTTTTCCTTTGGATGAATAATTTCTCTCAAATTTTCCTTGTTGTCCGTTTCTTGCCATTTATCAGCATGATATAACACATCATATAACGTAACGCACCCGTCATTTTCAGTGAAGGGTCCAGCACGAGTTCGACGAAGCTCTTGCATATGGGCGCCACATCCAAGAACTTCTCCAATATCAAAGCAAAGTTTTCTAATATAGGTCCCACTTTCGCATCCTACTTTTAAGAGGACATGCTTCTCCTTCATTTCCAAAAAATCTAGATAGTAAATTTCTCTTGTTCGCAGTCGTCGTTTTACGGAAGCCCGAACTGGCGGTCGTTGGAAAATTCTTCCTTGAAATTCGCTTAAAATTCTCTTAACTTTGCCTTCTGGCACCGTTTGATGGAGTCGCATTAAACAGATGTACTCTTTGCCGCTTTTCAGAAGGGCTTGAACTACATTTGTGGCGCCCTCTAAAGCAATTGGCAAAACACCAGTAACTTTAGGATTTCCCCGGCTTCTAAAATGAAACCTCTAGGGTTCCGCCATGCCCAGCGATAGCGATTTTCAATAATCGCTTTACCCAAGCTGTTACTTCATGGCTAGATGGGCCTGATGTTTTATCCAAATTTACTATTCCATGGTAAACATAGTCTTCAATGCTTCGTTCTTCGGGACTACATCCATATTGGACGTTAATTTCTTCATCAGCTTTTACGATTAATTGCCTTTTAATTTCCCACGGAGCATTGGCTTTTTCCATTGCCTTCCTCCTATGCATACTAGCATGCTTTGATGGTTAAGAAACTCAAAGAATTTAAGGTTGACTAACTTTACTTCTGTTTGGCTTTTTTTACTGTTTCTAAGGCCTTGGCCACATCCTCATCATCTGCGCCTCGTGCAATCTTAATTTTCTCCTTTGTCGGTTCTATGTGGTTTATGTTAACCCTTCTACGCTTAATTCCGGTAATGCTTTTAGGTCCAGTTATCAAAGCAAAGTTTCTATCGATTACATCTACGATTACGCACAATCGACCAATCTCTCGACCAGAAATTTTTTTGCAGATTCTCCCAACTTCTATTGCAGGCATTCAATGTGCCTCCGGCAGCTTTGAAGAATATGTAACTAATATTTATAGGTTTACGGGATTGTGGAATGCTGTATGCCTTTAATATTCCTCTGAGCCAAATACGAAACGATCCAAGGCCAAGCAGAGTGTCTGAAAAACCTCTCTAGGGCTTAGGGTATCCACATTTAAAACCAAATCAAAGGGACAAAAATCCTTGCTGAGCTCAAATCCATAGAGTTCTTTATAGATCATCTTAGTTTTCGCATCTTTCTCTTCTAACGCATCTAGTGCTTTTTGAAAGCTTAATCCATCTCTCTCTGCAATCCGCTTAGCCCTCACCTCAGGCGATGCATCGAGCCAAATTTTGAAGCCCCTTTCAAGAAGCCAAGGCATGGTCCAACTATCGAGAATAACGCTTCCTTCCTGCGCCCATTTTAGGAGTTGTTCATCAACCTTTCGGTCAAAAGAAGAATCTTGCGTTCTTTTTTTGAGAAAAGTCAAGCCTTCCTCGCTTTCCCACCACCCTCTATCAACAGACTTGTAACCTGCTTCTAACGCTAAGGCTTTCAAGGCATCTCCCCCCGAAAAATACCGCAGCCGAAATTTCTTGGCAATTTTTTTGGCTACTGTGCTTTTTCCGCATCCCGTCATTCCCGTGATACATAGCACAATTTTCTTCGGGAGTTTGGAATAAGTCGCTGTCATGCATCATTTTTCCTTGTCGTGTAATGCGGGGTGCAATTCAAAACTCTTTTCCATAAATCAGATTGCCAACAGTTCTGTCGGTTTTTCTTTGTGGTTTTGTATGCATACATGTAGTGAGAGGCCTTACTGGGTTGCTCCAAGCCCAACACCAAAAATCCGAGAAAATATGGTGCCAAAAAACAGCGAACAGGGGAAATACCACAGAACTACTGAGACCCCACCGATGCCTGGAATGAATGCGATATTGCTGGCTCCGTATGCAGGTATTAGGAGAAACCACCAGATAACAATATAACTAAAGGAAATCATCATTAGAGCCATTTGAGGCTTGGACATCTGTCGTTGCATTTGGCTGATTCGGGGCCGTTGTCTTTCAAGTTTCTTAAGTATCTTTGGATCTTTTGAACGTAACGCCCTAGAGCTTAGAGAGCGGAATTCTGCCATCTCTCTCTGCATTTGCTTATATTCTTCCCAACCAATTAGCCGCTGAATCAAAAGTCGATTAATTAGAGAATTGGCGCATGAGATTATAACGCAAATTAATAATATTATTATAGTTGCACCTGGTGCCGTCGGTGCGAATAGCCAATCTAGCAATGTTAAACCCTGCCTGATTTATCCTTTCTCTGACTTGTTCTCTTCAGATTATTAACTATTTCCATCTGCTGTAACACGAAATGTCATATTCGTAAGACTTGTCTAGAAGTCCTCACGGGAGATTATCCAAGGAAGCGACGGAATGCGGGGTACATTTCAGCAACCCGTTCCTGCATCAACTGCTGATAATATTGATAGATTATGCCAACAGATAAAAGTACACCCATTCCTGTCCCAAAGACACCGAAAAAGTCTGCGAGCGCTGCGATGAGACCAACAACGATTCCTCCTAGAATTGTTACAGCGGGAATATACCGTTTCAACACCATCTCAATTGGGCGTGTTGATCTTCGGTAACCCGGAATGTGCATTCCTGAATCTACTAGTTGTCTTGCCACAGTTGATGGTCCAAGTCCTCCTACTTCAAGCCAAGTGAGGGAGAAGATTACTGCAAAGGACACCATGAGAGCTGCAAATATGATTGCCCTCGCTGGATTCAAGGCGACATCGAGGATGCTGCGGGGCGATATTACATAATACACTAAACCACCCGTTGGTTGTGGTTGGCTCGATCCTCCCTGATCCACCCATGCATAGGTACCTAGAAGGTTTAGGAACACGTTAGAATTGGTTGGATTAAAATTACTCCACAAAAGCTGTGAAAAAAAGTAGACATTTGCAAATAAGGCTGAAGTGAAAATCACTGGTAAGTTGGAAACATAGAGCAGTTTAATTGGATATCTGCCCCGATAACCTCTATAGTTGGCATGTGATACAGGTAGTTCAACTCTGACGCCTTCAACATAAATTACCACAATAAAAACCACAATAGTTGTGAAAAATCCTAAGAGTGAAGGTAGGTTCTGTGGCCTGATGAAAGCATTTGGAATTGCTGGAACAAGTTGATTAGAAGTTTGATTATAAAATAGATCAATAGAGAACACGGGTTCGCTTCTTGCAATGGTCTGGAATAGTGCTGGAAAGGCTCCATAGCTTTTCTGGTCACCTAAACCAATAGTTAGTCCGAAGCTATCCCATAATATCCTCTGGGCAACTCCAGCCATTATGAAAAGGCTGATTCCACTTCCTATTCCCCAACCTTTTTGAATCATCTCATCTAGCAGGATAATTATAATCCCCGCAAGTAATAGTTGAGAAAAGATGACAATGCCGGTTGATGTTGGCAGGGCACCATAGACGCCTCCGATTATGTAAGCAGATGCTTGGACACCTGTCAATAGTATCGAGAAGAACTTGCTAGCAGTTGTGAAGGCTCCTCTATCTTCAGGATTAGACATATCAACACCTATCATTCCTGAACCCGCTAGAAGTTGAAGGATTAGGCCTGCAGTCACTATCGGGCCTATGCCAAGCTCTAGTAGCGTTCCCCGGTTCGAAGCGAATATCACTCTCAGATAACTCATTTCCAAACCTTGTCCCGCTTGCAGACCGTATAAGGGGATTTCAGCCATTATGAAATAGATGATTAACGCTAGAGCGGTCCACAATAGCTTCTCGTTGAAGCCAACTCTTTTTCCTGGTGGTTTCGCCTCTGGCAAAAACCTCGCAAGAGGCTTAAATAGTCGCAGAAATCTACCCGCCATCTGGTTCCATTCCTCTTCTCTTTGGCTATCTATAATTCGCAACCAGTTATTCTACTTCGGCTATTAATTTGCCACCTGCTTCTTTTATCTTTCTGGCTGCTGACTCTGAATAAGATGCAACTTTTATTGAAAAAGGTTTAGTTATACTCCCCATACCCAAGAGTTTATGGTAGCCAAAACTAGCTAAATCCAGTAAAACCATTTCATCCTTTTTCAAGTTTTTTTCAACTGTTAGTTGCATTGCCAATTCTTCCAGTCGTCCCACATTTATAACATTAATTTTTTCGCTATGTAGAGCAGAAAACCCCTTTTTTTGGAAATATTCCGGCTCGTATCTTAGCACATAGGACTTTAGGTGTTTACGACGACCAGCTTTCTTTCTGCCTTTTTGACCGGATTTGCGATGTTGACCAACTCTCCCCCAACCAACGGTTCTTGTACCTCGTTTTTTGCGGGTTTTTCGGAGTTTTTGAGGCATTTCAACCACATTGTTCAGTGTTCAAGTTCAGTTATCCCTGAAATACTTTTCCTAATGCTAAAGCATCTTTTCTACGAGTCTATTAATTGCTTCCCCGCGATACCCAGTGACTCCACCTGTACTATAACTTTTCTTTATTTTTCCCTTGTACCCCTTTCTCGGGGGATGGGCATTGAAAATTGGTTTAATATCTGGCAGGTGGCGGAAATCCGTTTCCAGTTTATATATTGACTCGGCAAATTCCTCTAAAGTTTGATAGCCAACCTTCTTAACATGTTCATCATCTAGTTTTCTATTGCCCACAAGTCTTCCGCGTTTTTTCAATAAGAGAAGTATGCTCTCCTTGGATATTTCACCCCATGTGACAAAATGTCTTACTTTTTTTAGCATCCCAAGGAAGCTGGGGCGATCATCTACAAGCGTTATACTGCAATTTCGATTTAGACGAAGCATATTAAGTGTCTTTCTCACATCAGGTGACATATCCCCCACCCCTCGAACACGAACTACTGCGAAGATTCTTCGCTCTTCCACCATTTTACCTCACCCAGTCTTCAGGCGTTACAAGACTGTGAGTCTTTCTAAGGGCATTAAAAACAGCATAAGCAAATGATGGAATAGTCCTTGTGGAACCAGAGCTTCCCGTCCAGCAATCCTTTATTCCTGCAAGGCTTAGAATCATTTTTGCTGTTTCACTCGCAACTAAGCCTAGACCTCTAGGTCCTGGGATCAGCTTAATTTTGACACCACTACATTTGCCTAATGTTCGAAAAGACAGAGAATGTTGTTTGCCACATCCGCATTCCCAGCTTCCGCATCCTCGACGAACGAAGCTAATGTTAAGCCGAGCGTTCGCGGCTGCTTTTTCTATTGCGGTACGTACTTGCTTTGCCTTCCCTCCACCCAACCCAATGTAACCATCACGATTTCCAACTGCCACTATGGCTTTGAATTGGGATTTTTCTCCAGCGTCAGTTTGCTTTTGGACCAAGTTTATGTTGATGACTTCTTCCTGTAAATCCGGAAGTAAGAGATCAACAATTTCTGGTTCACGAATTTTCAATCCTTCCATAAATATTTCTTCCATGCTGGAGATGCGACCCTCTTGAATCATTTTTCCAAGTGAAGTCTTGGGTGTCCATGTTTCACTGACGTCTCTTTTTGCCTTTCTTACAGGAGTTCTCCTTCTACGTCGTCCTCTCATTACTTTTCACCTTTCCTCTTGCCTTTTTTCTTCATCGTTTTCTCTTTCTTGTCTCCTTTCTTTTGTGGATTCACAATTTTCTCCTTTGCAGTCAAAAAATATTCAGGAAGTTTCTCAGGGGCTACCTTGTTTTTCAGGTAGCTAGCGTATCCCCTTTCATAAAATTCAGAATTTGAGGTTGCCAAAGTCTTAGCGTAGTCAGCAATGTGTTGCCCTTTCACTCTTTTTTCGTTTGGCAGCTTGTCTTCGCTATGTGGAATAACAACACCTGCATCTATAACTCCCTTCAAAGCGGAGAAAACTCGAGATCCCCTTGTGGGTGGGTGCAGTCCAATATCCGGGACTGCTCTCTTAACCTGTCTTTCCGTTGCCCTCTTTCCGCACAATAGCCCCGTCAAGTATGCTGAGGGTATATTCCCACATGTGGTTTGCCAGCCAAAATTCCTAAGTTCTTGGGAGTTCGCTGAGGCAATAATTCTATCGCCTTTTGGTTGGGCTTCTATGATCTGTACAGTCATATGTTTCAGGGAACATCTTGTAACCACTCGAGGAAGCCCAGAGGTTATTAGTGCTCTTCTTGCTTTGTAATCTGTTTTACCTTCTCGCCGTCTTCGAAACGGAACACAATAAGATGGGCCTTTTGCCATTACCGTGTCCTCCATAACCCTTTTGCCTTAATTCGTCGCTCAAGTTCGGCGATGGATTCAAATACGCCACTTCCAGCCATCTTGTAGAATTGGCTGTATGTGGGCTGTGTAATGATGCGTTTTTCTTTTAATACTTTCAGTCTTCGTCGTAACGCCCGGATTTTTTTCATCCAAATCTCCTTTTTGGAGACCTTGGGCTTGCTTCTTGATCCTGGGCCTCTTCTTAATCCTTTCTTTCTCTTTTCATGTAAAACTTGAGCACGTGATCTGCTAATGCCTTTTTTTGGGGTCGATTGTATAGCTTTTTCGTGAATAAGTTTTCTTATTTCTTCGCGGGTGATAGCGATTTCGACTTCATCTATCCTTTCAGGATCTATCCAAACTCTGTTTTGGCCCACCTTCAAGATTTCTGCAGCAAGACGACGCTGGCTTTTAAGGCTCATTTGTCTTCACTTCCTTTGGACGTTTCACACGTTTGGAATGCTTTGATTGCTCCTTCACTTTCTCCAGATCCCCCTCCTGTTCTAGAATTGTGTCTTCTAAAAGCTCCTCTTCCTCAATCTCTTTCCGTACAAGCGGATTTATGATTGAAATTTTTCTTTCTCTGGCGATTGATGTTATTTGAATTCGTTTTCGAGTTCCCACAGCATGTGCGATTCGTATTGCATGATTTTTGGGATCCAAACCTACCATTTCGTCCGGTGTGTGAATGAGTACTTCTTCGTATCCGGATGGATGAAGCCCTCGTGCAATTCTTGGTCCGCCATAACCAATGTTGACTGATTTTGGCCACCCTTTCTCTCTAAGTCGCATTTTATTGTCCAATCCACGGGGTTTTCTCCAGCTCTTCTTCAAACGTTTGTAGCGCCAGCTTTCTTGACGTCTAAACTTGGGCTTCCTAGCTTTCACAGCATTACGCAATTTCAACGCATCTTTAGCTGTTCTATTTTTAAGTGTCTCTCTTCTGATCATGACTCCAACCCCTCTAGACGTTCATACACGTATATCCCATCTAGAAAAACCCGCGGATCTTTTATCTTGACTTTGGTTGCTTGTTCTATGTTAGCAGCAGTTTGACTTACGTCTTCTAGGTTGATCCCTTGGGCAATTACATCTTCAGTCTTGACTAGAACCTTGGTTTCCCCAACTATTTTCGCTCTACGTTGTCCACGTTCACCAGTAAAGTTCTCTATTAGAACTTCTCCTTCTTGAACTTTGACACTTATAGGAAAATGCGAAAAAACAATCTTCAATTTATAGGTAAACCCTTTCGTCGTACCCAGTATCATATTTTTTATATGCGAACTGATAGTTCCAGCAGTCGCAGCTTCCTTTTTCCGTGGCCAATCCATTCCGACTATTATTCGGGATCCCTCTTTTTGGATTGAGATGGGTGCGTGAGAAAAATCTCTGGTTAATGTTCCCTTCTCCCCTGATATAGTCACAACTCTACCATCTATTTCCACATTCACCTCTTCAGGAATCTCAACGGTTTTCTCCACTTTAAAAAGGCGCATTTATCTTTTCTCCTAATAGGCAAAAGCCAATAGACGACCACCTATCTTCTTATCTCTAGCCATCTTGTGGGACATGACTCCTTGAGAGGTGGAAACAACAAGAATTCCCACAATTTGAGAAGGTAGAAAACTCCTTTCCCATTGCTCGAATTCGTTTACATGAACTGGGAAGCGAGGTTTGATGGCACCACATCTGTTTATTCGGCCAAGGAGTTGAATTTTGAATTTTCCCGTTCGACCATCATCGATAAATTCAAACTCGCCAATATAGCCATTGAGCTGCAGGACTCTTAAGATTCTGCCGAGAAGCTTAGAAGCAGGGCTAATTACGCATTCTCGCTTTAAGCGCATTTCATTATTCACTAGCACAGTCATGCCATTTGCGATTGTGTCAGTCAAGATTTTTCTGCTTCCCTACTCAAATTTCTTAAATCCAAGTTCTTCGGCTATCTCCCTAAAACAATGTCGACATATATATAAATCGTAACGTCTGATCACGGAACCAAAAGAACCACATCTTTTACAAGGTCGGCTACCCTTACCAAATTTTCGATCTTTTTTAGGTCTCTGCTTTCCCATAATTTCACCCTAAGTGATGTCTACTCCCAAAGCATCTTTCACAAATACTATTGCGTCTTCTGATCCTAGCAAATGATCTTTACCAATGGAAGATTCAGCTCTTTTTCTTTCCTTGACACGATAGCCAGCACGTCCAAGTGTAACTGAGATGTCCATTCCAAATATTCCTAAGTCTGGCATATACTTGGTGCCAGGAATCTCGATATGTTCTTTTATTCCAAATGAAAAATTGCCCATCTTGTCGAAGGAGCTTTCAGGTATTCTATTATCAACTGCTTGTAATGCTTTCCTGAGGAATTCCATAGCTTTTTCTTTTCTCAGTGTGACAATACAAGAAATCGGCTCACCTTTTCTGATCCCGAAATCTCTATTAGTCCTTTTAGCTTTTCTTTTTACAGGTTTTTGGCCAGTTAATTGCTGTAGAACCTTTCCAGCCTTTTCAAGGGGTTCTCCTGATTGCCCTAATGATATATTAACCGTCACTTTTCGAACTTTTGGCGTCAACATGGGTGTCTCCAACCATTCTTTACGGATTTTCTCTTCGTTTGTTGCTGACAACATTTCACCTCAGGGCATTGGTAGGGATTGTTCACTGTCGCCTATGACAAATATGAAGTCAAGAATTGTTTGAAAGCGACTTCCAGCTGCATCTTCTATTGTAGCCAATAGTAGACGTCGCTTCTTACCTGGGGCTTCTTCTACCTCGATGATTTTTCCGTATGCTCCTCTATTCTTTCCTCCTGTAATTAGGGCTACTGAATTTTTTGCCAGTTCGATTTTACTAATTATTTCGTCATTAGGGATGGCAACTTTGATAACATCAAAGACTTGATAAATATCCTCACTAGAACTTTCACGATCTGGAATTTTAATAAGCTTGTTTGTGCCATCATGGAGGTTAAGCTGAACACTGTCAGAAGTAATAGTCGTTTTGTTCTCAATTCTGCAAAGTCTGTAAGACGATTCGTCTTTTTTAACGGAGTGCAAAATGAACCCCTTTTCATGCGATAAAAGGCGAAATGTCGCTTCTGCATCGGGGATAGAAATCACATCCATTAATCCAACAGGGAATGCTTCTTCTTTACGAATTTTTCCATTCACAAGAACTTTTCCCTGGGATAGTATGATTTTTGCTTCCCTGCGAGTTTTTGCATATCCCAAAATATCTCTCAAGATAATTGTTAAAGGAAGACTATGATTCAGTGAATGAGGCCCTGGCTTTGGTTTGGTTGCCCAGAGATACTCCTTGCGGTGAATAGGCCAGAACTTTGGTGCTGGTTTTCGCTTTAGATGCCTGCTTCCACCTTTTTTTCCCATTTCAATCAGTTTCCTTTTTAATTTTGGCTTTCTTGGCTTCCTTCTTTCTTGACCCCTTGGAAGTTCTCTTTGCGTTCGAGGCAGACTTTCTTGACCCTTTCTTAGTTCCTTTTTTCCGAGATTTTTTTGCGGTTTTTTTTGTCTTTAGTCCATTTTTGACCTTTTCTTTCTTTTTTTCGGTAATCTCATCTATTGGTGGGGGTAGCACTTCCTTTTCAAGACGAATACCTTTTCGCTTTAGGATTTCTCTACGTACTTTATCATCCAAATCAAGGTTTGTTATCATTACTTTCGATGGATGAACTGGTATTTGAATCGTAGTTCCATCGACTTTTTCCCGGGCGACACCCTCGATGAATATTCTGAACTTTTGACGATCAACTCTTATGACTTTTCCTTCGATCCCCCTTCGGTCCCCTCTCATTACGCGAACGGTGTCCCCCATTTTCAAAGGAAAGGCATTGGTTCCATGTTTTTGCTTTAGTTCAGGAGACAAAGATGCAGAAAAATATCTATGACGACGGTGTGCTGGAGCTTGAAACAGCTTTTTTCGCTGAGTTCTTGGCTTAGTAATCTGCACTCCATTCACCTACACTATTATACTCGCTGCACTAGCAATCCTGGGCCATCGCTCTGCAGCTTCTCTTGCCACTGGGCCTCTGATCTCAGATCCCTTCATTTCCCCTTCAGTCGTCATGATAACCGCAGCATTGTCTTCAAATTGAACCCAGATTCCTTCTGCACGACGGAATGGCATCCTCTGTCGTACAACGACCGCTCTAAAAAGCTTCCTACGCATATCTGCTGTTCCTTTTCGGACAGAAGCCATTATTAAATCACCTACACCAGCTGCTGGAACGCGCCTTAATCGTCCCTTATACCCAATGACCTGCACAAGTCTAATTTCTCTGGCTCCTGTGTTGTCCGCGCACTTCAACATTGTCCCTGCTTGAACTCCTTTGGAGACCTTAGGTCTTCGACCACCAATTGCCCTAGCAAACAGGGCTCGGGGTCTTGCTCTTGCAGCCAATTATTTTTCCTCCATCTTCTCAACTATCACAAATGAAACGGTTTTGCTTAAAGGGCGGCATTCGGCAATTCTCACCTTGTCTCCCTCCTCTGCTTTCAAACAAGGTGGATTGTGTGCAGGAATGTGACTATGTCTTCTTTCGTATCTCTTAAATTTTGGTACATAATGCAGATAATCACGCCGAATTACAGCCGTCTTATCCATTTTTGCACTGATAACTACGCCATTCAAAGCGCGTCCTCTGACCGATAGGGTTCCATGAAAAGGACAATCGATATCAGCGCACGATTTTTTTGGTTTTTTCAAAGAAAGCGTTGACATTTTTCACCAAAGTCTCCTAATTCGCCTTTTTAAGCGTTCTTCCGGGCGTCCGATTATGGTTTTTCCATCGATTTCTACAACTGTGGCATCCGGCAACGTGAGATGGAAAACCGCCTGCTTTTTCACTATAGTCTTTCTTCTCCTTGACTTTGGATTATCTTCATGGAATAATACAATTGTATTTCGCGTTTCGTCGAGTATTTCTCCTGAGATGCCAATGATGCTTGGGTTAGAAGCCCTTACAACTTTCGCTTTTAGACCAAGAAACTCGTGATAGATTATTGCAGGTGTTACTTTCATGATCTTTTCGCCTTCTTAATTTCCATGAGTTTTACCTCCTGAGTTATGGTGCGTAATCGAGCTATGGCCTTGCGCAGTTCCCTTATTCGAGCGGTGTTTTCAATTGAGCCACCAGCTTTCGTCATCGTTCTCAGTCGCACAAGCTCGGTCTGCAATTCAGTGATTTTTTTCATACGTTCTTCTGAGGACATGTCTCGAACATCTTTGAGTCTAATGATAGGCATTACTCTGTTGTCTCCTCCTCTTTCTTAGCATTCGGCGTTTCTGTTTCGGCACTTTTCTCTTCTTTTGGTTCTTCTAATGCTTCTTCTTCAGAAACAATGTTTATCTTGTCGGGAAACTCGGCATCAGGAGGCATTATTCGCACTTTTACTCCAAAAATGCCGGGTTTTAATTGAACATGAAGCTCAGCTCTTTTCATGTATTTTAATGGAGGATCCCCGCTTTTTGGCAAATATCCTGCACGGAATTTTTCGTATTTTGCCCTTCGACCTCTCAGTTTCCCGCTAATAACTATTTCAACTCCTAATGCTCCTGAGGACACGATCTGATTCAAGGCCCAATATCCTGCCCTTCTATAATGAATCCCCCTTCTTAATGCTGATGCAATTCGTGAAGCAATAACGTAAGCATTGAGTTCAGGAATTTCGATTTCCGCCACTGAAATCTGTGGGTTGGGCAACTCAAATTTCTCTTCCAAAACTCTAGCGAGGTCCTTTATAGTTTCCCCACCGCGACCAATAACTACCCCGGGACGCATGGCATAAACTACAATATGCGTGCCCAGAGGTGTTTTTGTAATAGCAACGCCTCCATACCCCGCTCTTTCAAGTTCATTCTGTAAAAATTCGTTTATCTCTGTCTTTTTTATAGATTCATCAATAAAATGCTTGACTACTGACATTATACCGCACCTTCCCCTATCTCTTCCATTTCTCTCAACATAATCTCAATATGAGTCAAAGTCTTATTTTTTGGAGTCGAACGCCCAAATGCCCTTGGTATCGCTCGCTTTAGTTTCATTCCAGGGTAAGCAGACGAATGAATTATTCGAAGACGTTCGATATCTAAACCCCTGAATTCAGCATTACCCTCAGCGCTTTCAAGAACTTCCAAAACCCTTGTAGCTGCTTTGACCGGATACTTGCCCACCATGGCCTTTTGAAGACCGTGTCTATGTCCAAGCTTTTTAACGAATCTGCGAAAGGGAATAGGTTGCTCCTTCGCTATTACTCGCCTTAAGTATCTCTTTGCAGCTTCCAAACGCATGCCCTTGATTGCTGCACAAACTTCCCTAGCATGTTTGGGAGAAATTCTAAGCTCGCGTCCGCTGGCCTTCACTGTTTTTTCCAGATCAAGTTCCATGGTCGAATATCCGAATTTTGGCATGCTTCTTCCAACTTTGCAAATCAACAGGATCAGCGTTGTTTATATTTCTTTTTATGACAAAATTTCTCATCTACCTGTCATGTTGACTCTCAAAACGCATGGCATTGGTTGCCATTATCATTGAAACGCAAAATTACTTTGAATGCAAGAATAGTTTTTTGCGATGGATACCTGGACACAGATGTATCCATGCGAACATTCGAAAGATCATCTGAATATGAGGCGTTGCCATAGATTTAACCAAGTTCTAATTATATGCGCGGAATTCATAGGAGTAATATTCTTTAGAAGCGCTTTCCAAAATAGGGTTCTTATGACCAAACGTCAAAAAATTAGAGAAGGCGATCATATACTCTTGTACCTTAATAAGAAATGCTCCTACCTAATTAAGGCTGAGAAAAAAAAAGCCTTTCATACCCATAAAGGTCTTGTGCAATTCGACAATATAATTGGGAAGAAATTTGGCACACGGGTTTTCAGTAGTCTAGGTTCAGAATTTGTGGCTCTAAAGCCAAGTCTTCGAGATTTTATCTTTAAAGCTCAGCGAAAGACTCAAATACTTTACCCAAAGGATGTAGCCCTAATCGTTATGTTCAGCGGAATTGGTCCTCGCAGTCGTATAGTTGAGGCTGGCACTGGGGCGGGGGCCCTTACTACAGCTTTGGCTTTTTATGTAAAACCACACGGGCGCATTTATAGTTACGAGATCCGCCAAGAACTTCAGAAAATTGCGCTTAAAAACCTTAAAAAAGCCCAAGTTGAGGAGTATGTCGAGTTAAAGAACCAAGATATAACATCGGGCATTGACGAAATTAATGTTGATGCTGTTGTATTGGATTTGGCGGTTCCTTGGCTTGTAGTACCCCATACGTACGCTGCTCTGAAAGGCAGTGGAGCATTAATCTCATTCAGTCCTACTATCGATCAAGTTGTAAAAACTGTGGAAGCTTTGCAAGAAAGCCAATTTGTTGATATAGGTACATTTGAATGTTTAATGCGCAAAATGCAAATAGTACGTGGAAAAACTCGGCCACAGACTCTTATGCTTGGACACACAGGTTATGTTACCTATGCACGTAAAGCGTTGCAACTTCTCGATCAGAAATAGATAGATTTGCGAATTTTCATGTAAGTATCATATGGAAGTTTAGTAAGGGCGTGGAGGAAGCCATGAATAGTGACCATCTGGTGATCGTCGTTTGAATAAGATAAAAACTACTAAAGCAACAACGAAGCTGATGCTTAAAACCTCAGCTTCCTTAAATGAGATCGTTTCAATATGATTCTGTTCTGTATAATCTATCAAAGGAAGCTGTCGTGTAAAGATCATAATAGATATTTCATTTTGGTCTGCTCTGACCAAGAAGAACCATGTGGGACCTAGAATCATTGTTAATCCGAGAAGAAGAGCTAGAATCACGTAGGACAGAGTCTTATTCATATTGGTGGTCCTCCAATGCTATTTTGCTTCCCGTTGCATTTAGTTCTACGTTTTAGAACAGATTGATGTATGATCAAAAGGGTTTTTCCCTCCACAATCGAACGGTCTCTAACCACAATACTGAACAGCCAATAATGCCGAAGATCAACGCAAAGAAATTGTGAAGACTCCCTGTTATTCCATAAAGAAGCAAGTAAGTGAAAAGCATTGTAGACAACCACACAGAATAGAATAAGTAACGAGGCACTAAAAAACGACCAACCTTTGTAAAAAACTTGAGAAGGCCAACCTTGACGTCCCCCAAGAGAACATATTCGCCTGTACCTTTCTTTGTCACAAGTCCAAGATTCTGTAGCTTTCCTAGGTGGTGAACTGCTACGCTAGGGCTCGAAAAGTGTAAAGATCGCTGAATTTCCCGCACTCCTGCACTATGGTTGGCTGATCCCAACAAATACCAGTAGACTTGAAGAGTTTTACCTTTCAACTGCGATTCGATGATTGCCAAGTCAGTAGCAGAACTGCTAGATACAAAAATCCCTCCACAACATTATCCGAAAAGAACATTATTTAAATTCTGGCTCAGCTGATCTCTTATTACACATCTTATTGTGCATCGCATGAATTCAGAAGGGCAGTATGAGAAAGGGCTATGTCGTTGCTGTAGATACAGATTCAGTAGTTTCAAGCAAAACCCTGTCCCACAGTTCCAGATAAAGAAAAATGTCGTTTTTTAGCCTTCCAAAAAGCTTCACTCGAGACCTGATTTTGCTCAAATCTCTATCGGTCATTCTGACTTTACCGCTTAGGAATTGGTGAATGATTCGTCTCTCTCTACCTGTGAAGATATAAGTCCTCATAACGATCCCGTCATGTCTACATTAGGGAAAAGTATAAATGGCTTTGCGTCTGTGATAGTGAATTTCAAGCATGTTTTTGGAAAAGAGACTTTCTTACAATGCATGGATTCGTTGTGCATGCATACCAATCCAATTATCGTTACAGAGGCATATCACGCCATTTGCTCAGCATGGACCTCCATCATGTGCTTTGTTAGGTGTGTGAAATCGAAGAACCGCAAAAGCCCTTTGCTTCTTAAGCTTATGATGAAGCTCTCAAATCTTGCCAAGTACATTCCCCATTCATTATCCACTGCGTTAGCAAATGCTTCGTAATCCGCATAGTTTCTATGAATTGTGATTCCCATTCGAGTCATCCCTAAGCCTCGCCCTGAGGCCACAAAAATAAGATGTGGATGGCTAGCAATAAATTCCTGCACTCGCTTTTCAAACGGTCTTTTGTCACCTAAAGATTCAGCCAATCTAGATTTGAATTGGAAGAAATTCAGCGCCATCAATTCAAATCCAAATTTCGGATAATCTAGAAGTGCGGTATATTTTAATAAACCCGATTTTTCCATTGCAGTCCTTCTTCGTGTAACTGTCGGTTGAGAAACTCCTATCTTTTTTGCAAGGACTCTATCGCTGATTTTAGCGTTCTTCACCAATTCCATGACTATCATATAATCAATTCGATTCAGTTTTTTCATGCCCAAGATAATGCCTAATCAAATTGAAAAATTATTCTCTATTGCAAAGATTCATCCAAAGAAGGTACAAGCTCCTTTTCTTCTCTCCTGTTACGCTTAAATACTCAAACCCTATAGAGGTTTTCCCTTAAGTTCAGATCCAAACGCAATATATGCATGTTTGTCTGACTTCCTCTATGAAGTAGGTGGGTTAGGAAAAAATCCACATCTCTGTGGCCGGGGTGAGGTAGCCTGGTAGCCTATAGGCCTGTGGAGCCTAGCGCCCGGGTTCAAATCCCGGCCCCGGCCCTCAAACCCGCGATCCGTCCCGCTTTTTGGCACCGTTCCAGATTCCGGGCCCCCGAGCCTGCTAAGGGCCTTCGAGAGCGCGTTCTCGCAGACCTTCGACACGTTCAAACCCAACCTGTGTGCCGATTCTAGGATTGCCTTGTCGATGTAGACGCACGCGTTCACCTTGGTTCTTGCGCTTTCACATGACCCCATGTGTAACCACATGATTCCATATGCGCTAAGGGCTACTTAATGCCCCCTAAGGAAAAATCCAGAGCAGTTAAGCGATGCGTGCGCATGAAAGCTCCAATGCCTTTTCTTCACTTATTCTTTTTTCCAAAATCCTTTGTGATTCAGTGTTTTGCCTAGATACACTAAGCCAAGCATTATTGGAACCTCCCAGAATAAGCCCATTGTTGTCCATTGTTTCTTCCTCTTGAAACAGATTGTGGACCAAAAACATGTAGAAAAGAATTCCTTATGAGCAGAATGCTCGCTCTTAGATGAACCTTTTGTTGCGTTTCTCCAATTCCATTAACGCATAAGCTTTCTTGGCCTCAGCCTCCAAAGCCGCTCTTTTCATCTCAGCATTATTAACAAAACTATCAGGAACCGAATGAGTGTCGACTTCAACTCTATCTTCAGGATATTCCGATGCCTGAATCCCTTTGTTCAGTCCCAACGCGAGAAACAATCTTGCCTTCAAGGAGCCTTTTCGTGTGGTTTTTATCTCTTTCAACTCTATCACCTAAACAACCATATGCCGTCATATGACATAAGCTTAATATAGTCATATGACTATACTGTCTATATGTCACATGACTACTGCAAAGATATATGCTCGATAATTAATCCCTAATACAAGGTAAACCAAAGTGGTAATACATGAAGTTGTACTCAAAACATACCATGGCTCCTTTTTTGCAGACCTAACCCGCAGATTCCCATCCACAACAATATCCATCTGGTGCAACCGAGAAAACGACGTCATCGAAGTCGTAGTAAGAAATTCTGAAGAATACCCAATTGTAATGAAAGAGCTGAGGAAAAACTCCACAATGAATCTAATCGACGAAATTTCTGACGAACACCGACTATACCTAAACATTCACCAATGCAACTGCATGAACGAAAACACACTCGTTAGACATGTAGACGAACTGGAAATCCTCGTAATTTTTCCTCAAATCTGCGAAAATGGCTGGATATACCATCGTCTCATCGTATTCAAACACGAAAATCTCGAAGAACTTCTCACACGCCTTGAAAGATTGGATTGGTTCTACCAAATAGTCCGAAAAGTACCATTCGACGGATACATCGCGAGCTCATTGACACTCTCGGCCCACAGCCTCTTATCTGAACTAACCGAAAAGCAGATGGAAGCGATTCTCACGGCATACCGCTACGGCTACTACAACCTACCACGTAGTGCAGATCTCCAAGAGATTGCAGCCAAAAAACATGTACCAAGGACAACCTTCCAAAACCATCTCAAAAAAGCCGAAAACAAACTAGTTGGTGCCCTTGTTCCGCACATGCAGCTGCTTTCTTACACAACACGCAAGAGAAAAAATAAGCCTTAAAACAGCTACCCAGAAATGCGCACGCATAGACACACACATGCATGCATGCATTTGAAATGTTGAGCCCCGCTTGCCTGGCGGTTTCGACGGGTTCAAATCCCGGCTCCGGCCCCTTAGAATCGTGTTGAGCAGACCAATCCTGATTT
>CP070649.1:225777-248054 GCA_020354575.1 Candidatus Bathyarchaeota archaeon | reverse complement strand
ATACATACGCCGTTTGTTTACATTGACTTGATAGCAAATGCTGATTATATTCAACTCACTGCTTTCCCCAAGGGAACCGGATCGTCGATGTGGGGAAAATTAAAACTATTCGGTCCCAACAAGGCGAATCTTGAAAATGTACGAAAATTCGTGCTAGAATCTCTACTCGATGCTGGACCTAGAGCCTGCCCACCCTACACCGTAGGTGTGGGATTAGGTGGAACGATAGATTACGCTACATATCTAGCCAAAAAAGCCACAACAAGACCAATCAACCATAGGCACCCCAATCCAGAACTGGCAAAGATGGAGATTGAGATTCTAAATTCAATTAATTCTTTGGGAATTGGCGTGATGGGACTTGGAGGTATTTCTACTGCCCTTGCAGTTAACATCGACTACGCATCTACTCACCTATATCGAACACCGATGGCCTTTGATCTTAATTGCTGGCCAAATCGACGTGCTGTGGCGAAGATTTTTGTCGATGGCACAGTAGAACATGAATAATGGAAGAGCGGTGTGAAGTTCATGAATGTGCATAGGCTTAAGGTTCCGCTTTCGAAAAAAGATATCCATGTATTGAGATCAGGAGATTTGGCTTATCTAACTGGTGAAAAAGTGTATGTTATTTGCACAGCGGACAATGCCAAATATGTTATTGATCGCATTGACAAATCAACTCCACTTTTCGATCTTAAAGGATCAGTTGTCTATCATTGCCCAATTGGTTTCAAGAAGACAAATAAAGAATATGTAGTTAGGTGGGTGGGAGCAACCACTAGTATAATGTCTGAAGAAATTACACCACGAATAATAAGCTTAGGTGCACGCGCGGTTATGGGCAAAGGTGGTATGGGTCGTAAAACTCTTCGAGCACTAAAACGTTATGGTGCAGTTTATCTAGCGACGGTTGGAGCAACCTCCGCGCTCTTGACTAGACGAGTTGTGAGAATCGTGCGAATGTTTGACCCTGCCCAAAGGCTCTGTGAACTTGAAGTAAAAGATTTCGGACCTGTTGTGGTCGGTATGGACAGTCATGGTCAAAACCTATATGAAGCTGTCTGGAGGCAAGCACGAAAGAAGTTTCAGAAATTGATCTAGTCTAGCTCACTGCCCTCCTATTCAAAGGCAAATTTTTCATTGATATAACAGTGGGACAGACCATAGGCATATCTGGGATTAGTTCTTTTTTATGAAGTGCCTCATATCTTCAAGGACAGCCGATGGAATAGGTATATCTCTTATTGTTTTCAAACCTGGCTCAGCGTCTATCACCTTTGGGATAGAGTTGACAACTATGGCGGCTGTAGCAATATCACCTGGTATCCCCGTAGGAATCTTCACATGAAGGTTGGGTATTCCCTCGATAGAATAACTCATAATATCTGGTGCTCCAATGTATGCATCTCCATGATAAACTATCACCTTTTTTCCATTTTTTGATCCAAAGGAAAAGCCTTTATAGCCTAACATTTGGCCTGGTTTTACCATTGTGAAGGCAGTTTTAACTTCATTCTTCGCTACTACTGGTTCATAAGGCATTTCTCTTATTTCATCTAATTCCCAACCCAATGCCTTGGCTAACAAAGCAATAGATTCGCAGTGTCCAACATGTGCTGTTATTATTCCTTCTTTCAGTTTATGCTTAAACTCTTCAGGATCCATACCTACACCTAATTTCTTTTGGAGTGGAATTCTGCGTTTGCCAATGTCGTTGGACATGTGGATTTCAATTCTTTGTATGTCTTGACATACTGCGGTCAGAGTTAAAGGAAATGTATCCATCCTATAACCTGGATTTACCCCTGTGCTTAGGATTGTAACGTCGTGCTTTTTTGCCAATTCGTCTATCTCGCTAGATAGCTTGGGATTTTTAAGGTAAGGAAATGCGAGTTCTTCGCAGGTTGATACTACATTAAGACCTGCTTTTATACATTGCATTATCTGGGAATATACACTCTTTACGTAGGAAGAAGTTGCAACAATCGCAATGTTGGCTTCGATCTTGGAGAGTAAAGCGCTAGGATTGTCAGTTACAATTACTCCTAGCTGCCTGCCAATTTCAAGGATCTCTCCGAGATCCTTCCCAACCTTGCTTTTGTCAATGTCAATAGCGCCAACGATTTCTACTCCCTTCTTTCTTAAAATCAAGTTTGCAATGTTGATTCCGATAATGCCGAGGCCATAGGAAACTGTTTTCACTTTTTCTGTCATTTTATTTATACTTCCAATTCATTATTTTGGGATAGCCATCTTTTCTGCTCCAGGTTTTGATTGCTCCGCCTTTGGATAAAGTTTTTGAACCATTTGCTGAACAATACTTGCTTGCTTTGCGCCACTTCTAAATGATTCTATGCCAGCACCAAATCTAACGAACCCACATTTCAAATATACCGGAGCGCCGATTCTGACGATTTCTGGGGCTTCATGTGTTCTGATCCAGCCTCCATATTTCTCTGGCAGGTCGATATGAATATCAAGGGCTGCGTCTGTTGCCTTTCTTAAAGCAGCAATCATTGGCAACTGTAGATCTCTTGTTGGGTTTACAGAATTGGCCCCCAGTCCTGTTAGTAGTTTGATAGCAGCAGGATTTCCATGGCCACAGTGAGCTGACACCTTGATAAGAAGATCAGGCGGGAGTAGGCCATCAGTTCTCATCTTGCCCAGAATCCATAATAAACCTTCATCATAGACTATTATCCCTCTGCAGCCAAGATTAACCGCTCTCATAACTTCGCCAATGGCTCGACGAAAATTGTCTGATCCACGGATTCGAAGTGCTATTCTTCCTGCATCTTTATGTGGAGCTTGTGCTTGGGCGCTTGTATCGTAGGATGCTCTTATTCCAAGAGAAAGCACAAGCCCAACCTTTGCCTGCTTAGCCAACTCAATCATTTCTTCAAGTTCTCTGTCAGTGTATAATACAATGCCTTGCGTTTCAGTCAACCTATTTATTACTAAGTTGTTTTCTTTCGCGGATTCCAAAAAAGCTCTTGCTTGCTGCACAGTTGGCACAGCTCTTCCACCCAATACACATTCAATCCGGTAATGCGCGTTGTCTGAAAATCTCTTTTGAGATGTTGGAAGCTCAAATAGATCGTGTGGAGGTACTCCCACTTTCTGAAGATAGTTATCTACATTCTTCATCATTTTTCATCCCGAGAACTCTTTTAGATGGTAGTGGGGTTTCTTAAATCTTATGCGAAAGAAGATGCATGTATGCTGTGAAAAGCAGAGGTTGTGTGGAACTGCGGACTTGTACTGCTGCTTGAAATCGTTGGCAGGATAAAAACTATGCTACCGTAGAGCTATCTTGTAAAGCCCAAATATGCGATCTAACGCCAGCATAATAGCCAAGCTGGCAATTATCACAAAAGACGAAATGGCGAACATTCTGGGATCTGGGAAAAATTCAATGAAATAGAAAATCTTCACAGGAAATGTGAGATTTTCAGGGCTTGCCACGAACAAGGAAATGGTTGTGTTGTTAAAGGAAGCAATAAATGCCATGAGTGTTCCAGAAATTAGTCCTGGTTTGATTAGAGGTAAAGTTACCTTATAAAATGTTGTAATCGGACCAGCACCTAGAATCATGGCGCTTTGCTCCAAAGATTTATCCACGGCAGCAAGACTGATAGAGATGTTTCTTACGACGTAAGGTAAAGTAATAATAACATGTCCAAAAACTAAATTTATGAAGCTCAACCCCCCTAGAAAACTTGAGAAGAAGAATAGAAGACCTAAACCAAGGCCAACCATTGGCAAAGTTAGAGGTGCGGTTATGAAAGAATCAATTATGTTTCTACCTGGAAACCTGTATCTCACTAATGCATAGGATGCAAGAGTGCCGATGAGCAATGACAACATCGACGCTACAGCTGCAAGTAGGAGACTTGTTTGGATTGAACGTAAAATGCTCTTGTCAGTCAGTGCTACAACAAACCATTTGAGAGAAAATCCTTTCGGGGGAAAGGATAGAAAACTTGCTTCACTAAATGCGGACAGGAATATAATGATCAGTGGCAGAAGCGTGACTACGAACCTGATGAGAGAGTACCATTTGAGGAGATCGAGCTTGATCTTCAAATATTAGGTTCCTCCCCTAAATTTCTTCTCAGCAAGGCTCCGAATTACATAGACCATAAGCAGAACTACTGAAAGCAAAACAATGGCCATTGCTGATCCGAGAGGAAAATTTAATTGTACGCTGATAAAATCGAATACCTGAACTGCCATTAGTTTAACGACTCTTCCTCCCATTACATACGGGCTAAGAAAAGAGCTTATGCACATGGTGAATGTTAGAATAGATCCTGCTACGATTCCAGGTACACTCATTGGGAGAATGACCTTGTAAAAAGTTTGGAATCTGTTTGCTCCCAATATCTGAGCTGCTTTTATGTAATTGGGGTCTATATTCTCCAGTGACGCATTAAGTACTAGGGTCATGTGGGGGCTAAATGAGTAAACTAGAACCAAAATGACTCCTATCCGAGTCCCCCAAAAAATGATGGGCTCACTTATTATTCCAATGCTCATCAAAAATTGATTCACTAGACCACCGGGGGTGAGTAATGTTAGCCATGCATAAGAAGTTACTAATGAGAGTGTCATCATAGGGGTCAAAATGATCATAGTGGTGATGGCCCTTGCCTGAGACTTGAGTTTAGTCATGTAATAAGCAACTGGAAAGTTAAACACTAAGGAAAGAAGTGTTGCAGCTGTTGAGACTATAAAAGAGTTGATAACGCCCGTTTGGTACAAGGGGTGAGTAAATACTTTCAAATAATTTTCCATTGTCACTACAGATCTGTCTACTAATCTTAGTGGGTCCCATCTGAAGAAACTGTTGTAAAACATCCACAGAAGTGGTCCTAAGAAAAAAAGCGCATAGACCAGAACAGCTAGAAGCAGTAGAACTATAATTTTTGCGGAGTTAGATAGACGAAATGGGCCAAGCTTTTTCATGTCTGTAACAACACCGCATTATTGTAAAACCCAGAAATCTTCGGAGCGTAACTCCACGAATACGTGATCCCCTTCCTTATAGATTTGTGTTGCGAAATCTACTTGAACGTCAGCGAGGATTCTTATATTATCTAAGCTCAAAAGGTATTGTACGTATTTGCCTACAAAGGCATGGTATATCACTTGCGCCTTGAATACATTCACATTTGAGAGTTTCTTTTTATTAACTCTAACGTTCTCTTTTCTGAATGCCAAATGGACTTCTTTTCCTTTTTCCAAGCTGCTATCTGGAATGTGAATTAGCAGATCACCTACTGAGACCACGGTTTCTTTCTCAGCAACTGAAGCAACTTTTCCGCTTATGATGTTTTGTTCGCCCATAAAATCCGCAATAAAGTCGGTCTTAGGTCTTTGATAGATTTCCGTTGGTGAACCTATCTGTTCTATTTCACCATTGTGCATTATCGCCACGCGATCTGACAAGCTTAAAGCTTCCACTTGGTCGTGAGTAACATATATAGTTGTAGTGGCAACTTCTTTGTGGATACGTCTCAGTTCAATCCTCATTTCTCGTCTTAGTTTGGCATCCAAATTACTCAGAGGTTCATCTAACAACAAAACTTGTGGCTTGACTATCAAAGCTCTTGCCAATGCGACGCGCTGTTGTTGTCCACCTGACAACTCTCTTGGGTATCTGTCTTCCTTTCCTTCAAGTTTAATGAGTTCCATTGCTTCCTGCACCATCTTTTCGATTTCTTTTTTGTTTACTTTCCTGAGTTTCAACCCAAAGGCAAGATTGCCTTTAACTGTCATATGCGGGAATAATGCATAATTTTGAAAGACTAAGCCAATATCTCGCTTATGAGGGGCAAGGTTGTTAACGACTACATCGTTGACATACACATTACCTTCATCAGGTTTCAGAAATCCACAGATTATGTTTAATGTTGTAGTTTTGCCGCATCCTGAGGGGCCTAAGAGCGACATGAACTCCTCTGATTTCACAGAGAGGTTTAGACCTTTGAGTACAGGTTCCGTGAAGCTCTTTTTTATGTTCTCTAATTGCACGGTAACCATAAGTTTTCACCTTCATTGGTTCCTCGCATTTTCAGGATTTTCAATAGATTTGTAGCAATATTTCGAAGTGTTAACGCGATTGTTGGCGCATTAGTCTAAATAAAAAGATGGAGGGGTTTAAGAGTGTTGTTGTTGACACATTTCGCAGTATTAGATTTCGATGTTGGCGTTCCACCATTCTGTCCAATCAGGTTGGTGTTCAGCTACGTACTCCCAGTCGGGGCTTATCAAAATTTCGTCTATTCCTTCTGGATACATGATATCGTAGCTTTCTAACTCATTAGGAGTTAGATAAGCCAATGCCTTTTCATTGCCCACTGCTTGTCTCGTTTTTCTATGCCATTCTGCTAAGAATTCAGCGTCAAGTAGATAATTAATGAACTTATGGGCCATATCTTTGTTATTGCTGCCTTCTGTAATACAAGTGTAAGTGAATCCCAGAAGTCCTGTTTCACATGGTACCCATGAAGCGTTAACTCCCTTTTCTACCAAGCCTCCAACGATTCGGTACGCTGCTTGATGTCCGGCCCATACTTCTCCTGCCTCCATGAGAGCTAACATCTCTGAAGACGCTCCGTGAAAAACGCCAATGTTTCCAATGTCTCTAAGTTCTTTAATCTTCTCCAAGCCTGCCATCATAAGAGTTTCATTTGCGTATGCTTCGGGATCATCTGCCAGAGCGCATGCTATTTCAATCATGAAAAACACTGACCAAGTGCTACTAATCGACTGAATAGTTGCTTTTCCATTGAGAGCAGGGTCCCAGAGATCCCACCATGAGTCTGGTGGAGGAATACCATTTGCTTCAAGAAGCTCAGGCATATAGCCAATGCCCATAGTATACCAGCTCATGCCAATCCCCTTCATATCTGCATCCTGTAGCCAGGTTGGGATTTCATTGATATTGGGAGCTTCGGACTGGTTCAAAGTAGCCCATAAATCGGCATTCTTTCCCTGCACAAATGGATAGGCATCTACTCTAATCACATCATATGGTGGGTCGTCTGGTGCTGCCATGACTTTCGACAGAGCTTCGTTAGAAATCGCTTCTGCAACGACCACTTCGCAATCGTGCTTTTCAAGCATGAGAGGTACTATGTATTGCTCTACAACTGCAGTCTGTCCGGGCTGAACTTGCACATATAGCTTTCTAGGTCCTGGTTCAGCTAGGAACATGAACCAGTATGCCGCTACTGAGGCAATTGCAATTATTACTACAACTGCTCCTACGATTAATATCGTTGATGTTTTCATTTTGTGCACCTTAACTATATACACTCCCTCATTTTGCCCTAAATGGTTAAAAGACTTTCGATGGGGCAATGCGCTAAAATTAAAATGCTAAGCCTTGAGTTACGCTTTTAAATAGCTGAAATCCACTTGTTGATATGCAATATACAAAAGCATTGGCGAGATTTGTTGCTGGAACTACCTATGATGAGTTGCCAAGAAAAGTAGTGATACGTGCAAAAGAATGTCTTTTGGATGCCTTGGGAGTGATGTCGGCAGGAGCTTCAACGCTTGAAGGAAAACGAATTATGGAGTTCGCAACCAATCTTGGGTGCAGAAAAGAATCAACCGTTATCGGTGGTAAACTGACTTCTTCTTTGAACGCTGCTTTTGCGAATGGAACACTAGGAGAAATCGTTGAGCTGAATGATGGGGCTCGCATAATGGCTGGTCATCCTAGCAGCGTTGTAACTCCAGCCACCTTGGCAGTAGGCGAAAAGAGTGGAGCGAGTGGTGAAGATGTCATTACGGCCATTATAGTCGGCTATGATGTTGCGATAAGAATAGGAGCAGCAATGTTTCCCCATCATAGAATTAGAGGATTCATCAATACTGGCACATCTGGCACATTTGGAGCTACTGCTGCAGCTGGTAAAATTCTTGGTCTCGACGAGAAATCTATGGCTGATGCTTTTGGTATAGCAGGCTTCTTTGCGCCTGCCTCTCTTTATGAAAGCTTTATGGGAACAACTATTAAACCAGCACACGGAGGACAAGCTGCAGAAGTGGGAGTGAAGTCCGCCCTGTTAGCAGAAGGTGGCCTTGGTGGGGCTCACACAATATTAGAAGGACCTGCTGGTTTTATTCAAGCAACTGCAGCCAAATTTAACCTGGATAATCTCACGGAAAAACTAGGAGAGGAGTACAAGATTATGGACGTATATTTTAAGCCCTATGCATGTTGCAGACATACTCATGGGGCTGTCGATGCTGTGCTTGAGTTGATAGCGAAATACAATGTTAACCCTGATGACGTCGAGTCAATTTTGGTCAAAACCAATAGTGGGGCTTTTAGGACGGTATGTCGATATGCAAAAGAACTAGATCCTTATACTTCATTCCAGTTTAGCCTACCCTATATTGTGGCAATTACTCTTATGGATAGAAAAGTGGGACCATCCCAGTTCGATGAAGAAAGAATAAGGAATCCTAAGGTTTATGAATTAATGAGAAAGGTTAAGTGCAATTTAGATCCGGAACTTGATCGCTTATACCCAAAACGAAGACCCACAGCTGTAGAGATAGTGACAAAGAGTGGTGAAACATTAAATGCCCGTACAGATTTCCCAAAGGGTACTGCTGAAAACCCAATGACTACTCAGCAATTAAGGACTAAATTCAAGGACTTGACATCAAAGGTCCTTGGAGAGGAAGTAGAGAAAGTGATGAACATTGTTGATAAAATGGAAAACTTAGGTAGCATAAATGAATTGATGCTCCTGTTTCGTCCAATCAATTGATGGACATGGATACAGGTTTTCTTCCTTGGCAAATCTAATATCGTGCGTGCCATGGAAGAGAATATCTAATTTGCAATCCCCGTATCAAAATCGCATGCATGCAGAGGAAATCTATGCTTCGCACACGTTGTTTACTTTTAGAAAAAAGCACTCAACAATGAGCATGCAGATGTAATTAAGTTCATAATATGACAAGCAAAATAGTCAAAAAAGAAATCAAGAGATGAGGGCTTCGATTGCGAAGCTTTAAACTATTGTATCACTAAGTTCTAAACAGTATGGTCTCGGAAAGTCTAATTTTGTTATTTCTCTTCCAGCTTTAACTATTGCTGTCAAAATGAAAACTTTTCTCCCAAGCATTCTAGCCATATCAATTGAGTTAATCATTTTTCCAATATTCCAATGAAACCATTCATCCTTTCTAACACCATCCTTTCTATGTGTAATCCCTGTTGCACCAAGCTGAGTATGCGGAGCCGTAATGCCCACCGGTATCATGTCCATATGAGAGAAAAAGGTGCGTATTGTATGCAGTACGTCCTCTTGTCCTGCATGTCTTCCAGATGCTACTGCTATCGCTCCTCCTACCTTCAATCTTAAAGGCTTAGCTTTGTTTTCCTTAGAAGCTTTTCTGTCCAGAGCTCTGCATCTATCCATCGTTGCTTTCAGTTGGGCTGTTACACTTCCCACGTAGACTGGTGACCCGATAATTATGCCATCAGCTGCAAGTAGTTTTTCATAGATTTCTTGCATAGCATCTATTTGAATGCAAAATGATTTGTCTACAGGGCAGAGGTCACAATGTTTACAGGGATTGATGATTTTTCCAGCAAGGCTCACATATTCTATCTCAGCTCCACTATTCTCTGCCTCCGAGAGCGCTGCCTTAACGAGAATCTCGGTATTTGCTCGTCTCGGGCTTCCTGAAATTCCCAATATCTTAACAATCAAGGTCATGACACTGTGAAGTAAAAGCGAGGTCTTACCTCTTGTAATTTTCGTTTACTAGAACGAGAGGTATGTCACATCTACATGCATGGTCAACATTAGTTAGCCTAGTAATAATCATGAAGGGGTAAAGAATGATTTTCAGCAAATTTCATAATTGTTAATAGTCTCTGATGAAAAGTTCCCTTAGAACTGTGCAAGAGGGTCAAAATGGAAAGCATCGAATCACTCACAGATTTCATAGCAGAATTATCTTTCAACAAGTTGCCATTAGATGTAGTAAATCAGGCAAAGACCTGTTTATTGGATACACTTGGCGTAATATTAGGAGGATCAAAAACTGAGACAGGAAGGAGAATCATCGAATTTGTATCAAATCGTAAAGCGATAAGAGAATCAAGCATTCTTGGAACCAGAGAGAGAACATCACGCGAATACGCTGCATTGGCAAATGGATCTTTAGCTGAAATCCTTGAACTGAGTGATGGACACAGCTTTTCTGGCTTGCATCAAAGCGTGGTTGTGCTCCCCACAGTTTTGGCTGTAGGCGAGCCTGAGAACACCAATGGAAAGGACATTATAACAGCGATCGTCTCTGGATATGAAGTCATGGGAAGAATTGGAAGAACAATACACCCATCTCATCTTAGAAAAGGCTATATCCCTACAGGAACTTGTGGAGTTTACGCAGCTGCAACTGCGGTCAGTAAATTAAATGACCTCGACTCTAGAAAAATAGCAAATGCGCTGGAAATTGCCAGCTATTTTGTTCCCATGAGTCTGAATGAAAATTATTATGGACCTTCTGTGAAATCGTTTCATGCTGGGCATAGTGCACAGACGGGGATGCTCGCAGCTAGTCTTTCCCAAAGTAGATTTTGTGGCTCAACAAAAGCACTAGACCAGTTCTTTAGTTTGGTATCCGAAGAATACAACATGGAAATGATGACAGAAGCGCTAGGTGAGGAGTATGAGATAATGAACGTCTATTTCAAACCATATGCCTGTTGCAGAATGGCTCATTCAGCAATTGATTGTATTCTTGAAATTCAGAAAAAACAAGATATCGACCCAAAAAATATCAAAAGCATTATTGTAAGGACATTTTCCTTTGATTTGAGTCGATACACCGATACATCAAGCAACTACATCTACTGCCAGTTTAGTTTGCCTTACATAGTCGCAGTAGCCATAACTGATAGAGAGGTAGGGCCGTCTCAGTTTTCATCAGAAAGAATTGAAGACTTGACCATTCACAAGCTTGCAAAGAAAGTGAAACTAGTAGTTGATGATGAGTTAGTCAAGATTTACCCTAATAGATATCCGTCCATAGTTGAGATTTTAACGAAGAATGGACAAAAATTCTGGAATCGTGTTGACATCCCTAAGGGAGATCCTCGAAAACCATTGGAACTTCGCGAACTAAAGGACAAATTCCGATATCTCTCCTCAGATTGGTTAAAAGAGGAAGAAATCGAAAATATACTTGATATAGCAATTAAGCTAGAGAATCTTGATAACATCAACGAGATCATTAAGCTTTTGAGGAGCTAAAAAATGAAGGATAGCAATAACTCCACTAAGGAGAAGCAGAGCAAATTGCGAAACGATATAGTGACTAGCAGTTGCCCCCATGACTGCGGGGGAAGATGCGTACTTAATGTTCATGTTCATGAAGGAAAGATAGTGAGAATTGAAAGCGACAACGGAGAGGAACCACAAATCCGCGCTTGCTTAAGGGGACGTGCATATCGTCAAAGAGTTTATGCACCAGATCGCCTTAAATTTCCTCTCAAAAGACAGGGCACTAGAGGAGATGGTCGATTCAAGAGAATATCTTGGCATGAAGCATTAGATATTATCGCCTCCAAATTGAAAAGGATAAAGGAGAAATATGGATCATCTGCCATTCTTTACATAGGCTATGCAGGCAGCATTGGTTGCTTGCTCCACAACAAGAGAGCCGTCGCACGGTTACTCAATATATTTGGTGGCTTCACAGCGACTTGGGGAAGTGCTTCTGCAGAAGGGTCTCATTTTTCCTCAAAAATCACCTATGGTACTTCTTATACCGGGAATTCCAGAGACGATCTCATCAACTCGCGTCTAATTATATTATGGGGATTTAATCCAGCGGCAACCATTCAAACCCTCAATACCAATCTCAACATATCAAAAGCCAAAGAAAAAGGAGCCAAGATAATCTCTGTAGACCCACGATTTACAGATTCCGCAGCAACTTTTGCTCACAAGTGGATACCCATCAAACCAGGAACTGATGTCGCTATGCTACTAGCAATGGCTTACGTGATAATCAACGAACATCTTCTCGACCAGAAATTCCTAGATACCTACACCATTGGATTTGACCGCTTTAAGGAATATATACTTGGTTCAGAAGATGGCATAATCAAAACCCCTGAATGGGCTGAGGCCATAACAGGCGTCGCTGCCATCAACATCGAAGATCTAGCTAGGGAGTACGCAAACTCCAAACCAGCCGCGCTAAAAATGGGCTTTGCTCCGGGTCGAACAGCTTATGGCGAACAAGCTCATCGTGCAGCTGCTGTCCTAGCAGCAATGACAGGAAACATCGGCATAAAAGGAGGAAATGCTGCTGGTCATGGGTGGGTGCCTATAGGATTCATTCAAAGAAATGGTCAGTTTCCAGGATTACCTGAAGGAAACAACCCAATAAAAGAGAAAATTCACATATCTAAATTGTGGGACGCTGTTCTAAAAGGAAGAGCTGGAGGCTATCCTGCTGATATCAAGTTGCTATATGTCACAAACGCCAACCCACTGAATCAATTCCCAAACATCAATAAAGGTGTCAGAGCCTTCAATAAGTTGAATTTTATTGTGACTCATGAGCAATTCATGACCGCCACAGCTAGATATTCAGATATCGTTCTCCCTATCAATACGCATCTAGAACGAAACGATATTATACGCCCTTGGGGCTTTGGAGCTTACTATATCTATCAAAAAAGGGTCATTGACTCACTATATGAATCAAAATCTGACTTGGATATATGCTGTGAACTAGCTACTCGATTAGGTATTGATAACTATAGTGACAAGTCAGAAGATGAGTGGTTAAGAGAATTATTCAGACTTTCTGAGGACATTTCAAGAGACGTTTCTAATTATGATACTTTCAGAGAAAAAGGCCTCCACAAGATCAAAGTAGACAAACCCATCATAACCTTCCAAAGACAAATTAAAGATCCAGAAAATCACCCTTTTCCAACACCTTCCGGAAAAATAGAGATATACTCGCAACAGCTTGCAAATCTTAATAACCCAAGGCTTCCACCTATCCCGAAATACATCAAACCTTGGGAAGGATCAAACGATACATTAGCAAACAAATACCCTCTACAATTAATCACAACCCACTTCAGATCTCGGACTCATTCAATTTTCGATAATATAAAATGGCTAAAGCAAGTTGAACCGCATGCAATATGGATCAATGTGGCTGATGCTAAAGAGAGAGGTATCAAGAATGGTGACTCGGTTTTAGTTTTCAACGATAGAGGCAGCTTGACTATTCGGGTTAAGGTTACAGAGAGAATAATGCCTTCAGTTGTATGCATACCGGAAGGCGCCTGGTTTAAACCTAATAAACAAGGTGTAGACAAAGGGGGATCGCCTAATATCCTGTTTAAAGATGAGCATTCGCCCTGTGGGGCATTCTGCAGCAACACCTGCTTGGTACAAGTGGCTGAACACTTCCAGGAGGAATGAGTTATGCAATGGGGATTTTACTTTGATCAGACTCGGTGCATTGGGTGCCATACTTGTGTTATAGCCTGTAACGACTGGCATGACATTGAAGAAGCATCAGCAAATTGGAGGATTATAAAATGTGTGGAAAGAGGTAAGTTTCCCAATATATTCGTGGCGTATCTTTCAAATTCCTGTAATCATTGTAGTGTACCTAGTTGTGCTCTAGCTTGCCCTGTAGGAGCTATAACCAAAAGAAGTGAAGATGGAATTGTGGTGGTAAATCGTGAAACCTGTCTCGGTAGGGGTGACTGTAAAACACTTTGTAAGAAAGCGTGTCCTTATGATGCGCCGAGATTTGCAGAAGATGTTGATGCGAAAATGCAAAAATGTGATCTCTGCTTAAGTAGGTTGAAAGAAAATAAGGAGCCAATATGTGTTGAAGCTTGTCCTATGAGAGCCCTGGATGCTGGTCCTCTGGACGAATTGGAGAGGAAGCATGGAAAAAAACGAGACGCGGAAGGGTTTGCCTACTCGATAAAACTCAAACCATCAATTATCTTCAAATCAAAATAGATGACAAACTCGTGCAGTGCATGCTTGCTTTAGATTAGCCGAATCCTTCCCAAAAAGATTTATTTCTTTGACTCATATCCATAAAACCTGGGATTGTTGGTATGAATAGAGTTGAAGTTGTGAGACCGGCTGAAGTGGAGATCCATACGATTCCAGGTGGATCGAGAGTCAAGAGATTTTTAACCCCAGATAAGGACGGCTCAGGTTTCATTCTAGGACTAGCTACGATTGATGCAGGAGCAGACCACGAGATCAAAGTCACCCTACAAGGAAAAGACGAAGCCTACTACATGCTAAAGGGAAAACTGAGTTTGATGTGCAGCCAAAGAGAACTCGAAGCGAAAGAAGGAGATGTAGTGCTTTTTCGATCAGGCAAGCGATATAAAGTGACAAATATTGGAAACGAACCTGCGATATTACTATATGTTATTTGCCCTTCATTGAAATAGTGCATGCAAGCATGTATGTCTCATTACAAGGTACTGACGATCTTTTCTCCATGCATGCATGATTGGACATCACTTTCTACTTTTAACCGTTGACAAGGTCAGAATATTTAGGATTAACATGACTGCACCAAAAGTGAAGGTGGCTAAAACGCCGAATATAGTATATATCACCATGGTGAATATTGGACCAGTGACAGCGCCTATGTCCATGAAGGTCCGATATAATCCAACGATGCTTCCTTGATATTTCGTTGTCTGCTCGGTCACAAAAAGGATCAACGCTACAGAGAGCATTCCAGATCCCATTCCTTCAAGAAATACTAGTGAAAGCAGAGACATGAAGGAAAATGCTCTAGTGAAGAGACACAAGCATATACTCTCAATGGCTAAACCTGCCAAGGCAACAGATTTTCGTCCTCTTCGGTCTGCTACATAACCGAAAGCAATCGTTCCTATTGAAAGACCAAGAGTTCTTATTCCCATTGAGATACCAATAAGTCCTATACCTACATTCAGAAAATCATGCAGATAGATTGGGAAACTTGTTAACATGATTCCTTGTGCGATGTACATTCTGAATAGAGAAGCTATGCATATGCAAAGTATCCTCCAATTCTTTAATTCTCTTAAGGCATTTA
This sequence comes from Candidatus Bathyarchaeota archaeon, assembly GCA_020354575.1. GTDB lineage: Archaea > Thermoproteota > Bathyarchaeia > Bathyarchaeales > SOJC01. The sequence goes on along the minus strand of CP070649.1, from coordinate 232,913 downwards.
GAGTTGAGACTCTGCCCGGCCTCTTCGCTAGCCTTTCTTTAAAGCTCTTTGAAAAAAACGCTATTAGAAAGCCTGCAACCATGAATGCTCCACTTACGAGAAAAACCAACTTGTAACCCAAGTATTCTGCAATGAATCCACCTACAGGGGCTCCGACAAAGATACCCGCGAATCCGACAGCTTGGAGAGTTCCTAGAGCTCTTCCACGTGAATGTAGCTCGAAAAATCGAATTACAAGAATTGTGCTGCTTGTGAAGAAAAAAGCCGAACCTAAGCCCCAGATCATTAACCCCAAGAGCAACATGTAAATAGACATTGAGAAAGCACAAACGATCGCTCCTATCGCACTCAGGAGAAAACTGAGGAGAATGGGTTTCTTTCCACCCAATCTGTCTATAATTAACCCCGACGGAAGCTCAGTAAAAACGCGTGACAGAAAATGGCTTCCAATCAATACTCCAGCCAGTATTTTGGTTGGGTCTTGTTCTGCGCCAAGGATGGGAAGAAAAGGACTTGACATGCTGTATCCAAAAAGCTGTAGAAAGCCAAAAAGCAATAGTCTAAGATACGCCCCAGAGTTCTTCATTGATCTTTCCTTTTCTTGGTGATCCCTAAATTGCAGAGATCTTAGATTTATTAATGATCCCTTCAGTTTCAGTCTACAAGACCTTGAGAGTAAGTTCTTCTACTTGATTCCAATCTATTTCGAGACCTAGCCCAGGTTTTTTTGAACCATGCACATACCCTTTTTCATCAATTCTTATGTTGTCTTTCATGGCGACATCAAAAATCCCTTCTTTTCCTTGGTATACTGGTAGTTCAAAGAAGTCGCAATTCTTTACAGATAAAATAACTTGCAAATTAGCAGCCTGACACAACGTCGATCCGAAGCTATGCGGTTCCCACTTTAAATTAGAAAGGTAACATAAGCTTGCAGTTTTTATCATTTCCGTTATACCTCCGGTAAAGTCAGCTACGCTTCGAAAGATGTCTATAGCTCCTCTGCGAACATACTCCGCATAGTTATATAATACCTCTAACGCTATGGGAATTTCTAGGGCCTTGGTGAGTTCAACATAGCCACTAATGTCGTCGTGAGGTAGTGGTGCTTCGAACCAATGATAGTTGAGTTTTTCTAATTCTCTTCCAACCTTTAACGCTTCTAGGTTATCATATGCAAATGCTGCATCATGCATTAAGATCATTTCGTCACCTACTGATTCTCTAATTGCCTTGCAGATTTTTAGATCGTCAATCGGAATTCCAGAAGTGTGAAGTTTATAGGCAGAGTAGCCTTTTTTCTTGAGTTTGGATGCTTCATTCAAAAAATCCTCCATTTTCTCCATTCTTATATTGCTGGCATATGCTTTGACTTTATCTCTGAATGCACCCAATAACTTGTAGATGGGCATATGTGCTGCTTTGCCCACGATGTCCCATAAAGCAATATCGATAGCCCCTAACGCAGGTCCTGCCCCATGGACACTCCAGCTGGTTCCTCCTATTTTCTGCCAGATTTTCTCTCTATAAAAAGGATCCTCTCCAATCAGCTGAGGTTTAAAAGCGCGAACTATTAAATCAGCTACGATGTTTGGAAAGGCTGTTGGAAATCCTGACCATATCATGTAGTCTCCCTCTATTCCTCCATCTGTGAAGATTCTCAACAGGGTATATTTGATCTCTCTGGGTGGCATAGATTTGCCACCACTATACGAAAACGTAGGTTTAAGAATGTGGACCTTAACATCTGTAATTTTCAACTTCTATCGCCTTGCGAGAATCTTATGAATTTTAGCTAATTAGCTTTTTACATAATTCGCACAAGCAAGTATAGATATCACGCAGCCAGAGGTTTATGCACTTCTCCATAGAAAAGGAATTAGCTTTATTATTCTCATCCTTAGTAGGGTTTCTAACATGATCGGAATATCCCTTGCTTTTCTTGCAGCAGTGGCGTTTGGCCTTTCGGTAGTCCTTGTTAGACGAGATTTGGACAAATCGAATGTCTTGAACGCAATCTTTGCTGTTACTTTAATAGGCAATATTATTCTCTGGCCACTTGCACTTTTCTTCACGGATTTAAAAACAGCCAAATCAGAGGGCCTTTTACTCTTTGCTGCAGCAGGAGCATTTGCACCTGGCATTGGAAGACTACTTTACTACAAAGGTGTGAAAATCTTAGGGCCCTCCCTGAACGCATCAATTTTTGCAACCTATCCTATGTATAGTTCGATAATGGCGGCTCTACTGTTGAACGAAACGCTCTCTACTGCAAATTTTCTTGGAATAGCATGTGCTTTGATCGGCGCGGTTATCATTGAAAGAAGCTGGAGTAAAGATAAAATTAAGCCGGGCAAGGTATTTCAAAATCTTGCGTTTCCTATAATGGCGACGCTATCTGTTGCGGTATCACAAGTTGTCAGAAAGTATGGTTTGGGGATTTATAATGCACCATTGCTTGGTGTCGCTGTAGGTTATGCATGCTCCCTTCTGATATATGCGTTGGCATTACTTCGCTTGCCTATTTCATTACGCACCTTTTCTTGGCGAAAGGAACTCGGGTATTTCTGGAAAGCAGGTGTGGGCTTATCTATTGGCTGGCTTCTAGCTTTCTTTGCACTAAGCTTAGAGAAAGTTTCAATTGTGACCCCATTACTGCAGACAGAGTCGTTATTCATTATCTTCTTTTCTCATGTGTTTCTCAAAAAAATTGATGAAATATCAGTAGGGTTAGTATTTGGGTCCCTAATTGTCGTCTTCGGCGTCGCTTTAGTTAGTATGAAGTGAATTGATTTAGTGCAAGGCACTCATTGGAGTAGATAGACTAACAAAGCTACAGAAAATGTTGCCACTAATGATGGAATCAGGAGCCTATAAAGCCTATTCAAAGAGCATTTGAAGTAATCTGCAGTCAGTACTAAACACAGATGAGTTGGAGCACCAAGGTACCCCAAGTAGGCAGAAGAGTATAACAAGCTTGCGTTGCTAGAAGTGAAATGAAGAATACCGGTAAGGATAGGTGCACTTATTGCTATGGCTCCTGATGATGACCCGACAAGGAATGCCAGAATTGAAGGGAGCGCAAGCAATAGGAGCACATCAGCTACACCCCACGCAGCAATTACTTGACCTAATGTTCCTGACGCTCCTGAATTTATAATTACGCTTCTAAGCAACATGGCCCCAAATGCAGCCAACGTTATTTTGTAAATTGTGCTATTAGAGAGAATCTTAATGAAGACTTGCATGGGAAATCTAGTGATTAATAGCAGTAAAGCTATTCCGACAAATGCTGCTAGGAAAACATCAACTCTGAAAATAAGGACAGCAAGCACCATTATTAAAATAGGTGAGAATGAAACAACGAAATTCTTGAAATTATTGGCAAAACTTGTCTTACGACCTTCATTTCTAAAATTTATTGGCTTTAAAACAGTGAAATATCCAATTGTTGTCATCATAATTACAATTGGAATCTGATTGAGAATTATTGAGGTTATTGATACGCCGGTGAGTGCTGCAGCCAGAATTAGAACTTGGCTCATCGGATAAATAGGAAAGATTATGTGTCTAAACCATATGTTCAGATAGGTTCTTTTTTCTTCTTCTAATTCTAGTTTCTCGGTTTCAGCCTCCACAATCGGAGCGGACATTAGAGCCCCTCCGGGAACTGGGAGTAGTCCGATTATTGCTGGTAATAAACTCACTACAAGCTTGCGATATTTTACCAACCCCGCAAAATTTCTGCAAAGACGGTCTAATTCACCCGTTTCTTTGTAAAATAGAGTCAACACCATTATTCCGAATGTTACAAATACCAAAGATACTGTAACAGGATCTATTGATGTTGCAACAAAAACATCAACGACCTCGATTGGGCTCAATGAAAGAAGGCTCATGACTATCGCACTAGAAAATAGCGCTAGGCCGATGCTTATGCGTTTGTGTAGGAGGAGTAACAGAATGACAAATGACACTAAGAGTGCCAATAGTGGATCAAGCAAGCCCAAGTTGACATTTTTCCTTTTTAGTTATTCAGTGAGGATATCTACTATGTATGCATGAATTAAGAAAGCCAAGCACTATGATAAAATCATCAAGTTTTTTGAGAAATCTCATGATTATCGTTTCTCAGCATGCTGGACGCTTATATGTCCAATCTCGATCCTCATCACTTTTGGATTTGTGTCCAAGGTACGTTTTGGGGGCTTTTATTCTCTTGTTCATTTCCCTGTTCTTAACGTCTTTTTCGTATAATCTAGCATATTTCTTTACCTTTCTTTGGTCGAGTTCAACGCCGATTCCTGATTTTTCGGGGAGCCAAAGGTAACCTTCTTCAAAAGCCCTCAATCCTTCTTTGATTATGTCGTCGGTGAGATAATTGTAGAGTGTTTGATTAGCGAAGAGGAAGTTGGGACATGAGGCTATAACATGCATGAATGCGCAAGTGGCTACGCCTAACTCCACAAAGCTGTGCATAACAACGGGCAGGCCTGCTGCTTCCGCAATTCTAGCTGCACTTTTCGTTCCAGTCAGACCGCCATCGAAGCGTGGATCGAGCTGAATTATGTCTGCTGCTTCTTCTCTAATGACGTTTAGTACACCTTCGATTGTCCAAGAGCTTTCATGCGAGCATATTGGAACATCCACAGTTCTTCTAACTCTTGCCATGGCTTTCAAATTATGCATTGAAACAGGCTGCTCGACAAATTCGAGATCATATTTTTCCAGTTTCTTAATCATTCTGATCGCTGTGCCGGGTGACCAGGCTTGGTTTGCGTCAATTCTGATGTTAATATCCTTGTAACCACTTTCTACTGATGTTTTCCTCAGGATCTTTACGCTATCGATATCAAGTGATGGATCTATACCTACTTTTGTTGATAAAGTTTTGAAACCTTGTCGCATGAGTTCCTCAGCCTTCTTGGCCATAGCTTTTGGTTTATCTCTCGCCACTTCACCATAGTAAGGAATTTTCTTTTTGCACGCTCCTCCCCATAATTTATACAAAGGCTTTTTGCAGGCTTTTCCAACGATATCCCAAAGAGCCATTTCAACGCTATTTAAAGCATAGTTAGCTAAATGCTGGTTGAAATGGATGAGACCATATCGAGCATAGAGTTTTTCCTTTATCCTCTCAACATCAAAGGGATCTTCTTTTAGGATGAGAGGTTTGGTGGCATCGATTAATGTTTTGCTAACCGTTGCCCCGATAGCTGAACGCCCGCCGACTACAGCTGGTGCTTCACCAAAGCCTGTGATTTCCTCATCGGTCGTAATTTCTACGAGGACAGTGGGTACATCGCTAAAGAAGTCACTACTAATGGCAGATAGATATCTTCCAGAGGTGCTGATCCTCTTACAGGGCACATCAATTGCTGTCGCCTTTAGATCAGTTATTTGCATCTTAACAACGCCTCTTTGACCTATTGATTCTATTATGAACTATTATTTATGGGGAATTATTCCTGTCTACCCTCAAATATCATGCTTTGACTTGAGGAATGACCTCTTTGATGTCAGGCACGACTATTATATCCGCGTCTCTTCCAACCATTTCAAAGGCTATGTTCAAAGCTTTTTTCATGCTTTTCACTGGTCTACAAAGAATATCTCTGGCAAGTCCAGGTTGTTTAGCGCCAACAACCAAAACATTTCCATCCAAGTATTCCAGAGTGCGTGCTCTCCTCATAGCTGTGGAAAGACCCTCAGGCATTATTTCACCCTTTTCGAGACATCTTCTCTCTGCTTCACCTCCAGACCGAAGAACATCATGATAATCAAAAGCGTTTCTCATAATTTGTACAAACTTGTATTCTGCTGTGCCCTCTACCAGAGGATCTTCTAAGGTGGCTGCAATTATTTCTACTCCACCCTGTCTGACAATAGAAGCTGGATCCATCTTCTCAGGGAAGCACATTATGCTTGAAAGGTCGAACGCTGTTAGACCATGTGGATAAGGCGTGCCTAATAGCACTATGTCTGCAACTCTGGGCACTTCCACCTTGAATTGAGTATCAGCCAATTCGCAAGCCCTACCCCAAGCTTCTATCATATCTCCTGAAAAAATGCCAGCTATATCTCCTTTCATGTTCTGCACTACATTAATTATGAAGAACTTGTCGCTCCTGGACTCCTTCTCAGCCTTCTTTCCCACAGCATTCAAATAGTCTCTGAATTTGTTTCCCTTGTAACGACCTATCCTTGAACTATCGTCATAAAAACATGAAGAAATATGAGTAGAATTTATGGTTTCTAGCGATGCTGTCCCCACAGCAAACATCTTTGGACCGCCTGTGTAGCCTGCATTGGAGGGAAAGATTCCATCAAGTGCGATTACAAGATCTGCTTTGGCAACATACTTGCTAATATGAACTGGAGTTCCATATTCTGATTTGCCAAGGCTGATACAATCCTTAACTGGGTTATGGTTAAAGATTTTAAACTTCTCCAATATGTCCTTGCCAAACATGTCCATCCATGAATCGTAACTATCTGGTGTTTGACTGCCTACAGCGTCGATAATTCGTATGAATTTATGCTTTATACCCAAATCATAGAGCTTGTCTATTACACTTGGTAGGATTAATTGTCTAAATTTTCCTGGTCGAATTATGGATCCTACAGCTATTACAACTTTGTCTCCAGCTTTAGCAAGCTTAGATAAAGGAGGACACTTGATGGGATTTTCCAAAGCCTCTTGTGTTGCTCTCTCCACACTAGGCATTGCGGATAAGTCTTTGGCTTTTACAGGATCAGCGATAAGATTTTTGGCTGGTATCTCCAAATCAATTGTACACTTTCCATATGGTAATGAAACCTTGACCATTCTATCACCAGTTGCATAATGGAAGATGCTCACTCTCGTCATTTTGTTTTAAGCATATTGCGGTCTCTATGTATATGTACACTTTCTCCCCGCCCTTAAAAGCTTGGCTGGCGACGAGTGGTAAACAGTCTTCTGACAATAACTGAACACTAGTCTATAACGCATATATTTCAGGTTCTACATTGCGTTTTTCGATGCTCAAATCGCTTACTTTCGACTTTTTGCCTCCGAAAAGTGTTGCATATTCTTGATTAGCATAGAGAGAAGCAACAATTCTGCCTAAAGCATCAGCTTTCATGATTCCATT
>CP070649.1:198772-225677 GCA_020354575.1 Candidatus Bathyarchaeota archaeon | reverse complement strand
CGCAATCTCAACTCTGTTTGGAGTGCAATACGAATTTGCGCCACTTTATTTGGCGTTGAATGCGGTTTCTTATTTATTCTCTGCGTTTGGCAATTTGAGCGTTGGAAATTTGATCAACAGTCAAGGAAGAACGCGCGTGTCCCTCATGTTCTCGCTCGTGGCTTCCGCCATCGGATTTCCCTTGAGTCTGGTGTTAATTCCTCAATTTGGCGTGGTAGGGTTAATCGCGACTACCACGATTACGATGACCCCGGTGCCTCTCTTGGGGCTCTGGTGGATCAGAAAGCATTACCATGTAACTGTGGACTGGATTGCATCGGGGAAGATCTTGCTGGTTGCTGTGGTAGCAGCTGCAGTTACATACTTAACCATTAGCCTGTTGACCTTGCCTTCTTGGGTAGAATTGGTAATTGGAACAGGTGCATTTCTAGTCATCTATTTGACAATTGCCCCGTTGATGAGAGCTGTGAACGAGACGGACTTGCAGAGCCTTAGGGAGATGGCGAGGGCGTTAGGCCCCCTCTTTCATGTAATAGATCCGCTCTTAGCTATGATGGAACGGTTGATACCAAAAGCCTAAGCACGCAAGCAGCTTTCTGGTTTCGGAAAAAATGGCGTCTTGAATTGGCTTTGCGAGTGAAAAAAAAGGGGATAAAGGGTGATTTTAGGAGTTGAGGTTACTCGACATCTACATACAGTTGAACGGTCTTGTCAATAGCGTAGAGGAAGGTCTCGTAGCTGCTGTCTCCATATACTCTTACGCGTGGACCAGTATTGATCCAATAGATTCCTGGGCTGGAGAATTGGAGTTTGTGTCCAGGGTTCTTACCGGGAGCTACATAAATTACGAGCTCTGCACTCTCCCCTGGAGCTAGCCAGCCTATCTCCCATCGGATGTCTGCATCGTAGGATTTTCCATCACGTGGGTGGCTTCCTCTACCTCTTCCAGGATTTGTTCCCTGCTGTTGGTCACCTATGTGCCCTGATATGTAGGCGTTGCCCTGACTGGCCAAGTCCGATATATCAAGAGATGGATGGATATAGCCTTTGTAACCATCTTGAGTGACGCCTAATCTGGGGTTTATGTTAAATTCTTCCCCGTTTTCCAGTGTCACCATGTTAGTTTCGCTGTCGAATGCAACAGGTTGTGAATCGAGAGCCATAAGATTGCCTCCCCATTTGTCCCAAAGGATGAAGTAATGTCCTTCGCCATCATATTCGTCTTCGCCTAAGAATGCTTCACTATTTTCGAAGTGATAGGTGACTTGCCACCATATTCTAGGACCGCTATGTAGTTCATAAACCATCGAACCAAGTCCGTCCACGGATATCATGGGTGCCGTAAAACCATCAAAGGCACCGGAGTCTGTAAATTGCTTTAGGTTGCATCTTCGGAATTCGATAATCGTGATCTGCGTCTCTCCCTCTGGGTAGCAAATTATTGCAACGATTTCACAAGGATTAGGCATGAATCCTGCACCATTGGCTAACGCGTCATCAACCATGGCTTGCGCCTCGGGAGTAGAGACTCCATAGCCATTAACCATGTTGATGAAGTACCAGATGGCTTCTTGGATGTCCATCATACTGCCTTGCTTATGGTTGAGGATGTAGTTGATCATATCCCACTCTTCAAATTTGATGTCTTCTGGTAAAGAGTCGGGGTCAAGGCTTGAGTAGAGCATCACTTCATGAGTAGTGGGCCCTCGTGGGATGGTGTATCGACGGTCTACGCACCAGCCGAGATAGGATCCGTTAGTAACATCGTATCCGCCAGGAACATTGCTGAGATGTGTGTCAAAGTAGCTAAAGGTTCCATCGTAAACCATCATGGTTACGAGATCTGGGGGCAGGTTGATCATGCTACTGTCAGCTTTAGCGGGGGCGCCAAAGACGAGGGTCACTGCTAGGATGCCGAGTAATAGTATTTCAGCTTTCTTTATTGCCTTCATTTTTTTCCCTTCTTTTGGTGAAAGGGAAGAAAGGAGCGTTTTATTTAAAGAGAATGGATAGATTGTCTAGAAGATTTTGCAGAGTCTTCTATAGCAGTGCGAATTCTTGTATGCATGGTTTTGTTAGGGCTTCGAGGTCATATCCAGAAACTTGGCAATATGCATGGGAGAGATAATCTGGCAGGTGCCATCTCGGCTTACGGGTATAAGACAGATGCCGAGGTTTGTGAAGGCGAAGGTGCCGCGATACTTTTGCAAGACTTTGATGAAGGTTGCAGTGAGAGGAAAGGCGAGAGCATACTGGGTCTCTCGACGGATCATTCGGGACATTAACTGGCCTAGCTCTATCTGGAAAGTCATCTCGGCGGAGGCGTCACCACCCTTATCCTCCCCAGTTGCTTCAATCAACATTATTGCGCCTTCCTTTTCCGCGCTCATATCGAGTACGCCACTTGGAGTGGGAATCTGCTGTTTCACCCGCCATCCGTCTTCTTTCAAATATTTAGCTAACAGCCAAACAACATCGTGCTCCCCAAAGAGTGGTATTTCTCCATCGGATGCTAAGGCCTCTCTCGAGTCTACCAGTGGAATCGACCTCTTGTTTGCTTTCTATGCCTATCTGACCTTATAACTACATGTTGTAAGAGTGGGTTGAGCTAAAGTTCATAAAGTACTTATTTCACGAGAATTCGAGATTGTATTGAGTGAATAGTGTTGAATCACGAATTGGAGGAACTGCAGAAACAGAAAGGGCAATTGCAGAGTAAGTTGCAGTCAGTAAAGGCCGACGAGCTGTCTCTCAACGAACGCGTCAAGAAGATTGAGTTGAAACTCGAAGCGAAGGAGTTGGATGAGAAGGTGAAGGAGCTTCGAGAGGCGGTTACTAAGACGTATTTGCGGCTTTGGTTTAGCACTGAGGGCGCTAGTCCTACCTCAGTCTTGGTGAAGCTTCAAGAGTTGGGATTTAAGCCCACGAGTGGACAACACGACTTCGTCTATGATTGGGGACGCCCAATTAAATTGGACGAGCTCTTTGAACTAGGCAACCAAGTGCACAAGGAGCTTAAACGTATGAAAGTGCTTTACCGACTCGAAACCGAATAATTACACAATCGGAATGGGAAAACATGATCAGCCCGTTTTCCTCGGTCAATTTATGCTGGTATACATTGAGTTGTGTCGATTTAGGAAATATTTGCCCAAGCGGAATAACAATACTATATAGCAATATACACGATGTTACCTTGAGAAGAGTATGAAAAAAAGACGTATTTTCCCAATAGAAAGGAAACTCGCTGCTCTCGAATGGAAGTTGGAGCTGTTAAAAGCTTCTGTAATCACAACTCGTACTCCAGTCAGAACAATGAAGAGCATGGTTCATGCTGATATAGTACTCCCAACTCGAAACCTAGTTCATGAGCTTATCGATTCTTCGTTTCTACATAGGGATAAATAAGCTGAGGATCTTTAACTGGATTAATCAGCTAAGTTCGTCTCTGGATGGATCAAAACTTAATTCTCGTCAGAGGAGTTAGATACAGCAGAGTTTAAGTTTTAGTTATTACTCTATTCTTTTGGCAAGGATTATGAGGATTATCATTCTAGCCAATCTCTTGCTACTTTCTGCATGCATTTGTACATCAATTATCCCCCTTTCTTTTCAATCTATTCAATGGCACAGCAAGATCCAAGATTCGATCCCTTCCTGGCTAGAACCCAGCGCCTATATGACTTACGAACAACTATTCGAATGGGCGGATAAAAACCAAACAGACTATATGATGTGGAACATAACTGATGTCCAAAACCCTCTCGTTGACCTCTACTTAATATCCCATGGGGTAAACATCACTGATGGAAACATCACGCTGACAACAGGTGAAGCGGACCTCACTATGAATGCCACTTCCCGAACAGTTATCAATTGCTCAGATCCGAACTATATTGGAGAGCAATGGCCCTTCTGGATTGAAACCAACGTAACCCTAGGATCTCCTATAGACATCTGGTATGGCTCTAATGTCATCAGCAGAGACGAGATGATCACAATTCTAGGACATAAATTGGATTGCTGGGTTGTGGAGTACAACTGGACTACTGCATCAATGCAGCGATGGTATGACAAAACGACTGGAATTGTTCTTAGGATTCGAGTCACCCTTTACCACCAAAATATCACAACGATAACTACCGAAACTGCAGTTTCCACGAATCTGCCAATGTACTGCAAGGTTCAGAATCTCAAAACTGGACTAAACTACACAATTATCCAAGAAGCAATCGATGCTAGTGAGACCTTAGATGGCCATACAATTTTCGTAAAAGCAGGTTTTTATTATGAAAACTTACTCGTGAACAAATCGATCTCCCTCATTGGAGAAGCCAGAGCCATCACGATTATTGATGGAAGCGGAGAAACGGCCATTATCGTTATTGGGGATGATGTGCTTATTGCGAATTTCACGATCCAGCATGGATCAACCACTCCCTTAGATTACGGAATCCGGATTGAGGGCTTTAACTCGATTGTTAAGAATTGCATCATTCGAGAGAATTATTATGGCATATGGTTAGAGTCGACGCAGAATTGCACAATCTTCAATTCTATTGTATCAAATAACACCGGAGGTATTTACCTTTATAGTGGTTCAGGCAACAAGGTCCGCTATAACTCGATTACAAACAATGTAATGTGGGGGATGCTGCTGAGTCAAACCTACCAAAATAATTTTCGCCTCAACCGAGTATCTTTCAATGGACCCACTGGGGTCTCGTTATATTTATCCGGATCTAATCTCTTTAGAACCAACGATATCTTCAGCCATACTGCGTATGGGATGGAACTAGGATCCTCCTCATCAAACACGGTTCAGAGTAATAGAGTGTATAATTGTTCCACTGGGATCAAAATTGGCGGGTTAAACAACACCATACGTGGCAACTGGGTTTCACATACGACGAACTGTATTGAGCTGTACGATGGTAGAAACGTTGTTGAGGAAAATCAGTTTTATGATAGCATTGCGGCCGTTAGCTTCTTTAATTCCCATCAGAATCAGATTAGGCACAATACAGTATACAGCAATAAGGGAATTGGATTTGAGTTTCACGGATCTAATGGAAACACGGTGAGGGGCAATGATTTCCTCAATTTGATGATAGGGATCAGATTTGTTGGAACACCTAGTGGGGGAAATTGGGTTTATCACAACAATTTTATTGGCACTGTTCAGCCCGTGAGCATTCCAGGTTCTTCCATTGGCATCAATTATTGGGATAATGGGATGGAAGGGAACTATTGGAGCATTTTTGATGGCGAGGATGTGGACCATGATGGCATTTGTGATTTTCCTTGGTTAGTTACTTTCGGACTCCCTGCTGAGCTTCAGCAAGTTGATAATTATCCTTTAATGGGTAAGATTTCTATCTCCGAATTTCGAATTGGTGAAAAATTCTATCAAGTGACTGTTATCTCGAATTCGACTAGTTTACATTTTGATATTCTTCATCATTCTGGTGTAATTATCAACCCTCCTGAAGAAAACGAAAGTTATATCTCAATTCGAGTTTGGGATGATGAAGGCACGCTGGGATTTTGTAGAGCGATGATTCCTACTGCAATAACGAATCGCCCTTTCACTGTTTACCTCGATGGCGTGAATGTGATATATTCCGAGCTTTCATGGTCAAACGAGACCCATGCTTATCTGTATTTTACGTATCTCCATCCCACGATGTTCCATGAGGGCGAGATTATCGTAATCTCTGAGTTTTCATTTATCAGCCTTCTTCTAGCTTTGGTTATAGTAACTTCACTAGTCATCTTAGTCTATAAAAGAGAAAAACCTGGTTACATCTATTTCCATGAACACTCTGCCTACATCTTCGTAGTGAAAAACCACTAAATCACTTCTTCTATCGAAAACTCCAGATCTATGAGCATGTCCTCAAGCTCTTCCACAAACTTGGTGTTTTCAGTGATTCTTACTTCCTCAAGAAGTTGTTTAGCTTCATCTCTTAGAGCTAATACATCCCCGTGTCCCTTCTGAAAGGCTTTATATTTCTTCCGTAACCTCTTCATTTTAGCTTCCATAAATCCTCATGCCAAGAACTGGTGAGAACTGAAATAAGCTTTCCTGACTGGCAATCTGGATAAATCTACGTTTTGACACTTTGTTCAATAGCAAAATTTTTCACCACATTCTTCCGCAAGTCATAAAAATCAACCAAAGGAAAAGATGTAGGTGGGGAGAAGCTAGTGAAGGAACTTAAGCCATTAGATTATCGGATTTTATCTGAGTTGATGAAGAATGCTAAGAGTAGTGACAGGCAACTTGCCAAGAAACTTGGAGTATCACAACCCACGATCACAAGAAGGAGGACACGGCTAGAGAAAGAGATAGCGTTGAGCTATACTACAATTCCCGATTGGTCCAAGCTTGGGTTTCAAATTGTTGCCATCACCTTTGGTCAATGGAAGCATAAGATCTTTTCAGATGAGATGATGTCAGAAGCCATGGAGTTCCTTTCAAGGCATCCCAATATAGTTTTTATGTCCAGTGGTCGAGGTGTAGGTTCAGATCGAGTAGGGATCTCGCTTCATAAAGATTACCGCGACTATCAGCGGTTCATGCAAGATGTCAGGCAAACGTGGGGGACCTATGTAGATAGCCTAGCATCCTTTATTATTAGCATCGGAGGAGACACCATCCTGCGACCAATTACTCTCAAATATCTAGCGGATTACATTGGTGAAGAGGGGAAGAAGAAAAGCTGATAATTCAAGTATGCCATAACTCATAAGAACTGAAAAATGCAAGCATCTATTCTTTTTTGTCCTTTAAATTCAGGGTCATCAAAACAAGAATGCTTGCAATCGTCAAACCTGCAACGATAATAATGAATATTAACTGATTGGCAAAGATGATAGCTGGTAAAGAATTGACTTCCACTACCTTTCCAATAAGGTGTCTATCATAGACAATCCATTTGTCAATTAGAATGTTGTTGTCCCCTTTGGTTATCACACCATCGCCACTTTTTTCAACTGCTCTGGCAACTAGAACAGATTCAGGATCCCCTGGTTGGCAAAAGACAATGATGTCGCCAGTTCCATAGCCTATGTCAATGTCGTCAATAGTCAAGTCTATTTGAACTAATACTAAATCTCCTGGGATGAGAATTGGCTGCATTCTTAGAGAAGTGCACATGTAGATCTTTTGCTCTCCGATGTATAAATATGAAGTTCCAATTGTGCCTCCTAGGATGATTATTAAAGAAATGAGAGAAACTAAGAGTACAACTCGTTTTCCCATATGTTCCCCAACGTGGTTAACCTAACGTTCTTAAAAAACTAACCTACATCTCAGTTCTTGAATCGCTCACGCATAAAACCTATAAGACTGGGAAATTTACAACTAAGCTCTCTATCTTTCGAGGAATAGTCTTGAATCTAAAGAAAACCATAGAAGATGTAACAGTTAACCTCTTACGTCTCGCGGTAACAGAATTGCCAAAAGATGTAAAAGAAGCCCTTAAGCAAGCTTATCACCATGAGACCAGCCAAGCAGGAAAGACGCAACTTCAAGCAATCCTTGACAATATTGAGCTCGCTGAAAAGACCAGCACGCCTATGTGTCAAGATACAGGCACCATAATCTTCTATATTACGGCTGGAGCAGATGTTAAAGGTCTAGACAAAGTGGAAAAGGCTCTCTATGATGCTACTCGAAGAGCCACGACTGAAGTGCCATTAAGACCGAATGCTGTAGATCCATTCAATCGTAAGAACACTGGGGACAACACAGGAAGGAACATTCCTTATATCAACTGGGAAATCAAACCAGGAAACGGAATTGAGATCACTGTACTTCCCAAAGGCGGTGGGTCGGAAAATGTTTGTGCTATGGGTATGTTATCCCCTGGGGAAGGAATCCGAGGATTAAAGAAATTTGTCATTGACACTGTTGTCAAAGCAGGTTCAAAGCCATGTCCTCCTAACATTCTAGGTGTAGCAGTAGGGGGAGGAGCGGATATTGCAATGAAATTAGCCAAAAAGGCCTTACTGCGACCATTGGACAAACCCAATGTAAACCCAGAATTAGCAAAACTTGAAGAAGACCTTCTCGAAGCAGTGAATCAAACAGGAATAGGTCCGATGGGACTTGGTGGCAAAATCACAGTCTTGGGAGTTAATTTGGACTACGCTGTCAGACACCCTGCATCCTTTCCTGCTGCTGTGGCTTTCAACTGCTGGGCAGCAAGGCGTGCATCTGCGCGAATCAATTCAGATGGAAGCACAGAATATTTAACCCATGAAGTGAGGTGAAAAAAGGAATGACAACTTTCAGATTAGTAACCCCAATCTCTGAAGAACAAGTCCGAAAAATGAATGTCAACGATATCTTGTACATAACTGGTACGATAGTAACGGCCCGGGACCAAGCCCACAAGAGAGCCCTTCAATTTCATGAAGAAGGGAAAAGCCTTCCACTAAACTTAGAAGGCTTGGCAGTTTTTCACTGTGGACCTATAGTGAAAAAGGAAAGAGAAGAATGGAAGATCGTAGCAGCTGGTCCTACCACCAGTACACGAATGGACATTTTCGAAGATCAGTTCATAAAGAACTTCAAAACTCGCGTCATCATAGGTAAAGGCGGTATGGGTAAACGCACAACAGAGGCGATGCAAAAATATGGAGCCATCTATGGAGCCTTCACAGGAGGAGCTGCGGTCCTTGCAGCAAGAGCTATTACACGCGTTAAGAAAGTCGAGTGGTTCGATTTGGGGATGCCGGAAGCCTTGTGGATCCTTGGAGTTAAGGAATTCGGTCCACTAACAGTCGCTATCGACTCTCATGGAAACAATCTTTTTGAAGATGTCAGAAGTAAAACTGAGGAAAATCAAAAATTGATCTATAAAAAACTTGGTCTAATAAAATAGCAATAACATAAGAAAACTCAAAGATCTATGTTGCTTCCATCAGTAATTCAAGAATATCCTTCACTGTAATTTTGTCTTCCAAGTCTAGAACTTTCACTGCATCTTCCAATGTTGTAACACAGAATGGACAGGCAGTCGCAATCACTTCAACACCTGCGTTTAGTGCTTCCTTAACTCGCTCTACGCTAGGTCTATTTTCGGGAGCTGCATCTTCTGTCCATGTTCTTCCTGCTCCTCCACCGCAACAAAAGCTATTCTCTCGATTTCTCTTCAGCTCCACAAACTCTAATTTATTAATTGACTTTAAGATCTGCCTAGGGGCCTCATAAATCTCATTACGTTTGCCTAAGAAACACGGATCATGATACGCGACCTTTTTATTAATTGATTTTGGTAAGCTGAGTTCTCCATTCTTGAGCTTTTCAGCGAGAAATTCCGTATAATGCTGGAAATTCAGCCCTAGGGTATTGTAAGGCTTGTCCTTCTTGAAAGTATTAAGGCAATGTGGACAAATTGTTAAGATTCTCTCAGATTCAAACTCCTTGAATATTGAAATATTGTGCTCGGCGAGCATTTCGAACAACCCTCTTTCGCCAAGCCTCAGTATGTGATCTCCTGAACATCGTTCCTCAGAGCCTAGCAGGGCAAAATCAATACTTAAATTGCTGAATACTGAGACCATGGATTTTGCAATTGCTTGGCTTCTAGGATCGTAAGCTGGAGCGCAACCTATGAAACACAATACTTCAGCCTTTGTGACGTTTGGGAACATTTTAACCGGTAGGTCTTTAGCCCATTCCATCCTTTTGCGAGGGTGCATGCCCATTGGATTATGATATTTGACCACACTTTCAAGTACATCTTTGACTGTTTTTGGTATTCCACCTGTTTCTACCATGAGGCTTCGTTCATCAATTATCGACGATGATGAATCAACTTCTTTGGGGCAGAAGAGAGTACACGAGTTGCAGGAGGTACAGAGCCAGATATTATCATCTAAGGTTTTCAACCGTTCACTTAATCCTTCATCTCTAGAATCCGAAATGAATCGATAATTTGTGGCACAAGTTGCGGGACCAAGAAATTTCTCATCTATCGCGGCTGGGCATACGGAATAGCAGATAGAGCACTTAATACACAATGAAAGGTCCCAGTACTTCTTAAGTTCAAGTGGAGTTTGAATAAACTCTTCCAGTTTTTTAAGCGTCTCTTCAGGCTTGATCAAGACATTTCGTATCTTTTTGTAGGTATCAATGAATGGTTGGATGTCCACAATCAGATCCTTGATCAAAGGCATGTTTTGCAGCGGTTCTATGACCAACCTGTTAGAGTTTAGATGAAGTACTTGTGTATAACAGGCCAGCATTGGTTTTCCGTTAACCATAACCCCGCAACTTCCACAAATGCCCATCCTGCACGAATGCCTAAATCCGAGAGTTCCATCAAAATTGTCCTTGATATACATCAAAGCATTGAGCAACGTCATTCCTTTGCGGACTGGTACCTTATAGGTGGATAAATAGTGCTCCTTCTTCTGCGGATTAAAACGATGTATTTCAAAATCGACAATCTCATCTTCAGAGTTCATTTGCTTAATCTCCTAATATGTCCTCGCGGAAGGAGGCCATTTGGCAATAGTGACAGGAATATACCGGAGTTCTGGGCCTTCTTTCGACCAATAAGCGAGAGAGTGTTTTAACCAATTTTCGTCATCCCGTTTTGGATAATCTAGTCTAGTATGAGCTCCTCTCGATTCCGTTCTGGCAAGGGCAGCAGAAATTGTAATCTCCGATAAATCCAAGGTGAAATCAAGCTGCAGAGCTCCTACAAGATCAGTGTTAAATTGGCTATCCTTGTCCTCAACTCTTATGTTTTTATATCGTTTCTTCAGCTCTTGCACTGCCTTCAATGCGCTCTCAAGTCCGTTGCCCTTCCTAAATACCCAGGCCTTCTCGCTCATTATACGTCTTAACTCATCTCGAATAACAGGAACCTTTTCATCGCCTTCACTGCCCAAAATTTCATCGAATATTCTTTTCTCCTCCGACAAGACGTTTCCAATGGAAACATCCCTATAATCATGGGAAAGAGAAAATTTTGCAGCTTCTTCACCAGCTACGGTTCCAAATACTAAGCAATCAGATGTTGAATTAGTGCCTAACCGGTTTGCCCCGTGAACGTTTAAGCAAGCACATTCACCGGCTGTATAAAATCCCGAAATCGGCGTTTCAGTTTTTATGTTTGCATGAATTCCGCCCATTGAGTAATGAGCTGCTGGTTTTATGGGAATAGGCTCCCTTACTGGGTCAACGCCGCTCAGCTTTATTGCGACATCGCGAATGAGTGGGAGTCGTTCGTTAATCTTCTCTTCACCTAAGTGTCTTAGGTCCAATGCTATATACGGTCCATAAGGTCCATTAAATCCTCGTCCTTCTTCAATCTCTGTTGTTTCTGCTCGAGAAACTATGTCACGTGGTGCCAGCTCCATCTTCTCAGGAGCGTAGTGTTTCATGAATCGTTCACCTTTCGCATTGATTAGATATCCTCCTTCGCCGCGTGCTCCTCCTGTTATTAGTATCCCCGATGGGACCATCCCTGTAGGGTGAAATTGAATGAATTCCATGTCTTTCAAAGGCACTCCAGCCCGATAGGCCATGGTCATGCCATCGCCGGTTGCAGTGTGTGAAAAAGTGGTGAATTCATAGATCCGTGCATAGCCCCCGGTAGCCATTATTATTGCTTTCGCTCGGAAGATCATCATCCTACCCGTTTTCAACTCTAGAGCTGTCAGGCCAGCGACAAAACCATCATCAATAATAAGGGAAGTAGCGAACCACTCATCGAAGAATTTTATATTGTCGTAGGTCTTCGCCTTTCCATCTAACGTGTGCATTTCATAGAAGCCTGTCATATCAGCTGCAAAACATGCTCTCGGGAAAGAGTGTCCTCCAAAAGGTCGTTGATTAATTTTTCCATCTTTAGTCCTGCTCCATGGGCATCCCCAATGATCTAATGCGATGATCTCTTGTGGGGCTTGCTTAACAAAGTACTCCACTACATCTTGATCGGCAAGAAAGTCTGAGCCTTTGATAGTATCCCAAGCGTGTAGATCATTTGAGTCTCCTTCTCTTAACATGGCTGCGGATCCACCTTGAGCGCAGACAGAGTGTGATCGTACAGGATAGACTTTCGAGATAACTGCAACATCGACTTTATTGCTAAGGTTAGCGGCTGCAATTGCAGCTCGAAGGCCAGCCATCCCAGCCCCGATTATAACCACATCATGAATTAGTGTTTCCATTAGTTTCACCGGTTTTGGCATTTAAAGAGGACATAAATCGATAGACCAGCGTTTATAGTTTTCCGCGCTACGCCGTGCAAGCATACTTTGCAGAGATATATAGGTCGTTCTGAAAAGTCACACTGATTTCATGAGCAATTCCGCTATATCCAAAACTTGAAGTTTTCCTTCAAGGCCTGTTGTTTTTACCGCATCTTCAAAAGTTAATAAACAGAATGGACAAGCAACTGCCAATATTTCTGCTCCTGCTTCAGCAGCCTCTCGAACACGCATTTCTGAAAGTCGTTCCCCAGAAATATCTACCCACATTCGTCCGCCGCCCCCTTCGCAACATAGGCTTCGCTCCTTTGAACGAGCAAATTCAATTAGTTTCACCCCTGAAATGGCTTCGATTACTTTTCTGGGGGCTTCATATACTCCATTTTGTTTGCCCAGGAAGCAAGGGTCATGATAAATGACTGTCTTGTTCAAGGATTGGGCTAATTCGAATTTTCCTTTTTCTATCAAATCTGCGAATATTTGAGTGTGATGCAAGACTTCAAAATCTATCTGTCCGTATCTGTTTTTAAAAGAGTGATATGAGTGTGGGCAACCTGTAACTAGCTGCTTTACCCCATATTTGCCAAAAAGCTTCACGTTCTCTTCTACTAAGAACTCGAATAAACCCTTTTCACCCATGCCATACACTTCGTTTCCACAGCAGTTCTCTTCATCCCCAAGAGTTCCAAAGTTAACGTGAGCTTTTTCAAAACCCTTAGCTATGGCTTTTGCCACATCTTGTACGCGTGGATCATAAGCAGGTGTACAACCTACGTAGTAGAGAAACTCAACACCCTCTGATACATGTTTCACTTTCATCTCCTGCATCCATTCAGAACGTTTGCTTCTTATTCTTCCCCAAGGATTACCATTTTTGAAGATGCTTTCTAAAGCGTCTCTTAGAGTTGTTGCGATTTGCCCCCCTTCCACGGCTAAGCTTCGAATGTCAATCAAGAAATCGTAGGGAGTTATCTCTTTAGGGCAACGAATTCCACACGTGGCACAGGTTGTGCAGCTCCACAACTCATCTTGCGGATGTACAGTCAATTTGCCATTTGCAGCAACTTCTCGCATGTATTTTCTCACATTGAGATTGGCTTTCCTTGCCACTGGGCAACTTCCGGTGCAGATGCCACAGTGAATACATTCGAGCAATTTGTGCTTTTGAGCGAGTTCCTGAGCATTCATTTTTCATATCTCGTTTGGATAACATGAAACACAAGCTTTTTTAAGCGTTTTCCTCTGTATCAATCAAATCAAAATTAGGAAAGCGAGAGAAAGTCAAAATGGGTAGAGAGTCACAGAAAATTGGGATATACATCTGCGAGTGCGGTGGAAATATTGGTGATGTTGTTGATGTTAGGACTGTTTTGGAAGTAGTCAAAAAATGGGAAGGTGTTGTGGATGCAAGGTACCAAAAGTATCTCTGTTCAAGACCCTCCCAAGAAATCATAATCGATAATATCAAAAAGAAGAATCTAGACCGCGTCGTGGTCGCCAGCTGTACTCCTAGAATGCATCTTCCAACTTTTCAAAGCGTCTTAGAGCGAGCTGGATTAAACCCATATATGCTTGAATTTGTGAACATCAGAGAACAAGCTTCATGGGTCCATGGACCTAAACCCTCAGAGCCCGCCACTAAGAAGGCTATAAGCCTGATAAAAGGCGGTTACGAACGTAGTCTTGAGCTTGAACCTTTGGAGAGCATAAGTGAAAAGAGCTCAAGAGATATTCTCATTGTTGGTGGAGGAATAGCTGGAATTACTACCGCGCTAGAGCTTGGCTATCTCGGTCATAAAGTCTACATTGTTGAACAAAAACCCAGTATAGGCGGTAATATGGCAAAACTAACCAAAGTCTTCCCAACCCTAGATTGTGCTCAATGCATACTGACCCCAAGAATGGCAGAGGTTGGCAGAAATCCGAATGTGAACCTACTCACATACTCGCAGGTTCAAGATGTTAAAGGACGCCCCGGAAACTACGAAGTGAAAGTCTTCATGAAACCCCGGGGTGTCGACACTGAGAAATGTCGAAGCTGTGGCGTTTGCACGAAAGTCTGCCCGGAAACAGCACTTGATGAGTATAACGAAAAACTATCAGAAAGAAAAGCAGCCTACATCGAATTCCCCCAAGCGGTACCATCAACTTATACAATAGACTTCGAAGCATGCACAAAATGCTTAAAATGTGAGCAGCTTTGTCCCGCTAAAGCGATTAACTTGGAAGATAAAGGAAAAACCATTGAATTAAAAGTCGGTGCTATAATTATTGCCACTGGCTATGAACTCTATAATGCGAATCTGTTGAAACAATATGGCTATGGCCTCTACAAAGACGTCATAACAATGATGGATTTAGAACGGTTAGTCTCGGCTTCAGGACCAACAGAAGGGTACGTTAAAAGATCTGATGGCAGCGATGTCAAAAAAATGGCGATAGTGCTTTGTGCTGGCTCTCGGGACAAGAACCATATTCCATATTGCAGTCGAATATGTTGTATGTATTCCTTAAAACAAGCTTTCCTACTCAAGAAAATGCTTGGAATTAACGTTCACGTTTACTATATTGATATTAGAGCCACCGGCAAGGGCTATGAAGAACTCTACTGGCGAGATGAAGAAGCAGGAGTTATCTTTACTAAAGGTAGGGTAGCGGAGATCTGGAAGAATAAAGATGGTAGGCTTGTCGTGTTAGCAGAAGATACTTTGATGGGCGAAGTTAAAGAAGAGGAATTTGACTTGGTTGCCCTAGCTACGCCTATGATCCCTCCTTCTAATCTTGCGGACTTAGCTGGCAAAATGCGGCTCTCTCTAGGAGAAGAGGGCTATGTAACAGAGAAACATCCAAAATTAGACCCTGTAGACTCTCTACGAACTGGAATATTCGCCTGTGGATGTGCATTGAGCCCGAAAGACGTGCGGGATACGGTTTCGGACGCTCTCGCGGCAGCTGCTAAAGCAGCGCTATTTCTTAAAGATGAACATATTATTACTAGTCCCGAAAAGGCTTTTGTTATTGCTGATTTATGCACAGGCTGTGGAGATTGTGTCCCAATGTGTCCAGTCGATGCGATAATGCTGGAAAATGGAAAAGCTACGATTAATCCATTCATTTGTATAGGTTGTGGAGCATGTATTCCCGTTTGCCCAGTAGAAGCCATTGATTTCAAAAATGCGACAAATAGACAGATCATAGCTACGCTGCGAGGAATTCTTATGGATAAAGAACCAGACGAAGTAAGAATTGTAGCTTTTGTCGATAAGAATGTTGGATACACTGGTATGGACTTCTTGGGGCTTGATCGAGTTAATTATCCTGAGAACATCAGATTGGTGACCATTCCCTCCACAGCCATCATAAGCATGAAACACTTGCTTTATGCTTTCGCCTTCGGGGCTGACGGGATTCTAGTGATTGAAGGTCAAGAAGAAATTGATGAGCACTTCTCCAAGAAAAGAATGATTGAGATGAACCGATTGCTTTCAGAACATGAAATAAAAGGTATGCGAGTCCGATATAGCTATGTCCCCCTACCTGTCTACAAAAAAGCAGCAGATTTATTCACCAGATTCACCGAAAGGATTAAGAAATTCGGACCGCTTCCCATTGAAAAGCGTAACAAACTTAAAGAAAATTTGGGCATTTAGGAGAGAAAAAAATGAACATAATTGTCTGTGTGAAACACGTTCCAGAAACAGCCGAAGCAGAAATAAAAATCAACCCTGAAGGTACAGCCATAGAAAAGACCGGTCTAGTCTTCGACATAAATGAATGGGACGACTATGCCTTAGAAGAAGCAGTGCAGATCAAAGAAAAATTCGGAGGATCTGTCACAGCAATTACAGTAGGTCCTGAAGATGCTGATAGTACCCTGAGAAAATGCTTAGCTAGAGGAGCAGATAACGCCATAAGACTCACGGACCCAAAATTTAATGGCTCTGACAGCTATGCCATTGCCAAAATTCTTCACAAAGCAATAAAAGATCTACCTTTTGACATCGTGTTAACAGGAGCTCTAGCTGGTGATGACGGGTATACAGCAGTTGGACCAATACTTGCAGAGCATCTAGAAGTTCCTCATGCAACGATGATCAAGAAAATTGAACTAAGCGGAGACACTGCCAGAGTCAATCGCGAGCTCGAAGGCGGCTTAGAAGAAGTTGTTGAAATAAAACTCCCTGCGGTACTATCAATCCAAACGGGAATAAACGAACCTCGATATGTCTCAATAATGGGAATTAGAAAAGCCATGCAGAAAGAAACAAAGATCCTCGGATTAGCTGATCTCGGCTTAAGTGAAAACGAGGTCGGAGAAGCTGGATCGTGGATAACGATAGAAAAAGTCTACGTACCTCCCGTTGAGAAACAAGCGGAATTCTTGAAAGGAAGTGCGGAGGACATAGCTACGAAAATTGCAGAGCTTCTTAAGGCTCGGGGGTTAGTCTAAATGAAGGAAATTTTTGTACTAGCTGAGCACAGACGTGGTCAGATTCGAGATATAACCTTCGAAATGTTAACTAAAGGATTGGAATTAGCTAAGGAGATCAACACCACACTAACAACGGTACTCCTCGGCAAAGATATGAAGGAACAGGCCGAGAAGCTTTCCCAATACTCAAATAAAGTGCTGGTAATTGATGATGCAAAACTCGAAAACTTCAACTCTGAAGCCTACCAAAGATTGCTATCTCACCTGATAACTGAACGGAAACCTATCCTGCTCATGCTAGGACACACCTCTTACGGTATTGATTTAGCCCCCAGTCTCGCCACTTCATTGAATATTCCATTGGCGACGGACTGCATAGACCTTAAACTCGAGAATGAGAAACTAACCATTACACGTCAGATGTATGGTGGAAAAGTGAATGCCAATGGAATACTCCGCAAAGCAGAGAGTTACATTGTGACCATTCGTCAAGCAGCGTTTCAAGCGAAAAAGGGATTGTCCATGAATGGAGAGATCAGTCAATTGCCTTCAATTCTCAAAGAGGAAATGATCGAGAAACGCTTCATTGAGTTTGTACTGCCTCCTCCTGGTGGCGTTGACATAACTGCCGCTGACGTACTTGTAGGCATTGGGCGAGGCATCAAGGATGAAAACGAAATTCCTTCCGTTGAAGAACTGGCAAAGACATTAGGAGGTGTTCTTGCTTGCTCTCGACCTATTGTGGATAAAGGCTGGCTTCCTAATACCCGCCAAGTTGGCAGTTCAGGGAAAACTGTTAAGCCGAAGCTTTACATAGCTCTTGGAATAAGTGGCGCCTTTCAACACGTTCTGGGAATGAAGAATTCTGACCTTATTATTGCAGTAAATAAAGATCCGAATGCACCTATATTTGGTGTAGCGGATTTTGGCATTGTCGAAGATCTTTTCAAAATTGTTCCTTCATTGAAGAGTAAGATAATTGAACTAAAAGCACAGAAGTAGCAGGTCCAATTCAACCATTTTTTCGTTCAGCATTTCATTTAAGCACGCAATTGCGTGCTTTTTCTTGAAGCTAGATTGCGAATTTAGTGATTTCCGAAGCATATTCCATCGCTGTTGGTTTTTATAGTACAATTACGATTTAGCAAGACGTAATATTTAATACATAGTCCCGCGCTTTAATTGTTTAGGAGAACAACGTTGCAACGCTTAAAGAATTCCATGAAGAAAATGCGGTCAAAATCTGACAGAAAATCCAAGGAAAAGGCCATGCAGACTCCCCCTCCCAAACCCGTTCCAAGGGGATTCAAAACCATTCAACGATACCCCTTATATGAACCCTTTGCCCATGCAGCAATAGTTCAGAATCCCCGAACTGGTGAGCATAAATACATACTTGACGAGTTACAATTGGATCCACTAGAGGTAAATATCTACAACCGTGTTCTAGATATTCTATTAGCGGAGATCGAGTCTCCCAAGGGCGAAATTGAGGATCCTAGGAGATTTTTCGCAACTGAAGCCAAGCAAATCGTTGATAAATATCGAATCAGCCTTGGATGGCTGCCGGATGTCTCTTGGTACAAGATATTATATCATGCAGAACGGGATCTTGTTGGTTTCGGAAGAATTGATCCCTTGATGCGCGATCCTAACATCGAAGATATTTCATGCGATGGTATTAAAAAACCAGTTTACATATGGCATCGAAAGTACGAAAGCATCGAGACTAATCTTCTCTTCCATGAAGACTCCGAATTGGATAACATGGTTGTAAAATTAGTTCACATGGCAGGCAAACATGTGAGTTCTGCCTTTCCGATCGTCGATGCTTCACTACCAGGAAAACACAGGCTTGCAGTATGCTATAGACGGGAAATTACACCTTTTGGTACAGCCTTTACAATCCGAAAATTCAGAGAAGATCCCTATTCTATTATCGACTTGATAAACCTTGGAACCTTCTCTGAAGAGATGGCTGCATACTTCTGGCTTTGCTTAGAAAATAGAGCCTCAATTATGGTTTTAGGAGGCACCGCGGCAGGGAAAACAACGGCATTGAATGCACTTGCATGCTTAATCAAACCAGGAAGCAAAATAATTACAATAGAAGAGACGGCTGAGCTAAACCTTTCCCATGAGAACTGGGTTTCATTGATTGCACGGAGAAGCTATGGACTTGGTGAGAATCAAACAGGTGAGGTAACCCTCTTTGATCTTGTCAAAACATCGATGAGACATAGACCTGATGTCCTTATTGTGGGCGAGATTCGAGGTAACGAATCCTATGTCCTCTTCCAGGCAATGGCAACAGGTCATGGAGGCTTGAGCACAATGCATGCTGAAGATATAGATTCTGCAGTTAAGCGTCTGACTCAGAAGCCCATGAACATCGCACCTGCATATATTCCACTAATGAACCTTGTTCTATCTATTCAAAGGGTTCATCTCAAAGTGGAAGGAGAAACTAAAGCATTTCGACGTGTTATGGAAATAAACGAAGTTGCGAATTACGAAGATTATCGATTGATCTATAAATGGCAGCCAGCTCAAGACGACTACGCTTCTTCATTTAAAGACAGCGTCATGTTTCCTTTCATAACCGAACGCACTGGTATGAGTACGAATGATTTGCAGTTAGAAATTGAGCAGCGTAGAAGAGTATTACATTGGATGAGAGAGCAAAGCATTAGAAGTTACAAAGATGTTGCGGCAATCATCGCTGAATATTATGCAAGACCCGAAGAATTCTATGACAAAGTCCTAAAAGGAGAATTAAAAACTCTTGCCACTGCTAAAAACTCTTGAAGGACTATCATTCCGACTTTTCGGAAAGATGGCGCCTGCATTTCTGAAAAACGTCTTTGAGTTTGAAGGATACCTCAAAAAAGCAGATATGAGAATTTACCCTGAAACGTATGTATCTATAATGTTTCTGATAGCTCTCCTCACAGTACCAGTCAGTATTGTTGGCATTTTGCTCCTTTATTTCTTTCAATTTCTGCCTTTTATTTTCCTAGTTCCCGTTCCCCTCTTTGTGATGATTGCCTTCATAATCATGCCTATGTCTAAAGCCAGCGAAAGGTCTCAACGTTTGGAAAGAGAGATGCCCTTTGCAGCAACATACGTAGCTGTAATGGCGTCAGGAGGTATTCCACCGTATACGAGCTTCAAACGTCTTGGAGAGGCACAGCTTTTGCCTGCCATGAGTCAAGAAGCAAAGAGCCTAATTAGAGATGTCGAGATCTTTGGTGTAGATCCTTTAAGCGCCATGCAGAACGCTGCCAAAGCGAATCCTCTTGATATATACCGAGAATTTGTAGGCGGATATGCCTCCACAGTCATCATCGGGGGAGATATCACAAGCTTCCTTGAAACAAAAGCTGGAGAGCTCTTCAAAACAAGAGCTGCAAGAGTGCGAGCAGCTGCCGAACGCCTTGGCATGCTTCTAGAATCATTTATTATAATCATGGTTCTCATGTCGTTATGCTTCTATATCCTATTTAGCGTAGAATCCATCTACAGCACTGGGATGTCATCCTACTCTGGAATCATTATGTACACTTTTGTCTTCACTCCGTTGCTTTCATTTGTATTCATATATCTCGCACATGGAATGCAGCCAAAATCTCCAATAACAGATTATCGACCTTACAAAGTCTTTGGAATATGTTTAGCAATCGGTGGGCTAGTGCTTGCGATTTTAACCAACTTCTTTGGTTTAATGCCTATTCCAATTCTTGCGCCTTTGTCCAATCTCGTGGATATTCCTACAGCAGTCTCAATCGCCTTAATCATTTCAACTGCTCCCGCAGCTATTGTCCAAATAAAACTCTCCGGAGAAAAAGGAAGCACTGAGAAAGGTGTTACTCTTTTCCTTCAAGATCTCACAGAAACCAGAAAGACTGGCCTTGCCCCGGAGAAATGCATTGAAACCCTCTCTGATCGTGAATATGGCTACTTTAGTAAGCATCTGAAGAAGATAACAGCAGAGCTCTCTTGGGGAATTCCTCTAAGAAAAGTGTTCATGGATTTTGTCAAACGAACCAAAAGTTGGACAACCCAAATTGTCATGTTCCTACTAGTGGAGACGGTGGACGTTGGTGGTGGTACTATCGCTATGATTGAATCACTTGCGCGATTCTGCACTACCACACAGGAAGTGGAGAGAGAGAAGAAGATGGCGGTCAAACCTTACATAATGATGCCATACTTTGCTGCTCTCATGCTTGTCGCAACAACCATTATGATGCTCACCTTCACGACAACGACGGTCAACATGGCTGACCCTACAGCATCTACTAGCCAGATTGATCTAGAGGCTCTGATGGTCATTTTCTCAACATCTGTCATAATTCACAGCTATTTGATCGGGCTTGTAGGTGGAAAAATAAGCGAGGAATCTGTTGCTGCAGGATTCAAGCACTCTGCCCTACTGACATTAATTGCTATAATCGCTGCGAAAGTCGCTCCATCTCTGATTAGCTTCGGAGGAGGTTAATTATTGCGATGGCTATGAAGGCAAACAGAAAAAGCCGAAGCAATCGCGCTGCAAGTCCCGCTATATCAACAGTAATCGTCACAGCCGCTATGGTGGCCCTGATTACTATTGCACTTTCCTTCGCCAGCAATTTTCTATTATTAAAGATGGCAGAGAGTGAATTCAATTCTGCTAAGCAGTTTATGCAGACTTTGGGCCTTCAGATTGACGATGTTGCTTGGGTAATTGGACGTACAGAGACTATTCGTTATTCGAGCAGATATGCTGATGTCGCATTCAATCTCGCATTGAATTATACCGTTTATGTTAATACTACAACTGAGTCGAATCTGAAGTTTTACTCGAACAAGACTGGCATCATTTGTTTCAATATGCCTGTATCACGGTATTCTGCTGGAACTAGTTATTATGAGCTGATTTATCCATCTGAGAATAATGGATTTTTGCTGAATGGGGCATCTGCTCCTACGGCTAGGATTTTTGGAATTGAAAAGCTTCCGATGGTTGATGGTAGTTTTGCTAGGGTTGTTGTTATGCCAACTATAAGAATGCTGAATTTGAGCTTGGGTGATACAAATTATGTTAGGCTTTATCTGCCAATTCTCTCTGAAGGCGAAGCATTAAGGCGTTCTGATTCAATAACTCTGACGGGTGAGTCGGTTTCTAAAACGTCAGAGACTGTAACAGGCATCAGAATTGAGGTTAGCTTTCCACTAGATGGATTTGACAATTTCTTCTTCAAATTTCCCGCTGTTGAAGAATCGATTGTATTAGACAGCGACAGCATTCTCGAACTTTACACTGGTGGGATTGATGTAGCGCTTGGGGTGCATGCCTAAAAAAAGGTGATTAAATGCCACATGTGACTATGGAATATGCAATCATGGTTCCCATTCTTATCTTGCAGGTTGTTTTGATGCCCTTGGCGGCATCATGGATGATAGATGTCTGGGTTACTAGACGCAGAGAAACAGGGCTACTTGACGTTGCAAGCCACATGAGTTCAACCATTAATCAGCTCTATTTCTCTCTAAATCGGGACGAAGTGGCAGCAGGAACTACTTTACAATCTGCAAATGTACCGTCGTTTATCGAGTCAATCCCCTATGTTGCTACAGCATCTGATCAAAAAATTGAGAACAGCACTATAATCGATTTGCATTTAGAATTTATGGGTGTAGACGTAACAGCAAATGCTAGGGTGACTTTAGGACCGAACGTGCTATGGAACCCATCTACCTTTGTCAGTAATGCTACAACTGCTGGTATTCAAGTTGTCAAGCTGTCAAATGGGACTCTCAGCTTTTCGTTTGTATAGGAGATCGAAAAATGACTGGAGTAACTATCGATCATATGATTTCAACTACGGTTTTTATAGCAGCCATACTGCTGTTTATCGGTCTTTTTGCCCAAGGATTGCAGGCAGGGATACTATATCAGCAAAATCAGCATGTTGCATTTAAGACCAGCGATCTCTTGGATAACATTTTACTCTCTCCTGGGTATCCATACAATTGGGGAGTAACGAATGATACATTATCGATCTTTGGACTCCAGCAACCGGGTAAAAGCGGCTACAAGCTTAGCTCTTTCGCGCTCATGAGACTGACTTCTCTTCTTGCAAATCCCGTTGAGTATCCTCGAGATTCGGGGAACTTCTTTAATAACGTTAGTTTTGGACCTACTGGGTTCCTGTTCATTCCTCTTAGTGACTGTATAACTTATGAGACAGCTTCAAGGCTATTAGGGATCAATGGGACTTTTGGATTCCAACTTAGCATTACGCCACTTC
This sequence comes from Candidatus Bathyarchaeota archaeon, assembly GCA_020354575.1. Lineage (GTDB taxonomy): Archaea > Thermoproteota > Bathyarchaeia > Bathyarchaeales > SOJC01. Next base: position 202,718 of record CP070649.1, on the reverse strand, counting down.
TGGAAGTCTCCATATCTGAGTATGAACCGAACCCACTAGTCTTAGAAGTAAAGGTCACTGGTCCCGGATCTACCCTAGGTTACGCTGACATAAATTATTACCTTTATCGTGCCTACAAATCAGGAACTTATGCTTCTTTGGAGCTTCTCAGTGGTTCTGCACGGACAAATTCGGCGGGTGTAGCTTATCTGAATTTCACTTTTGATGGGCAAGCTGAGTCGTATACCATTGTTGTATATGCAAACCTGAGTGGGCTTCTTGGTTTGGGTTATAGTTCTCATCAAACTTTTACTCAGGGCGCGGGTGTTATGCCCTTTGTAATGGACTATGAAAAAGGGAAAGTCTACCTTGCCCATAGCTGGGATGTGCATGACCAAGGAACCCCGGTGCCTGATTATAAATACAATGCTTCCTTTTTCATTTTAACTGAGGACTTTGAATTTCGAAAGTACTCTATCGATAATTCTACTGGGTCGCTTAACTACGGTAGCAAGAACTATGAAATAACAACTCTTCCAGCGGGACGCCCAGGATTTCTGCTGGTGACTTACCGCTCAGGGAATGATTTGGGTATGAATATTATGCCTTGGGGTCTTGGCTCTTTAGCCGTGGCCGTAACCTTCGGTGCCAATCCTGCTGGTAATGTTTGGACTGCTACTGATTTTCGTCACGTTACTGTTGATCAGATGTCTTATCAGGCAAAGATTATCTGCTGGAGTTTGAAGGGCTATCAAACTTGGACTCCAGCTGGAGGGTCTTAGATATGCTGCGGACTATAGAAATATCTATGGTAATCCTCATTTTTTCAGTTGCGTTTATTGCTGCCACTTTCTTCGCAGTCTTGCCTTCTCCCAAACAAATCTCTTCTGCTAATCTTCAACAACTTGCCCTAACAACACTCCAACTTCTTGACAACAATGATGCACTAACTGAAACCGTCTTTAGAGACCCTGACCACCTCGATTGGAGAAATCTCGAAATGGCTCTCTCCGCAAGCCTGCCACTTAATTTAGTTTATAACCTAACCGTCTACGATATTGTTAGACTTGGTGATACTACAACTTACCAGAAGTTTCATTCAATTACGAATTCTGAAAGTGGACTTGGCACCGATTCAGAAGCAGCCAATTATCTTGTTACCTCCACTAATGCAACCTTTTCAGTCACGCCTGAGAAAATCTCTGGAACATTATACATCCTCAACTGTAGTGATGCAAACGGATGGTGGATTACTGGCTACACTAGTCAAAGCCTAGCCTTAGATATTCACAACTTGCTCTCACCATATTTCAACACCACAATCATGGTGCAAAACACCACAGATCTCGGAAATCTTCTAGACGGGCTCAAAATCTCCGACTCTCCTCACGAAAACGTCGCCAATGCGGTGGTAATCAACCCCTTTGGCGAAGCAGTGCCGATACCCTCTGACTATGCTAGCTTGTATTCTCAAGGTTCATATGCCGAGTATTGCTATGAACTCGGCAAAAGAGTGAACCAGTACAATTGGACATGGGTGAGCATCGTAGGGTATCCGTTCTATTATGTTAGCAACACCGTCGAATTGTCTGGCAGTGACAACGGTTGGGGAATCTACGGCATGGTTAGAGTAGGACCCGCTGGACTTAACTCTTTTCTTCGAGGACTAGATGTGGAAAATTATCCGACCTATAGCTACGACGGCGAATGGATTACTGGAAGCCCAGGGGTTGTTTATTTTTCAGCAGAAGCATCCCATTACTCTAATTACTATGGTATTTACCCCTCCCCTTACCAAACTGCAACACGTGCACTACCTTCTTGGATTCAAGGGACTTATCATACAACCATTGTGTCAAACATGTTTAATCCAGTAAACAATTGGTACGCTGCTGCTACCTTCAAACATACGGGAACAGGGGCTTTTACTGCGATTGGATTGACAAGGACACCTGATATCCGAGTTACAGCACTTTCTCTCCTATCTTACTATCGCCCAGCAATCTATAGATCTGAATTCACACTAACAGTTGACCAGAGACCTACGCAAAGGTTGCTAGTGCTTCAACTTAGCCAACAAGGAGGAAGCTGACATGAGAAAGATATCTGACAAAAAAGGGCAATTCTCCATAATAGCTGCCCTACTAGTCTCCATCGTGCTTGTTACTGCAATCATAACCACCTATTCCATCCTTAGAAATAATCCAGTTGGTGATCGTCCTCAGATTTTAGGGGCTATTGATGAGATGAATCTTGCAATCAATCAAATCCTGGATTTTGTAGTAGGCTACTATTGCTCGATTCTGCAAATTACGGGAAATACCACTTATGCTAAAACTCTTACAACAAATTATCTCGAAAACAGCCTTGAAAACACGGCATATACGCATCCTCATTGGAGTCCTGCGTTTGAGATAACTCATTCACATTTAAGCGCTTCATGGTTTAACCGCACGAGTTCTAGCGAAGGAACTATTAATTTAACGTATTCATTGTTGGGATTGGGAACCTCGGGAATACAATATTCCACTTCAAATAGCCTTGAGGTAACAGTTAACCCATCCAATACTAGCTTTGTTCTTGTTAATGTAAGACGAAATGGGAACAATTCATATTCATCATTGACAAGAGACAATTTCTTCTTCTACAACTATAGCTACACGGATTCAACTTGGGAACTCGCGAATTCAGGCTTGGTAATTAACTCCGTTCTCTCATCGGAAACCGAGACAGTTTATAACCTAACAGTTCCAATCGGCATTGATCCCTCGTCTTATATGCTTCAAACCGTCGACACGAGAGGAATTGCAGTTGTCGCTTCCACCTTCTCTCATTATACTTATGCCTTTAGCTGGAACCAATCGTTGTATTCCTCCCTTAGCAAAGATACGTTGGTCATCGAGGTTCTTCAAAATGGCACTTTGCGTTGGTTAGGGCAGAACCTTCAACTGACGTCAACTGGCAAACCGATTCCTCCAATTCCAGTGAAAGCTTTCCACATAAATCAAACTATTAATGGAGTGAATCGGGAAGTACCTTTTCAAATTGAAGATTGGGGGTCAAATTATCAGGTCCCATCGGGTTTAACCAGCAACGCTAGTGTTCTGGGTAATAGGCAGATGATCGTATTTCCTGTTAATCATGAGGTTGAAAATGCGATTTTATGGTGGGATGGACGTGATATCGCGAATCAGACTTTCCATGCTTGGCAAAATAAATACTTCAACGATAACCCTAGTGAAGGAGTTTTATCAACCGATGAGTTAACATTAAACATTGAATCAGGGTTCACCATTTCATCGCTGACGGGTGCTTCTGTAGCCCAAGCAGAGTTTCTTAGAATTAATGGGGAACTACCAATATATGGAGCTGATCCTTCCTATGTCATCTACAATGGTTCAATCAGGGATATTATCCAGCAGGAGGCTGAATGGAGTGGTGGAGTATCTGGCTCTCCCAACTTGTATGCGCAGATTGTGATTACACTCCCCGCGAATGCTACGTATTACACCTACACTCTGAGACCCATTTTTGTTAATTCCGCCCAGAGTCGAACAATTACGGAATTAAGTGCACTCCAACTCTCTATATCAAGCGGACAACCGCTTACAGAGAATGCCACGTCTGGAGGTTATCCCCTAGCCTCTAGTGTCACAGGGCTCTATTTTAATTTCAGTTCACCGACAGGATGGGCTCATCATTGGAGCGAGTTCATCCTTGGAGACACTGGGGCAGGAATTATGTTCACTGACAATGCCAATCAACTACTTTATCATTTCGACAGTATAGCCGGGGTGAATACTGGTGCACTTGATATCATTGGGTCTGGTCAAATCATCGAGTATAATCCCGTGGAGCTGACACCTGTTTCGTTTCAATATCCATTGGACATTAGCTGGCATGGTGCAGTAGTCAATTTTGATGGCACCGATCCCATTTACCCTGACTCGGGAACAATCGGCTTGTG
>CP070649.1:170502-198672 GCA_020354575.1 Candidatus Bathyarchaeota archaeon | reverse complement strand
GCCGCCGTAGCTCAGTTAGGTAGAGCAGCTGACTCTAATAGAGACTATTAGGGGCTGAAGCTGTTAACCAGTCGGTCGTAGGTTCGAGTCCTACCGGCGGCGCCATCATGGTCTTTTGGCAGCTACCTGCGACATCATGTTATTTGCGTTTGCGAAAGAGATTGACACTATTGAAAGTCACAAACATACTCGAAACCCAATTCGACAATTCATGCATGCATTGCATAATCTGAATTCGCCTAGATGGCCGTTTGGATAGAGCATCTACGCTTGAGCGCGTGAGAAAAGATAAGTGCCAAATCCGACCATCAATAGATTGAAGCAGGCAATTACTCCTAAGGCAATTAGCCAACCAAAAGGCCCGAGAAGGGGTGTACCGGCTCCTAGGAGACACCAACGCAACAATTCTACTCCGTAGAACAGGGGATCACAGAGCATGGCAACTTGAAGAATTGGTGGGACTGCGTCAATGGGGAAAAAGACTCCCGATAGCATGAATAAGGGCCACATTACGAATGTCGATATCAGCTGAAATGCGTGAAAATCGGTAATAGTTGAGCCAATTGCCACACCCAAACCGACAAACCCCGCGGTAATAAGAAGCATTACTCCAATTGCTGCAACTATTCCAATTCCTAAAGTAATTGATGGAGAAAACGCACCCAGCAATAGGGCAACGGTCATCAGCAGGATACCCTGAATTGAAGCAGTTAGGGCTCCGCCGAGTATTTTGCCTAGGATAATACTAGTTCGACTAACAGGTGCTACAAGCATCTCTTTCATGAAGCCAAATTGTCTGTCAAAAACCACAGATATTCCAGAGAAGATGGAACCGAAGAGTAATCCCATCCCAATTATACCAGGGGCCAAGTACGATAGATAACTTACGTCACCAATTCTGCCAATAAATCCACCAATTCCAAATCCAAAAATGACAAGGAAAAAGAAACTTTGTGCAACCGATGCTACAATTCGGGATTTTGCCCGCCAATAACGTTTCAATTCTCGAAGTAGAACCACATAGATAGCTTGGCTAGATAATGGTTGAACCATTTTTCAAAACCTCAACCGCTATCTCTATGCCCACGCGCTTGCTGCATTATGCGATGTCTTCTGATCATTTCCATGAAACTTCCTTGTTCATCCCGAATATTCCGTCCTGTGACAGAGAGGAAGACATCGTCAAGGGTTGGTTTGTGTAACTCAACAGATTCCAGAAGTATACCAATTTCATTCGTGAGCTTCACGATTTCAGGGATTCGACGCCCTCCATCATCAACCAATAGATTGAGACGCCTAGGTCCAACACTTTGAATATTTGGCCCCTTGTGTCGAACCGATTCATTGCGCCTTCCACTTTCAGGTCTCATACCACTCATCATTCCATCCATTCCCATACCACCAGACATTCCGCGCATCATATGCATCATCCGTCCTGCCATCGATTGATTAGAACCAACTGAGGTCACATCCATTCGACGTAACCATTTCTTCTTTTCAAAAATAGGGCGAATTTGGAGGATCATCTTGGGATCCTTAAATGCTAAGCTCACAACATCGCCTTCTAGCCGAGCTTTCAAATTATCTGAAGTATCCAATGCCACAATCTTTCCGAAATCAATGATTAGTATCTTCCCGCAGAGATAGTCAGCTTCCTCGGTATAGTGTGTTGTCAATATTATTGTGACATTTTTTTCTTGATTCAAACGCTGAATATGTTCCCAAATGGAACGTCGAGTTTGGGGGTCAAGCCCGAGAGTGGGCTCGTCAAGAAATAGAACTTTCGGATGGTGAACTAAACCCCTTGCAATTTCGAGCCGACGTTTCATGCCACCACTGAAAGTTTTCACAAGATCATTCGCTCGGTCAGTCAATTGAACTACATCCAAAACCTCCTTGATTCGCTTCTCTCTTAAATCTCGATCAAGTCCATAAAGAAGCCCATGGAAATTCAAGTTTTCTTTTCCAGTCAATTCCAAATCCAGAGTGGGATCTTGAAAGACAAAACCAATGCTGCGACGAACTTTATCAGGCTCTTCATGAATATCATATCCATTAACTGCAGCAGTGCCACTAGAGGGTCGCAAAAGCGTTGAAAGCATATTCAAAGTGGTAGTTTTACCTGCGCCATTGGGTCCCAGAAAGCCCAGAATTTCGCCTTCCTTCACATTGAAACTAATGTCGTCTACAGCTCTAACCTTGCCATTAAAGACCTTAGTAAGCCCATCAACCTCGATAATTGCCAATTTAGTTAACTCCTATATGGTCAGTTAGTGTCTTCCAGATTTAGCCTATAGCTCCTTTTTGGTATCTCAATTGTTCCATCAAAGCTTATACATCATGATGGTCAATTTTTAATATCAAATATGATATCGATATCGATTTACTTAAGCATTAAGGAAATGACACCTAAGTCACACCCATTGCGAGTGAAAAGCCAAAGTTTGCCTTTTCGTCCAGCATATTTTTATTTTTGATCTGCGTTTAGATTAAGTATATCCCGAATATTTTCGGTGTCCAAAGTGGAACAACCAAAGGATGATCCTTACAATGTAACAATAGAGATTAAGAATGAACAATGTAAAGGGTTGAGAGCGTTAGAAAGAGCAGGGATTGAGAAATACGCACTAGTTGATATCAGAGGTGAACCAAAAGGCCCAACAAGGCATCTAATGAGAGCTCCTCCTGAGGGATTCAGCAAGTTCCCTAAGCAATTCTTCGAAAAACATATCACTGAAGCGGAAGAAACCAAAACTGCTTGGTTTAGTACAGATGGGTGTGACATCTGCCGAGCGATACTTTCAAACAGCTCATTCTTGATATCAGCAAAACATGTCAAGGATTACACATTTGTCTATAATTTTATTGCGCCCAATTTCGAAGCTTATAGAAGCATAATTTCATCCTTTGAAGATAGGAATATTGAATTCAGGATTATGAAGATCGGGAGATTTAATCCAAGAAGAGACGCTCTTACCGACAAGCAGGAAAGAGTGTTATGGATCGCACTGAAAATGGGTTTCTTTGATTATCCCAGGAAGTTGACCATGCAGCAGCTCTCGAAGAGATTAGGCATGGGGCTATCATCTCTATCAGAGATACTTAGAAGGGGAACGCGTAGGCTTTTGGAAGATTTCTTTAAATCGTGAAGCTATCCAAATCATTATAATGAGCAGAGACCAAATGCAAGCGAATCTTCATCCAATCAAAAGTGGAAAATACCTAGGTATAGCACTAGCCATCAACATCTTCATTTTTGTTGTCGAGTTGATAGGGGGAATCCTGACCAATAGTCTAGCTCTTTTTTCAGATGCATGGCATATGCTCAATCATATCCTAACATTAGCCTTTGCTTTCATAGCAGCATGGATTGCCATGCGTCCCATTTCAGCGAATAGAACTTATGGATATTACCGCGCAGAGATCCTCGCTGCATTTTTAAATGGAATCCTCTTATGGGCAGTTGCGGGTTTCATCCTCTATGGAGCCATTTTAAGGATTCAACAATCAACTGAAGTAGAAAGCTTGAACATGGCTGCAATTGCCACTTTGGGCTTAATAGCCAATCTCCTAACTGCCATTGCTCTTTCGAGGTTGAAGGACGAGAGTTTAAATATTCGGGGAGCTTTTCTCCACATAATAGCGGATCTGTTGGGCTCGATAGGAGCAATTTCTGCAGGAATCATTATGCTCTTCACGGGATGGTTTCTGGTTGATCCTTTGATCAGCCTCTTGATTGGAGCGTTAATCTTTTATAGCTCTGGAAAACTTGTACGAGATTCAGTTAATGTTCTTCTTGAGGGTGTTCCATCGCATATTGATGTAACCGCATTAGAGCGGAAAATCAGCAAACAGAATGGAGTCAAGGACGTGCATGATCTTCATGTGTGGTGTATTACCCCAACCAAGATGTGTTGTATGAGTGGACATGTAGTTGTAGAAGGGCATGTAGATAAGAAGAAGCTGATCAAGACTTTGATCGATCTCTTAAGAGAGGAGTTTGGAATTGATCATACCACTATTCAATTGGAGGACGAAGGATATCCCAAAGCTATTGGCGAACATTGAATTAAACACACGTATGCATTCGTTATCTAGAGATCTTAAAGCACTTCTCTCTGAAAGGGTTAAAAGCTTCAAGTTTTTACTACTTCTGTAAAAATTGTTCAGTATCAAGCTCTCCCCGCATATTTTCCTCATTGACCTTAAACCGAGAGGATTGAAGCGCTTCATTGCTTCATATGTAATAAGAGCAAAAAAGATAGCAATTATTGAAACAGGTCCCAAAGCTACTATTCCCAACCTTTTAGCAGGACTAAAGGAGATAGATGTTGACTTGACACATATCGACTACATAATGATTTCCCACATTCACTTGGATCACGGTGGTGGTGCTGGCTCTCTTCTCCGACACTTGCCAAATGCAAAGCTTGTCGTTCACAAAAGAGGCATCTTTCATATCTCAAACCCACAAAAATTGTGGGTCCAATCAAGACAAGTACTAAACACAATTGCTAGACTTTATCAAGAGCCTACACCTGTCGCTCCTAAGCGAATAATAACTGCGGAAGATGGAATGACATTTGACCTAGGAGACGGAATCGAGCTAAGAGTGATAGAGACCTTGGGCCATTCATCTCACCATCAAAGTTTCTATGAAAAGAGAAGCCAAAGTATCTTCCCAGGCGACACCGCAGGAGTTTATTTACAAGAGTTCAATGTAACAATTCCAACTACACCGCCACCCTTTCATTTTGAAAAAACATTGGCTTCAATTAAAAAACTGAAACAGCTTAACCCAAAGCTATTATATTATTCACATTTCGGTCAAGCAGCAAATGCCGTGGAAAAATTACAATCATACATTGATCAATTGAAGCTTTGGGCAAACGTTATTTCCAAAAAAAGGATAAAAGAATCAACTTTGGAGGAAATCAGAGAGGAAATTGAAAAATCCGATCCTGCATTACGCAACATAAGTAAATATGTAAAAACTCATCTTTTTATGAATAAAGGCACCATCCCGCAAAGCATCGAAGGCTTCAATAAGTACTTTGAATTTATCGAAAAAAAAGCTAATGCATAGCGCTCACAATATTTTTTTGGGTCTCCACACCAAAATTGTTTATATCCGGCTTTTCATTCAAACTTAGCAGAGGATGCAAGATTTGGATGGAAAAAGACGTCACTGGACTCCAACTCATAAAGTTCCCATTAAGAAATTGGATACTTTTACGTGGCGCATCCCACAAGAGTACAAGCCGGGTATGCGTGTGCCAGGCGTTGTTTTTGCAGACGATGAACTATTGGAAAAAATGAAAACAGATAGAACATTGGAACAATGCGCTAATGTTGCCCATTTGCCTGGCATATACAAACACGCTATTACCTTGCCCGACGGTCACGAAGGATATGGTTTTCCCATCGGTGGAGTCGCAGCAACCGATTTTGATGAAGGAGTGTTAAGCCCAGGAGGGGTTGGATACGACATAAATTGTGGTGTAAGATTGCTCACCACCAATCTTACTGAGCACGATCTACGACCCAAATTGGCAGATCTAACAAACACGATTTTTAAAAATGTCCCATGTGGACTTGGAAGCCGAAGAAAAGACTTCATAATCAAAATGGATGAGCTTGATAGACTTGTTACTGAAGGGGTATCTTGGTTAGTGGAGCAAGGAATGGGATGGAAGGAAGATGCTGAACATTGCGAAGAGAAAGGCAGCATGGAATCAGCAAATCCCGACAAAGTTTCAAATACGGCAAAAAAGCGAGGCACAACTCAAATTGGAACTCTAGGTTCAGGGAACCATTTCCTTGAAATTCAGAAAGTAGATAAAATCTACAATCCCACAGTGGCTAAAGCTTTCGGCATAAACAATGTAGGACAAATTACAGTGATGATCCACTGTGGATCTCGTGGGTATGGGCACCAAATATGCTCTGACTATTTACGCATTATGGAACGCGCAGTCGATAAATACAAGATTTCTCTGCCTGATCGGGAGCTAGCATGCTCGCCAGGGAATACAAAGGAAGCTGGAGATTACTTCCAAGCCATGTCGTGTGCAGTTAACTACGCCTTCGTCAACCGACAGGCCATAACATATTGGGTTAGACAAGGCTTTGAACAAGTGTTTCGCCAACCAGCAGAAACATTCAACCTCCAACTGGTTTACGATGTTGCGCATAATATCGCTAAAATTGAAGAACATGATATCGAAGGAAAACGCAAGAAAGTTTGGACTCATCGAAAAGGAGCAACTAGAGCTTTTCCACCGAACAGTCCTGAAATCCCATCAGATTATCGAGATTTTGGACAACCTGTAATTATCCCAGGCAGTATGGGTTCAAGCTCCTGGCTTCTAGTGGGGACCAAGAAATCGATGGAAGTTTCCTTTGGTTCGACTGCTCACGGGGCAGGTAGGATGATGAGTCGATCGGCTGCGAAACGAAAGTTTTGGGGTGGAGATATAAAGAGAGCTTTGGAGAAACGCGGAATCATTGTCAGAGCAGCAAGCGCAGTTGTCCTTGCAGAAGAAGCCGATCCCGCCTATAAAAACGTGGATAAAGTCGTTGATGTCAGCAATAAACTAGGAATTGCCACACACGTCGTTCGATTGCTTCCCATGGCGGTTGTGAAAGGATAGAGACAGCCAATCTCTTCAGCTAGATAATACAGAAAGGCTATATAGTCTAGAATTGCACAGATTGACTTTTGTGAAGATCATGTCGACTGGCTTTGAGAAAATTGGGAGTGACTCTCAACTTCAAGACCATTGGATTCGACGGCTTATTGCCTTCATCATCGACGCAATAATCGTGTTTATAGGGACTTTTATTATTGGAGTCATAGTCTTTGTGCCTCTCATAATAGTCGCTGCTGCAACTGGATTACCAGGAGTCCTGTTTAATCCTTGGGCATTCCCATTTCTTGCAGGGCTCTTGAGTCTCGCATACTCAGCTCTGCTGGAATCCTTCTATGGATGGACATTTGGCAAGAAGATTATGAACTTGCGAGTCCAGAAGATCAGCGGACAGAAGATATCTTTAGATTTAGCTCTTATAAGAAATGCAAGTAAAATCTACTGGATTCTCGTACTTGTTGATGTCATAGTTGGATTGGCTACACCTGGTGATCCCCATCAAAAAATCAGCGATCGCATGGCGGGCACAACCATTGCGCCTCTAACTACTCCAACCTCCCCTCCACGTTCCCCTTCAGCTGACTAGCAAAGTCCAGAACTTGTAGGAATAAGATTATGCACGTTCATACTCTTCACCCGCTACGATAGTAATGAAATAAGTATTCTTGAGCATAACCAGCATATTCGCCAAAATAATCTCTTGCAAATGAACTTATTTTTTTGTAATCTTTAGAAGATAGTCCTGGCTGCCCTAGAAGCTTTTGAATGAAGGACCGTTCAAAATGATCTATGTAGTGGCGTTGAATTATTCGTTTTATCCAGACATCTATAGGAAATGCTTCTAATTTTTCAAGGGAAAACAACAAAACACAATCAGCTACCTTATATCCAACGCCAGGAAGTTGCAGTAATTGATTCCGCGCTGATTCATAGGAAGCTTCCTTTAAAGCTTGAAAATAAGTCTCGATATCATTATGCCTGTTTATCATCCTAGCTATCTCTCGAATTCGAATCGCCCGAAATCCTAACCCACATCTCATAAGATCATCTAAGGCAGCACGTGCCAATTCCTCAGGGCGTGGGAATGTATAAAAATCATATTTCTCAAAGGTAATTCTCTCACCAAATCGTTTTGACAATTCAAAAATCATGCCTTTTATTGCGGGTATATTTTTGTATGTAGCGCAGACATAAGAAACTAAGCATTCCCAAGGATCTTGCCTTACAATCCGTAATCCATAAAACGCGTGAACTGCCTTTTTCACTAAACTATCTCGGCCAATCCGTGAGCCAATGCACTGCAAGTCATCATCTAGCCGAAAATAGTTCTTCATAAAATCTATAGTTCTCCCTTTAAACTTCAGAACATCGTTCACTTGTTGGATTTTGAAAGCCTGTTGTCCTACTATTCCATACCACCAATCCTCACGCTCCTTCCATCGGAACAACTGCCCGCATTGCAAAGTACTCCTTAAACTAAAAGGCAATTGTTTTCCATTAAGTCCTAGCTCCATAATTTCTTCAATTTTGTTGTTTTAGATAAACTAATAAATGTTCTCAACACGTTGCACTTCATGTTGTAAAAATCGAACGTTGATCATTGAATTGAGAGGTTACTTTAATGGTAAAGAAAGTTTGCATTCTCGGGCTTCAAGGGCTACCGTTGATAAAAGCAGGGGATGACCTAGCAAACCTAATAGTTAGGACAGCGAAAAAAAATGATCTGGAAATTAATGATGGGGACATACTGGTTATTGCCCAAAAGGTTATTTCCAAAGTTGAGGGTCGTCTAGTTAGATTAGACTCTATAAAGCCCTCAAAAAGAGCGTTGAAAATTGCTGAAACAACCGGGAAAGCTCCCCGACTCGTAGAGCTGGTTTTGCGCGAGTCCAAACGTCTTCTAAAATCGTCGCGAGAAATATTAATCGTGGAGGATACCAGAGAAATAGTCAACATAAATGCAGGTATTGATAAATCGAACATTAATGGCAGAAATCAATATTCACTTTTGCCAAAAGATCCTGACAAATCCGCTAGACAGATCCGTTTGCGTATAAAGAGTCTCACTGGTAAGAGTGTAGGCGTTATAATATCCGATACGTATAGTCGTGCGTTCAGACGAGGACAAGTTAATTTTACAATTGGTTTAGCAGGCGTTAATCCTTTCATCGATTATCGGGGAAAAGAAGATTTGTTTGGTTATGTCATGCAAGTCAAGTTCAGCGCCATTGCCGACGAATTAGCTAGTGCTGCGGAGCTTGTCATGGGGCAAGGAAAGGAAGCAATTCCAGTTGTTATTATTAGAGGTCTAGATAAGGAAAATCTCAGCGAAAACTTCTCATCCAAAGATCTAATCATTGGTGAGAAAGAAGATTTGTTTAAGAATGTCTGGCAGTAATCTTACGTAGGTTGATGCTATTAACTGAGCACTATTATTTTCTGAGCCGTTCTTTGCAAACAAGCTTGCTTAATATTATAGAATATACCTGCTTAAAACTGCGCTAGTCAATCATTCGCGCGAAGCTATGCTGAGAAAACCAATGCTTAAATTTCATAACTTTCTATTTATCCCAAAATGTGCAGAGAAGTCGACTATGACCGAATCCTCCATACCACACTCAAAACAACCAGTGGATCCCAAAATCAGTTCCCAATTTGATCACATCCATTCTCTGGTTGCAGCTGAATTTGATATTGAAGAAGCCCTAATTGAACATGGAATTCCTACATTCTTTGTAAGTCTAAAGGCCAACTCAAAGCAAGCCTTTAGAAGGCTCGTTGAAAGCTTAGCTGCTATAGAATTTACACCAGTGTTAAGAGAAAAAGACAAAAGAACTGTGTTAAAGGTTGCCCCAAAATTAAAAACCAAACCAAGTCGTCCCTTAATCAACATTATCCTCCTTTTACTTACAATTGTTACAGTCTTCATTACAGGATATTTTCTCTCTCTTGGAAAACTCGAGGAATCCGGATTGAATCCGTTCTTAGGTGCAGCCAGCTTCGCTGTAGCACTGTTAGGTGTATTGGGAGTTCACGAGATGGCTCATAAATTCGCTGCAAATCACCATAATATGGAGGCAACAATGCCGTACTTTATTCCTGGACCACCCTTTCTTGGAATAGGGACGTTTGGAGCAGTCATTGTTCAGAAAGAGACAGCCCCTAATAGAGATGCCTTATTTGACATTGGGGCTAGTGGACCAATTGCTGGGCTTGTTGTAGCAATTGTTGTGTCAGCTATTGGTCTTGCCCTATCTCCGGTGGAGTTAATAACAGAGCCCATAGAAGGAGCACTGCCTACTTCATTGCTCTTTTCATTTCTTGTAAATGCCTTTACACGACTTCCAGGTCCTGGAAATTACGTCATTTGGCTACATCCTGTGGCTTTTGCTGGCTGGGTTGGATTATTTGTGACCTTACTGAATCTATTGCCCACCGGAATGCTTGATGGAGGGCATACTTTGAGAAGCATTGTCAATAATGACAGAGTTCGAACCATTTTCACAATAGTTTCGATATTAGCACTTCTACTTACTGAGCAATGGTTAATGTTAGCCTTCGTTCTTTTCTTGTCAATGTACAGACACCCAGGGCCCTTGGATGACATTTCACAACTATCAACAACTAGAAAGGCTCTTTCGATTGTGTTGGTGATTGCATTTATTCTCTGCTTATTTATGCCTCGGCAAATAATAGGAGAGATCTTCCGGCTTCTAGGGTTTTAATAGAAGTGAATTGAGGAACTCTTGCATTAGTCAGCGAAAAGTCAGGGAATAGAACATCGCAAATCAACTGAGTATTGCTATAGAGAACTTTCTTGCATCTATCTTGTACTCATGCCATTTGATTTCTAGATCTTGCTTGGTTGGTTGAAAGATGATATTTCGTGTCCGAACAAGCTCTGTGAGGGTTTTTACATGAGGCTCCAAGAGTTTTGTGGATTCGCCATCAAGCTCTGCTAAATAGACTGTATCCAAGATCTCAGTAGGCGAGAAACCTAACTTTTTTCTTAATGCTTGAATGCGTCGAGCTAGGTCACGCATGAGCCCTTCTCCTAGAAGCTCTTCATTTCGATGAGTATCAACAAGAACCTGCAAGTCACCTTCTGAGGCTATGCTGTTCTTTTGCCCCTTGGAGATTGCTTCTTCAAATTCATCTACATACTCTACCGTCTTAACGTTCGCTAATTCCAGAAATAGATTCTCCAGCCTTTTCACGGCTTTTCGAGCCTTTTTGGGTCCAGCGATTATGGCTTTATTGAGAGGCCAACGACGCTTCAGTTTAGCTGTTTGTCGTGCAGAATATACTAAAGAAAGGGATTTAAGGAGAGTATTAAAATCTTGTTCCATTTTCGAGCTACTTAGCTTATCATTGGGAGTTGGCCACTTCTCGAAGTTCACGGATTCCAACATTGTTTTATCTAAAGTCTTGTGAACTTGTTGATACATTGCCTCACATAGGAAAGGAGTAATGGGATTGAAAAGCAAATTTAGCGTTTTTAGTGTTTGCCAGAGAGTTGCATATATGGTGAATCTGCGATTCTTGGTTTCGTAATCATCGCTCCAAAGCTCATGTCTTACCATAGGAACATATTGACGGCTTGCTGAATTCACGACAAACTCTTCTAAATCAGACAGCGCGGAGTTTAATTCGCAGGTTTCAAACTTTTTAGTAACGGAATCTATGGTTTTCTGAAGTTTTGATAGCATCCAAAAGTCAGCTGGTTTCAATGTTTTGTGTGCTTTGGCCCACTCAAGTGTGTGTTCTTGCGGGTTGAAACGGTCATATTGCGCATTCTGCATGAAGAATCGGTAGAGATGATAGAAGGTGCTAAGAATCTGGTAGGGTCTCCTTTTCAGTTCGGTTACATCAAAATTCATTGAATCTATAGGAGAACATTTCCGCAGGAGGTAGAAACGGATGAGATCTGCGGAGTATTCATCCAACACTTCATTAGCATCAATAACGTTAGCGAGGCTTTTGCTCATTTTGCGCCCTCTCTTGTCTAAAACGTGACCGAAAAATAGAAAAGCCTTGTAGGGGGATTCCGCTCTCTCCGACATTATCACATGCTCGAGAAGCAATGTGTTGGCCCATCCACGCGTTTGATCTATGGCTTCTGCAAGGAAGTCTACTGGAACGTAGAGGTCAAACTCTTTATCATTGAAGCGTGCGTATGGTGCTGCGCCACTATTATGCCATGTATCGAGCACGAAAGGCTCACGTTGCATTTGACCTTCGCACTTATCACATGATAATGTAATTCGGTCTATCCACGGTTTATGGAGTTCAAAGTGTCCTTGGGGAGGATCTATGGATCTTCTGAGTAATTCCTTCTTAGAAGCAATTAGAACCTTGTGCTCACAATTTGTGCATTTCCAAACAGGCAGGGGGGTACCCCACACCCTTTCCCTTGAAAAGCACCAAGGTTTGCCCTCATTAAGAAATGCCAAGAAACGGTTTCTTGGAGGATCGTAATAATACTGGACTTTCTCTGCAGCTTCAACTATCCTTTTGTTTATTTTGTTTGTCCACAAGTAGTACTCTCTTCTTGCGAACCAAACCAGTTTGTGATGAGAACGCCAACAGGTAGGGTATTCATGAAGAGTCTTTTTTATGGAAACAAGAAGATTCCTTTTCTGTAATTCGTCCACAACCAATTCATCTGCTTCTCTCGCAAAAGAACCAGCGAATATACCTGCCTCTTCAGTAAAGTTGACCTCATCGTCAAAAGGAGCAAAGATCGGGACTTGCCGTTTCTGTGCAACATCGAAGTCTTCTTCACCATTTCCAGGAGCTAAATGCACAATGCCCGTAGCAGTGGTCACATCCACAAATTCTTCAGATACAACTGTATGTACAAGGGGATGTTCGTCAAGTTCTCTTTGTCTTGGAATAACATCGAGAAACGGATATTCATATTTCAGACCCTCAAGCTCACTTCCCAAAAGCGTGTCAATAAGTTTGTAGTCTTGGACATTAAGTTCCTTCATTATGGGTTCGACACGCTGTTGAACCATTACCCAGGTTTCATCCTTCACCTTAACTTTTGCATATTCTTCATGCGGATGCACAGCCAACATTAAATCAGTAATAAGAGTGAAGGGCATTGTTGTCCAAACAAGAAAGAAGGAATCTTCTGTCTCAGTAATTTTAAATTTGAAATAGAGCGAAGGATCTTCGACTTCTTCATAACCCATACCCACTTCAGCATTGCTTAAGGAAGTTTGGCAATGAGGACAATAGGCTACAACGTAATAACCTTCCCCTAGCAATCCCTGATCCCAAGCGCTTTTAAGGTATCTCCACTCGCGTTCAATATACTCATCTAGATATGTCCAGTAAGCGTTGTCGTCATTTATGAAAATTCCAGCTTGTACTTCCGCGCGATGCCAGGCATTGTAATACTTCATTATCGCTTTTTTACATTCGGCTACAAACTTTTCTTCTCCGACTCTTTCCAGCAAATCCCTTTTGTTTTTGACTCCTAATTCGCGTTCCACTTCTAGCTCTACTGGCAGTCCTTGACAGTCCCAGCCTGTCCAAAATGGAATATAAAATCCTTGCATTGATTTCCAGCGATAGCGTAAGTCTTTAATTGTCAGACCACGCAAATGGCCCACATGTGGGTAGCCATTTAATGTTGGTGGACCTTCAACATATCCAAGAACCCCTCTGTTAGCCTTTAGCCTTTCTCCTTCTAGTTTCTCAGCTATACGACTTTTTCGCCAAAATTTGAGAACCTTGGATTCAAGTTCAAGCGGGTTATAATCTAGAGTAAACCAGCGCTCCGAGTCAGCTTTGAATTTGACGGTCACCTTTCATTAACACATCCCGCCAACCACAGAAAACTCCCTAGATGCATATAACCTTTTTGAATTGGGCTTTCAGAAATTGAGTACTTCTTAGCGGAAGCATGAGCCCAAAGATGTTGACAATATTTCACTTGACTCATGCCATGTGCGAATACAATATGCCTATAACATTCCTAGACCGGTATGTTGCTGCCATCAAAGTCTCTTTTAAAATGTCCAAAGTCTCGTCTAGCCTCTTTAAGTTGTTCACTCGAAAAGACTGGCCCATCAGAACATACGCGATATCTGCCAATTGTGCAACTTCCACATAATCCAATTGCGCACCGCATTAGTCTTTCCAAGCTTGCCTGTAATGGCGTTCCATATTTCTCAGCTAGTTTAAAGACCTTAAAGAGCATTTGTTCTTTTCCACAAGCATAAATTGTCTCAAACTTTTCATCAGCCAAAATCTTTGAAAGAAGATCGGTTACC
The DNA here is from genome assembly GCA_020354575.1 of Candidatus Bathyarchaeota archaeon. GTDB lineage: Archaea > Thermoproteota > Bathyarchaeia > Bathyarchaeales > SOJC01. The sequence goes on along the minus strand of CP070649.1, from coordinate 184,736 downwards.
AGACCTTTATATCCGTAACTGCCGTCTTCGGTAGAAGCCATGAGCCTACCCGAGCTTCTGAGAAACAAGTTTCGCATCTGGTTCAAAAAAAGCAATTCTCCTTTTGTCTTCGCTCCTAACAGAAAAGTCACAACTGCACCAGATTCAACCAATTCCCTTGCTAAAAAAGCTAAAGGTGCTGTTCCTGTGCCACCACTAGTAAGCAGAACTTTGCCTTTTATTAGTTTGAAGCTCCTTCCAAAGGGTCCCCTAACACCAATAGTATCGCCTTTTATTTTCCTGTGGAGAATCCTTGTTGCTTCTCCAACACTTGCAACTGTTATTGATACAAAATCATTTTGCTCGATTGAGGAAATACTCATGGGAATTTCATCAAAGCCTGGAAGCCAGATCATCGCAAACTGACCAGGTTTCCCTTGAGCAGAGAGCTTGTCACAAAAAAAGAATGTCTTAACTTGTGAATTCTCGTTAACAACTTTCTCGATTCTGGTAATTCTTAGGAAATTATTTTTTATGAGCTGTTCCGACAATTTCTCTCACACTGCGAAGTTTTTTCTTAACCAAAAAAGATTTAATCCCTTCAGAAATTTGTTTAAAAATTCTTGGTCCTTTTGTGGCAATGGCTGTGCCTATTTGAACAGCTGAAGCACCCGCTTCAAGGAATTCTACCGCATCCCTCCAATTGCATATTCCGCCACATCCAATAAGTGGAATACTAATTGCGCTGTAAATCTCATAGACACATCTCACAGCTATGGGCTTAATTGCAGGACCCGATAGTCCTCCAATTTTGTTATGGAGGATTGGCGTTGCAGTTTCCACATCTATGACCATTGCTTTCACTGTATTTATCGCTGTAATTGCATCAGCTCCACCCATCTCTGCTGCCTTTGCTAGTCTTGCGATATCAGCAACATTTGGAGTCAACTTGACAAAGACGGGTTTTTCCACGATCCTCTTGACTTCTTTGACAACTGCTTCAACAAGCCTCGGATCTTGTCCAATTTCAGCTCCAGTTTTATGAGCATGAGGGCATGATACATTCAGCTCTAATCCGTCTGCACCAATTTCTATGGCTTTTTCAGCGACTATTGAGAATTCTTTTGGTGAAAAGGCATAGATGCTAGCAATTATTGGAGTTGCAATGCCTTTTGTTTCTTTGATCTCTTGAGAAAAATGCTCGATGCCAGGGTTCGGAAGTCCCATCGCATTTACTAACCCTCCATCTACTTGAACTACCGTGGGATTTTTGTAACCGCTGCGAGGCTTTAAGCCCAAAGATTTTGTGACGATTGCCCCAGCCCCTGCTTTAGCTACACGTTTTAGAGTCAGACCCGATATACCTAATATTCCAGCTGCAAGAATCGTTGGATTAGCTAACTCTAAACCAGCGATTTCTGTTGTCAAATGAATAGTAATGGGAAGACCTCCCGTTCTGAAGTTTTTACTCCAAGTTATATTATATGCACACATGAATAGTTTTTGACGTTTTCTAACCTATTAGGCATTCATGCATGCCTTTATAATATGCACTTGATAAAGGTTAAGAAAGGCTAGATTATCTGGGAGAAAATATGAGAACGACTATCGCAATATCTTTAATGGGCGTTTTGGCGCTAACAGATGGCCAAGTAATTGATAAAATCCTTTTCAAGAAGGATCCCAAGCATATCGCTCAAAAACTAAATAGCATTGATTCCGGTCAAGTAATAGACGAAATCTCCTCTCTAGTCAAAAAAATGAAAAATGAAGGTTATACTACTTTCGTGTTAGAAAATTCTGAGATTGCAGAAAAATTAGGGAGAAATCTAAAGGTCAAGACTGTCGTTGCTCATCCATCTCCAGAAGGCGAGATGATTCGGGAAAACATAGAAGAAATTGCCATTAAAATGAAATTTGCCAAAGAATCGCAGAAATTGCGAGATTTGATTCGAGAAGTTTCTTTAGAGCTGGCAAAAATGCGAGTAAGAAAAGCGGGGGAGAAAAGGGATTTGATGATTGCATTAGCAATGTTGAGCATCGACGATCTAGACAAAACTATTAATTTATTCATGGGTAGAATACGCGAATGGTATGGTTTGCATTTTCCTGAACTGGATCGATTGATAGAAAACCATGAAACCTATGCAAAGCTTGTTTTAAACCTTGGAAGAAGGGTGAACTTCAATATAAGAAAATTAGAAAAGGAGGGGCTGCCTTCAACCAAAGCTGCTTCGATCGTAAAAGCAGCGGAAAAATCGATGGGGGCGAAACTCGCAGATGCGGATATTAAGCAAGTGCAAAAACTCTGCAGGGAGACGCTTGAACTCTATGGACTAAGGAAAGCGCATCAGAAATATGCGAATCTGACAATTGAAGAGGTAGCACCCAATACCCAAGCTCTTGTGGGTTCTTTACTAGCAGGTCGTTTAATAGCCTTGGCTGGCGGGCTTAAAAACCTCGCAAAAATGCCAGCCAGCACAATCCAAGTGTTGGGCGCTGAAAAAGCGCTATTTAGAGCTCTAAAAACAGGGACAAAACCACCCAAACATGGGATCATCTTTCAAGATACACTTATCCATGATGCAAAAAAATGGCAAAGGGGAAAGATGTCAAGGGCTTTGGCTGGAAAACTTGCGATAGCTGCTAGAGCTGATGCATATAGTCATCGCTATATTGGCGATGATCTCAAGTCCGATCTTGCAAAGCGGGTTGATGAGATCAAAGAGAAGTATCAGAAACCACAACTGCAAAAGGCACTACCAAAATCAAAGGACAAACGTCGAAGCAATAGGAGAAGGAGAAAGAAGCGTGGAAGCAAGCGCTAAGCCACACCCAAAATTCTCCGGGATTTACTGGATTAGGTTGAAAGATGGAACTAGAAGGTTAGCTACTAGAAATCTTGCTCCTGGAAAGAGTGTGTATAGTGAGCAGCTCATCTCTTCTAAAGGTCTCGAGTATAGAATTTGGGATCCTTATCGCAGCAAGTTGGCAGCAGCAATCTTTAAAGGGCTAACTTCCATGCCAATCCAACCTCGTCACACGGTCTTGTATCTGGGCTCAGCTTCCGGAACCACAGCGAGTCACGTGTCAGACGTTGTGGGAGATGAGGGACATGTTTACTGCGTAGAATTCGCTCCTCGTCCCATGAGAGAGTTCATAAATAATGTTTGCCTTCACCGACCGAATTTGACACCAATACTAGAGGATGCAAGATTACCAAAGAAATATGCCATGTTCGTTGAAAGGGTGAATGATATTTACTGCGATATCGCACAGCCTGAACAGGCAAAAATCTTGGTAGACAATAAAGAGTTGTTCTTAATTGAGAATGGATGGACCATACTCGCTGTCAAGTCTCAAAGTATCGATGTCACAAGAAGGCCAACCGAAATCTACGATCAGGAAGCTAAAGTACTCAGAGATCATGGATTCAATATACAGGAAATCATAAAACTTGAGCCATATGACAAAGCTCACGCTTTGATTGTATCAAAAACTTAAGCTTTTGATCCTTTTTTTATCTAATTCTACTTTAATTCAAGAGCCATGTTTATATTCAACCTTTGCTTATTGTTTAGCGTCGAGGGGGAGGAGATGGACAGAGTAGAAATTCTGGACAGCGCTGAATCCCTTTTCAAAGAAGCAGGTTTCTATCTCTCAAGACGATGTTGCACTAGACCAAGCTGCTTTGACTTTGTTGCGAGAAAAGACTCTCAACTTACATTCCTTAAGGCTCATCAAAATATTGGAAACATATATGAGAAAGCAGCAGATGAACTCGCTACCATAGCCAAGCTATTTTCCGGATCACCACTTCTAATTTGTGAAAAGTCAAGGAGCAAACCATTAGAGGATGACACAGTCTACTCAAGGTACAACATTGGGGCAGTTACCATTAATACTCTTGAAGATGCCCTCACAAGGGGGATGGGCCCATTAATCGAAGCTGGTCCTGGAGGATATTATGTTAGATTGGACGGAGAAGCAATTAGAAAGAGGAGATTAAAGAAAGGAGCCTCAATAGGCAAGATGGCAAAGACTCTAGGAATTTCGCGAAGAACCCTATATGGTTACGAGCGGGGAATGGCAAAAGCTTCCGTCTCAACAGCCTACAAACTCGAATGGTTTCTTGGCATCCCAATTGTGAAACCGATTGACATTTTTGTGCCTTCTCAGAAGACTGATAGCTTTCTAGCTATTGCAAAGCGAATGATTAGTGAAAGCCGTTTTCTGCAATTTGTCACCAAAAAATTGCTCCAATTCAACTTCACTGTCTTTCAGGTAAATCGAGCTCCCTTCGATTTTGTTGCAAAAACTCCAGAAAATAAGATCAATCTATTGGGAACCATTGCATACGAAAAAGAAGGGAACTTGGAAGTCAGAACTGATGAAGTCATCAGCATAAGCAAAATCATAGATGCACAACCTTTGTTTGTTGCTGACAGTAAGAACATTTCTACTGATGGAGTTCCCCTCATACACAGAGAGGACCTAGAAAAAATAAAATGCCCTGAAGATTTGATAGCTAAGCTTTAGTCAAGTTATCCTCTAATTTTGCCTGCTTCAGCTTAATCCTCGCTTTTAATAATTTGGCAGGCTTCCAAGAGCGTCGGACAAATTTAGGATATTCGCCATATTTCTTTAATAGCGTTTCAAGAAAAACCTTGGTCTTTACATCTGGCATATATCCACTGCCAAAGTCTCCATACTGAGACCTGAGCCTTTTAATATCAAGATCTCGTTCAGTTTTCGCAATTATGGAGGCTGCAGAAACTATGGGGTGGTTTCTATCCGCTTTGTGCTCTGATACAACTCTCACTGGGGAGGAGAGACATTCTGTGACATGTTGCTTGAATCTATCTGCATAAACATCAGCTGCGTCAACAATCGCAATATCTGGTTTGAGAGCCTCGATTATCGTTGCCATAGCTTGCGCTTCTAACCGGTTAAGCTTGTGCAATCTTCTTTTTCGATCAACTACTTTGTCAATTTCCGAAGGGCTGAGCTTGACCAACTTTATGCCCATGGCCAATTCCCTAATCTTGTGAGCCAAGTTTTCCCGTCGTTGAACTGACAGGAGCTTACTGTCTTTCACTCCAAGGTCCAAAAGAACAGACTGGCTATCCATATTAATAAGCACACCTGCAATCACCAAAGGCCCGATGACACAACCACGTCCTGCTTCATCTACTCCTAAGATTCGCATAAACTAGCCTTCACATAGTTTGCTTTTCAGTCTTAATAACCTCATTTGTAATAATAGTGGGAAGCTGGATTCTATTCTTGGGAGTAACTTCAATGACGATTACGTCTTTTCTTGATTTAATTTGCATTACAACAGAATGTTGAGCGCGAAAGTGAATAGAAGCCAGTATCGATTTGGAACCATTAATTACCTTTTGTACCGCATCGATAAAAGCTTGAGAGAATAACTCCATAGGACCAATTTCATCAACTAACACTATATCTGCAGTTCTGAGAGCAGCTATTATAGCTATTGCACCAATCGAATTAAGATTCTCAAGATGGACTCTATATTTCCCCAGCCGGGGGCCCACAGGCTGATGAATATGAGCTAGCCATCCTTTCTTGCCTGATGCAAAATCACGAATCTCAAAACCTACTCTAATCCCTCTTTCACGAATTTCTTGGGTGACCATGCCGCCCAGTTTATAGCCCTTCGCAATCAGCTTTTCGGCAGTTTTAAGTAGTACTGTTGTTTTTCCTATTCCCGGAGGCCCTGTTACAAATATGCACACTCGCATGATACCCTTTTTATTATTTGAAACTAACGTGTTTTGCGGTCGAGTGACAAGTTGAGCTTCTCTTTTCCCACGGAAGTTATCTCTGAAGGAATGGTTCAAGCAGCAGTACCGAGGCTAAAGGCTTTTGTAAAGAAACCTTCAGATTATGGTCCATCGAAAGCACCTGTATTCTATAATCCAGCAATGAAATTGAATCGTGATTTGGCAGTTTTAGCACTACAAGCTTTTCAAAGATTTCATGGATGTGAATTAGTAGTTTGTGAACCAATGGCGGGGTGTGGGATCCGAGGATTAAGATTGGCAAAAGAAGTTGATAGAGTAAAAAAAGTTATCATTAATGATATTAATGATGAAGCTGTTCGCCTTGCACGTTTCAATATTGAGAAAAATCAACTAGGAAGAAAAGTAAGCGTGAAAAATGAGGATGCCAATCTTCTGCTAAGTCGCTTTGCAAAACCTAGAAAGCGATTTGATTATATCGACATTGACCCTTTTGGATCTCCAATACCATTTCTGGATTCTGCACTAAGGGCTCTACGAAGAAACAGGCTATTGGCGTTGACTGCTACTGATTTGGCTCCTCTATGTGGCGTACATTTCAAAGCTTGCGTTCGAAAATATGGTGGTCGACCCCTTCGAACAGGATACTGCCACGAGTTGGCGATTCGCCTTTTATCAAGCGCGCTAGTAAGAAGCGCTGCGAAGTATGATATTGGTGTCAAGGTCTTATACAGCTACAGCTTGAGACATTATGTTCGACTGTATGCATTGATTAGCTATGGAGCCAAAAATGCAGATAATGGCTTAGAAAACATTGGCTGGATCCACCATTGCTTCGGATGCTTCCATAGAGAGGCAACTGCGGGAACCTTCAAGCTCAATAGGAGACTATGTCCAGAATGCGGTAAGAAAATGGAGACTTCAGGTCCCCTTTGGATAGAAAGGATCATTGACGAGAGCTTTCTAGCTTGCATGGAAAGAGAGTCAGGAATTAAAGAGTTTAAGAATAAAAAGAGCATACGCAAACTCTTAATCCTAGCAAGAGAAGAAGCAAATGCACCTATTACTTATTATAGAATTGATAAAATGTGCGATAAACTTGGATTGCCAATGCCAGCAACAAAGACGGTAAAATCAAGGTTGGAGGGAAAAAATTACAAAGCATGCTTGACGCATTTCAATTCTCATGGTTTGAAAACTGACGCCCCTGCAAAAGTAGTGAAGGACGCAATTAGCGGATCATTTTGATCAAGGTCTAAAACTGAAGTATGAATAAACCTTCAGTTCGTCCCTAACCCTTAAACTTAATAAACTCCAAAAGATAGCCAGCAAAAAGTGGCACTACAATGCGAAATCCAAAAATTCGTAGCCTTCATAAACCAGGAGTTCGTGTACTCAAGGCGATCTCCGCGCAAATTCGCATTCAAATCCTCAATTTAATGCTAGAGCAGGGTCCTTTATCTTATACTGAAATAATGAATGCGCTTAAGCTTGATGCGACTCATGATGCTGGACGATTTGCATACCATCTTAAATCACTCCTAAAAGCTGACCTCATTGAACCTCATGTAGACACAAAAAAATACCGCTTGACAGATCTTGGTAGGCGTATCATCGAAATCACTGATGAAATTGAAGATCAAACCTACAAAAGGAGAAAAATGCTTGTTCGCACATCACGTCTTACAATAGACGAATTCGACAGAAATAGGATTACACAGTCTCTAATTACAGAAGCTAACGTTCCCACAGATCTAGCCCAGAAGATTGCTCGAGAAGCAGAGAAGCGGCTTCAGCAATTCAAAACAAAGTACTTAACAGCCCCACTAATCCGGGAAATCGTTAACACAATTCTACTGGAGAAACATTATGAAGAATATCGCCACAAACTCACAAGGCTTGGCTTGCCTGTTCATGAAGTCAACCGCCTAATGAACACCTTTGAATCAAATGTGGAAGCGATCCACAAGGCCGCAGGCGATGCAGTCATGGAAGAATATACACTCCTCAATGTTCTTCCTCGTAACACTGCTGATGCTCATCTAACTGGCAACATTCATCTTCATAACTTGGGAACTTGGATACTGAAACCCAACGAAATCACCCATAATTTCTCATATTTCTTCCAGATCTATAAGCCGAAATCCCTTGAAGCAGCACTGAACGCTACCACAAATGTCATCCGAAATTCTGCAACGGAAATAGCGGGGCAACAAACCCTTGATAATTTCAATACGCTGCTGGCACCATATGTCGAGAATATCGATCCCAGCAAAATCAAAGATCTCTTGCGTATTTTCATTAAGAACCTGAACCAAACAATCAAAACACCAACTACAATAAGCCTCGAGTCCTCAGGAGAAAAAAACGCCCCAAATGTTAAAGAGACTCAACTCATCAGCCATCTACTCCTTGAATTGATTACAGAAGAAAACGTTGCATCTCCCTTACAAAACCCAAACATCATAATAAAAATTCGAGAAATGCGAAAAAGAAGTGAAACAGAAAAGCTACTATATTTGGCACACAAACTAGCTGCTACGAGCACCTTAGTCTATTTCGCCAATATGTGCCCTGAACACCAAAAAAACGCCAATTATACGGCCTCAGGCTTAAGATTAGCGGATGAATGGCACCAAGATTGGGAATTAGACACTCAGCGAACAGGAAACTTGGATATCACGACCATAAATCTGCCAAGAATATCTTTTGATTCGAAAGGTAATGAAGACAAATTCCTTGAACTACTGGATGACCAACTTAGAATTGCCACCCAGGCATTAGAAATAAAATACAAGATGATAAGTAAACAAGTGAAAGCAGACCTTTTGCCGTTTTTAACCCAGAAAGCTAACGACGACCGATACTTCAGATTAGAAAATTCAACACGAACAATAGTATCTTTAGGGCTAAGTCAAGCAGTTCAAACCCTAATGAATATGGAAGAAACAGAAGATTATGGAAAAACCTTTATTCTTTCGGAAAAAATTTTGAAACATATATATGCTTATACTAAAAAGCACTCCAAGAAACCCACGACTCGATTGAACGCAGCTATAATTCCAAATGAAGATGCAGCATATAGACTTGCTAAACTCGATGTGGAAAAATATGGACGGGGAATTGTGAAAGCCAAAGGAACCAAAGAAAAACCGTATTACGAAAGCGCAAAAATTCTCCCTGCATCAGGCGAAGAACAACTCAGCCTAGAGGAACGAATACACCAGCTTACCCCGGGTGGTCACTTAGCTCTAATTGAAATCAAAGAGGAGCAACCGCTTGCAGAAGAACTCTTAACCAATACAACAAGACTGATCGATCGCAACATAGGTTTCTTTGCTTATAATCTTACTTTCACATACTGCAGCCGCTGTAAAATTACATCTCACGACATCCACTTAAAATGCCCCAATTGTAGCTCTACAAACATCCGAACCTTAACGCATATCTAGCGAGAATATAATCAGATATCCTTTTTACATTTTTTTGTCAAACACTACGTATGTTAATTTCGTGAGGCTAGACTACAGAATTTTATACAATTCTTTCTAAAAATTTTAAGTGTATCACCCATTTATCGAAATTCACAATTTCATGTAGAAGAGTAACATGTCCCCGTTAGAGCAGAAAGTCAATTTTTAACAAAAAATGTATATTGAAATTCTAAGAGTTTGCTGACGGCATATGGTGTGCTGCGGGGGTTTTTCCACGAGCCAACAAAAGTATGCTGTAGACTCACTAAAATATTTCCCAAGAGTGCGAACATCGAGAATTATGTTTGAAGACTTCAGTCCTCTGAAAATAAGGGATTCACTAGTGAAAGAGACAAGACTTCCAGACGAAGTTGCAGAGAAGATCTCGCTTGATATTGCCAATCGGATAAACACGTTGGATTTGGAGTTCTTATCAGGCCCACTTATTCGAGAGTTTGTATGCGTTGCGTTGTTAGAAAACAATTTCGAACATGCTAGAGCCAGATACACTCGACTTGGTCTTCCTCTATTTGACGTAGACAGGTTAGTTCACGCGGGCGACAAAGAGAATGCTAATCTTCAGCACAACCCAGAGACAATTCACAAGCTTGCAGCTGATACAATTTTCGATCAATATGCTTTATTGAATTGTTTGCCACCACATTTAGCAGATGCCCACATTGGCGGCGCTATCCATATTCATGACCTTGAGTATTTCGCAACTAGACCTTTTTGCCAAGAACATGATTTGCGTTTCTTCCTGAGGAAGGGATTAATTGTTGATGGTCGCGGTGAGCATACTGCTGTTGCTGGTCCAGCGAAACACCCAGAAGTAGCCATTTTGCATGCAGCGAAGGCTTTAGCAGCAGCTCAAACAAACTGGGCGGGTGGTCAAGGATATGATTTCTTTAACGTATGGCTAGCGCCGTTTGTTAGAGGTTTATCATATAAACGAATGAAGCAATTGGCTCAGATGTTCATATACGAGATGTCACAGATGTATGTTGCACGAGGTGGGCAAACAGTCTTTTCTTCGATCGCCTTGGAATGTGCTGTGCCCAAGATCATCTGGGATGTCCCTGTAGTTTTACCTGGAGGAAAAGTCAGCAAGTCGGAGACATATCTTGATTATTTTGATGAAGCGAACGCTCTCTTCAATGCCATCCTTGATGTCTATATGGGTGGTGATTATTCCGGAAAGCCCTTTAACTTTCCGAAATGCGAAATCAAATTAAGACGAGAATATTTGGAGAAGTTTGAGAAAGAATATATCAAAGTAGCTGCTTTGGCATCTAAATTTGGAACACCCTACTTCCTCAACCTTTGCCCTGATTATATGCCAGATATTGTGAATAGTCAATGCTGTCGGCTAATCTTTGCACCAGATAGTGAGGAATTAAAGGATTTCCACAAAGGCGCAATGCGCATGGGGAGCTTACAAGTGGTGACTATCAATTTACCAAGATTAGCATATGAGGCAGGTGGGAATGATGACACACTCTTCGAGCTGTTGGATGACCGTATGGATTTAGCAAAAGACGTCCTGATGGTTAAGCGTGATGTTATCAATGATAGGATGAAAGGTAAAGCATTACCATTTTGCGCAATGGATTGCTTTGGAGAACCCTATTTAAATCTTGAAAAACAAGTATTAAATGTGGGTTTTGTCGGTCTAAATGAATTGTTAAAGGCGCATTTGGATCTAGAACTACATGAAAGCCTGAGTGCTTGGCGCTTTGGCTTACGCGTTGTTCAGCATATGGTTGATCGTGTGAGTGACTATGCAAAGACAACAGGTTATAGATTCGGGTGCATCCAAACCCCCGCCGAAAGTTGTGCGCATCGGTTAGCATTGGTTGATAGTAGAATTTTTGGAAACAAAGCAGTTGTACAAGGCGACAAAAATAATGGCGGAATCTATTACACGAATAGCTCGCATGTCCTTCCCTCAGCAACGATACCTTTGTTGGATCGGATCAAAATCGAGTCGAGTTTCCACCCATTAACCAAAGGGGGAGCTATTCTTCATATTTGGCTTGGAGAGAGTAATCCTTCAGCTGAGTCGATTTGGGAATTAATAAAACGAGTAGCAACCAAATCATTGGCAGCATACTTTGCATTTACTCGTGATTTAACTATTTGTCGGCGTTGTAGCAGTGTGGAAGCGAATTTACAGCTAAAGTGTAGTAATTGTGGAGCTGATGGAGATCATTTGGAGCATTGGTCACGAATCACAGGATATTATCAGCAATTGCGAGGTTGGAATTCTGGAAAGGTTCAGGAGTTTAAAGATAGACACAGATACACAGTATAGGAAACCAGCAAGAGTTCATCACACAGTAATTCTGCAAGCCTTTTCCGCTTGAAAAAGCTAACTTTGCAAAAGATGATGCAATGAGTTGGTTAAGAGGATTCGTTCTTGAAGGGAAATAGCAAATTCTCAAATGCTTCTGATGTTCGTTATACTTGATAGCGACATTGGAAAGAATAGTTGAAACGTTAAAATATGCCTGAAGCCAAATAGAAGCAAAATATAGCAGGAAATCTCCATGCCAACTCTAGAAACTCGGAAACGAGACAAACATTTTGGTCAATGGTTTCGCCAGATCCTTATTGGCGCTGAAATCCTGGATTACCGTTACCCTATCAAAGGAAGCGGTGTCTGGCTTCCTTACGGTCATAAGATACGAAGACATGTCATCCAACTATTACGAGATCTGCATGACACAACTGGACACTACGAAGTCCAATTTCCAATAATGGTGACTGAAACGAACTTGCGCAAAGAAGCTACTCACGTTAAAGATTTTGAAAACGAAGTCTTCTGGATAACTCATGGCGGTCTAAAACCGCTCAAAATAAAATACGCCCTCAGACCAACAAGCGAAACTGCCATCTACCCTATGCTCAAACTTTGGATAAGAAGCCACGCGGATTTGCCCAAAAAACTCTATCAAATCGGTAGCGTGTTTCGCTGCGAAACGAAAACCACTCGACCCATTATTCGAGTCCGAGAAGTAACAACCTTCAAAGAGGCCCATACCAGCCATGCGACCCTTCACGAAACGGAGGGTCAAATCCAAGAGGCTATACAAATATACAGGAATTTCTTCGACTCCTGCAGCTTGCCCTATTTGATCAGTCGACGTCCGAACTGGGACAAATTCCCAGGTGCCCTTTATTCCATTTCTTTTGACGTTATCATGCCTGATGGACGTACTCTTCAAATAGGAACAATTCATAACCTGGGTCAAAACTTTTCCAAGGCATTTGATATCCAATATGAAACCCTAAAGGGTTCTCACGAATACATTTGGCAAACGTGTTATGGCATTAGCGAACGAGGAATTGGGGCACTACTCAGCATACATGGAGACGACAACGGCATTGTCCTGGTTCCCTCATTAGCACCTATTCAGATCGTAGTTATCCCCATACTTCATAAGGAAGACCAATCCCAGATCATAGAAGAGAGCGACAGAGTAGCAGAGAAACTTGTCAACTCAGGATTTAGAGTTGAAATCGATAAGCGAGAGGATCTTACTCCCGGAGCCAAATTCTTCTATTGGGATCTTCGAGGTGTCCCGATTCGCCTAGAAATTGGGCCAAAAGATCTCCAAAAAGACCAAGTTATTATTGTACGACGGGACACATTGAAAAAGGAGGCCTGCAAGACCAAAACCCTATCATCACAATTATCTAAGAAGTTAGAACAAATAACAATTGAACTCCGTGAAAAAGCCTGGAAATGGATGAAATCCAAAATATATAGAGTCAACAGCTTAGAAGAGGCAAGCAAACTTATGAAGAAAAGGGCTGGAGTAATAGAGCTCATCTGGTGTGGTTCAGATAAATGCGGACATGAACTTGAAATGAGAATAAATGCCTCTCTATTAGGAATACCTGCGGATATCAAAGAGATGGTAAAAGGTAAATGCATTATCTGCAACAGAAAAGCTGCAAAGATCGTTAGAATGGCAATTGCATATTAGAACCAGATAATACACGACCAAGATTTTCAAAAGAGTGCCTTTAAATATAACTTGGCCAATCAGGCCAGGATCTATCACATCTCAAAAAAAGAATACTTGGAGGAGTTTAGGAAGCCATACACAAAGTTCTCTAGTGTCAATCGATGGAAAAATACGCTCAAAGTCAAACGCTATGAGGATGCCTGCTTAAAAGCTCTCGCCCAGTTCTGTCAAGAATATAGCATGAATCCCGATGAACTTATTCAGAGTCGCATAGAGGAACTGAAATCCAGTAACTTTCTAATCCGGGCAAAAGCGGAGGATCGATTGCTTGCGTATCATAAGGAACTGAGCAGAGAAATCCCTGGAAAAGCTATCAGCGTGTTTCGTAAAATGAAAAGCTTCTATCGGGCTAACTATGTGACTCTTCAGTGCCGAGATCCAGGGTATCAGATTCAAAGGGACTTTGATTATATACCAACTCAAGAAGAAATTCGTAAAATGTGTGAGATCGTGCCCTTAGAAACACGCGTGTATCTTGTAACCTTAGCTGAGTGTTGTGGGCGTCCTGGTGCTGTAGCCGATATACGCTGGAAAGATATTAAGCATGATATTAAGACCTCCTTGATTCCATGTCAGATTTTATTACCTCACAAAGTTCGATTGGCTCGCAGAAAATATGTTTCCTTCATTGGTGCTGATGCTGTCCAGCTTTGGAGGGTATACTTGGAAACTTTTGAGCAGTTAACGGATGAAAGCCCACTGTTCAAAGGCTATTGTACATTACGCAAGGACATTATGAACGCAGCCATGCAGATAGGAATTGCAGAGAGAAGCAAGAAATTCCAGCCTTTCAAGATGCACAACCTGCGAAAACGAGGTCAAACGATACTGGAAACCTGTCACATTCCATTAAATTGGGTGGATAGGCTCCTTGGACATGTTCCAAGGGGAGCCCAAGGTCAAACCTACAGCCTTCCACCGATAGAAACGCTTCGGGCAGAGTACGCTAAAGCGATGGCGCAATTGACGATATATGAGAC
>CP070649.1:141648-170402 GCA_020354575.1 Candidatus Bathyarchaeota archaeon | reverse complement strand
CAAAGAGCTTTGCAACTGTTGACTCACTTTTCAGAGAGAAACATTCTTGAGAAAGCAACAAGCCTTCTCGAGTAGTAAACCCACGCAAGCTATGGCTGAATTATTTTAGTTTTTTAATTTCTCGGTAGAATTCAATATAGCCACAACTTCTACAATAGCAGGGTCGAACTTTGGCCAACCCTAGCTCTTGCAGTTTTTTGGGATTTCGTCTGGTACATCCGAACATATCACCAAAGGTTGCTTTGGTTCCCTTGGCCATTTTTCCTTTGCATTTAGGGCATTCCATAACTTCATATTTCAGTGCATCTTCTACTTCAGCTTTGACTAATATGTGGGCAGGGTCTTCTTTATCGAAAGCTCTATTTGCGTTTATTCGTTGTTATGATTGATGGAAATGCAACAAATCATGGTTCGCACCAGAGCTATCATCTTTGACGAAATTGGCAGATTGCTTGTTCAGCGGCACTCGCATTCTGAGCGTGATTTTTATAGGCTTCCAGGTGGAGGTGTGAGATTTAGAGAAAAGATAGAAGATTGCCTGGTTCGAGAGATTAAAGAAGAAACTGGATTTGATGTGAAGGTTGGTCGCCTTCTATGGGTTCGAGATTTCTTAGATCAAAGTGCCTATCATTCCATCGAGATGTTTTTCTTAGCAAAGATTGCCGGGGGAACATTCGACCCAACTCCAGAGGGGCGGAACATCGACCTCGAGTTCTTGGATGTTGAAGATCTGGAGCAAGTTGTCTTCTACCCCAAAAAATTCCTTCCAAAGCTGAAGATCCTTAAAAAAAACAAGGAGTGGATCGACGAAAATCCATACATTAGATCAGCCAATTAATTTCCCGATCACGGATAAATGTTCCTAAGATTCACAAAGGCAGGAGCGAGGGAGAATGTTCAATGCAAATCTAGAACTTTTTTCCTTAAATAGATAATAACCTCTGAAGCATAATTTTGTCTTGGAGAAAGATGCAGAAGGCAGCTTCACTAGTCCTAATTATTCTACTATTTCTCTCTACTTCCCACGTTGTTTTGGGAAGCGATTACAATGATGTGGCAGTTTCTGAAGCAAAAAACATGGTAGACAATTGGGATCCGCTAGTGATCCTCGATGTTAGAGGCCAGAGTGAATATAATACAGGTCATATCAAGAACGCAAAGCTGATTCCACACGATCAATTAGAAGGAAGGCTTGATGAACTGAACCCAAGTAATAGAATCTTAGTATATTGTAAATTAGGGGGAAGAAGCGCTATAGCAAGCCAAATTTTAGCAGACAATGGATTTCCCTTCATTTATAACATGCTTGGAGGAATAACTGCTTGGATTAATGCAGGCTATCCAGCATACGTACTTTTTCCCTCAATTCAAGAGGCAATAAATGACGCGGGTGAGGGAGAAACACTATATGTTTCATCAGGGGTATACTACGAACACATTTCTCTTAACAAAATGCTGTCTCTCAAAGGAGAGAATATAGAAACTGCGATCATTGATGGGGAGAACACTGGCGTTGGCGTTGCGATCACCGCCAACAACTCTGAACTAGAGGGGTTCACGATACAATCAACAGAAGATTATAAGATTACAATTATCGATTGTAGAGATGTTCAAGTCAAAGCTAATAACCTCATAGGGGGGTATGGCATTCTTGTGGAAGACTCCACAAATGTGAGTATAGAAGAAAATCGCCTGGTTAATTGCAGTTCTAATGGTATATCTTTTCGGAGTTCAACCAACAGCAGACTCTTGAGCAACATGGTCATAGGCTCTGCAATAGGTCATCCTTCACCTTTGGGAGAAGGTTGTGCGATATCGTTAAAGAATTCATCAATGAACCTTGTAGATGACAACTCAATCCTTGATAATGACCACGCAATTAGCTTGGATAACGCTGAAAACAACATAATTAGTCACAATACTATCTCAGATGCAATCTTTGAAGACATCTACTCTTTGAGTGGCATTGTGCTGTCTAATAGCTCAAATAACAACACCATTATTAACAATGAAGTCTCAGAGATGGCTCTTCAAGGAATCATTCTAAATGCAACTGACAATAATTCTTTGGTGCGTAATTTAATTTTCAATAACGGGGAGCACGGGCTTTGGCTTCAATGGAGCAATGGTAATATAATAAAGGGCAACCTCATCGAGAATAATGGCCATGAAGCCATTAATCTGCATGATAGTAATTCGAATAGAATATTCCATAACAGCTTCATCAATAACAATGGTCAGATTGTTTTGACTGGCTCACCAAGCAACATTTGGGATGATGACTACCCTTCTGGGGGAAATTATTGGAGTAATTATAACGGAAGTGACTTGTATTGCGGCATCTACCAAAATGAAACTGGCTCTGATAACATAGGTGACACACCATATTTTTTGGACGGATACAACAAAGATAATTATCCACTAATGACCCCTGAAAGACTGCCTTGGGATGTAACTGATGATGGGTATGTGGGGATAGACGACATTATTCTTGTAGCAGAACATTTCGGGGACGCCCCGAGTCATCCTGATTGGAATCCCAAATATGATCTTAACAAAGATGATTATGTGGGTATAGATGATATTGTCCTTGTGGCTGTCCACTTTGGTGAGTCAGCCTAATATGCAGGACTGTGAAGCAGGAGGGGCCTTTTCGCGCCAATTACCTGCTCGTAGCAAATTTAATGGCACCTTTGATTTCCATTGTTCTCCTAGTTATAATATCCAAAGCTTCGTTGATCTCTTCTGGAGTTGGTTCTCTGCCATACCTGACTCTTGCTTCTTCAAAAGTCCCGACAATGATATCTCCCACAATATATCCAAAGCAAAAATCTTCTGTCGATTTGATGGGAAGATTCGTGGTGAGCTTGACCACCATGTTGATAACCTTGGGTCTTAATAGCCTATCCATTTCCTTTTCGACGCGACCTCTAAGTTCACTTTCCATGAAGGGTGCTCCTCGCTGATAACTTGCGGTTCTTACTTTAAAATATCTTTGATCCAAGCTGCATCGACATTCCTATGTTTTTTGGTCTAAACCTGCTTTCTCAATCTTTTCCTAATAGTCAGCAACAGGGGTGTTGTGTAGCTTTGAATCGCCCTTTTTCTCGTTCAACCATACTATTTTAACTTACTTCTTGGTTCCTCACAAAGCGTTTTTAGTGAAAACTTTCCCAAATTTTAATTATTTTAAGCGCAATTAGGTGATACTAGATTGCACAAAAATTAGAAGCTATGTAGAATGAAATACTACACTATCGACCTTAAGAAGGTTAAAGGGAAAGGCGGCTTCAAATGTCCAAAATGTGAAATCAAAATATCCCCTGATGATGAGACGGAAGATACTTTTACGATTCTAGAACCTGTTATGAAAGAAAATAGCCTGGCAGAAATCGTGCTGAAATGTAATAAATGCGCAAGTCAGATTCATCTAATCGGGTTCGACCTCTTAGAACCCAAAAATTAGGATTCATCACCAATTTTTCCATATACATGATTACTGAGAATTCAATTTCGTTGTTCCTAGCATTTATCTGAAGTGGTTGGGATTGGGGAAGGTGACAAAATCTAGAACCCAGGAGAAAAGTGGAGTTAGATTTTTCCCAACCACGCATAATACAAGACCAGCACTTACTTAAGCTCTGGCTGCCTATCCCCCCAGCATGCAGACATGGGTTTTGCTACCTTTTCTTTGTAATTGATGACAATCGATATGTGAGTTGAGCTGGTCTCCATTGAAAATGGGCAAGTTTTAACTGGACCTTTTCTTTTTTTCTTATGGCGCTCATGTTGGATTCGCAAACTCATGAAAAACGCAGGAAAAAAGCATTAGATGATCTTGTGAAAAAATATCTGGAGTCGAAAAAACGTGAAGAGGCTCTTAGAAGGAAATTAGAAAGCTATGGTTTTATCAGAAGGTGGATTTACAAAAGAAGAGCAGGATTGAAGCAAACCTTCAGGTTTCTAAAAGAAGCCGTGGTTAAACCATTTTTCGTAATTGCCTTCGCATTTTCTGGTTGGATTACTGCTATGCTTGCAACCTCTGTAATGCCCATAGTTGGGCCCATCATTGAAGTCAGCGTTCCTCTTCCCTTTAATTATGTGCTAGTTTTTCTTCTGGCTACCTGCATTGTTTTCTCGCCTTTCATAATATCTCTTGAGATTTACCGTTATTTTCAAGTTAAAAGAGAGAAGAAAATGTTAAGAGAAGAGTATGGGATTGAGATCTGATGACATGTCTGCATCACGATGTGCTCATTCCTTTGTTTGCATGAGCAAGATCACAAGTTACCATGGGACATCGATAAAATCAAAGAACAGATGCGCTTGCAAGCCAACGATACATGCTAAATATGTCAAAAAGATAAGCCAAGTTTTAAATCTTGAACAAATCAATAGTTAAACGAGGAGCATATATGGAGAGATTATGTTGAATGGAGCCAGAAGCTCAAGAGTTTTGAGAACCCTTACCAGAGACAAAGCTTTCTATTTCTTTACATCAATAGGAAATTATGCTGGGGAAAGCGCTGCATCGTTAGAAGAATTTGTCAAAAAGATCCTTGATGTGAGTATTAAATCGTTGGAGTTCCATCTTTACCGAGGGGATTTTGAAAGATGGATTGCAGGAACACTTGAAGATAGCGCTTTGGCTAATAAGATTGAACAACTGAAAACCCTAAAGCCCATCGGAATAGACTTGAGAGATAGACTGTATTTGCTTGTATCAAAACATTGTGAAAACCTTAAGACTCCACGAACAACTTCATCTACATTGCCAAAACCTGCCAAGATAATATTCAGCAGACCGGAATCAAACACTGTGGAGACTCAAATTAAGGATACTGAGTCTTGAGTTTCGACTTGAAGACGATCTGATCAGCAAGCTCTCCTTTGATTAACGGTACAAGTAGGATCCTTTGGAGCGAGTTATTTAATAAACTCAAACTCGTCACATCCTTCCTCGTAGGGATTTTATAATTCCTTATTTGGTCAGTTTTGGGATAGAATTCCAGCTTTGCACCATAGGGATGAGAAAGCTTGTTAATTTCAGCAACAGCACTTTGAAGAGTAAAGGGATTCTGAGCTAGCAAATATCGGAGCAACTGTATGGTGGAGTTGTCGGTGTCATCCAATAATATCCAGTCAGTCCAACCAAGAACAGCTTTAGCACCCCTATTTACTAGCGCCTCAGCCATACTCGTTTTGTTGAGACTCTCACATCCCATTAGGATAATTATGCAATCAGAAAAAGTTCCCTTCATGCTAGACTCTATAAAGGTTGGGCCAACAGCAAAATAGTCGTTAAAGGGAGGTATCAGGAACCTGGCTCGACTCAACTGATTTCCATACTTGGCTGAGTAAAAATCCCTTTTGGACTCGCTATAGAGCTCCGAAGTGAACAGGTCAACAAAATCAGTGTTGTTTCTGACTGCAGAGTGGGCTCTTAAGATTATGATCTTGCTTCCTTTTGATGGGAGACTCTTATAAAAGTCTACAGTTACATCAGCTCCCGGATAATAATGAACATCAAATCCTGATGCATTAAGCAACGACGAAATAGTGGAGTTGAACTCCTGATTTACTTCAACTTCAATTGTAAGTTGGTCTACAATGGCAGCTGTCCAATCTTCCGTTTGGGGAAGGAAAAACGCAAAAAGAGCAATCAACACAAATACAAGAAAAAGAGTAACAAGAAGGGTGCTAAATAGTAATTTTCTATTCAAGCTTCTTTTCGATGTTTTCTGTTTTCGCACTTTTGTCATCTGATGGATCGAGCTTGATTATGAGCTAGACATCCTAGAAATTATATGATTAATGAGGTTCATTAATCTCTCGCTAACTTATGGAGTTTAGCTTTCGCTCATTTTCTTCAACTGGTTGCGATACATTTTTGTTATTTCCTCATTAGAGGTTGAATCCTCTGCAGATTTGTCAAGTCTATAGTTTCCGGTAAATCGAGGAAATCTTATTGCTAGGCCACTTCCTTCACGAATTGAATTCATCGCGCACGTGTGGATAGGGCTCAGGGTTATCTCTGAACCAAGAACTTCCAGTACAACCTCTGGTTTAAACCATACATCTGCATCAAGCATTGAGTGTACTCTTGGATGTTTCTGAGGAACCCTATGTTTTTTCATCATTTTGGGAATTCTTTCCAAGTCTTCATCAGTAAAGCCAGTTCCACACTTTGTCACTGTTTCAAAGACCCCATCATCTCTGTTATAAGCAGCTAGCAGCAATGCTCCATATGTTCCAGCTCGTTTTCCTCTGCCATGATAAGCGCCTATGACTACCAAGTCCACAGTATCAGACATTTCACTTTTATATTCACGCTTGTATTTTATCCACATCCAACCTCTTGCACCCGCCTGGTATAGGGAATCTTGTGCTATTGATTTGCAGATAAGTCCTTCACAACCTATCTCCACTGCCTTTTCAAAGAACCGTTCCAGGTCCGCAACATTGTCCACTGCTAGAAATTCCGCAGTTGTCACGCGGTCGCCTTGAGTAATTATATGTTTGAGTTTTTCATGCCTGACTGGATAAGGTTCTAAAGTATAGTCTCGTTTATCAGCGTATAGTAGGTCGAATATGAATATGGAGACGGGGTGTTTTTTCATCGCTTCTTTCACACCATATTTTCGTCGACGATGCATCAGTTCTTGGAAAGGCTTCAATTCGCCAGTATTTTCATCTACTGCAACAAATTCAGCTTCGACGATAGCGTTTTTCACCCTAATGTGCTCCTTGAAGAGCTCAATGGCATCAGGATATTGGGTCGTGATGTTCTCCAGACGACGGGAAAATAGAGTAACACCACCATTTTTCTTGTGAGCTTGAACGCGCTCACCATCGTACTTGAATTCTGCCATGCATTTGCCATTCAGCTTTTCTAATATTTCTTCTGGAGATCCTAATCTTTCTGCCAACATTGGACGAATAGGGTTGCCTAATATTACTCTGAATCTTTGAACACCTCCTAGCCCTTGTTCTGTAACTATCTTAGCTACTCTCCCAAGATCTGAGGAAATATTGTAAGCTCGCTCTAATGGTGCTCTTGCTTCCTTTCCTCCTCCATATGCTATCGCTAAAGCGTCTAAAACCGTCATGTCCGCGATCCCCAATCGCAGGTTTCCAGTCACAATTCTTATGATGTACTTTGCTTCTTTTGGCGAAGCGCTTGTTAGTAGTCCTGCTAAAAGGCTTAGTTTTCGTTCCATAGAACCAGATCCAGCTGCTCTGGCTGCTTTGTCAAGTTGATCATAGACTGTTTTCACGGTTAAAGAGGCTCCATCAAATAATGTCGATTGAGCTTTTCTTGTCATGAAACCCTGAACAGTTTCCCCTATGTCCCCCGTTTTGGCCAATTCTCCTCTAATATCTCGCTCACTTCTTCCTGTTGCTTTGCCAACCACTTGGATGGCAAGCTTCTCAGCTATACCTGTTTGTACATCAACAAAGTCCGGGTACAATTTTCCTTGCGTTAGATAAACAACTTTGTCTACCATCTCAGCGGGAGTTATCTTAAAAAGCTCTACCAAGTACTGAGTCATTTCAAGTCTCTTAGTTGTGGATTCAATCTTCTCGTAGCAATCAGCTATCAAAGAGAACTCCAACTTGAAACCCTCCAATTAACCTTAACATTGCCCCTACTAAAATAAAATTGAGGTAGAAATTAATTGGTAAAGTTGTTACTCTAAAAAGTTTCTTGATGAATGATATCTTCTAAGGGCCTTCTGGCTCGAATAGTTGGCTTCTTTGAAGGATACCCAATGGGAATTATAGCAATAGGTCGAACATGGACGGGTGTGTTTAAAACGTCTCTTGCTATTTCTTCTCGAAACGCACCAACCCAACAAGCACCAAGTCCCAGTGCATGAGCTGCCAATAGCAGGTTTTCTATGGCCGCAGCCGTGTCTTGTATGCAATATAGATTCACACCACGATTGCCATAGCCTAATTTCGAACGTGTTTCATTCGCACACACAACAATCACGACTGGCGCTTGGCTTATGAAGGTCTGGTTCAAAGCTGCAACTGATAATTGTTGTTTCCTTTCCGGATCTTTAACTATCACAAATTCCCATGGCTGGATATTTCCAGCTGAAGGCGCTTGCCTTGCAGCATTAATAAGCTTCCTAACATCTTTTTCAGAAATGTCATTTCTCTTAAAAGCGCGAATGCTTCTCCGAGATTCTATCGCTTCAAGAACATCCATGATCCTCAGCTCTATAGAGCATTTTATTGTGTAATAGTTATGCTTTATGCAAGCCTACACTTTGAATCCAAAATCCTTAAGTCTGTGTTGCGTCTCTTTGCTGGTGGATGATGAGCAAGAGAGTCATATGAGCATAGCCGTGATGTACATAACTCTCGACGGGCGATCTGACAAATTCTCTATTTACAATCTACTCAGGAGGAACCAAAAAAGGAGATGCATTAAATACTAGTGTTTAAAAGAAATTATGCCCTAGATCAAGGAGAAAAAGAGCATGGCAGAAATACCCATCGAGATATCTGAATTACGCAAAAAAGCCAACGGAGATACAGTAAAAGAGCTAGCTGATTTTTTAGAAGAAAAGCTGGAAGGAATTGAAATCGACATGACAGGAAGCGAAATTACAATAAGCTACGAAGAGGAAGAAGAGAGGACACTTCCACGTGCTCATTTACGTACTCTCTTGCGCAAATTTCTTCATAAAGCAGACCTTAAAGATTTTCGAGTGATTTCCGGTAAAGAAAATGCTTTTGTTATTAAAGAAAAAAGATTTATCCGTGTTGAATAGTCTTTCTTTTCTTGACAATTTATCTTCCTGATACTACAGTAAAAATCCCCGCAAGAACTATAATCGCTCCAAAAATAAAAAATGGTGGCGGAATTTCAGTAAAAAATAGCACACCCAAAAATGTTGCCCCCAGAGATTCAAGAAGAGCCATTGTGGCTGTCTCAAAGGATTTGAGGTGTGATAGAGAGGAGAAAAATAAGGTATGGGCCATCGCTGTGGAAAGGACACCTAATCCAAGTAAGGGCCAAAGCGCATCTAATTGACGTGGGATTTCGAAGCTGATTTCACCCAAAACGGGTGTAAATGAAATCAAAGCAACGCTCACTGTTGAAGCTGAAAATAAATATATAAAAAACATAGTTTGCAAGAGTGGCAGCTGGCTTCGCTTTTTTCTGCCATAGTTGAGGTAGAAACCTTCTACAATGGCAGCTAGCGCAGCTTGCAAGTCTCCGATCAAGCTAGCAGTATTTCCTTTTCTCGCATCCCCAAAGGCTAGTAGGCTTGCACCAATAAATGACAATGTCAAGCCCATCAAAGCCAGCTTTGATGGTTTTACGCCATAAAGAAATGTGGATATTATCATCGAGAATAATGGCGTTGTGTTCACCAAAACTGTTGCATTTAAAATTGTTGTGTTTCTTACGGCAGAGATAAAGAGAAGAAAATGAACTCCCAACAAAATCCCTAGAACTAGGAAATATTTGCAATTGCTTCGAAGCAAATCAGTGGGAAAATTCCTTTGAAGAAGGAGAATTGCAGAAGCAATTGCTCCCCAAGCTATCACCAACCTCCAAAGAGCCAATGAAGAAACATTCATACCAGTCAATCGAATGAATAATGCTGCTGAACCAAAGAGAATTCCAGCCGTTATACCTTCGAGCAATGCAAGTCGTCTGCTTTCAACCATGAGTCAGCGCCAATTTCATTGCTCAACAACAACTCTGCTCGTGTCATCGGCTTTCTGCAATCTTATGACATGGTCAGCTTTTTCTGCAAATGCCTCATTGTGAGTAACTGCAATTATTTGATCTATCGCTTTGAGGCGAGCAATGGCTTCTGCTAAACGATCAACTGATTGGTCTTCTCTACCAAGGCTTTCTGTAGGTTCATCTAGCAAGAGCATTTGTAGGCCATGTCCCGTTCGCGCTTGCATGATAAGCTGACCCAAGGCAAATCTGTAGGCAAAGGCTAGGAGGGTCCGTTCTCCACCTGAAAGATACGATACTTCGCGTGTGTATCCATCTAGGCTTTTTATAGAGGGAGTGTATGTTTCATCGATGTGGACTAATAGAGAGGTGTCCTCTTCGCCCGTAAGGGTGTCGAGGACTCGCTGAATTACCCTTTCAAGGATTTTAATAAACTCCACGCGCAATTTGGGTTGAATGCTTCTATATGCCTCTCGAATTCCATCAACAGTTTCCAACAGTCGCCTTATTCTACCCACTCTTTCCATCTTCTTCTGAGCATACTCAAGGCGTTCACGAAGATTTTCTATTTTGAGGGAAACGGTTTCTTTCTGACTTCTATTGAATTCTAGCTCTTTGGTTATTGTGAGAAGTTGGCTATTTGCTGTCTCATGAAGTTTCCGCGTATTTTCCAACTCAGATATATCAAATCTTTGAATTTCCTGTCGAATTTCCTGAAGCTTTGTACGATAGGTTTTTTCTTGGGATTGCTGTTCTTGAAACTCATTTTCCAGTTTGCTACCAGATTCGTGCTCTTCAATGATTCGCGCTTTTAGGTC
This sequence comes from Candidatus Bathyarchaeota archaeon, assembly GCA_020354575.1. Classification (GTDB taxonomy): domain Archaea; phylum Thermoproteota; class Bathyarchaeia; order Bathyarchaeales; family SOJC01. The sequence goes on along the minus strand of CP070649.1, from coordinate 159,872 downwards.
GAGTATTCTTTCGCTTTGTGATTTTAAGTCGTATATTGCGTTATTTACTATGTTCCTCAGGGTCTCCACTTCGGTCATATTTCCACGTAGCTCTGCAAGTCTTCCATCTCTTTCTTGGTTTTCGGTTTCAATATTCTGAAGCATGAGCATTTTATAATCTTCTGGCAAAGGCTGCAGGCAAAGGGGACATTTGCTTTCAGCAGCAAGAGTGGAAGCTCGTTGTTTCGAAGCGCTAGTTTCTTTTCTTGCTGTTTCTTGTTCTGCTTTCAGGCTTGTCAATTGTTCATCAAAAGAGGCAAGGTGGTGTTTAAGTTCTTCAATTGAAGAGTCTGGAGCTAAACCAATTTTCGCTAACTGTTCCTTTTGAGAATTTAAGCGGGTCTCAAGACTTTTTAAACGCTGATCAAATTCTGAAACTGCTCCTGTCTTTCTTTGAATTTCACTTGCGAGTCTTGCGCACATATCCTCAGTATTTGTCAGGTTTGTTCGTAACTCAGCTTCTTTCTTCAACAGTTCTTCAGTTTGATTCCTTAATTTCTCAAGGCTCTGAAGTTTGGCAAAGAAAGTTGTTAACTCGGCCTTCACCTTATCCCGTTTACTCTCCAAATTTAGAGTTTCATTTTCGAGTGAGGAATATTCTTCAAGAGCATCGTGGTAGTCTCCATCAAGCTTCTCAATCCCTAAAACATCAAAATCCTTTTCGTAAGCTTTCATTTCAACTTCGTACTCTCTTTGAACCCCACGGATATTGTTCCACGCTACCTCATAATCACTTAATCCAAACAGCTGGTCTAAACGTTTTTGACGTTCTCGAGGAGTTACATCTAACAACTCTTTAAGGTGTTCTTGCCTAATCCAAACAACTTCGCGGAAAATCTCTTTGTCGAGCCCAGTTATAGTTTCCAGTTGTTCTGAAACAGCCTCGTTTTTCATGCTAGCGATTAACTTATCTCCTCGAAAGAGGTTAAGGTTTTCAACATCTTGACCTATTCCCTTTCCTCTCCTTTTCAATCCCCTTTCGAGACGGAACATTTTGCCATTTAATAAGAACTCAACACTCACCTTACCCATGCTCTCCCCTTCACGCAAGAGATAATGATAGCTTCTTGTCAAAGGATCCCCAAAAAACACAAAATCGATGGCATAAAGTATGCTAGATTTGCCTGTTCCTAAGCCTCCAACCAGGCAATTGAAGCCTTTTCCAAAATCAACTCTAGATTTTACATGAGATCGGATGTTTTCTAGAGAAATTGACTTAATCCTCATTCAGATATTCCTCAAGCTTTTCTTTCACTTTAGCCTCATCTTTCCGAGTTAGTGGTTCAATAAGATTCAATGAAAGGCGAGCGATGTTTTCAGCTTCATCTCTGGAATATCGTTCTGAGAATACTTGAAGAAAGTATTCAAAGGCTTTAGTTTTTAAATCTTTAAGCTCGCCCTCAAATATAGAGCGTACAACTTCTTCGGGAATCTCCGTCTCTTTTAATCTGATGATCGGATGGACCAAAAGAGCCTTCTTAGCAGCATTTCGAATTGCAGTCACGCTAATTTCACTTCTGCTAGCTTCCGCAGGAAGGGTACCTTCTAGAATGGGAACTATGATGATGTCTTCATCATCAATCTCTTTAATTTGGCGAACCACAGCTTCGCTAATCCGTGATGGAACCATGCCACTATAATCAATCTTAAAGATTGAAAATCGTCGAGTTTTCTCCAACTTGATGTGCTGACATTCAGCGTGGCCCTTCTCATTTACTTTCACATGATAAAAGCCTCTTTTGGGCATTGAATCATCATAATAGACAACCTCGGTTGATCCACTATAAGCCAAGATGCCTGATTTGAAATCTCTTTTTGAAGGCTTGTGAACGTGTCCTCCCGCATAATAGTCAAAACCTTCAGGGATTAATTCAGGTGGAGCTTCAGCTTCCATTTGAATTGGTTTCACGTTTGGCAAGTCTATTGCCATATGGAATGCAAATATGTTAAACAGCTCCCTATCAGGCACCGGATTATTTTTCTCGTAAAAAGAAGGAAGTTTCTCTTCAGTTTTTCGCCTAGTTCTAAAGTTCGGAATGCCATAAACATAACATTTCTCATTTTGCCAACAAGCCCCTTCATGACGAGGTAGATAATACAGTAAGCCAGCTGCATCCAAAGGATTGAGAATTGTGCCCGTTATCAAGTTGGGTGCAGCGTCATGAGAACCATCAACAACTAACACAGGAATACCTGCGTTTTTAAGGCGACCGAAGTTTTCAATAGCTGCTTCCAATGTTACATTGCTGGGCCTTGCGTGGTGGAAGATGTCCCCCGCGATAATGAGCATGTCTGGCGCTAGTTTAATTGTTTTATCTACAACTTCTCGAAAGGCGTCATTGAAATCTTCACGTCTCGCTTCCAGATTATACTGAGTATATCCCAAATGGATGTCCGAAACATGCACAAAACTAAAGGGCTTCAGCTTCTAAGATCCTCCTTTCCACCTAATGGTAAATCAGTCTCTTTAAGTGTATGGAGAAAGTGAAAAATTTTTTTATTTAAATCAATCTAGCATCCATTCGTAGACGGCACTAAACATTTAAATCCCTTTCAATGATGTTAAATGGCAACATAACAAACAAAAATGGTGTGCTTAAGGAGAAGTTTCATGGTGAGAGGCTTATTCAAGCGAAAGAAGAAAGAAGAAAAGATTGAGAAACAAGTTGAAATCGAAAAAACAAGTTTAGAAAATATTTGTGGCGACGACAGTGAGGTCTGCCAAGCCCTATGGCACACAATGTTCCTTGAGCCACAGAAAATCGATGTAACTCTGGAAGAAGCTATAAAAAAGGCAACGGAATTTGAAAAGCAGAAACAAACCAGAAAAGCAAGGATATGGTATCATGTTGCTGGAGGGTTGGCCCTTTGGAAGGGTGATGTTACAAAGGTGAAGCAGTATTTTGGCAAATGTGAAAAACTAGCTCCTGAAATGGATTATGGGCTAATTATGAAGATACCTGAAAAGGCAGTAGCAAAAGCTCAAGAATATTACAAGAAATTCTTAGGATGAATATTGGGTTAGGTTTATTTAGTTAATATTCAGTTTTGCTAAAGTGCCGGGGTGGCCGAACGGTTCAGGCGGCAGCCTGCAGAGCTGCTCTATATGGGTTCAATTCCCATCCCCGGCTTCATAATTAACTCTATTTTGGGAAGAACCGGGGGATGCTGCAAGGTTCTTTGCGCACACAGGCATCTTCTTGAGCAGTTAGCCCGAGACTTGCAGTTAGATTCGCAGGGAATTATCTTGGTTCTTCCTTCTTAACATCCTTCATATAAACCCAGATTACTATAGGAAATGCTATTGTCAAATAGGCAAAGTGAACTATCACTCTCAGCCATTCAGCACTCACAGAGTAGCCAAACATCACCGCGAATACTGATCCAACAATTCCTTTATGGTGAAACGGACTCTCCGATGGCACGTCTAAATTGTAGGCATGCTCACCAAGCCAGCCCAATTCAATCCCTGAATCTTTAGAATACTCAACCAGTTCATGTGTTCCATATCCGGCCAACCCGCCAGCTAGAAGCACAAGTAGTATGCTAGTGAAATAGAAGAATTTTCGTATGTTAATTTTCATTCCAATAACAAAAATTGCGTATGCAAGTCCCAGTGACGATACGACTCCGAGAAACGCCCCAAGTAAGGTGCCTGCAATATCGTTTAACAAGAAGGGAGTCAAGAACAGTACGGTTTCAAGGCCTTCTCGAAACACTACAATGAAGGAGAACGACGTTAAAGCTAGAGGGGCTCCTTGAGCAGAAATATCTTTTAACCGACTTTCGACTTCTTTTTGAAGTTCCTTGCCTTTGCGAGCCATCCAGTAAATCATGGAAGACAGGACCAAAACTGCGATAAGGGCAGCAATCCCTTCAAAAAGAGCTTTAGCTGGTCCCGAGAGACCACCATAAATGAACAATATAATAACTCCAAGGACCAAGCTGGCAGCGACTGCGAGGTAGACACCATACCAAGTATAACGTATTAATGGTCTCCTTCCAGTTCTGGTCAAATATGCCAAAATGATAGCGGTTATCAACGCTGCTTCAAGGGCTTCTCTGAAAGCCAGCAAAAATTGACCAAACACAAACTATTCCTCTACCTGCATGCATATTTCACTCTATTTATTTTGTGTATTGATTCTGCCACCCAAAAAAGTGGGTTAAATATGGATTGCTACTTTGAGTACTTTTCAGGATTTGCTTCAAAGGTCTTCAGGCACCCTGGCGCGCAGAAGTAGTAGGTCTTTCCTTTATATGTCGTCTTGTACTTCGCTGTCTTCTCATTCACATCCATCTTGCAGATAGGATCTTTTGCCATATCCTTTCACCTCCTACTGGGTTGAGTCATGTTTTTTTGGTGGTCCTCTGCATTTTTGGTTTAAACCTCTTTAAGAGCGAGGCGTTTGCAACAACGGACACGGAGCTTGTTGCCATTGCTGCCGCTGCGAAGACGGGGTCCAACAATATGGCTACTAGTGGGTATAAAATGCCAGCAGCGACAGGAATGAGAGCGGTGTTATAGGCAAATGCCCAAAATAGTCCTTGTTTGATCTTTGTCATCGTAGCTCGACTCAATTGGATACTGGTAACTACATCTCTTAGATCATCTTTGACTAACACGATGTCTCCGGTCTCCATTGCGACATCAGTTCCGCTTCCCAAGGCGATTCCGACGTCTGCCTGCGCTAGCGCAGGCGCGTCATTTATGCCATCGCCGACCATAGCTACTATTTTGCCTTCCTTTTGTAGGGTTTTTATCTCGTTAGCCTTGTCTCCAGGAAGAACATCCGCAAGCACCTGGTTCATGTTCACCTGTCTCGCAATAGCTTTCGCTGTCCGTTCGTTGTCTCCTGTGAGCATAATCACCTCTAACCCCATCTGTTGAAGCGTCTTTACGGCCTCAGCAGAGTACTCCATTAAAGTGTCAGCGACAGCAATTATGCCAGCAGCCTTCTTATCTACAGCCACTAGCATCACGGTCTTTCCATCTTCCTCCAAGTCCTTCATCCTCCCCTCAAGAAACGCTATGTCTATCTTGTTTTTCTTCATCAACTTTCGGTTGCCCAGCAGTATCTCCATACCGTTGTACTTCACTTCTACACCGTGCCCAGGTAAGGCGTTGAAGAATTCCGGATCTGCAACTTCGATTTCTTTCTCTATTGCTCTCTTTACGATCGCCTCACCGAGAGGATGTTCAGAGTTTTTCTCTGCGACTGCAGCAAGCTGCAGTAGTTGCTCTTCACTGAATTTCCCAACCTTTTGCCTTGGCAATGGGTTGCTCATCGAAGTTGTAAATGTAAGGATGTCAGTGACTTCTGGCTCCCCCTTCGTTAGCGTTCCAGTCTTGTCGAAGACAATTGCCTGCAGTTTGTGAACGGTCTCGAGGGCTTCTCCACTTTTGATTAAGATCCCATTCTCCGCTCCCTTTCCAACGCCCACCATGATGGCTGTAGGTGTGGCGAGGCCCATCGCACAGGGGCAAGCAATTATCAGCACGGCAATAAATACCGTAAGGGCGAATACGAACCCCATTCCCACAAAATACCACACGAGAAACGACAGTGTTGCAATTACCATGACGGCAGGGACAAAACGCGCCGCTACCGCATCCACTAAGGTTTGGATCGGTGCTTTTGAACCTAATGCATCTTCAACCAACTTGATGATTTGAGCCAGAACCGTATCGGCCCCTACTTTGGTTGCTTTGAACTTCAGCATGCCAGTTTTGTTCATAGTGGCTCCAACAACCTCATCACCGGCTTTCTTCTCAACGGGTATACTTTCGCCAGTAATCACCTTCTCATCCACTCCCGAATATCCTTCCACGACGGTTCCATCCACTGGTATCTTCTCTCCCGGCCTAACCACCACAACATCCCCTACTTGAACATCTTCTGTCGGGATTTCCATCTCCTTGCCATCTCTTACCACTCTCGCCGTCTTAGCCCGTAAGCCCATAAGTTTCTTGATAGCTGCAGATGTCCTACCCTTGGCCAAAGCTTCCAACAACCTACCCAAAATAAGGAAGGTCATTAGTGAAACCGCGGTTGTATAATACAAAGAACCGCTGCCCGTAAATGTGACTGCAACGCTGTAAAAATAGGCTGCTGAAGTGCCAATGGCTACAAGTACATCCATGTTTGGATTTTTGTTTCGCAGTGCCTTGTAGGCACCTACAAAGAAGTCATGCCCCACAATGAAGTGTACTGGGGTGGCTAAGAAGAACAGCAGAAGCGGTATGAAATTGTCTATCGGAAGTGTGGGGAGTGTGAAAGGAAGCAGAGCCCAATAACTGTAAAACACTACTGGTATGTTGATTGCTCCAGAAAATATGAATTTGTATTTTAATACCCGTATGCTCTTTTCTCGTCCCTTCTGTTCTCGATCTTCCAAGCCTTCTTCTGGTTCAATGGTATCGTATCCTACATCTTGTATAACTTTTCTAATGCCGGCTATAGTGATTTGTTCCGGGTTATACTCGATCGTCGCTGTTTCTAATGCGAAGTTGACGGTGGCTTTGTATATGCCCTCTTTTTCGTTTAGGGCTTTTTCTATAGTTTGTGCGCATGTGGCACACGTCATTCCAGTTATTTGGAGGAAAACGCTTTCATGTACAACTTTGTAGCCTACTTCAACGATGGCATCCTCGATGGTTTTGGGGTTTAAGGTCTTCGGGTCATAATCGACAATGGCCTTTTCAGCTGCGAAATTCACCGTGGCGCGAGTGACGCCTTTCAACTTGGATAATCGTTTTTCTATTGTCTGTGAACAAGTAACACAGCTCATTCCACCGATGTCAAGAACAACTTTTTTGACCTTCTGTTCCTTGGGTTTACTCGGTTTAGTCATTTACGTTTCCTCCTTCTGGAGTCCTTAGATGGGTGGATTACGGATGATAATTCGTTCTTGTAAGCTTGGGCACAATGAACACAGCAAAAGATCCTTTCTTTGTCAACTATATTCTCTTGGTATCCCCCTTCGTAAATTTTACAGCCACAGTGGAAACAAATATTTAAATTTGGTTCAATGGCCAATGAGACCATAGATGCAATCCGCCTATAGATATGAGCAGCAAGTTCTTTCCCCGGCTCGGTCAATTCATAGATGTTCTTCGGCTTCATGCCCACCGGCTTTTTAGTCGACCTTACAAGACCATTCTTTTCAAGTTGCTTCAGAAAGGGGTAAAGCAGACTTGGATTGACTGGCTTGCCAACTCGGTTCTCGACCTCCTTCATGATTCCGTATCCATGAAGGGGCTTCTCGCTAAGAAGTAAAATTATTGAGGACCTTATCATGTCCAAAGCAACCTCTTCATCGAACATTATATATCATCTAAAAACATATTTCTTTGAGATATATTTAAATATTACTCATAGTTACAATAAATGATGCATGTATGCTGCCCCGCCCTCTTTCTCCATGCATACATAAGAAGCCGCGTATTTGCCTTACAGGAAGACTACCGCAAATAGAACAATCCAAGGTAAAAATGCTAGGGCTGCGACCAAAATAGCTCTTCGCAACTCGAGTTTCTCTGATATTCTAATTACGAAAATAGCCAACACAAAAGGCCACACGATTATTGGAATTATAAAATCTAATACGAAAAAGATAGCATTTACCACAATTGAACCAGTTGGAATCATTAGCTCGATCAAATCAATGGCCACAACTATCAAAGAAGGAAGAAAAGCAAACCCTAAGAGAGATGCATTTGTCGAATAATCACCTTTCCCATCAAGCTGGTGTGCAATAACATGCACCAAAACCGATATGCCTAACCACAGAAATAACATGCACGGAATAATTAATGATATCTTAGGAATAAAGGCCAATGGCTCATACATGCGAAAAGATAGAAATTGCCATCGAAAAGGGATAAGCCCTGTATTGGAAAAGGCCAATGTCCGAGCAGTAAACACAGTAGACACAACAATTATAATAGTAAAAGAGTAAAGAACGGATCGACGCAGTAGAACCTCTTCGAATGTCTTTTTTGGATGTATTAAAATTCCCTCAAGAAATCTGGCAAAACGCCTCCAAGAAAAAGCTTTCATACGTTCGTGTAAATGGAGATCAATAAAGATCATGAATAGATAAGGTAGGGACAAATATTCTATGGCTACTATCGGGTAATTCATGAAGAAGGGCTTAAGAATCGTAACCTCGAGCGAGGTAAGTGCCGTATCGTTTAGTATGTTCACGAGCAATAGCATGAGACCAAAGATGGCACTGAAACAAAACTGAACCACAAAACTTCTCCTCTTCAGGAAGGCTCCCGGAATTTGTGAGCCTCCCAAGAAGCTTACTATGGCTAGTCCATATAGAAAAATTGCGATCTGCCTGATGTCTTCATCAGGAGGTGCAATGTTCGTAAGATCAATGACGCTTTCCACTACACTTGAGAGAAAAATGGAGTAGCAAACGAGCAGGGCCCAAGCAATTGCAATGTACAGGAAAGTTCGCATTGTAGGCTTCAAATTAAACATTATTTTTTTCTAAGGATTCCAAAATAAATGTGTTTAGTGTGTAATAGCTTCTACAGTTTTCCTTCAACTTGAAGTTTGCGAAGAGCTCCAAGATAAGCAAATGCACCTACTATTGCAAAAGGTATACTAGATAGAAGAATTTTCATCAGGAAGCTAAGTTCAATTGATACGCCGGCAAAAGTGTACTGGCGAAGGGCCTCTGCAGCTAGACTTAGCGGATTCGCTTCAGCGACAACTACCAAAAAAGATGGAAGAAAGTTCTGAATAACCTCTATAGGATAATACACTGTACTAAATATCAGAAGAACTGTCTGCACGATATTCTGGAATGCAAAAAAGAATTCTCCGTGTGTCGATGCAATTGCTGAAAGTGTAGCTGCAATACCTGCAAGTCCCATAGCCAATACGAAGAGAAAAGGCAGCAACATTAGAGCACTCCAAATCGCGCCTACAGGGAGAACTATTAGGGCAATCGCCATTAGTGAGCTCGCATATACTAATGCAGCTGCTCCACCAGCAAGCAAGTAAGCCAATACAATTCCAGGGGTACTAACTGGAAGAGATAATTCATATTGAATTACGCCCTCACGAAGAGCCAACCAGATTCGCCTTCCTGTGTCTAACGAAGCGGCAAAAAGTCCCATAATTATGACTGCTGGAACAAAGTAGGAAAAATAGTCGAAAGTCATCATTTTCTTGTATACCAAAGCAACCACAAGCATGTCCGAAAGATTGAGGCTTAAAAGAATAGCCATAAGCCATTTCGTTCTAAAGAAATATGAAAAATCATTACGTGCCAACGCAAGGATAACACGGATCTCACTCATGCACTTTTTACTCCTTCCACAAGCCGTTGAATGAGAAATACGCCCAAACCTAGCGTGCTAGCTGCCAAAGCTGCTAGTATTACTGCTGCATAAATTGGGTTCATCAGAATGGTTGGATCAAATCCCAGAATAAACCTAATCAAATCAGATCCGTATGAAAGCGGGCTAATACGTGCTGCAGATTCGTAGTAAGAGGGCAAGAAAATGATAGGATATAAAACTGTGCTGAATCGAATTATTATTGTGCTCAAACCAGTGACAATCGCTGTATAAAGGTCAGATGATTTAAAGGCGATAAAAGACAGTCCCAACATTAATCCTGCTATTCCAAAGCCAAGCCAAAATAATGCAAGCACGACTGCTATAACAGACAGCCAAGTTAGGTTGCCTATGATTATCAGAGTGACTGTCAGGGGAACTGCAAGCATTAGAGCCAATTCCGCTCCCCCCTGTAAAGCAATCGTAAGGAAAAGCTTTGCCCGTGAGATTGGAAGACTAAGTAGGTAAGGTAGTCGTCCTTCATGAGCATGTTCGACGAAGTGACGCCCTGTGTGTGACGCCATATCGAAAGTTATCATTATTACCAAGCCAACTGCGAAGAATTTACGATAGTCTTCTATTCCTGTCACGAGTTGTGATAACATTGCCCCATATACGCCAACCTGAACCAAGAAGATTGCCCATTCCATAATTATCCAGACTGGAGGTTTGAGTTCTGGTTTTAAGTCAAACCAAATAAGTCGTATTACGTTTCTCATGTGTCACCATCTCGCAAGGTTCGACCAGTGAAATGAAGGAATACGTCATCCAATGATGGTTCAGTCACTCTGATCGAAGAAATTCGCGCTTTCCTTTGATAGCAGATATCCGTCATTTTAGGTACCCATGACTCAGCCATAGATACATATGCTTTGAGATGATTGGAGCTTGCATTGATGATTTTGACAGTTCCTTCGATTTGGCCTAAGGCATTTCTCAGGGTTTGCATGTCAGAGGTATCAATCTCAAGTTCAACAATGTCCCCGCCTGTAATGCTGTCCTTTAGTTGTCGAACGGTGTCACAAACCACAGAATTTCCCTTATCTAATACGGTTACTCGATCAGCAAGGTATTCAGCTTCTCTAACCTCGTTTGTTGCAACAAGGATTGTAGAGCCTTCCTCGCGCAGCTTAAGGATTTGTGCCCATATCTTTCGCTTTCCACGGAGATCGACTTGGCTGGTAGGTTCATCAAGTATCGCGAATTTCGGGCGCTGGACAAAAACCTTTGAGACCTCCATTCGCTTTGCTTGCCCTCCTGAAAGGTGCATAAAAAGCTTATTTCGGGCATCCCAGAGCTCTAGGTCTTTAAGTATGCTCTCTATTGCACTTTCTCGTTCCGTCTTTGCCACACCACAAACACTGGCATGGAAACGTAGTATATCGGCTGGTTTATGGCGCCAAAAGCCTCTCGCTTCTTGAAAAGCCACTCCAAGAATCTGGCGAACACGCGTAGGTTGAGTAGTTACGTCAAAACCCATTACATTTGCCTGTCCTGAGGTTGGTTTAAGAACAGTGGCAAGAATTAGGAGAAGAGTTGTTTTTCCTGAGCCATTCGGTCCTAGAAGGACCATGATTTCGTTTTCATCTATCGTGAAGTCTAGGTTTTTGAGAGCATATACTTTGCCATACCTTTTTGACAGGTTTTTGGTTTCAACAGCAGGCACTGGTTCATTCCATCTTTTTGACTAATTTTGAAAGGCTAAAAGGGTAAAACGCATCTGGAAAATAAGTATAGTGGTTATCTCTTGTAACGTTTATTTCGCTCTTGTTTTTGAGCCTTGCGGCGCCATTCCCGCTTTTTCTGTGTTCTTATTTGAGCTCTGTCATAGCGACTGTTTTGGCGGCCTTCTCGGTATTGACTAATATTCCTGTAAAACGTCGAAGAATCAATTTGCTCTTGTTTAAGAGCCACAATATGCTGATTCAACTGCTTCTTGGTTTCTAGGTTGGCGGTCTTGTCGTAAGCATCGGAGTAAGCAAGATATGCAGCATGAAATTTAAAATCAGAAACGTCGTCGATTAATAGCTTCTCTGGTGGTTTAGATTCATCGTTCTCAGGTTCGGTTGTCATATTTTTCCAGCTTTATTAGCATAGGTGTTAGAATTACCTTTTATACATAGCGTTCGTTAACACGATCACAACCGAATCTTTCGGTAGGAATTGCATTTCTGATTAGCCATGATAAAATCGATGCTAGAAAATATGACGGAAAGCCGGATAGAAAAAATGGTTGGTTTTCTTAGTCAGAGATTTTGGAGAAGTTTAAGCAACGCAGTGGCCAATTTTTGGCCTTTTTTTGTTATGCTGTACTGTTTCTTTAAAGGATCAATAGGAATCGCTTTTGCCAACCCTAGCTGGGTGATTTCAATCATACGGGATCGGTAGGTACCATCACTTAGAGTAAGTTGATGTTTATTCATGTAGGCTTTGGCTTTCTTCCATTTTCCTTTATCTAAAGCCAAAAGGAAGAGACAATCGATCGCATGGTCTTTTTCAAGCATTCGTTTGATTGCTGCTATGTTAGTTGTGGTGAGGACTTCTGTAACCTGTTCTTCCAGTTGGTTCTCCTTTTCTTTTTCTCCCATTATATTTCACCTGTTGGGATAGTTTACTATGTGATTATGTCTTGGAGTTTAAAAGATTTAACCTATATTACGATATGAGTCTGTATTGATACCTATCAATATAGCCGATATGATAATATTCCGAAAGAGAAAGGATAAAAAAGATGACACGAAATGTTCTTGGAATGCATACGACTCTTAAGGCATCATTTAGATAGGAACATTTTTAACTTGTATTAAAGTGGAGCTCTCTATGCTGAAGTGGAAACGCCTAACAGACAACTTCATTACGATAGATGTTGCCAGAGAATCCAATGGAGAAGCCTTCTACTGGACGACCCTATATTATTATAAAGGGTTGGTTGTCGATACTGGATGTCCGCATACTGCTGAAGAAGCAGCAGATTTCCTTGAAAAAATGGAGTTGGATGTGAAGGCCGTTTTACTGTCGCATTTTCATGAAGACCATTGTGGGGGGGCATACTCTTTTCGGAAGAGGTTCAGTGTTAATGTCTTTGCTCCTAGCAAATCCATTAAAATCATTAGAAATCCTCCTGAGATTCCACAATATAGACAAGTAGTTTGGGGTCAGCCCTTACCAGTTGAGGTCAAGCCCCTTAAGGAAAGAATGAAATTTGGTGAATTAATGGTCACAACAATCGATACTCCAGGGCATAGTTTTGATCATGTTTCCTTTCTAATAGATGACAAATTGTTCATCGGCGACATGGTCACAAATCAAAATCCAATTATCATAATGAAGCAGGAGGATTATATAGACTTAATAGATTCGCTTAGAACAGTGTTGAGCTTAGAGTTTGAAGCAGCCTATGGCGGTCATGGAATCTGGGATAGGGATTCAATTATTAGAACCCTGGCCAATATTTTGAAGTTAAGAGAAAAAGTATCCACTCTTGCGACTGAAGGATTAAGTGCAGAGCAGATAGTAGAAAAAGTGCTCTCGAATGTGCCAAAGAAAGTTCTTCAGATAGAAGAACAGAGCAGATTTGAATGGTCAAGGAAAAACCTTGTGGAATCTCTCCTTGGGCATATGCACGATGGAAATTAGGAAAAAAAGTATTAATTAAAATGAGGGAGCGACGCTGTGGCAGATACGTGCACGTATTCCAGCTGCCAATCTTCAGCTCTTGCACCAAATTAGACGACAATTCGGTACAAGTCATATGATTAGTGAATCTATGATAGCAAGTGATCATTGCCTACTCTCACATTTTCTAAATATTTTTTTGCGACCGCATAGCAGTTATGGGCATATTCCCTGCTCGTGGTCGGCAGATCGTTCATGATATATGCTGGAGAGAAGGCAAGAAGTGTATAAGGGATTTTAGGGTTTACATTAGCTATGGATTTTGCGATATTTTCTATCTCTTTCGTGTCGATATAGCCTGGAACAAGGAGCGTGCTGACGGATAGTAATGGAAGTTCTGGTCTTTGACTGTAAAATTCATCACCTATGTTTCTAAAATTTTGAAGAGCAGTCTTGTTGGAGGTTCCGCATAAGACCTTGCTAAGGTTTTCATCCCAAGCTTTTATGTCGAATTTCATGTTTCCACCACTTTCTAACGAAAGCCTTGCAGCTTCCGTTGCATAAGTGAGGAGCATTCTACCGTTTGTTTCCCAGCAAAGACGCAAGATCCGATTTTGCACCAGAGCCGCTTCTAGAGCTATTTGACTTGTTTTCAATGCGTGAGGCATGTGGGTTGAGGGATCACCTCCAAAGAAACAAATACATGGGATTTTCTTGTTGATTCTTGATGCCAACTTCTCAGCTGAAATAGCCTGTTCATGTCTTTGGGGTAAAACGCGATGATGCCAGTTTTGGCAGAAAAGGCAGTCTGTACTACAACCACCATAGAAGACGGCCAGATTTGAATAGCCCATCTCTGCTGTAGAGGAGTACGAAAATTTTGGATAGCCTGCTCCAGTGCACCCTGGACAAAACCACCAAGAGACACAGTTTGTTGGCAACGGATCATAGTACCATTCTAGTATTCCCTTTTCCGCCGTTCCTCCTTGACGCTTTAGCTTCCCAAATTGGTTCTCCACAAGCCCACAGAATCCCTTTTGCCCTTCAGAAATCACACAATTGTTTGCACATTGACCGCATTGAAGGCCTCCGAGGGAGGTTGAAGGTCTAGGGGGAAGTCCAAATACATGTCTAGTTTTTCTGTGGATTTGATCACTGATTCGAAGTGATTTGTCTGGTTTTGAACGGATGCAATTTAGACAAACGCCTAGTTTGGTCGAGATTAGTGGTGAGCGGTCCTTACAGATCTGACAGCTTCCCAAGTGTTTAGGTTCTCCATAGAGTTGTACGGGCATTTGGGCTTTATAGTGGTATTGGAGGACTCTGCAGCGACTATAATAAAACTTATATTCGACATAATATTCCTTCAAACTCGCTGGATTGTCAGAACAGCGCCATGCAATAGACAGCTTTTGCTACTCTTGCATGGTTTCAATCTCGACGACCAGCGCTTCAATTGAGGAATAAAAAGAGAGAAGAAAATTGAAAATAAAGGATTTAAGAAATGGAATGAGACAAGTAGACGTAGAAGCAAAGGTCCTAGAGAAGACAGCAACCCGTGAGGTCATGTCCCGATACAAGAACGAAACATACCGAGTAGCAAATGCAATCATTAGTGATGGAACGGGGCAAATTAAATTGACTTTGTGGAACGACGATATAGAAAAAGTGAATGTAGATGACACAGTTAAGGTCGAAAACGGCTATGTCTCCTCTTTCCGCGGAGAGATCCAACTTACAGCCGGTCGACAAGGAAAATTAAGCGTTATATGAGCTTTCTGGGTTCCGTTTGAGCCACATGTGATTAACTAAGAGAGGTATGAGAATGCATTATGAGAGACGTGGAAGGAGAGATAGCAGAGATTTCCGTCCAAGACGGTTTCCCCCCAAACCAGTTGAAATAGGGAAAGAATACGATGTTGAAATTCTGGAACTGAGCCGTCGAGGAGAAGGCATAGCACGAATTAAAGGTCTAGTTTGTTTTGTGCCAAATACTAATCCTGGCGACCACGTAAAAATACGCGTAACCAGAATAAGCCGAAGATTTGCTGAAGCGGAAGCTGTAAGAGAGTTAGAAAAGCCTGCAGAATCTGAAGCAGAGGAAGTAGCTGAAGAAAGTGAACCACATCAAGACGAAGAAGCCGAATGATGCCACCTAAATGAACCACGCCAAATGAGCTAGGTCTCATCTATATTCGTTTTCACCGTTAGCATCAAACATGCCATTGACTAGTCTATAATTTTGTGACGGAGAAAGCTTTTTCACAATGAAACAAACATTGACCATGAGGAATGAGTAAACATGGATCGCAAAGATTTTTTCAAGGATCCAGTCGTTCATATGAAACTAAAAGCCCGAATGACCATCAATCAGCTCATTCAAGAATTTTCCAAATCAGGCTCGTTCGGAGCTGGGAGAGTAGCAACCGCTTGCGACATTTACGAACGCATGATTAGAGACAGAGAATGTACAATTTTCCTAGCGTTGGCAGGCGCTGTCATTCCTGCAGGTTTGCGATCAATTGTCGCTGATTTGATTCGTAGAAAATTCGTTGATGTTGTCGTAACCACTGGTGCAAATGTAATTCATGATTTGCTGGAGGCGTTTGAGGGGCATCATTACAAAGGTCATTGGAACGCAAATGATGTGATGCTCTACAAGTATCATGCCTTTCGCATTTACGACATATTTGTGCCTGAAGAAGATTTCATGAAGGAAGACTCTAAACTGGCAGAGATGCTCGATGACATTATAGAAGAAAGTGAAAATCGTGTTTTTTCTTCGAATGAATTAATGATGGAAATTGGCAAACGCCTGAATGATTCCAATTCTATTTTGAGGGCAGCCTACAATGCAGAAGTACCAGTCTTTGTGCCAGCGATTCGTGACTCGGAATTTGCATATATTCATTGGCTTCATGCAAAACGAAAGCCATCCAAAACCTCGCTCATTCTTGACACATTTAAGGAGGTTCCAAATATTGTCGATATTGCTACAATATCATCTAGATTAGGGATGATAGTGTTGGGTGGAGGAGTGCCTAGAAATACTGTGCAACACTCTGCGGCAATAGCGAGAAAGGGTATTGATTATGCGGTTCTTATTACGATGGACCGCCCAGAAACTGGTGGGCTTTCTGGTTCCACTTTAGAGGAAGCGATAAGTTGGGGTAAAATTAAACCTCGTGCTGACAAAGTTACCGTCATAGGAGATATTGTAATAGTTTTCCCGCTGATTGTTGCTTCTCTATTTGAACGATTGGGAGACGACTTCTCCAGGTGAGTTAGATGAAGAAAAGAGGTAATCCTCAGACAAGCTGTTGTGGTAATTGCATCCATCACTCCGCTTATCAGTATCCTAGAAAAATATTCTGCTTGTTCCGTTTCTTAAGAAGAAAAGATCCTGTGGTCGCTACGTTGGATATTTGTGAAAATTGGCAACTAGACTACCAAGAATGCTTCTGTGTACAAGAAGCATCATCAAAATAGTGGGCAAGTTGCCAAAAAAATAAATCTGGAAAAAGCGCAGCGCGAGTCAGGAAATTGCTGTTGCAGAAAGACAGTAACCTGAGTCACTTCTTTCTGCGTTTCTTTGCAGCGCTTTTCTTTCGCGCTCTTCTTTTCACTGGTGTCTTTCTGGGTGTTTTTGGTTTTTCTTTGGGTTGAATTTCTGCTGGCAACGGTTCCGATGGTGGAGCTGGCATAGAAGGCGTCAACGTCGTTTCCGAAAGCGATCCTTCTTTAGGTCTTGCCATGTACCCCAAGCCTATGAAGACTATGCCAAGAACAGCGAGTGCGTAGATATACAGTTCAGTTTCAGCCAAAGGCGCAGCATAAGCGTAGATTGCCACGAGGAAGCAGATGACAGCAATAACATATAACGGATAATCTGTTCTCATTCTCACACCTCTCATGATTTGTGTAGGTCTTCGTGGAAATGGTTTAAATAATTTTCTGACGCTTTTTTGTCTTTTTTTAGGGGTTTTGGGCATATTTCCGAGTTTTCACCCCAATTATGGACGTTTCGCAACCCAATTGTCAAGCCCTTGCTGTCTTCCTAAAGCGTGAATTTCTCTCAACCGTTGAACAACCATTTCTACTCGCTTCCGAGCAAAATCCCTTTGGTCACAGAGAAAACGGAAAATTTCTTCTTCTCGCAGAGGCCCATAATTGAGGTTATATTGTACCGCAACTTCTGGGTGGAGGTATATTTCTCTCACGCGCTCGAAGTTGGGTGAAATTCTTGATAAGAATTTACTCGGCAGATTTTCTAGCTTTTCAAATTCCTTGATAAGCTTAAGAGCTGTCTTAGGTCCTACGCCTTTAATACCTTCATTGAAATCTGTGCCCACCAGAATTGCTATGTCTACAAGTTGGTTTTGGCTTATTTGATGATGGGAAAGAAATTCACTTAGAGTAATTAATTCTGGTCTCAAGGGGCGGGCTATTCCTTTACTTGGCAGGTATTCTTGTCCATAAATCGTTAAAAAACGCACAAGTCTGGGTGTGCCAAAAAGAATGCTGTCATAATCTTTGGTACTTGCTGCCCAGACATCGCCTTGCATAGCCATGTAAGAAGCTTGGGCTTCCGCTTCGCCAGGCGCTTGTACAAAAGGAATTCCAAATAATAATAGCAATTTCTTTGCGTCGTCTATCATGTCTTGCGTTAATCGGCTGCTGATAATAGCTTTTGAGAAGGCTTTGGTGAAATCACGAGCCTTTAATGCTTCTTGCCATTCTTCAAGAGCCTTTTTCCGTTGTCTTCGCCTTCTTTTAATTTCTTGTTCTTTCAGTTTAGGGGGTTGTCCATCAAACACAAAAGTAAGGTTCATATCAAAATCGCGCATTAGTCGCGTCGATCGGAACATTAACCCTGCAAGGTGAGAAGTGGTGTTCCCTCTTGAATCTGTTAGTGGTCTACCATCTCTTGAGCGGATAACTGAGAGAAATTGGTAGAGATAGTTATTGGCATCTACTGCAAGGCTTTTCCCCCTTAAATCCTTCAAAGTAAGAACTCGCTTTACAATTATCGGGGTAAGATTCACACCCAAAGCTCTCACCACACCCACTAAAATCAAGTCTGCTTGTTAAGATTTTTACGATGGCTTTACATATAGGCTTTGTAAAGCCCGGTGGTGTAGTGGACAAGCATAGAGGGCTTTGGACCCTCTGACGAGAGTTCGAATCTCTCCCGGGCTACCAATTTTAT
>CP070649.1:109689-141548 GCA_020354575.1 Candidatus Bathyarchaeota archaeon | reverse complement strand
ATAGAGTAAGTGCCAACCCCCGCAAACATGTTTACAACCACTTCATTATTATCTCCAACTAACTCAGCAATTCGCATCCTTTCAAAACCAAGTCTTGGAGAGAAATAGCATGCTTTGAGATCCACTTTGAACTGACATCCATGTTCTTTGTAAGTTGTTTCTGTCCTTTTATCGCCTTTAATCCATTCAAGCTTACGTAATCTAAAATCACCTGAGACCGGGCTTGACTGTCGCCAAACAGCCTTAATTTGCTTGTGCTGTTTCATTAAAGCATCTGCAATTGTTTCTTTACGATGCAAGATGCTATCAGAAATGCGAATAACTGCAATATCTCCAACAATATCATATGACTTGTAAACTAAAGCTAGCTCCCTATCAGAAAGTTTACCTTTGAGCATAACTTTCAAATCATGTTTCAAAATCTTCTACCGTTGTTTACTTATTTTCTCAGCTCATAAATTATCCGCCAATCTATCTATCAATGCTTGTCTCCTGCTTTCAGAATTAAATTAGGATTTGAATCAAGTTCTCGAGCCACTAATTGTCTTTACGACTGTAGGAAGCGTAATTTTTCACCCTAGTCAATAAGTTTAAATTTTAGGTTGACTACCAAACGTCCCAGAAGGTGACGAAATGTCTGAAAGTGAAGGCCTTGTTTATCAATGTGTGAGATGTGGAGCGAAAGTATTGTCCAAGGAATTGGAATTGCGTGGGGGCGGCATAAAATGTACCTTCTGCGGCTATCGAATTTTGAAGAAAATGAGGCCACCAGTTATCAAACGGATTTCGACTGACTAGGATGCAATTAAAAAGACTGCAGAACAAGTTTTGCTAATTTGATTTTATCTTTCAAGGATCTCATAATTGTATTAGCAGTAACTACTTTGACTCCGAGGCTTTCAATTTTTCGTTTCTCTACTTTGTCTTCATTATCCAAAAAGAATACATCAAGGAAGTCACGGTAAAGAAGAGCTACCGAATATGGAGAAACTTCCATACCCAAACCTTTCATTAATTTATCTGCAGGACCTTTAATTGTGGCTCCTTTAACAATCGGAGTCACTGCAACAATTTTTGCTTCAGTTTCTTTCAAAGTCTCTCTAATTTTGCCAACTGCCAGAATCGGACCTATGCTTACTATGGGATTACTTGGGCATACGATGATTCCATCAGCTTCGAGAAGCGATTCAATTACTCCCAAAGATGGATGGGCTGATTCTGCTCCTTCAATAATCACATCCAAAACCTTGTCTCTGCTCTCTCTTTTCACAAGATATTCTTCGAAATGCATCTTACCTGCCTCAGTGACAATTTTCGCTTCAACTCTTTGATTTGTGACGGGCAGAATCCTGGCTTTCACTCCAAGAGCTTCACATAGTTTCAATGAGATTTCTTCAGATGGAATTCCTTCCTCTAAAAGTTGGGTTCTGTATATATGAGTAGCTAAATCTCGATCACCAAGCTTGAACCATGTTTCGCATCCATATTTCTGAAGCATACCCAAGCAATTGAAGGAGTCATTTTGTATCCCCCACCCCTTCTTTTCGTCTACTAAACCAGAAAGCGTATACATTATTATGTCCGGGTCTGGTGAAACATGCAAACCATATAATCTTATGTCATCGCTGGTATTCACAATTACAGTTAGATTTTCTTGTGGCAGTATTCTGATAAGTCCTTGAAGGAACTTAGCAGCTCCTACCCCTCCTGCTAGACACGCTATTCGTTTGATCAAAGGGAGAACCTAATGTAATTTCCACAGATTTTTATTAATCTTAACTGTTTAATTCAAGACTGCCTTAGAAAATTTCCTTCTCGCCTACCCTCCTTAATGCCTTCCCACGAAGTTTAATAGGTGGACCAACGGTTTCTTCCATTCGTTTTTCCGTTGTCTTTCTTTTTATAGTCTCCCCACATATACCCTCTGGCAAAAGCCTTCGTTTAATACAAGTTGCATAGTTGCAATTGGCAACATTGCATTTTTCATCTGTCCATCTGCACCAAACATCTTTACCTCTATAGATCGCTGCGTTTTTTCCGCATTTGAACAATTTACATCTTGGGTAGCAATATTTTACTTCACCCAAAGTAGAATCCTATCCAAACGTTTTTTCATTCAAAATATTTGTTGAATTCTCTTTTCAACAAAAATGGCTTAGGCTTTTGAATGTTATAAAGTTTTCCGATTATTCATTCCTTTCTCTGGCTTGTTATTCTACGATAAAATATAGCTAAGGTAAATGCACCGATCAATCCTACTACTAGGACCACTGTTACGAGAGAACTAGTCTCTACAATAAACCCTCCGATTGACACGACCTCGGATATTTTTAGAATCGCGTTCGTAGGCTCTTGAAGATCCAAAAGCGATATTTTCCGAAGCTTTTCACCTATTCGAACCAAGACTCTATAATTGCCACCAATGATTTCCGTAAAACGTGCAAGACCTGCACCCCCCGTATTTTTTGATGAAAGGACCGCTCCTTCCCGTTCTATCGTGACGTTTGCATTTGGTATGCCTTGACCAAAATAATCCTGTACATTCACATCTAAGGTCAAATTAAAGAGCTTGCAGGATACTATAAAATTCGTGGGTTGATCTGTAAGGTAGGTATTTGTCTCATTTAAAAGCACAGTTTTATACACATGAACTATATATCTTCCAAAAGTTAGGTTGAACGTGATTTCTCCATTTTGATTTGTATCTCCTGCCCCTTTTATCCCACTTAGCCCTACTCCCCAGTCGTAAACTCTTACCTGTGCACCTTCCAACGGTTCACCAAATCTATCAAGAGCCCTTGCTATTAGTTCAAGAGTCGGACAAGAAATGTTAAACCAGCTCGTTGAGGTCAAGTTTATGTTAGCGGTGCTGAATATTCGGTCATAGCGACTTGCTTTTACTGTGTAATTAGTGTTCGCGAAAAGATTTCGAAATACTGCCATACCAGTTAGATTTGTCTCAGCAGTAACAGTTTCTGTATCAGTTGAATTTGTTCGAGTGGTAAATGTAAAGTTTATGCTAAGACGAATAAATGGGAGTGCAACTTCATTCGCTTCCTTCACCGATATTTTAAGATGCGCAAGCGAACAGGAAACATTCAAGGCTAGTGGGCCCGTTAGATTCTGTGACAGGCTTACCCTTTCAATGAGACCTACCTGTGTGCTGTTGACATATGCAACGAAAGAATAGTTGCTAGCCTCCAGACGAAAAGAAGCCAGACCTTCTTCATTTGAAATATTAGTGCGGATTGTTGAACCTTGACTATCTTCTGCTTCAACAGCAACTCCCTGAACAGGCTCATTATCTAGGTTTATTGTCCTGACCTCGCAAGCAAAGGATTTCTGGATGATTGTGAAAATCTGGCTGTCTGGTACTGCCTTTCCTGGAGCTGGTACTGTTGTATGTGTCACATTTACTTTGTAAATCCCCAAACTAGCGTTGGCTGGGATAGTCCAATTTGCTGTAATTTTTCCATCAGGACCTGACGCGTTTTGTGGTGTAGATTCAAAAACCACCGTCTCATTGGTGGTCATGTCGACTATCAAAATCTTTAAAATGTCATTTGTTGAGTAGTTCAGGGCTTGAATATGGACTGTCTGAAATCTGTGATATTGAGTAGCATTTGTTAATCCTATTTGAAAACTTCCAGTCGCCAAAGTTTGGTTAAGCAGATTGAGCGCAAGCTCATATGTGCCAACATAGAATGTGTGTGGATTTTCGTCAAAATCCAAGAGATAGGACTTACTTGTCTCTCCGTAGCCATCCGATCCTATTGGGATAGTGATATTAGTCGTATGTTCCACGTCGGCTGGGTCTTTAACGGTTACATTTCCATTAATTGTAGTTTCTCCCCCAGTTACTTCAGCGAGAATTGTAACATTAGCCCCTTCTTGCATTTGTGTTGGATGCGGAAGAGTTAATGCCTTAATCGTGTAAGAAGTTCGAACGGTGAAGTTCATAGGGTTGCTGAATATTCCCGTGGAGTTATCTTGAATTCTTACTGGATGCCCTCCGATAGTACTGTTGGGGACAGTGAAGGTGTCGTTCACATCATTTGCGATTGCTGTTCCAGTCTTAACCTCAATATCATCAAAGAAAATCTTGTATGAACCATTTTCTGTTCCAATTTCTCCGCGCACCCTAACCAGAGTACCAACGAAGTCAACGCTAGGAATGAGTGTGTATAAGGAATCATCAGCGAAAACTTTCATAAGAGGTAATATCGTGAAGAAACCCAGAAAAAGTGAAATCAAGATAAAAGTAGTCATTAATACAGTTTCAGATTTTTTGTGCAATTTATTCCCTCTTGAACGTTACCTGAAAGTTTGACATTTCATAGTCGAAGAACGTTTTAAACTTTTATCTGTTGCATCATTCAATTATATATCACTTCTTCAATTCCAATTCTACAAAGGATAATGTTTTTGATTTGAATCTCATTAATTCAAGATGAAGAAATATGATTTCAGATATTCTGAATCTGGTGAAAAAACATGAAATATGGCGTGAAAGGGAATGTATTAATTTAATTTCCTCTGAAAATGTCATGAGTAATCAAGTTCGATCTCTCCTTTCCTCAAAATTAGCCCAAAGATATACAGCACCTGACCACTTTTACATGGGCACACGTTTCATTGATGAAATAGAGGAATATGGGGAAAAGATCGCGAAACGTCTTTTTCAGGCTAAGATCGCAGATTTGCGTCCCCTTTCGGGTCACATTGCAGACTTGATTTTTTTGGCCAGTTTCGCTAAGAAAGGTGATACCCTGATGTGTGTTTCAGCAGATGATGGCGGGTATCCGGGAATCTGGAAAAAGGGACTACCAAAGCTGCTTGGTATAAAGATTGAAGCGTTTCCATTTTCTAAAGATAAAATGAATATTCAGCTTGAAGCAGCAACAGAAATTATAGAGCAACTACGACCTAACATAATAATTCTCGGGGCTAGCCTTTTCCTCTTTCCGCATCCAGTTCAGAAAATAACTAAAGCAGCAAGAGCGATTGGGGCCCATCTTGGATATGATGGCTCCCACGTCATGGGTCTGATAGCGGGTGGACAATTCCAAAGTCCTCTCCGAGAAGGAGCTCCAGCCCTTTTTGGTTCAACCCATAAATCTTTCTTCGGGCCACAGGGTGGTATAATGCTCGCTGACAAAGATTATGGGACAGTTATGAAAGAAAAGATCCATCCATCGATAGTCGACAACGCTCATTGGAATCGAATAGCCTCGCTAACCTTGGCACTCGCTGAAATGAGAAAATTTGGCGAGACTTATGCCAAACAAGTGATTCGTAATGCTTATGCTCTTGCTAGAGCATTGTCCGATCATAAACTTCCTGTTGTAGGTTCAACCCTAGGCTTTACGAAATCGCATCAAATCTTAATGGATTTTGGAGGCTATAAACAAGGAAGAAAGATCGCTGAGCTGTTGGAACGAGGGAATATCATTGTTGATTGCGGGATTAGGCTTGGCACCTCTGAAATAACAAGATTGGGAATGAAGGAAAATGAGATGGAGCAAATTGCGGAGTTACTGAAGCAAATAGTCATTGATAAAAAAGGCCCTGATCAAGTTAGGCTAGATACAAAAAAATTGGCAGAGGAGTTTCAAGATCCAGAATATTGTTTCTCTTTATGATATCTACATTTTCTCCCACGAAAGAAGCAGCATCCTTATTACACGCAAAATCTACCTTCTAAAAACCTGATGGTTCATTTGCATACTACTATTCCAAATAAGCTTATTCATCAGCTTAGAAATCAGAAATACCACATGGTAGGCCATCATTCAGCTGTTAAGCGTTGTCGGTGGCTTTACAATACCTTGATCCACGATAAAAATTGCTACAAACAAAGGTTCTACGGAATAAAAACTCACCAATGTGTTCAAATGACCCCTTCAGTTTTGAATTGTACGATGCGTTGTGTGTTCTGTTGGCGCATTCAAAATGGGGACAAAAATTTTGCGTGGGACGAGATGGATTTTTCCTCCTTTGATGATCCTGAACTTATTGTGGAAGGCTGTATAAACGCGCAGATGAAGCTTCTCAGCGGCTATAAGGCAAACCCAAAAGCCAACAAAGAGAAATATCGAGAAGCTTTAAGCCCAAGACATGTGGCTATAAGCCTTGCGGGTGAACCAACATTATACCCCAAACTCGGGGATCTAATAGAAGCTTTTCATAAAAAGGGTTTTACAACATTTTTAGTGACCAATGGCACTATGCCTGAAGTGTTAAGTAAGCTCGATGAAGAGCCCACTCAACTCTACATTTCTACATGTGCTCCTGACAAAGAGACCTTCTACGAAATATGCCGTCCATTAATTCCTAACGCTTGGCAGAAGTTCAAAGACACTCTTGCTTTGTTGCCAAGTTTCCAGTGTCCCACTGTTCTGCGTATAACATGCGTGCGGCATCTTAATCTGAAACACCCTGAACGCTATGCCAAACTAATTGAGATATCTAACCCTACATATATAGAACCAAAAAGCTACATGCATGTTGGATTTTCACGACTTAGACTGAAATATGAAAACATGCCATTACATGAAGAAATTCAAAGTTTCGCTTCTTCGTTAGCAGATGAAACTCAATACACTCAACTTGATGAATCTAGAGAAAGCCGAATAGTTTTATTGAGTAGACTTGAGAAGCCCATAAAACTATCATAGCATAAGAAAGCCTATTAACATAGCTTGCGAATCACTCTTCAAAGTGCGCGTGGAGTCTTTGGAATGTCATTAGAAAAAATTCTCAAAAAAATTGATGAAGAACTCAAAGAAAGAGAAAGCATCAAAGATGAACTATATGATGCCATGCGCAAAACAACGCGTTTATCAAAGCAGGCCATTTTCCTGGCACATAAGGACCAAATAAAGCGTGGAAAAAAGCTATTGAAAGAAGCAAAGAAATTATTCGGTAGGCTCGACGAAGTTCCTTCTACGAATGGCGAATTGATTTATTCTGGTATTGTTGCAGCAGCTTTTCAGGAATATGCTGAGGCTCAGATTTTTCTTGGCTTGATAGAGAATGAAAGGTTTGTTAGTCCTCCGCAAATTGACGTTCCTTCAACTTCCTACTTGCTTGGATTGGCGGATGTTGTAGGAGAACTTCGGAGAAGGGTCTTGACTTCTCTCAGAGGAGGGGATGTTGAGACAAGCGAGAAGCATCTCATGACAATGGAACTCATTTTCAATGAGCTGATGAATATGGACACGGGTTTGCGCATCCCTGAAATGCGCCGAAAATCTGACATTGCAAGGCGAATTATAGAAATTACCCGAGGAGATGTTGTAATTGAAATTCGTAGAACCTCGTTGAAAAAATCGATTATGGAGCTGGAAAGGCGCCTGAAAACTGAAAAGTAAGGGCGTCACCTTGTCTTTGCGAAAATCCGAGAAGCTTAAAGCTCCTGCATGGTTTTCCATCGAAAACGCGCATGCAGCACAAATAAAGGCCTCCAAGCGTATAATCCGCCACGATTCTCTACCAGAAAAGATCCAATACATAGCCGGAATAGATGTGAGTTATGTAGCCAGGTTTTCGATTGGAGTGGCCACTGTATTTGACTACGATTCCCTCTCTCTCCTTGAATCAAAGTTTTCACACGTCAAAACTCGGTTTCCCTATATTCCCACATTACTATCATTTAGAGAAATACCCCCTGCTGTAAAAGCCATCAAGACGCTCCGCTTAAAACCAGACGTTTTTCTTGTTGACGGCCAAGGAATAATGCATCCTTACCGTTTGGGATTAGCGAGTCATTTGGGGCTTATAATTAACAAACCAACAATAGGCATAGCAAAAAGTCCATTGGTGGGAACTATAAACAAGTTCAATGAAGAAAATTGGGCTCTGATAAGAGATAAAAAAGAGATAATCGGAGCAGCTCTCCTAACTAAAGAAAACACAAAACCCATTTATGTAAGCATAGGACACATGATTTCTTTGAAAAAGGCCATGGAGATTGTTAGGCATTGTATTTCAAACCGTCGCATTCCGGAACCCATAGCACTAGCACATCGTTTAGCGACACAGGAAAGACGAAAATACGTGCAGGCAAAATAGCGAATCTGAGGAAACATCGTGACTATTTATGTAATTCTGCTAGCAAAAACAAATCAACGTTGTGGAAAGTGATGTCGTATGGGTGAAAGAGAAGGATTAAAGCAGATTCTAAAATTGATGAAAGACCGAACTCTTCGGGAAAAAACCCTTGATATCATTAGCAATCCGAAAATTAAGATTGCAGGAAGACTTTACTCAGGATTGCCCATAGAAACTTCTCCTGCTGGGCTAGTGCGGCATCATGGTTACCCTGGAGGATTCATTGAACACATTGTAGCAACCAGCAAGCTTGCACTAACATTATGTGATATTATTACACAAGTGTATGGTGGGAAAGTTAACCGCGATTTTGTGGTGTCTGGGATCATTTTGCATGATATTTTCAAACCGTTAACTTATGAGACAGATGGGAAAGGATATTCGATTTCTCATCTAGGTGAGTACTTGGATCACTTGTCTCTTATCACGGCCGAATTGATTCGAAGAGGGTTTCCATTAGACTTGATTCACATAGTTTGTGCTCATCATGGGGGGCAAGCTGGACCAACATGGCCTAGGACAATTGAAGCATTGATTTGTCATCTTGCAGATCAGACAGACTCCCAACTGAACGGACAAGCAATACGGGCTGCTCACTCTCTTCTTCGAAAAGCTACTGGTGAGGACTTGATATTGCTGACTTCGAAGGAGGCCTTCGAAATTATTCACTCGAAAAAAGTCGAAGGGTTGAAAGGCGTAATAAAAGCTCGTAAAAAGATTGAGCGGAGAAGAAAATTACGATAATGTTTTTGCGCTTCGTTGCATGCTTACATTTCTGCCATACTCAGCGCCTTTCTCAAATGCTGCCATATTCAAATCTTCGGTTCCCTTAGGTACGTTTTGCAGGATAGCATTTTTCATGGCTTCTGGATCGACAATATGTGAAATTTCGGTCAGCGCACCAAGCATGACTACATTTGCAATTATTTTTTTGCCCATTTTTCCTGCGATTTCAGTTGCAGGAATTTCATAGATTTTTGCATTATTTGGGTCGTTTCTCTCTGCAACCATATTTGGATCAACGAGAATTATAGCACCTTTCTTTGGGTTCTTAACATGTCTTGAGTAGGCTTCTTGTGACATTATTACTAGAATATCCGGTTCATATACTCTGGGGAAGTCTATCTCTCCATCTGATATCACAACTTCAGATTTGCAGCTGCCCCCTCTGGATTCAGGTCCGTAGGACTGCGTTTGTACTGCATTCTTATCGCTGAAGATGCAGGCTGCCATGGATAGAATCAGCCCTGATCGGATTATACCCTGTCCTCCGAAACCTGCGAACCTAACTTCAACCCTCATTCTATTTTTCTCCTTTGAGCTTATCTTGAACATTGGCTGTCATCTCACGTAACAATCTTCCATAGCTTGGCTTTTCGATATCCACAAATTCACCAACTATGATCTTGTTTTTCGCAACCTCAGCTTTCGCTGGATCGTATCCATGCTTAACTTGTGAAATCAACTTGAACCACTTCATTACATCAACTGCTGTTCCTAATTTATTATAACGATCAAAAATTTCCGGACACGGTGATATGACTTCGACCAATGAGAAGCCTTCCTTCTGAAGTGCCTTTTTTATCGAGTTCTTAAGGCGTCTTACCTGAAGAGTTGTCCATCTTGCCACATATACCGCGCCAGAAGCTGCAGCTAGATGAACAAGGTTGAAAGGGTGTTCAATGTTCCCGTATGGGGTAGTTGTAGTCCATGAGCCTAAAGGTGTAGTGGGACCATACTGTCCCCCAGTCATTCCATAATTGAAGTTGTTAGCACAAATGACTTTGATATCCACGTTTCTACGAGCAGCATGGATAAAGTGGTTTCCACCTATAGCGAAAAGATCCCCATCACCACTAATCACTACTACTTTCAAATTGGGGTTTGCCAGCTTGACTCCCGTAGCGAATGGAATAGCTCTACCGTGGGTTGTATGAAACGAATCAACATTAATATATCCTGCTGCACGGCCAATACATCCGATTCCTGAAACTACAACAATTCTATCTAAGTTCTGCTTGAGTTCATCGAGTCCTTCCAAAAAACTATTCAGCAAAATACCATTTCCGCAACCTTCGCACCAAATATGAGGCATTCGTTCCTGCCTTAGATACTTCGCCAAGGGATGCTTCAACATCAAATCTGCCTCTTTCATTTTGTCACCTTTCTCAAAGCTTTCACTATTTCAATTGGTCGATGAGGATCTTCTCCAAGTTTTGAAAGTAATGAGACAGCGGTTGTCTTAGCTGCCCTTTCAACTTCTCGTACCAATTGTCCACAATTCATTTCGGGGACAATAATAGCTTGGACTTGTTGTGCGATATTAGCGACTAGCTTTTCAGGGAAGGGCCAAATAGTGATGAGTCGTAATAGCCCTGCTTTTATTCCTATAGATCTCGCTTTTCGCACAGCACTTAGAGCTGCACGAGAGGTTATGCCATACGCTAGAACCGCTACATCCGCGTCTTCTAGCATTACTTCTTCGACTTTGACTATTTTATCAACGTTTTTGCGGATTTTTTCGCATAATCTTTTGACAAGTTTGCTTTGCTCCTCTATGCTGACTGTTTTGGGTGTACCGGTTTCATCATGTGTTAGACCCGTGGCATGGAAATGATATCCTTCCCCAAAGCATGCCATTGGAGGGACCAAGTTCTGGTCAGGTTTGAAAGGTAAATATTCATTTGGCGATACATCAGGCTTCTTACGATTAATAGTAGCAATCTCTTTTGCGGGTGGAATCTCCACACGTTCCCACATGTGACCAATAATCTCATCAGCTAGCAGCATCACTGGAACCCGGTAAATTTCAGAGAGATTAAAACATTCGATGGTTAGATCAAACATTTCTTGAACAGAAGATGGGGTCAGAGCGATAATTTCGTAGTCTCCATGAGATCCCCATTTCGCTTGCATTACATCTTGTTGACCAGGCATCGTAGGTTGACCAGTACTTGGCCCACCGCGCATGATATCTACAATGACTAGAGGGGCTTCAGTCATTACGGCGAGGCCTATATTTTCCTGCATTAGGCTAAATCCGGGACCAGAAGTAGCAGTCATAGCTTTTTTACCAGCATAAGAGGCGCCAATAACAGCAGCAATCGCGCCGATTTCATCTTCCATTTGAACATAAATGCCTTCCACTTCGGGCATTCTTCTTGCCATTCGTTCAGCGATCTCTGTGGCAGGGGTAATAGGATAGCCCCCAAAGAATCTGCATCCCGCAGCGATTGCTCCTTCAGCGCAAGCGAGATCCCCACTTAGGAAGTGGACTCCTGAAAGTACAGATCTACTCTTTTTCTTCATTCCCAACGTTGTTCTCCCCTTTCTTCTCAACCACAAATATTGCAAATTCAGGACAAATGGCTGTACAAAAACCGCATAAAGCACAGCTGCTTTCATCTGTCACTTCGGGAGGGTGTTTTCCCTTCTTATTAAGCTGCTCAGATTGTTCCAGCACGTTTTTGGGGCAAAACTCGATACAAAAGCCACAACCTTTACACAAATCAGTTATTATGCAAATTTCCGCTTTGGGAAGCTTGGTTTTTTGGGCATCTAACGGTTCTCTCCAAAGTTTTTGAGGCATTTTCTTCCCCCGTTAATTGTCTGAAAAGGCCTCCCTAGCCTTCTCCACTTCCTTAGTGGTAAGCCCTTTCAAAGTCACTTGCATTTCATTAATTTTTGAAGCGATTCTTTCTCCTTCAGCAGCAGATGCCCATAAAAGTTGAAGTCTACTTTTATTGACTCCCAAACGCTCCATCTTTTTCCATAGTCTTTCTACACGTTTCTTGGTCTGATAGTTAGCCCCGATGTAGTGACAATCGCCTGGATGACAGCCTGCTACCAATACTGCTCCTGCTCCTCTGGAGAGAGCATGTTCTATGAATTTTGATGAGATCCTTCCTGAGCACATTGTTCTGATTATACGTACATTGGGGGGATATTGTATTCGGCTGACACCAGCAAAGTCGGCTCCTGCATAAGCACACCAGTTACAGCAAAAGGCAATTATCTTCTTACTGGCATCATCTTCAGTCAATGCGTCAATCTGAGTCATAATTTGATCGTCTGTGAAGTGACGCATATGCAGCGCTCCAAATTGACATTCAGCGCCACAAGTGCCACACCCGGCACATGCAGCTTCGATAACTTCCACCAGTTTGTTCTCTTTATCCACTATTATGGCATTATAAGGACAAACTTGAGCACACAACCCGCAGACCCGACAGTTTTCTGGGATAGGTTTGGGCGTGATTGCCTCAACCGTTACCTTTCCCTGCGCCATTAAAATGCCTGCCCTTGCAGCTGCAGCGCTTGCTTGAGTGACGCTGTCTTTTATATCCTTTGGAGATTCTGCGCAACCTGCTAAAAATACACCTCCAGTTGGTGCGTCCACGGGTCTGAGTTTGGGGTGTGCTTCCATGAAAAAACCATCATTTGTTCTTGATAGTGTGAAAAAGCGTTGAATAGCTTCGCTATCTTGGCAGGGTTGGATGCCAACCGAGAGAATTACCATGTCAACGTTGACTTTGTATAGTTTGTTTTGAAGCGTATTCTCTCCAGTCAACCACAAATTGCGAGTTTTCCTTTCTTCAACTACCTCTGCAGGTAGTCCTCGAATAAAAATTACACCCTTCTCTTTTGCTCTTCTATACAAATCCTCAAAACCCTTTCCAAAGGTTCTCATATCTACATAAAAGACATAAATTTGGACCCTAGGCCAGTGTTCTTTAATGAGAAGGCTATCCTTTATTGTATTCATACAACAGACATTACTACAGTATGGATTTCCCTTTTCAGATCGGGAACCTACACATTGAATAAAAGCTACTGATTCGGGAATTTTCATATCACTTGGACGGATAAGGCTACCTCCAGAAGGTCCTCCTGCATTAATCAACCTCTCAAATTCCAGAGACGTTATTACATTTAAGTAACGGGTGTATCCATAATTTAGGAGTGCAGATGGGTCATATACATCAGCGCCTGTAGCCACAATTATTGTACCAACTTCTAGCTCTAAGGTTTCAGGTTCCATGTCGAAGTTTATTGCTTGTCTTTCACAGGCTATTATACATTTGTCACAAGCCATGATGCCTTCCTTATTGAGGCATACCTCTTTATCTACGACATAGGTTGATGGTACTGCTTGAGCGAAGGGTGTGTAAATTGCTCTTCTGGTTGCTAGACCTACATCGAATTCATTTGGAATATTTACAGGGCAGACTTCAGAGCATTCGTTGCAGGCACTACAGTCATCGGTTACATATCTTGGCTTCTTCAGCACCTTTACTTTGAAGTTGCCAATATATCCTCGGACTTCTTTGACTTCACTGTTTGTCAGGAGGGTTATATTTGGGTGGTGACCCACATCTGACATTTTGGGTGCAAGTATACAAATTGAGCAATCCATTGTTGGGAAGGTCTTGTCTATTTGTGCCATCCTTCCTCCTATGCTTGCTTCTCTTTCAACCAAGTATACTTCATAGCCTGTGTCAGCCAAATCCAAGGCTGCTTGAATTCCAGCAATTCCTCCTCCGATTACCAACGTTTTTCTGGTAATGGGGACTTCAGCTTCAATTGCTGGTTCAAGAAGAGCGACTTTTGCAACTGCTGCCTTCACCAAATCCTTGGCCTTTTGAGTCGCCTCGATTTTATCGTTGAGGTGTACCCAGCTACAATGTTCTCGAATGTTTGCCATCTCGAAGAGATATTTGTTCAATCCAGCTTCTTCGCATGCTTTCCTGAAAGTGGGTTCGTGAAGGCGTGGTGAACATGACGCTACAACTATCCGGTTAAGATTATTTTCTTTTATATCGTTCTTAATGAGTTGTTGTCCTTGATCAGAACATGTGTAGCGATTGTCCTTTGAAATGATAACATTAGGAAGAGTACTCGCGAACCGCGTAACCTCTTCAACATCCACTGTTCCGGCTATGTTTAGACCACAATGGCAAATATAGACGCCTATTCGTGGTTCTTCCTTGCTACTTTCTCTATCTACCAAGCTGTGTCCTCCCTGTTTTTCGTCTCTGTTAGATATTGATCTATGGAGAATGCCGCTTTCTTTCCAGCAAGAATGGCTTCTATTACAGTGGCAGGACCCGTGACTGCGTCTCCTCCTGCGAAAACTCCTTTCATGCTGGTTTTCATGTTGATTGGATCAACGAGAATTTTGCCCTTGTAAGTCTCAACTTCAGCCGGCAGGAAGGTAGTTTCGGCAATTTCCCCAATAGCGACTATTATCGTATCAAATTCTAGGAAAAATTCGGAACCTGGAACAGGAATTGGTCTTCTTCTTCCCGTTTCATCTGGTTCTCCCAACTGGGTCTTAAAACATTCTACCCCAGTGATTCTCCCTTTCTGTCCCATAATTTTCTTTGGCACTACTAGGAATTCAATACTTACTCCTTCCTTTTCGGCCTCAATTATCTCCCAAGGGTTTGCTGGCATTTCCTCTCTCGACCTTCTGTAAAGAATCATTACTTCTTTTGCTCCTTGATGAAGCGCAATTCTAGCAGCATCTATGGCAACGTTTCCACCCCCAACTACTCCAACCTTATATCCAAGGTTTACTTCTCGTTTCATATTTACTTTCCATAGGAAATCGAGAGCATCAACAACTCCTTCTAGTCCCTCACCTTCAATCCCTAATTCTCTGCTTTTGTGGGCACCAACCGCAATAAATAACGCCTTGAATTCATTCCGCCATAAATCATTAAAACTGACGTCTTTTCCAACCCTTGTTTTGGTTTTAATTTTCACTCCTAGAGTTTTTAGATATCTAATTTCATCTCTTAGTGCTTTTCTAGGCAATCTGTATTCAGGCATGCCTTTTCTCAACATTCCTCCCGCTTCGTTAAGAGCTTCAAACATAGTAACAGGATAACCCATCTCTGCTAAGTCAAAAGCAGCTGTTAAGCCAGCAGGACCAGAACCGATTACCGCAACTTTTTCCTTGTGGATAGCAGTTTTTTTCCTTTTCTTCAGTTTCCTTCGAGTATTTAGCTCCTCTAAAGCTTCAGCGAATAATTTGCTATCCATCTCTGCCCTTTCTGGATGGAAGCATGTATACAAGCAGATAACTGGGAGCGGAATGCTGTTTCTAATTTTTTTTACAGCTTCTTTAAAACCTTTGAACAATCCGCGTTTTACCGCTTTGGTTTTTAGAAGCTGAAATATTTCGGGTGGTTTTAGGCCCTGGGGGCATCGGTTAAAACATTTGTAGCACCATGCACACAGCCAAAGGCTGTCTTCCACCAGCATCTTCTCTGGATCTATGAATATTGCTTGCAAAAGACTCCTTGGGTTGTACTGTGTAAATAAAAGCTCCGCCATGGGACAGCTTGCAGTACAAATGCCACACTCGTGGCAGTATTTTGCTGATTCCCGTATTTTCTTTGGGATGAGGGTTGACTCCAATCGCAAATACGCCCTGCCCGTTGTTTTTTAATCAGCTTTTCTAATCTTTTGGAATAGAAGCAGTGTCTCCGATATAAAACTTTACAAATGTAAACCTCTGAGCAAAAAACATGGCAAGATAGCAGCTACCAACACCTATATATCTCAAACTAAAACAACAAAATTGTAGGTTTAACAACATGGAGAAATGCATGCATGCAAAGATTTACCACTGCCCTCTGCCATCAGGCAAAATATGGTCAATTTTCTGAAACAAATTCCAGAGGTTCGTGAATGAATCAAAAAATTGACTTGAACTGTGATCTCGGAGAGAGTTTTGGTCCTTTTAAAATCGGTCATGATGCAAAGATTATGCCCTTCATAACTTCAGCAAACATCGCTTGTGGTTTTCATAGCGGCGATCCATCTGTTATGGCTCGAACTGTTAAATTGGCAAAAGAAAATGGCGTCGCAGTTGGTGCTCATCCTGGATTCTCAGACTTACCGGGGTTTGGGCGACGTTTCATAAACATGTCTCAAAACGAATTGAAGGATGCCATCATCTACCAAATTGGGGCTCTTGAAGCCTTTGCAAAAGCTGGTAAGATAGATCTACAACACATCAAGCCACATGGGGCCCTTTACAATGCTGCGGTGAAAGACGAAACCTACGCGGAAGCTGTTATTGAAGCTATCCAGGAAGTAAATCCAGAATTAATATTATTCGCTCTTCCTCACTCTGAAATGAAAAAAATGGGAACACGGGCAGGCTTGCGGGTCGCTCATGAAGCCTTTATCGATAGAGCCTATAACCCTGATGGAAGTCTCGTTTCTAGGAGCAAAAAAGGAGCAGTCATTTCAGACACTATATCGGCGGTCGAGAGAGCTATGAAAATTGTGAAAGAGAAAAGGGTTAAGGCTATTGATGGTCAGATCGTATCGTTTGGTGAAGTTCACACCCTTTGCGTCCATGGCGACACAGTAAATTCTGTTGAACTGGCAGCTTCTGTCAAGAAAGCGCTTGGAAAATCAGGTTGCAAAGTTATGTCAGTAGGGTTTTTTGTATAGGTGCATATTGTGGATCAGGAAATAAAACACCTTCCCGTAGGTGATAAAGCATTACTGGTCGAATTTGGAAACTCGATAAACCTCCAAATTAACCAAAAGGTGCGCAACCTTGACAGCCTGATTTCCCAATCTGCCCTTGAAGGAATACTTGAGTGCGTACCTACTTATTGTTCACTTCTTATTTATTACGACCCGTTGAGAATAAGCTTCGACCAATTAGTTTCCCAATTAAGAGACTTGGAAGAACGAATGAGCGAAGTTAATTTTCCAGGACCAGAGACAGTTATTGAAGTGCCAGTAATTTATGGTGGTGAATATGGTCCTGACCTTGATTCTTTGGCTAGATATCACAATCTTCTCGAGGAGGAAGTCATCCAACTGCATAGTGGCAAAAAATACACTGTTTTCATGATTGGGTTTATCGCTGGGTTCCCATACTTGGGCGAAGTAGATGACAGAATTGTTACACCAAGACTGGCAACTCCCCGATTACGCGTTCCCGCAGGATCTGTGGGAATTGCAGATAGACAAACGGGCATATACCCCTTTGAATCTCCAGGAGGATGGCGTATAATTGGTCGAACTAGAATTAGGCTTTTTGACAGTGGAAAATCTCCACCAAGTTTGATGAAACCAGGCGATATTGTCACGTTTCGTCCTATTGGAGAAGAAGAGTTTGAATTGGATTCAAAGTGACAAAGATAATGAAGTTATGTAAGGTAGTAAAACCTGGAATCTTTACGACAGTTCAAGACTTAGGGCGTCATGGTTACCAAAGGTACGGTGTGCCAACATCTGGTGCAATGGACTCATTTGCTTTTGTAACCGCCAACCTTCTGGTAGGTAACGAACCCGCTGATGCAGGCTTGGAGATTACCTTGGTTGGGCCCGAGCTCACGCTTCTGGACGATACTCAGATCGCGATCACAGGGGCCAATCTTTCGCCCACCATAAACGGCTGCCCTGTTGCTCAGTGGCAAACTTTGCAGGTCTGTAAAACAGATGTGCTCTCTTTTGGTCGCCTGAAAAGTGGGTGTAGGACCTATTTAGCTGTCAGGGGTGGAATCGCAGTTCCCATCGTTATGAACAGCAGATCAACCTATATCTATGGAAAATTCGGGGGCTTTCAAGGAAGACAACTTAGAACAGGGGATATCATAAAAGCATACGACTCTCCCACTTCGAAATCCAGACTAATAATGCCTTCTAGGCTTATTCCGCAGTATGCCAGCGAATTGACAGTGGAGGTCGTATCAGGACCTCAATTGACATATTTCACCCAATTAGGGATTGAGACTTTTTTCTCAAGTAGTTATGCTGCAACTCCCGAATTTGATAGAATAGGATACCGTCTCGATGGCCCAGAAATTGAAAAGGGAAATTTATCGGCTATGATTTCAGACGCTGTGCCAGTCGGTGCCGTTCAAGTACCTAGCAATGGAAAGCCTATTGTAGTAATGCGCGATGCACAGACGACAGGAGGTTATCCTAAAATCGCTATCGTTACTACGCCGTGTGTTTCGCGTCTGGGGCAAGTCAAGCCGAATGATAGGGTGAAGTTTTCAGAAATCTCTCTAAGCAATGCTCAAAAAAGGTTAATAGAATATGGGGCTGCCTTAAGCCAGATAAAAAGAAATCTTGTAGAATTAGCTTAGTAAGTTTTCTTGTAAATGCAAAAGATAAATAATTTCATACAAGTCAATCGGAGACCTTTATCGTCCATTGGCATGAGAGGTTTTCAGGGATACTCTTTGACCTTTGGTCAGGCGGACAAAAACTACATGTTACTTCTGCTTTGGGATTAATTGCTTTTGCAAATCCTATGCGTGATTCCAAGGAGAAATGCAAGTCTTTACAAGGGTATTCTGTTCCCCACTTTGACTTGGCATATTTCTGCCGGGAACAATCAATCGTTCTCATTATAGCAATGTTATCCGATAGCTTTCTGAATTTAATATCTTCAAACAAAGCCCAATGGGAGAGCTTGAAACCTTTGATTATGGAATCAATATTTGTTCCCCCAATAAGCTCTAGTTCCACCAATCTTCTGGCTTCTTTTGCACCAAAGTCTCTGAACAACTCCATAAAACCTTCGCTAAGAGAAGCTTCCAATCCATATCTTTCGATCACCATCTTTTCGCTCTTAAACCAAGCTGAGCTATAGACATATACCAGATTCTTCATCACTTCAAACATTTTGTCTTTTGGAAGCTGACGAAACATTATCTCACCTGTCTATAACCTATAGACCTTGATAAAAAAGATGCGATCCGCAAAAGAAAGCAGCAAAATGGCTGCTTATCTTATCACGTCAACTGAAATTGCTGATTGTTCCTGCATACGAAAAGATGCATACTCTGTTAAAGCTTTAAACTCTTTATCATCTAAAACAGCTTTAGCGCGTGATAGAATCTCTATGCAAATTTCCTTGAATACTAAATCAGCGCATCCAGCCTTTGCATCGTCAATAAGCTCCTTGCAGGCCCGAAACAAAACGTCACTCACCAATTTCACCTCAGAACAAGATCTCAGAGCGATAAACCCATTAATCTTTGTGATCTGCAGATTCATATTATAACTCCACCCAACCTGAACGATCTGCTTGTATTGGTCCGTTTACGAGAATCAACAATACAATCTGCTGAATCATCTGTGATGAGGGACCAAGCACAGAAATCTAAGAACTTCGGGTTTCTCATTTCTGAAGTGGTGTACAGTATTAGGTGGGATGAAAACTACATAACCCGGTCCAACTTTTCTTCGTTGATCGCCACAGACAACTGAACATTCTCCGTCCAATATGAAAACTTCATGTTCCCATTTGTGAGAGTGGTGAGGAGAATGACCCCCTGGAGCCATTTCGAAAATACGCATCGCGAAGTGCGCTGCTCCATCGTCTTTGGTTATCAACCACCGAACTTTCGTTTTCTCAGCACCACATTCTGCTACTTCACTTTGACTGATTTTAGAATAGTGTATGGCCTTGAAGGTCAAGTAAATCACATCTTTAAACGATAGGTTGCACTATTTAAGATTAGTCAGAAGGCTAAGGAATCATATATCGATTTTTGATATATATCCAAGAAGAGAATAGCGACTTAATTTGAGATATGTTTAGTTTTCTTCTAGAACTGTTGTCTAGGAGTCGTCTGGAGTGGTTAAGAAAGGCCTTGCTGTTTGGATTTTAGGCTCTTTAACCTTTTTGTCCGGTCTACATTCCTTAGATGGATTCTTATGGTTGACAGGTAATGAAAGCGGATCTTTATTTCTAGGAATTTATCCATTTACGCGGTTTTTTGAGCCCATAAACCCGATGCTCTATTTGCTTGGATCCTTACTAGCAGTTTTTTTGCTTTGGGGTGGAACTACAGTTGTAGCGTTGCAGAATCCTATAGAAACTTTTTTAGGAAAAGTACTGGAGGATGGGAAGAAAGAAAATCAAGCCGACGTAGAGTTGCTAGAGGCTAGGACTAGCATTCTAGAGATGATGAGCGAGACTTTGCAGAACAATAGCAGTTTGTTAGCAGGACTTCGAGATGTAGTTTTTAATGTGAGGAGTGAAGTTCTGAACATTGAGCCTTTGCGACGTAACATGCAGGAACTAAAAGCTGATACAACTCGCTTGAAGAAAATGATGAAACATTTGGAGAGGGAAGTTAAGAAGTATCGGCAATGCCCAGCTTGTGGACGGAAAGTATTACCAGAATTTAGGTTATGCCCCTACTGTGGTGAGAATCTGCTGAAACCCATGCTGGATAATGAGGCGATAATGTTATCCTCTATGTCTAAGAATCCGAGAACTTCTCGGTGCAGATAGAAGCATAAGAATGTTATCATGTGCATAATTTTGCAGTCGTAACTCTTAGCAAAAGCTTTTACGTATCCACAACTGTTCATGCTCAGTATGTTTTTGCTAGAATCATTATAACACCGATCATTATGAAAGCTAATCCTCCAACTATGAAAAAGATGGGAAACTGCAAGTCGGCGCTGGACATAGTGTTTATCACAACAATTGAACCAATCAAGATTATTAGTAGCGCAAAGAATTTTTCTGCGATTGTAAACCCGACAGATTCTTCTCCTCTACTCAAATTAGTCACCCTAACACTCAGGGATCATATGGTTGTTATTGTTTTATTTTAATCTTCCCAGCGTGAATTGACGATGAAAACTGGTTCTGCAATTGAATCAATTCTTAGGAAGCAAAGTTCAGCTGCATCGCACGACCTGAAATAAAAAGCATTTGGGAGGAAATGTCGCTTTCCTATGCGGACTCTTCTAATTTTGCTGGCAAATATTCATCAACGATATAGGTCAAACCATAACGGCTAAACGCTTCTTGTTCTGCCTTTTTGCGAATCTTCATGAAAGTCTTTATTTCTCGTTGCCAAATTTCGTCTTTATATCTTGAATCACGCTGTAACTCTTGCAGGCGTTTCATATCCACTTCTGTTAATGGGTCAGTTGGTAGTTTATAGTCAACTATATCAGTTGCCCAAACTCCACTCCATTTAGCGTCAGGTGTTGTCAGTCCTCGTAGATGGGCTGCATTAGCAGAACCCGAAATTATTACCATCGCAATATGCATTCCCCATGGGTCACCATCTGTCAAAATATAAACTGGCAACGCTAACTCCTTGTTAAGTCTGCGAATAAAATGGCGCGTAGCTCGAGGTGCCTGTCCTGCAGTTAAAACAAGCAACGCGTTGAATTTTTTATGTACATTCTCTTCTATGAACCTTGTGAATAGACCTCCTTTCTCTATGGCGATTACTTTATCTGCGCTAGTTTTTACAAACTCGCTATAAGTCAATGC
This sequence comes from Candidatus Bathyarchaeota archaeon, assembly GCA_020354575.1. GTDB lineage: Archaea > Thermoproteota > Bathyarchaeia > Bathyarchaeales > SOJC01. Next base: position 120,145 of record CP070649.1, on the reverse strand, counting down.
AGGGCCGATCATCAAGCCGTCGGGATGTGAGGTCATATTCATTTGTCTTCCTTCATAGCCTGGAACGGTATATTCGATTGTCAAGTCTCCAAAGATGGCTGAACGCTCTTCTGGGAAGATGTTGAAGTCTTCCCTCGCAAAACCTATCACTGTCTCTAAATCAGTAATTACGTTGTCTGACTCTGACTGATCTTTGAAGGACATATTGTAGGCTTGGGCTGAATAGTAAACATCTCTAAGAGTTGAGGTCTTTCGCTGATGTGAAAGTTGATGGGCAAAGAAAGCTGTCCAAACAAGCTGTGTGAAAGGACGAATATGACGTATATTGCGGGTACTCCGCTTAACTTTTCGCTCTCCTAATACATACTGACGAAGTTCGGGATTGTAGTAAATGTTTTCCGTAGAACGGCTGGGCATCTTAATCCATGGAAACTCCCCTTGTTCCATCTGGTGATAGAGCGTTTCACCAAAACTCTCCAAATCTATGACTATCTCCTTCTTTTTCTTCACTGCAGCAGAAACATCATTTTCTGGATTCTTTTCTCCCAACTTGATTCACTATCTCCAATAACTTCTGAATATCAGGTTGCCTTTCTTTGCCTGCAAGTTCTGTAGAAAACTTTGCGATTTTCGGAAGATATTTCGAGAAGACGCTAAGACGTCTCTTCTCTTTTTCGACATGTTCTTGTTTAGAGAGGTATCTCCGAAGCTTTCTAGCAGCTTCCCGGATCCCATTTAAGATCTCTCTTTTGACCTCTGGTCTGTCAGCTATAAACTCTTTGCCAACAGTTTTGTATGGAATTTTGGTGCTACAAATATGGACAAGTACTGCTATAGGCATATCAGGAGATGCTTTATACCTACGCCAGTTCATTGATTTTATAACGCGGAAGGAGACATCACTTGCTTCGTCATACAGAAGAGGAATGCGATTAGCAAATCGGTAAAGAACAAAATCTGTTTTCTTTGGAATGCTTCCTCCATAGGCTATCGCGGTCTCTATAATGAAAGGGTGTCCAGCATAAGTAGAAGGCTTGCGTTGACAAACCGCTATGAATTCTGGCTTCAATTCCTTCAGAATCCCTGCTTTAAGCAATTCTTCTCCCAGAGGAGACAAACAACTAGCGCTTGGTGATCTAAACTCTTCGAATCGTTTCATCATTTGCACGAGTTTTACAACTTCCCCAGGACCCAATCTTTTAGGATTCTTACCTCTAGGAATTGCTGCAAACTCAAGGAATTTATAGGCTATCTTTTCACTGATTCTATGAAAATGCTTTATCATAAAATCTCGCATGTTTCTGTGGGGAGTCATCTGCATAAGACGTTTGACTGTTTCAACATCTACTCCATAAGGATGAGGCAATGTTTCCTTAGGCAAGGGAGGCATCTTTGTGGTCGCCCGAACAAATTTGTATAAGCGCCCTTTAGGATCAACAAAGGTAATGTTTGCGTAGGGGTTTACTAACGCTGTTTGTTTCAAATATTCCAGAATCTTTGGCATGGCTCGAAAATAGTCGCCTTCTAAAGAGAACTTCACAATTGTCCCGTGCCACTGATCCTTATTTATTAGAATTTTTCTTTCGAGGATTATGGGTCTGTTTCTTTGAATGTCGACCATTATTCTATACTTGTAAACTTTTGTGGACCCAGTGCTGGAGACTATGAGAGCGGGCTTGTGAGTAGTAATCTGACCGTACAGAACTGCCATTGTACCTCCTAAGCCAAAGGTTCCACGGGCTTGTTTCAGTTTATATTTCGAACCAAAAAGCACTTGACCAAAGGCTGAAGGTATATGTCGCGAAGTGATTCCCACGCCATTGTCTTCCACTCTCAACCGATAAACTCCAGACTCAAGACCACCCTCGCCATAAGTTAAGCGAATATAGATTGTTGGTGGAGCTCCAGCAAGTTCGGCAGCATCCAACGAATTTTCTACAAGTTCTCTGATTGAGGCAAATATAGCGCGGGATGGATTAGTAAAACCAGCAATATCCCGATTCCGATAAAAAAAATCGGCAGGACTAATCTCTTCGAATACTTGAGTTACCATCCCGCATTCTCCGATTCTCAGCGTTTGAAGTATATCTATAGCATCTAGAAATTATATCTTTTTGAAATTAACGAGTCAATTTACGCCCTTTCTTGGAGTTTTGAGTCATTTTCCATTGAATTCAGTCAAAAGAGGCAAAAAAATCGCTTTTTAAACTCTTAAAGTTTCTCGTAAGGCTTCTTCCAGAGCTCCATCTTTTTCTTCTTTATCTCTCTTCTTTTTGCATGAAGAAAGCGATAGACTGATGTATGTAAGCGTCCACGAATAAACATTTCAACAGCTTGCCTAGCAATTTCAGCCTGTCCCATTGAGCCGATAATGCCAATTGTGTGGCCATAAATAGTCACATAGGTGTCTGTTAATTCTTCAATGAGTCGCCTAGTTTTTCCTTCTCTGCCTATGATCCTTCCACTAAGCCGCTTGATGTCGGACTCAGACTTTCCAACGAACTCTCTCAGATCAACAATGATCAGCACAGCTTCCTCTTCATCTAGAAGTCTTCTGGCTTTCTCGGGGGAAAATCCTCTGCCTATTGCCAAAACTACCTCTTTTGCTCTGAACAGCACGGAAGGATCAGAAATTTCTGGAGAAAGAGTAATGCCAACATCACCACTCTCACTATCAATATCAAGCCGCAAGCCAAGTTTACTCTCAATAAGCTCCTTTGTAGAAGCATTTGGACCTATGAGCGCTCCGATTCGGCTTTTTGGAATTTTCACAAAGGAGCTAGGGCTACTCATCTTCGGTAACTTTCCTATACATCTCATCGATCGGTAAAACTGGCACTTTAAGTTTTTTGAAGTATCTGTTGAGGTTCTGCAAGTCGCGCTTGAGAAACGTTGTTGCCATGGGATGAGATGTGAGCACTGCTTGTGCCATGTCAAAGAGAATAGGTCGTCCTCTCCACACCATGATGTTATACTCGCTTATGTCGCCATGCACAAGTCCTGCTTTTTGATATAGCTGTTTGATATACTCCAAAAGTTTGCTGTAAATCTTTCTGGGCATTTTAGGTGCTACTTCTTTCAATTCAGGCGCTGGGCTTCCATTTTTTCCGATAAATCGCATGATGAGCACATTTTTTTTTATTGCAATGGGTTTTGGGACTTTAACCTTTGCATTTAAAGCCAAATGTAGATTTTTAAACTCCTTTAATGCCCATGCAAAAACTAGTGACCGTGTGTCATGCCGAACATGTTTGAACCGTGCATCCCCTTCGAGATATTTGAGTTTACCTTTCTTGAACTCAGCTGCAACTGTCAAATATATTTTGATTGCCAGTTCTTTTCCATCTCGGTCCCTTCCCCAGTAAATTCGGGCTTCTTTTCCAGACTTTACTACACCATAGATTTCGTCAATTAAGCCCTTATTCAAAAATTCGTAGATCACCATTAGCGTAGATTTGTCGAAAACTTCTTCTAAAACCATCCTTTCATCTGAAAAGTCTTTGCGAAGTAGTTTCTGCTCTCGCTCAAAACGTAATTCTTGACGTTCAAGCTTTTTCAAAGCTCTACGTTCAGACTCCGTATCACCTTGTTGCTGTTCTGCCGTTTTAATTTCTCCTTTTCTAAATCTTTTGCTTTTGCGTGTTTCTTAGGGCTCAGGGCATATGAAGGTTTCTGAGGTAGATTGAACTTCGCCTGGCAGCAAATTAGGATCGTCTCACTTGCAATCGCACTCGTGGCATGCATCCTCACAGGAGATTAAGTCTGCTACTCAAGAAAACCTAGTTCGAGTTGAAGCCAATCAGGCTTCACAATTGTCCTTGGTTAAATTGTCAGTAAGCCTTTTTTACGTAGCATTTCCGCTTGCGCACGAGTGTAACGCCAAAATACGTCTCCTCTTTTATTGCTTTGAAACTCCCATGGGGAAACTAAGACGACATCGCCTTCTCTAATCCATACCCGCCTCTTCATTTTTCCTCTTATGCGGCAAAGACGTTCATTTCCATCTTGACATTTCACTAAAATTCGATCATAACCTAGAAGTTTAATAGCTATGCCCAACACATCACCCTTGGCTGGCATTACTACATTACTAAGTGCTTCCTCGCTTAGGACTTTCTTTTTCCCCAAACAGCCACCTCAAAAGGCTCTGTCTTGCTCTAAGAGCGCTAGCGTTGCTTAAATATATTCTATCTATAACTTTAAAATTTGAGCATGAGGAATCCCATCGATCTCCAGAACAGCGTCAGCGTGGATTAATCCCATTTTGAGCGCCTTTTTGACGATCTTTCGTCCTACCATATTGACAATAGTTGATTGCTGAATTAGACTTACCGCTTCCTCGAGGTTTACCAAATTGCCTTTATAAAATTCCTTCCGAATATGGAATACTATATTTCCCTGCCTGAAAGTCTTTCCTATGAGGTCGGCATCGCAAATTGCCAAGAGGGTGCATTCTCCCCATTTTCGTAAGTTTGTGTAGACATCCAATATCGTTTCGCTTCTATGAATTAGACGGCTTTGATGGATGATTTTGCGCCGCACGCTTCACATTCCAAGAAGAAGAGTCGTTTTTCTTTGACAATTTTCGTATCGGGACGCTTGCAAACAGGGCATACTACGAAATTCTCAGTATAGATTCTCACTAAACGCTCAAGAGTATCTTGAGGAAATTTGCCTTGAAATGTAGCGCGAGTCTCCTCCATGGTTCCCGCGGTCGCCATCTCTCCTGTCAGAAACTTCATTAAATGACGTGGATCGCGATTTAACGCATCAGCAACTTCTTTAAAATTATGGATAATTGTGCGGTTACCAATTACGCGAGCACGCACCTGAGGAACTTCAAAACGTTCACCTGTGCCCTTTTCTTGTGGGAATTGTGATTGGGCACGCTTTAAAAGCTCTTTGTAGGTTTTCATTATTGACACTTCCAAGTTCGATGCTGAAGAAGATTATATTCAAGTTTACAGCTTTAAATAATTCTAATCCATATGCAGACTTTCGTAAGTGATTGGTAAAGCTATTTCAAAAGCTTAAAGATATAGTTTTGCGAATTCATTATTTCTCGTCTGCTGGTGAAAACACTTGCCTGAACTCCATAAATACCCATATATACCAAATTCAGAACCTGAAATAAAAAGGGCTCTGATGAAAGAAATTGGCATAGAAAACATCGATGAACTATTCTTGGATGTTCCCGAACGATTTAGACTTAAACGAAGACTTGAGCTTCCTAGCCCAACGTCTGAATATAAAGTCAAATCTCATATCGAGTCACAATTGGCCAGAAATAAGACAAGTCGAGATATCATCGCTTTTCTGGGTGCTGGATGTTGGCCTCATTACGTACCTGCCGTAGTCAAGAGTATCACTCAAAGAACAGAATTTCTTACCTCTTATACCCCTTACCAACCAGAGATCTCGCAAGGAATGCTTCAACTGCTTTTTGAATATCAAAGCATGATTTGTGAATTAACAAACATGGATGTAGCTAACAGTTCTTTATATGATTGGGCTTCAGGGTTAGGAGAAGCCGCGCGTATGGCCATGCGCCTAACAAATCGCCGAGAAATTTTAGTTCCAAGAATTATTGATCCAGATCGGCTTGCCACATTGAAGACTTATATTGCACCAGCAGGAATGTCCATCCAAAAAATCGATTATGAGAGATACACAGGGCAGCTAAGTGTAGATGATCTAGAAGCCAGAATCTCTGATAAAACAGCTGCTGTCTACATTGAGAATCCTTCATATTTAGGTTTGATTGAAACAAGAAATGATGAAGTTGCTAAGGTTGCTCATGAATCAGCAGCTTTGTTTGTTGTTGGAGTTGATCCTATTTCGCTTGGACTTTTAAAACCTCCAGGGGACTATGGTGCTGACATTGTCATAGGTGAAGGTCAACCTCTTGGTAATTACATGAATTTTGGAGGTCCCTTGCTTGGAGTATTTGCTTGTCGTGGAGATATGTCGATGATTAGACAGATGCCTGGGAGAATCATAGGTATGACAACTACACGAGATGGAATGAGTAGAGGCTATAGTATGGTGCTTCAGACTCGTGAACAACATATCCGACGGCATAAGGCTACGTCTAATATCTGTACCAACGAATCCTTGTGTGCTGCAGCTGCTGCAGCTTACTTGGCATTACTGGGCCCAAACGGTTTGAAGGAGCTAGGTGAAACCATCTTGTTAAAGTCGCATTACGCAATGAAACGTTTATCCGAGGTTGGAGGCATTAGAGTGCCTATTTTTCATGCTCCTCATTTCAAAGAGTTTACCATGAGTCTGAGTAGTGGTCGTGTTGATAACGTGCATGAACAACTGCTTAGGTATAATTTGCATGGTGGGAAGAATATTTCAAAAGAATTTCCAGAACTTGGTGAAGCAGCGCTTTATTGTGTTACAGAAACGATTTCCAAATCTGATATCGACGCGTTAGTTAATGCTTTTACAGAGATCCTTTTGGAAGGTGCAAGTTGATGCCTGGTTTCAGACAGACAAGGTGGAGTGAACCTACAGTCTTTGAGCTTGGATGTGAGGGTAGAAGTGGATACCTTGTACCACCGATTGAGAATCCAATTAAAGAAGAACTTGGTGACATCCAGATCTTCATTCCAGAGAGAATGCGTCGTCAGGAACCACCCAAATTACCGGAGCTTTCAGAAGTTGAAGTAGTTCGACACTTCACACGACTTTCCCAGATGAACTATTGCGTAGATTTAGGATTTTATCCTCTAGGGAGTTGCACAATGAAATACAATCCAAAAATCAACGATTATTTGGCAAGCTTGCCTTCCTTGAACCTTCTTCATCCATATCAAGATGAGATGACTGTACAAGGAGTGCTGGAGATTCTTCACACTTTAAGTAGATGGCTAGCGGAGATTACGGGTACTTACGAAGTTTCTCTGCAGCCTGCCGCGGGGGCGCATGGTGAGTTCTTAGGGGCGCTTATAATGCGTGCCTACCATATGCTTTCTGACGATCTTTCTGAACGAACAGAGCTCATAATACCTGATTCTGCCCACGGAACAAACCCTGCAAGTGCTGCAATGGCTGGCTTCAAAGCTATAATAGTGCCTTCTGATAAAACTGGATGTATAGACGTTGATGCTTTGAAATCAGCGGTTTCAAACCAAACAGCAGGCCTAATGCTTACTAATCCGAATACGTTGGGAATCTTTGAAGAGAACATAGCGGAAATAGCAGGAATTATCCATGATGTTAATGGGCTGCTTTATTATGACGGGGCAAATCTCAATGCTATCCTCGGAAAAGTTAGACCTGGCGATATGGGTTTTGATATAGTTCACATTAATATACACAAGACCTTTGGAGCACCTCATGGTGGGGGAGGTCCAGGAGCTGGTCCCTTAGGAGTCTCAGAAGAATTAGCAAAATTTCTCCCTGTGCCGCGAATCATTGTCGAAGATGGCAAGTATCGCTTAGACTACAACCAACCTCACAGCATTGGAAAAATCCGTAGTTTCTATGGAAACATTTCGGTTCTCATCAGGGCTTATGCATATATCCTGAGTTTGGGTGCAGAAGGATTGAAGGAGACAGCTGAGATTTCAGTGCTAAATACCAATTATCTAATTAAGAAAATACGAGAACTTGATGTGTATAAACTACCATACGATTCAAAAAGACCTCGGAAACACGAATGCGTATTCAGTACGAAACCTCTTCTTGAAGAAAAGGGCATAAGAACAATAGATATTTCTAAACGCCTTTTGGATTATGGAATTCATTCACCTACTATATACTTTCCCATGATTGTGGAAGAGGCTATGATGATTGAACCTACAGAATCATTCGAGAAAGAGGAGCTTGACCGCTTCGTTGAAGTCCTAAGAAAGATTGCTCAAGAAGTAAAAACCAATCCAGAACTAGTTTTTCAAGCACCTAAAAATACTGCAGTTACACGACTCGACGAGATGAAAGCTTCGCATCCAAAAACCATGACATTAAGCTGGAGAATGCATATAAAAGGGCAATCTAACCTTTAATCCATTTGCATTTTAACTTGATCGGGAAGGTTTATTTCAGATTTCGTTGATTGTTGAAAAGAGGATACGTTTGTGAAAATTTCTGTTCGATTGTTCACCACTTTGCGCGAATTGGCAGGGAAAAACGAAGAGAGCTTCCTGTTCAAGACTGAAAACGTTCTTATTCAAGACGTATTAGCAAGATTAACAAAGCAATATGGACTCGAATTTAGAAATTATTTGTATAATGATAAGGGACGATTGCGGGAACATTTGCAGCTTTTTGTGAATGGTAAGAGCATGCATTTATTGGAAGGATTACAGACTCATTTGAAAGATGGCGATCAAATCGCAATTGTACCCCCAGTCAGTGGCGGATGATCTTTTATGTGTGAGGGCTGATTGAATTGAATTTCAGTGTCAAGCAATTAATCTCAGTTTGATATATCGCTGTCTTACTAGCGGTCGTAGTCTAGTCTGGTTAGGACACTGGCCTCCCAAGCCAGCAACCCGGGTTCAAATCCCGGCGACCGCATCAACATTTATATTCCTTCCATAACTCCAGCAATTCTCCATTATCTTAGAATTCAAAGATAACCTTGAATTTTCGTCAGCCATCATCAAATCCTCGGGACACACCGTTGGAAAATCACTGATTATTGCCAAAAAACACAAATTCACAAACAATTATATATAAAGCTCTTGGAGAGATGAAATTGCCACGTTATATTCTGCTTTCAAAGCTCACCGACGAAGGATGGAAAACTGTCAAATCCAAACCTGAAAGAATCAAGGAAGTCAATAGAGAACTTGAAACTTTTGGTGTCAAAGTCCTTTCGCAATATGCAACCTTAGGTAAATATGATTTCATTAATATTGTAGAAGCTGTGGACAACAAGACAGTCGCCAAAGTCTCATTAGAACTTGGATCTCGCGGAACCATACAAATTACGACACTTCCAGCCATTCCAATTGACGAATTCATAGCATCAATAAAGAAATGAGCACACAACTTCTTTCACTTTTTTTCTACGTAGTGCTCTGTGGGAGTCATAACAAGACATAAATCGTAAATCCCTTTTGCAAAAGGTAAATTTGCAAAGCATTGGTATTGATGAACATCTCGACTATTTATTCAACAATCAACATGTTAAACGCACGTAAACAAGGGCTTTGAAGTTTTCTTTCCTCAGAGAAGTTTCTAAGCTATCGTTCGGTTTCTGGCTACTCATTATTTGGGAAGGATTCTTATAAGATCCTGAAGATTTTCAATTATATAGTCTGGTTGTTGTATAGCCTTCTGCATATCAGATACGCTGTTGAACTGGGATGAAATAAACACTGTTCTTATTCCAACATTTTTAGCCCCTTTAATATCCTCCGCTGGAGTATCACCTACAAAAAGGGTCTCCTCACTTGTCACCTTCAATCTTCTTAGGGCCTCATGGAAAATCCTTGGGCTGGGTTTACGCCAACCAACAGCATCCGATATAAGTACAACATCAAAGTAGTCGTAGATCTTCAACTCTCTCAATCCGGCGTGAATAACTGAAGCGCACGTAAAATTTGAAACGATTCCTAACTTATAGCCTTTCGATAGTTTCTGCAGCACTGGTATGACGTGAGGTCGCAGTTTCAACGCCTTTAAATAATCTTCAAAGAAAACATCAACTGCCTTGCGGATCCCTTCATCTTCTGGTTCAGTATCGAAGCCTAGGTTATTCATGGTTTCGGAAATCCAAATGGCATTTGTAACCTCAATTAGCTGTTCATAGCGAATATCATAGAATTTCTGGTGAACTTTTGCATAGGCATCAAAGAAGCTTTTATTGTCAATATTGTACCCATTTTCGATCAGGGTTCTTAGCATTTTGTGTTCAGCCTTTTCGAGAGAATATCCGACTAATTCCGTTAGGGTGCCAATAAAATCCAAAAGCACTGCTTTAATTTTTGTCAATGCCTCTTCACAGGAGAAAGATACACGAAATTTTAATTTAAAGCGCATGGTTCTATACTAGCTTGTTATGCGGTCGTAGTCTAGTCTGGTTAGGACGTCGGCCTTCCAAGCCGTTAACCCGGGTTCAAATCCCGGCGACCGCACCTTCAGAGTTTTTGAATGCTTGCCACAATAATCTAAATGGGGGGTTTAATCTTCTGCCGTTTAAGTTCTGTTATTTTTGTCCATTTTTCATAATCAGAATTAGGTGGGTAGTCTCTGAATAACTGTTTTCTTTTAGCTTCTAGTAAACGATTTTCTTCACCTAAAAATTCTGCAGCGGTTATAATCTTGCTTCTCGCACCTTGTGCAGTCTTAAAAATTGGTTCCATATACTGGCGCCAATTTGCATCTCGTAAGAGATGGTGTTCCAGAATGACAACGGGGATTTTCTTAACAAGAATTTCTAAGTTCTTCAGTGCTTGTTGAATGTCTTGATCCTTTACATGAAATCCCGCTAAATAGA
>CP070649.1:56607-109589 GCA_020354575.1 Candidatus Bathyarchaeota archaeon | reverse complement strand
TTTGGGATAATGGTTATCCTTCTGGAGGCAACTTCTGGAGTGATTATGACGGAGTAGATGTTAAAAGGGGATTCTATCAGAATGAAAGTGGCTCTGATGGAATTGGAGATACACCTTACATTATTGATGAGAATGCTGCAGATTATTATCCACTAATGGAGCCACGCAAATTCACTTTTCTAGCCATAGACTTGAATAGAGATTTCTGGGTAGGAATCGATGATATTGTGGTATGTGCAGAAGCCTTTGGTTCAGACCCCCTTATACACAACACTAGATGGAATCCACTATATGATGTAGACCAAGATGGTCGTGTAGGAATAGAAGACCTCCTAACTATAGCACAACACTTTGGAGATTCAGCATGAAGTCTGAATGTAGGATTGTTTCATAAGGATTAAATGAGTTCTAACGAGACCCTATTTTTGGGAGTTACTTGAGACGGTTCTTCTATGTTAGTTGTATCTGTGTGCTTCTATGTTTAGGCTTAGCAACCTCTTTTTGCTCCGTGATTGTGCATGCTTGTTCTCCAGCGGAAAAAGGACCCAGCTAGATTTTATGAGGTCCCTAAAAGAAGCGGTGCGAAGCACATTTGGTTCCATGAAGGGTAACTACCGAGTTTCATAGTAGAAAATAGATAGACCTGCAATGTATGCTTTCGACTAATTACTCATAAAAAATGAGTTCCTTATCTTCGAGCTCCTGATGCAATTTGCCAACAGCTTCATATACATCGCCTTCTTGTTTTGCACCAGTGCAGACAAGTTTTCCACTTGCAAAGAGCAAAATGACAACCTTTGGTACAGGCATACGATAGATCAATCCTGGAAACTGCTCCGGTTCGTACATAGTCTTTTCTAATGAATAAGCTGCCTTTTCTAAGTCAATCATTCCTCCAAGGCTTGCAGAAGCAACGATGTTTTGGATTTTGAGCTCGGGTTTACTAATGATAATTATGCCGCTTTTCTTGAGCTCCTTAATTACGCGTATTACCGCTCTCCTCGCTTCCTTTTCAGATTTGGCCCCTGTGCAAACCATTTTTCCAGAGTTGAAAATCAAGGTTGCTGTCTTGGGTCTTTTTAGACGAAAAACCAGGCCTGGAAATTGCTCAGGTCGATATTCTACACCTGGATACCCTTTCACAACTGCGTTCAAATCTACACGTTGTTTTAAAGTTGCAGATGCTACTACATTTTCGATTCTAATGGTGGCCTTGGTTTTTGGCATTCATGGCACCTGTTAATGTTATACAGTTGTATGGGTTTTATATATAAGGCTTATAAAAGCCAATCTTTTTGTATGCATTTTAGGGTGAGCGCGTGTATGCCCTATTTGGGAGCTTTCTAGTAAAACATACCTCAGAGGCTGGGGTGAATATTTAGAATGAAGTTAGATTCATACGTTGATGTCCTTTAATTGAATCATAAATGTCATTTTTTGAGTAACCAAAAGGACTCAGAATGTTTGAAGCGGCTAGATACAAGAGAAGAAGATATTTCTTTATATCCGAATTCACACAGTCTTTAATCAATTCCTTTGCCTTAACTCTTCTTTCATAGTATTTGTTTTCTGCACTTTTGAAAAAGAAGCTAACATTCTTTCCTGCAGGGACTTCAACACCTTCTCTTAGGAGCTGTTTAGCAGCAATTACTTGACTTACTTTCTGCCTGTAATCTTTAAAATTCTTAGAGAGCCGCTTAGTTATTATTAGGTCCCAAATTGAAACTTTTCCATCTAGTAGCCTCCTTTTATACTCCTTCACGACATTCAGAACATCAGGTATTTTCTTGAAGAAGGCTATAGAATCATTAGCGGTGGCTAACACCCTAATCATCTCCATCTGGGCGTCATAGACAAATTTAGCTGTGTCCCTTCTTCGAGTTTCTAGGCCTCTAATTTTAATGGTGCCGTCTCTCTTGATGCCATAATAGCGATTTAATACAGCAACATTGGAATGTATACGGGACGGAAGAAAGACTATCCATTTATAATGGCCTTCAAAATTTAAAGGAACTCCGATTTTGCTGCTTATCTCTCTACACAATTCGACGTATTCCCGTGTTGTAGCACCTACTTTTCTAAGCCATAATGAGTCAACAATACCATGAATTACATTAAACCCTCTCTTCTCAGCAACATGCGCTGCCTTGAGGAAAGCGTGTCTGCCAAAAGCACATACACTAATGTGGCCATCAACAGTACCAAATTTTGCATTTCTATATCCAAGATAGCCAAAACATGTGACTAAAATCCACTTCAAGGCACACTGACGTTTATTATAAATCTCTTTCAATTTTTGGTCATGGGCTTCTTTCTTCAATCTATTGTAAAGCAGCCTTTTTGCAATTATAAATCTCAAGATTTTTGGTACAATTCCAACACGATTTGCACAAATATTGTACCCAAGCTCAGGGACGCGCAGTTTTGCGTCAGGGCAACACTTGCAGAGAACAGTTTCAGCTGATATATTGTTCTTTGCCATCAAAGAGGGGTACATAGAAGAGAAATCTACTTCACCGATGTTGTCATGAATACCGACTCTGGGTTCATAGACAAAACCTCCACGATCTCCTATGAGAAGTTCATAAGCGGATTTGAAAGTCTCTGGGATACATTTCCTGCGAGGAATCAAAACACCGTCTTTTTTAGCTTGGAATAATTGGAGAGATGCCATACTCGAACCTATTGAAGAACGAGAAGCTCTGTGCAAAGGGACTCTACAGGTTCTGACAATCTCAGCCAACCCATCAAGTCCACTTGTCCTTTGGATGAAGGAGTTATATTCGTCGATGTGAACCCTGCCAAATAGTCTTCTTGTAGGCGCCCGATAGTAAGTCTTGCCATAAGAAAAATAGGTTGTTCCATGCTTATGCCTTGCAATCATCGAGACATCCTCTCTACTCAAAACAAACCTTTCTGAAATACCGTTTAGCAACGCTCTTCTAGCAAGATAGGGGAAAACATGAGAATCGCCGCCTCTAGTAAACACTATATCTGGATCTAGTCTCCTGATAATTTCCACTAGTTGTAATAGCTTATTTTTTTCGTCGCCAGTGTCAATCGTCATCTCTCCGCCATTTTTATAAATAACTATTGCTCTCAATGGATCACTAAAATCAGGCATTTTTCCTTTCTTGGCGATATCCACATGGATCCGTATAACTCGCAAAGATGGAACCTGATAATCTACACTTTCTATAGAATCTAAAAGGCGAAACCTCAACTTTTCCTTCTCGACTTCGATCTCGACGAAGCCTAGAGGGAAAATCTCACGATCATAGAGATAAGCTTGATCGCTTTTTAAATCGCAGTTGTGCAATTGATAGCGAAAATATTTTCCGACTTCTAAAACACTCTGCGCAAAAGATGAGACTCCCTTATGGTTTCTCAATGTAACTTCTAAAATCTTCGATTTCTCAGTAGCCATTGAGCCTGCATATTTATAGGCGAGATTGGAGGAGGCCACTAACCTATTTGCAAAGAGTCGAGTTGACAGTCTCTCTAGGTCTCTTTCTCTGCTAGAAATGTATATTTTAGGTTTGAACTCGTCAAACAAATGGATCCTTTTTCCACTCTTAGTAATAACCCAGATACTCATTTGTCCAGAAGCTGAAGGATAGAGATCTAATATCCAACCTCTTACCCGTTTAAGGTTGGTCGGGTTACTATCTGATTGCATCTAGTTCTTTCTCTAATCTATTCAAGTTTTTCTGTTGGTTTAGGAGAATTGACATAACCATAACTTCGAATATAACCGGGCATGTCGCATTGCTCCCTGCTGAAGCAAAATTTCTGCATGCATCTATAATTTGGTCAAAAACTGTTCTATCTTCGTTGCGTAGGGTTCTCTTGAATCCGCTCCATCTCTGCAACTCCTTTTCCAAAGCTAGACGGTAGGATGCTACGGTTTTCCCCACGCTCATCCCTTCATAAATTTCGTGAGTTTAAGATTCTCTGGGGAAAATGCATTTTCTCCAAGAGAGCACTCTTTTCCAAGACAAACTGTTGACCATACCTGGAAGGTTTAACTGACGCTACAACATCAGCGCGACCCAAAACTAATGTTTTGAAGAAAAAATTTCGTTCTGATGGATGATGGAGAAGATACGTAGCGACTACTAGAACACGACTCTCTTCGGCCAGCTTTAAGAGAGATTTAGTCAGTTGGTTGAAAACTTCTCTTGCCTCTCTTTTAGGTAAATCTGTGTTTAGATACGGTCCTGCAATGTCCGAAACTATAACCAGTTTTGAGTCGTGTTCTTCAATTGTGCCCTGCAATTCATCAAGGATTAAAGATGTCATCTGATAAGCTGTAAACGCCCTAGAAATGAAAATCCGTTCAAGAACTACTTTAGGCGACAGTTCGTGTAGTTGGGCTATGTGGGAAACATTGTATAGTCTGAATGTGTTGCCACCATCAATGAACACAACAGTTGTTTCCAAGCCGCCAAGTTGATATGAACGCTGGGCTCTAACGCACAGCAGCATCGATAAATGCAGAATGGCAGGCAACCCGTGAAGAACCACAAAATTTCCTGGAACAAAGCTTGGAAATATCCCATCTATGTTTTCGATGTTGAAAGATAGATGAAATTTAGAGTGGGTGCTCTTCAAGATTGCTCTTGATAACAAATTGACCTCCTTTCTCTCAATGTGGATAAATCCAATCCTCAATTTTTAAGGATTTAGTGGAAGTTTATTATGAGCACGCAGACACAGTAGAGAGAAAGTAAAGCAAAATGAAGATTAATCTGCGCTGGAGCGAAAATTAATAGGAGGAGTGAATTGATGAGATATTTCATTGGCACGGGTGGATGGGCCTACTTCAAGGTTCCTCAACGTCCTTTGCTGAAGGTCTATTCAGATAACTTCGATTTCGTAGAAATTAACTCAACTTTCTACAGATATCCTGATACAAGAACTGTTGAAAGATGGAGGAGAATAGTGCCAAAATATTTTATGTTTACTGTTAGATGCCACCAAGACCTAACTCATAAGGTCGGTCTAAAGCCTGCTGAGGAGAGCTACGCCGTTCTTAGTAAGATGATAGGCATTTGCAGAATCCTTGAGGCCCCTTTTCTACACCTGCTGTCACCTGGCAATATCGTTTTCAATGCAAGAAGGTTGAAACAAGCGACAGACTTCTTTGCTTCAATTGATCTGAGAGGTGTCCGTCTCGCTTGGGAAATAAGAAGCCCAGTCAATGATAGACTCATCAATATGATGAGAGATTTTAACATCACTCATTCAGTCGATTTGACAAAGGAAGAACCACGCTGGAAATCCGACGTTATCTACGCCAGGTTATTCGGTAAAGGAATGCACAACATCTATCAGTTCACAGATAAAGAACTTGTAGAAATTGATCAGAAAATTCTGGAATCAAAAGCAAAGAAAGCATTTGTGACTTTTCATGGAATAAGAATGAGCAGTGATGCAATGAGATTCAAAAAATACAAAGAAATTAGGACTTTCATACCCGTTACTGCCTTTACAGGAATCGATTCAGCAAGAGCAGTTCTTCAAGAGGATGCCAAATTCCCATCCACAAAAATGGAGCTGCTAAAGCATCAAGGTTGGAAAGTAATTGATCTGACACCCCATAAAAGAACACATCTATCCACTTTACTCTTTAAAATACCTGAGAGAACTTACAATAATATTGAAGAAGTAATTAAAGAGTTGAAGATTCTCATATGAACAACAACATTCTGCTTGGCACATCTGGTTGGAGTTATAAAGAGTGGGAAGGATCATTTTACAGAAAGGGAGAAAAACACAAGCTTAGAGCCTATTCTCGACTCTTTCAAACAGTAGAGATTGACTCAACCTTCTATCGCTATCCCTCAAAAGGAATGGTCATGGGATGGTCGCGCTATTCCCCTCCAAATTTTATTTTTACTGCTAAGCTTCCGAAAATTATTACTCATGAAAAGAAACTCGGACTCAAAGCTGATGTACAAGCAGATCTGAATGCTTTCCTCAATGTTATGGAAGGTCTCCAACTCGATGGAAAACTCGGATGTCTACTTATACAGCTTCCGCCAAGCTACGATTATAATCCTGAAAACCTGGAAGCTTTTTTCCAGATGCTTTCACCCAAGTTTAGATTCGCTGTAGAGTTTCGGAACCTCTCTTGGATGCGAGACGAAACTTGGCAATTATTAAGACAATATGACGTCGCCTACACCAATGTGGATGAACCACTTCTACCCTCCGAAGTTCATGTTACTGCAGATATTGCCTACTTCCGATGGCATGGTCATGGAAAAAAACCTTGGTTTAACTATCTCTATAGAGAGGAAGAACTTGAAGCTTGGATTCCCAAAGTATTGGAAGTTTCAGATGAAGTCAAAACGGTGTATGGCTACTTTAATAATCATTTTCACGGATATGCCCCAGAAAACTGCCTCAGTCTTATCGAGAAAATCACTGGATTAAAACCGGAACAAGCAAAAGCTAAGAAAAGATTAAGTAAAAAACAAGTAGGCCTTCAGGGATTTTTTGAAAACAAATAGCCTGCATATAACCTGATTATGCTATTACTTTCATGTTTTTGACAAGGGCCAAAAGCTCTGGTTCAAATAAATGAATCACAACTCCCTACCTTACGCTCAAAAGTATTTATGTATGCTTTTTACGTGCTATAGAACCTTACAAAGAACCATCCAGCGCATCGGTTTCCTCTTCAGGATGTTCTGTTTTCATGGCTTTTTTTGCTGCAGGGATAATGAACTCAAGGAGAATAAGAATGACTATTAAAATTACGATAATTGTCACTCCTGTTGTTGTGCGTACGAAAAGGGGTATATGCCCTAAATATGGAACGGTCCCTACAACTCTGCCAACAAGATGGCTGTCAAAAACACTCCAATTGTCGATTGGAGCGTTGGCATCACCTTTGGTTCTTAGGCTGTCATCATTCTTCTCGACTGCTCTATGTACAATAAGCTCATCTGGGTCTCCAGGCTTGTGAAACACAATAACATCTCCCGTCCCATATTCTGCTGTGATATCGCTAACATTTAATCCTCCTTGGACAATAATCAGATCACCAACATTTAGAGTAGGTACCATGCTTTCTGAAGCGACGGCAAGTAAAGGATAATCAGTTCTTAAGAAAAACCGCAAGCCCATCCAGAATGCTACAATGCCGATCAAAATTATTGCAAGGAAAACTATAGATTTTATATACTCGTTTTTCCATGCCTGTTTAAGTTTTGACATTTCATCACCATCTTGGTGAGCAGTTTTGCTGTGATTGTTCACTAGCTGATATTAAAACTTAACGTAACAAAAGCATAAAAGAGGGGAGATAATGGCTTCAAACCAGCTCATTCACTTAGACCTTTTTCTTGCTTAACACAATGCGGAAAGCTTTGTCGCATTTAGGACAATCATACAGGCCAATCTCAAGCTGCATTCTCTTACCTTTTCGATCAGGGCGACCAGCCATCTTCCATTTCTTTCTCATTTTTCCGGCAGAGCCACACTGAGGGCATTTTGACATTACCTTTCCTCCATAACGATGCTTATGGTTGTTATGATAATATATAAAAGATTTTCCATCAAACCAGGAAAAGGCATGTGCGCTTTGATTGATACGCGAGAAAATTGCTGCTTTGTTCATAGAAAAACCCTTTAAGGAGAATCTGATTTATTGCACAATTTGCTGCAAGACGTGATAGAAATGGGCAATGCATGGCATTCAAAGACAATTGAATCAGTTCTTGAAGAATTACACACAGATTCGTTGGGCTTAGGAAGTGGCGAAATAAAAGAACGCTTGGAGAAATACGGACCTAATAAGCTAGTTGAAAGAAAAGGAACTTCTGCTCTTCAAATTTTCATAAATCAATTCAAGGATATCTTCGTAATAATGCTACTAATTGCTACAGCTATTGCTTTTTTTGCTGCTTATGCTCAAAATGAACCCCAAACAGATACAGCGACAATTGCTGCTATCGTTGTACTTAACTCAATTGTTGGCTTTGTCCAAGAATACCGTTCTGAAAAAGCTATGGAAGCGATGAAGAAGCTTACTGCCCCCAAGGCTAGGCTAATGAGAGATGGAAAAGAAGTGATTATCCCTGCGGAGGAAGTCGTACCTGGCGATATTTTACTGTTAGAATCAGGGGATCGAATACCTGCTGACAGCAGGCTGATCGAGGTAGTGGATTTGAGAACTGATGAAGCTGTTCTAACCGGAGAATCCACTCAAGTAGAAAAGGGAATTGGAGCTGTTTTATCAGAAACGCCCGTAGCAGATAGAAAAAACATGGTCTTCACTGCAACATATGTGACATATGGTCGAGGAAAAGCAGTAGTGACCTCTACAGGAATGAATACTGAATTTGGAAAAATCGCTGAAATGGTGCAAACTGTCAAAGTAGAGGAAACACCTCTAAAACTGAAGTTGGAAAGCTTCGCAAAGAAGCTTGGAATAATTATAGTTATTATAAGTGCTTTGATTTTCATCCTTGAAATTTTAGATCCCGCAAGATCTGGTCAAATAATTGAGAGTTTTATAATAGCAATTGCCTTGGCGGTTTCGGCGGTTCCAGAAGGCCTTCCAGCAGTAGTAACCATTTCACTTGCTTTAGGAGCACGTGAGCTTGCAAAAAGGAACGCAATAATTAGGAGGCTTGCCTCCGCAGAAACTTTGGGTGCTACAACCGTTATTTGCTCAGACAAAACAGGAACTCTGACAAAAGGCGAAATGACGGTTCGCAGATTATTTACTTGTGATCAATTCTTTGAAGTCACTGGCGTGGGATATCAAGCAAAAGGGAATTTTCTTCTAAATGATAAGTCTATCACTGCAAAAAAGGATCCAAATCTAAGCCTATTGTTAGCAGCTAGTGTTGCTTGCACAAACGCATCATATGACGGTACTAGGATAATTGGTGACACGACAGAAGGGGCATTAATTGTTGCAGCAGCCAAAGCCGGTATCACAAAAAACGAAGTAGAAAAAGATTATTCGCGGGTGCATGAAATCCCCTTTACATCTGAAAGGAAGCGAATGACTACCATTCATCAAACTCCCGAAAGAAAGTTATTCGCGTTCATGAAAGGCGCCCCTGAAGTTATTCTGAATCGATGTGGAAGAATATTAAAAGATGGGGAAACTAGAAAGTTAACTGAGAAAGAAAAAGAAAAAATCCTGAAGATCAATGAGAATATGGCAAGTAGCGCCCTTAGAGTGCTAGGTATAGCCTTTAAAGAGCTAGTAGATATAGATGTTGATGATTTTCAGGAAAAAAGCGAAGAAGAAAAGATTAACAAACGCGTAGAAACCGGCTTGATTTTCATAGGTCTAGCTGGGATGATTGATCCTCCAAGAGAGGAAGCAAAAGAAGCGAATAGAATTTGCCAACAAGCTGGCATCAAGACGATTATGATCACTGGTGACCATAAGCTTACAGCCGTAGCTGTAGCTGAGGAAATAGGCATAGCAACCAGAAATCCTGGCAAAATTGCGCTTACTGGATCTGAGCTAGATTCGATGAGTGATGAAGATTTTGAAATAATTGTGGAAGAAGTTCGTGTATATGCCCGTGTATCTCCGGAACATAAACTCAGAATAGTGAGAGCCTTGAAAAAGAAGGGGGAAATCGTAGCAATGACGGGAGACGGTGTTAATGATGCTCCAGCACTGAAACAAGCGGATATAGGAGTTGCTATGGGTATTACTGGCACTGATGTGACGAAAGAAGCAGCAGATATGGTGCTTGCTGATGACAACTTTGCCACAATTGTTACAGCAGTTGAAGGTGGACGCACTGTTTATGATAATATAAGAAAATTCTCCTTCTTTTTGATGAGGTCAAATTTCGATGAACTTGCGCTTATTGGAACTTTTGCTTTATTAGGTTTGGAGTTACCATTGACTGCAGGTATGATTCTATGGCTAAACCTAGTCACTGATGGAGGGCCAGCACTCGCACTTGCAACCGATCCTCCAGAGAAGGACTTGATGGAAAGGCCTCCACGAAATCCTAAAGAAGGAATTCTCTCTGGACGACTGGCCTCTATAATAGCTACTTTCACAATGCAATTCGTATTAACAGGTGGGCTTTTCTATTGGCAATATTATCTGCTTCCTGGCGCTTTGACACCTATGAAATTAGCACAAGCTCGAACCATGGCATTTACCAGAGCGACCCTTCAAGAACTTTTCGTCGTATGGAATTGTCGTTCCGAAAAACACAATGCATTCAAAACAGGCCTTTTTACGAACAAGTTTCTCGTGATCGCTGTGATTGGTTCAGCAATATTGACCATTCTTGTGCCCTTTATCGGCTTGTTTGGAACGGTTGTGATGACAGATCCACTCGAATGGATTCTCGTAATTATTGCTTCAATGTCAGGATTGCTAATTTTTCCAGAGATCTTCTACAATAGAAAAGTGTTTAAATGGAGATGAAACACAGAAACTCCCAAAATCCTCACTGTACCCCTAAGAGCAGTCTAGAAAGATTTTTAGAGACCTTTCTTCACTATCATTTGAGCTTGGAGTTCTAGATAATTCTTGGAAGTCGCATCTGAAAGCATCTTCTCCCAATTTGTGAAGCCCATTCGAAGGCTAATTATGCAGAAAGGATTCCAAACGCTAACAGAACCACAAATAGAAGCAATGCCTAAAATTCTTGAAGGAAAAAATGTTCTGCTAATCTCTCCAACTGCTTCAGGGAAAACAGAATCAGCGATTCTTCCTATTCTGAATCTTCTGATTCAAATGCCTGATCGCCGACCTGGTATCAAAGTTCTATATGTCACACCATTGCGGGCGTTAAATCGTGATATGCTAGAACGCCTGCAATGGTGGTGCAACAATCTCGACATCAAGTTAGCAGTAAGACATGGAGACACTGAAACGAAAGAGAGAACCAGGCAATCCAGAAGTCCTCCAGATGTTTTAATAACAACGCCTGAGACCCTGCAAGCGATACTAACTGGTTGGCTACTCCGTCAACATCTAAGGCAATTGCGGTGGGTAGTGATTGACGAGGTTCATGAGATGGCAGATAGCAAACGAGGAAGCCAACTTTCTCTTGCTCTGGAAAGATTGCGGATCATTGCCAATAATGATTTTCAGATGATTGGGCTCTCCGCTACAATTGGTAGTCCTGAAGAGGTCGCTTCGTTCCTAGTTGGCAACAAAAAATCTGTGGAAATAGTGAAAGTACCTTTTTCACGCGAAATGCAGCTGAAAGTAATTTTCCCAAGGCTGCTCTCTAAAGATTACGAACTCGCATCATCCCTTTATACTCATCCAGAAGTTGCAGCTCGGCTTAGGGTAATTCGTGATTACATCGAGAAGCACAACTCCGTGTTACTCTTCACTAACACCCGCACGATCTCTGAGGTTTTGACAAGTCGCTTCAAGATATGGGATCTGAATTTTCCAGTCTCCATACATCATGGTTCTCTCGCTAAACCTTCAAGGGTTTCAGCAGAAAGAGGGCTCAAGAATGGTGAGTTAAAAGGGTTGATTTGTACGAGCTCTCTAGAATTAGGTATAGATATTGGTAGAATAGACTTTGTCATACAATATGTGAGCCCAAGACAAGTTACTCGCCTGATACAACGCGTTGGCAGGAGTGGACATCGAATAGGGCGCGTAGCTAAAGGAATAATCATTACTATGGATTCTGATGATACTCTAGAAGCTCTAGTTATTGGCCATATGGCCTATTCCGAGAAACTTGAACCTGTAGACATTCCCCAGAAACCCTACGATGTCCTTGCACACCAGATTGCAGGATTACTAATGAAAAGGAAACGGCTTTTCTTTGGAGACATTGTTGAGCTTTTTGGAAATGCTTATCCGTATAAGGACCTAACGATGGCAGATGTTGAGAAAGTACTATCATATATGCATGCGAGATTTCCACGAATCGCCTGGGTCTCCTTTGAAGATCTAACTGCTCTAAGACCTCGCAGAATCAAAGCATTGTTTGAATACTACTTTGACAACTTGTCAATGATACCAGTGGAAAAGCAATATCTAGTGATCGACGACGCATCGAACATAGCAATAGGAATTTTGGATGAAGCTTTTACAGCTGAATATGGAAAACCAGGAGTAAAATTCATCATCCGAGGAAGTCCTTGGCAGATTCTCCATGTATTTGAAGACAAAATTTATGTGAAATCTGTCGATGATCCAACAGGGGCTATTCCAAGTTGGATGGGAGAAGAAATTCCCGTGCCTTTCGAAGTAGCTCAGGCAGTTGGTCAGGTCAGACGGTTTGTTGAACAGGCAAAAGACATGACATTTGACCAAATTACCGCACAATTAGCAAAGAGCTATCCTGCGGAAGAAGACACCATATCACGAGCTCTACAAGAAACCTTCGACCAAATAAGACAAGGTTATCCAATCCCGACAGATACTCGCATAACCATCGAAGACTGGGAGGACCTGGTGATAATTCATGGAAATTTTGGCTCATTGACAAACAGAGCATTGGCTCAATTATTAGGGCACTATTTATCCGACAAGACTGGTCGAGGAGTTACAGTTCAGCACGACCCTTATCGCATTTTTATCCAAACAATGGGAGCAATAGACGCTGACAATATAATAACATTATTCGAAGAACTTAAACAAAGGCCAGATACAACTATACGTGCTGCTTTAACAAAAGCGACTGCAAAGACTGGAATCTTCAAACGCCGAATGATTCACGTGGCAAGGAGATTTGGAGCCCTAAAGAAATGGGTAGACTTTAGTAGTGTTAGCCTTAAACAACTGCTAAAAAGCTTTGAAGAATCAGCCATTTATGATGAGGCTTTAAAAGAAGTTTTCTCTAAGGATTTGGACTTGGACAAGCTCCTCTTAGTGATTGACAAGCTCCGAGAAAACGAATTAGCCATTGCGAAGGTCGAGACCGATGGACAAGCTACTCCAATAGCACGCGTAGGTATAGAACGGGTTAGTATGAAAACTGATCTTATTCCTCCAGAAAGGATGACAATGATTCTTGCGGAGTCTGCAAGAGTAAGATTGCTCAACGAGGTTCGAAGTTTTATTTGCACAAATTGTTGGGATTATCTCGAAATGATTCATATCAAAGACTTGCCTGACCAGCTAGTCTGTCCAAACTGCAGCTCCAACGCCTTGGGACTGCTAAGAAGCGAAGAGGATCGTGTCAGGGCTTTAATTGAAAAAAAAGGAGAAAGACTCACCAAAGCGGAACGAAAAATGCAGCAGTCCACCATCAGAACAGCCCAATTAATCTCAAGTTATGGAAAAATTGCAGCAATTGCTCTTTCTGCTAGAGGAGTGAAACCCGATGCTGTTATGGAGATCCTTAAAAAAGAAAAGAATCCCACAACTCGTTTCTTCGAACTAGTAATCAAAGCAGAACGAGAAGCGTTGAAGAAGAAATTCTGGGTTAGATAAAAAGGATTTTCCTACACCTGCAGAAACTCGTAGTGCTGATCTCACCTGCGCTAATATTGTGATCCACCTCATAGTAAAATGTATTAGCTATCGATATTGAAGTTTCCAAAAGGTTAAATGATCCCGTTCTAGAATTAGAGACTGCTTTGGAGTAGAATGGGTTGGAATTAAGTAGACAAAAACTAAGAGATAAAACCCTGAAGAGGTTCAACTATGTACGAACGTGTGTTTTAGCAAGGGAACTTTGCCTACTTGTACGAACTAATCGGGTTGCTTTCAACCCAGAAGATGTAAGCCAATGTTGTAGACTTATCTCAGGTTTGTGCAAAGAAGCAGGATGTACTGGGCAAAGTGAGCTTTGCTCCCAGGCAGCTGAAATGGTTGAAAAGGATGAAGAGAGCTATCTTGATCTCTGTCAGCAAAGCTGTTTGAAGTGCGGAGAGGCAAGACAGCCAAGGAAAATCCCAAAAAAGAAAACATCATACGTAGCATAGTGATCTTTGACAAACCTTAGAAAGCTACTAGATAACAAAATAATATAGGAGAAACATATGAATTGTTTATCGCTCCATTTGTGGCTTCACCTCTCCCGGTCATCCGGCACATGCTTATGCTTGTAGATTTGAAACCTGGGGAGACTTTTTTTGATTTGGGCGCTGGAGATGGCAGGACGGTAATTATGGCTGCACAAGAGTTCGGAGCTCGAGCGGTTGGTGTTGAGCTTCGGGAAGATCTAGCCAAGAGAGCCCTAGCGACGGTTCATGAACTTGGCCTTCAAGATCGAGTGACCATAGTTCAAGACGATCTGTTTAAGGTTAATCTTTCTCCTGCAAATGTTGTATTTTTATATCTCACAACGAGTGCAAACGATAAAATCAAACCAAAATTAGCGAAGGAGCTGAAACCTGGTTCACGAGTTGTCTCCCACGATTATGAAATCCTAGGATGGAAGTCCATGAAGACCGAAAACTTTTGTGAAAACCCAAGGCTGGGCTATCCATCGCATACTCTTTACTTATATATGAAGTGACAGAGACTCGATATGAATGCGATAACAAAACTTAATTGAAAATCTGAGAATTCTTGAAAGGAGAAACCTGAAAACGAATCTCATAATTTTTGGTCCTCCTGGCTCGGGGAAAGGAACGTATGCTTCACGATTACAAGTGAAACTTGGGATACCTGCCATAGCTACAGGTGATATGTTTCGAAATATTAGTAAAAAGGACTCAAAATTCGGACAAGAAATCATGAAATATATTAAAAATGGAGAGCTTGTTCCAGACGCTATTGTGATCAATGTTTTGAGGAAAAGGCTTAGTAGAGATGATTGTCGACGAGGGTTCATATTGGATGGATACCCTCGAACTATTAAACAAGCCAAAGTCTTGGAAGGGCTTGCAGAAATTAATGCAATTATTCTGCTACAAGTACCTGAATGGATTGTTATTGAACGACTTTCAAGTCGAAGGATTTGCAGAACTTGCGGAGAAGTTTATAATATCCGATTCTTGAGACCAAAGAAAAAGGGAACTTGCGATAAATGTGGCGGCGTACTCTATCAACGAATTGATGATTCACCGAAAGTCATTGGGGAAAGATTAACGATATATGAAAAAAACATGGAGCCCCTTCTAGCGTTCTATAATGGTAAGGTGCCTTTTATCAAGTATAGTAGTAATAGTATCGATACTCCGCCTGGGGTTGCTGTAGCAGAGATTTTACAGGGTCTAAAGAAGCTGAAGCTATCTTAGATGCGGTATGACATTTAGATTATTTTTGACAATTTGTCAAGAATTGCCACATAGTATACATGCATGATTCTGATGATTTCGTATGAATAGGGAGAGCGCTGGTGGAGAACGCCAATTGTTGTTTTACGATAATGTCTGAGAAATCTGTCTTTCATATTGTATTTCATATAGCTTTTTCATTCTATCTAATGTATCAACCTCTTCAACACTCTTGTCTGACCTAAAACGAATAATCTTTGGCACCCTCAAGGCATAGTTACTAGTATATTCATCAGTTAATTGGATTTCCTGATATGTAACCTCAACTACAATTGAAGGCTTTATGAAAACTCCCAATTCGTCGTGACTGATTTTCGTTTCTTCAACTAGCTGTTTAAGTTCCTCAAGCGTTTTGTCAGGTAAATTTGAGACTTTTCCTATTGTATACAATTTTCTTTTAGTAGGATCTCGAACTGCCATTAGAAAGGACGAGAAAAGCCCTGCCCGTTTACCTTTTCCATAAAATGCTTTTATCAATGTACAATCAATTGCGTCACGTTCAGATTTGAATTTGAGCCAAGTATGAGTCCTTCGTCCAAACTCATAAGGTGATTCTATATTCTTCACAACAATGCCTTCATAGCCTAGATGCAATGTTTCTTCGTAGAAACCCATTAACTCAACTTCACTGTGACATTTTCTGTTTTCAACGAGGAATTCTGAGGGAACAACATTAGAGAGATGCTCTCTTCTCTCCACAAAAGGACGATTTCCCAATTCTCTACCGTCCAGAAAGACTATATCAAAAGCTCGAAGGGTTACTATCACCTTTTCTTTTTTCCCTTTACCTCTTTGGGGAGAGAGTTTCTTAGGAATTGTTCGTTCAAGCAACAATTGAAAAGGCAAGGGTTCTCCACTTTGATCAGTTGCTATGAGTTCGCTATCCACAATGCAGCTTTGAGCGCGAAATTTGCTAACTATCTCCACAACCTCAGGAAGAGCTTCTGTTTTTTCAATTCCACGCCTGGAAAAAAGCCAAACCCTTGTCCCCCATTTGTGAATTTGTAGTCTACTACCATCTAACTTGGATTCAGCAAATACAGGATACTCCACTTTCTCTGGTTGATACAAGTGAGCCAACTGTGGTTTGACAAATTGACCGGGAAGCAATTTCACCTTTTTAAGGACTAGAGAGCCTTTAGGTGCTATCATTATGCCCTCAGCTAAACCCACAATAGCGCATACGCTTTCAATAAGATCTGCAGGAACATTGTAGGCTCTAGCAGCAGCGTGAATTACAGTTCTTTGATAATAACCAAGTTTCAAGTCGAATAACAAGAGCCTAACAATATATTTGCCTTCTTGTGGTGTACTAACTTCGAGAAGGCTTGAAATCAAATGAGTACGTGCCTCCACACCTTTAAGCTTTGGAAGGAGCCTTATGGATTCGTAGACTTCCTCCAAAGTGAGCTTTGCTTGCTTGGACTTAAGCAACAGAGAAGCTACTTCGCCATATTCTCCATAATCAATTAGTAGTTTTTTCACTGTCTTTGGATCCGCTCCAGACGCAGTACTCAAAGCTCTTTCAATAAGACCGGGGCCGATTTTGAGACTTTCATCAACAATCCTTCCCAAAACCAGTCTTGTTTTTACCTCTAGATCAAGGTCGCTTCTCTGGAAGAATTTCACAAGCTCAGTTTCTTTTCCTTTCTTGCTCCTCATAAGCGCAAGGCGTTCATAGATTTCTGTTATCTTAGAGAATTTTAGCCATCCATTCAGATCAATTCCGCTCATATAAAGCCTAACCAAAAAATAGGAGACGCTCATTTTCCAAGCAATGTCTTCTGCGGTGTAACCAGATTTTAATAGGTGCAAAATGGCCGCCTTTTTACTACCATATAATCGAACGAGCTCATCGAAAGATGGCGGTTTAATAATTGTCATTGTATCTTCTCGGTCGGAAGGGCCTTCCATGATGTTACTTTGAGGATGTTGTTGCTGGTCTTACTAACCCCTCTTTAGTGATGTCCACTCGGATTCTGTTTCGTTCAAAATTGCACATTCTGCAGTCTAAAACTCGTGCTATCCTGACGAATTCGCCTCTCTTCACCTCCAAATCAGATTGCTGGTCTTGCCAGTAGACACGTCCATAGTCCACAATAATGGTGCCATCTAGATTATGAGCGAGTCCAATGCCCCCTGCCATCTCATAAGTATCCCAGGATTCTCTGCTTCGTTGATTAACATAAATGCATGTAACACCTTTCATCTGGTTGTGTCTTGCTAGCTCCATAACGCGATATTTCAGAGCGCCTCTATATGACTCGAGGACAGTCACAGAGTCGATAATGGCCAAATCAATATTTTCCTTTTCTACAACGTAGCGGTATGTCTCTGCGAAATTGTTCCATTCACGTAACTCAGGGAACATAACAGTGTCAAGCACATACAAATTCTGCTGAATCCTATTCCAACTTCGTTTTAGAAAATCAGCTTTTTGTTTCATGCGAGATTGCAAGTCAAACCGAGGTGTAGGACTTTGCCAAGTATCTTCTGCAGTCACATAAAGCACTTTCTTTTCTTCGGAAGACACATTAACCGCTATCTCTTCTGCAAGGATCGATTTACCCGCTCCAGGCAACCCAGTTAGTGCAAATTGCCCGACAATAGGTAAACCACCTAAAGGTTTTCCTTCAGGAAGGAAAAATAATTTATCAATGAAGGTTCCAGTTGGGAGGGCTATAAGGGTCTTTTTGGCTTCTGTTGCATCACTTGGCTGCAAGACTAATGAGCTTAGGGCTTTTTCTTTGCGTTCGATCTCACTTGTCATGGGCTTCGTTGCAAGTTCCCATTCATCAGCTGGCTCCCTTGCTTCCTTCATTGCATTGGCTAAAGTCTTAGCCATTGCCTTTACGATTGTATCGACATCGGTCGGTGCTTCACTTTCTTTCTCACTGGGAGCATCCTTCTCAATGGACTGCATTTTAGAAGCACTGGATTTAACAGGCTCAGCTGTTACCCACATCTCGCCTTTTCTCTCAACTGACCCTTTCGCTTTCAAAGCCTGAAGCGAAGCATATGCCGATTCTGGTCCATACTTTGCTATACCTAACCCTTCGGAAACCTCATCCAAAGAAGCTTGACCATTACGATCTTTAAGAAAACTTAAAACATCATTTTCCTCAACCATGATCATCCCCTAATCTTTAAAGCAATTCACTAACTAAAAACTTCTCTTTGAGAACAATGGTAAAGCGTAATATTATCCCTAAATACAAAACACTATGGGATGATGCTTTGAGGATAAAAACGATTTACGACTATATTGAAAAACACTCTCAAAACTCTATTCAAGAACTAGTTAAACTAGTTAGACAACCAAGCGTCTCAGCAACTGGGGAAGGTGTCCAAGCTTGTGCGGAAATGGTCGAAGGGATGTTGCAGAAGCTTTCCTTCTCTACTAAACTAATCCCTGAGAAGAAGGGAAATCCCATTGTCTATGGAGAACTAAAATCAAGAAACTCAAAGAAGACGCTATTATTTTATGATCACTATGATGTTCAGCCCCCAGAACCCCTAAATGAATGGAAATTTGGGGCTTTCAGTGGCAAAATTCACAGAGGAAGAATATATGGACGAGGTGTTTCCGATAACAAAGGCAATCTTATATCAAGAATAAAAGCCGTTGAGGCTTTCCTTGAAACAGTCGGTGACATTCCTGTCAATGTCAAATTTGTGGTTGAGGGTGAAGAGGAGATTGGCAGTCCCCATTTTCCAAATGCTATTAGACAAAATAAAAAGAAATTTTTAAACGATGCAACGATTTGGGAGTTTGGTGGAATCAGCTATGAAGGTCGACCTAAAATCTACCTTGGGCTTAAAGGCGTGCTATCAGTCGAGTTAAGAACTAAAGGAGCGTCGAGAGACACTCACTCTGCAAACGCTCCAATTGTGCCCAACCCAGCATGGAATTTAATTTGGGCTTTAAATTCACTTAAGAATGAAAGAGGTGAAATATTGATCGACGGGTTTTACGAGAAGATTGACCCACCTTTGCAGAAGGAACTTCAGTTGCTGGCTAACATTCCGCTTGAGGAAAAAAGAGTTAAGAGGTCTTTAGGCTTGAAAGTGTTTCTGCAACAGAGAACTGGAAGGGATGCCACAAAAGAACTACTCTTCAGCCCCACATGCTCAATTAACGGGCTCATTACTGGCTATACTGGAGAGGGGTCTAAAACAGTACTGCCCAAAGAAGCCAAGGCGAAACTTGACTTTCGACTTGTACCCAAGCAAATGCCTGACGAAATTTTCCAAAAACTAACTACACATTTACATAACGCTGGACATAAGAACGTTGAAGTAATAAGGCATGGTTCTACTGAACCTGCGAAAACTCCGGTTGATGATGATTTTGTCGAGGTAGTTATAAGAGCTGCGGAGAAAGTCTATGAGAAAAAGCCAATCATATATCCTACAAGTCCTGCTTCTGGGCCCATGCATTTATTTCGAAATTTACTAAAATCCCCGGTTGTTTCTGCAGGATGTAGCCATGCAGAAGCTAAGGGACATGCTCCAAATGAAAACTTGACAATTGATGGATTCATAAAGGGAATCAAATTCATGGCTACTATTTTGGATGATTTCAGCTAATATTAGAAGCTCTGGGTTACCTTCAAATCGCTTCTGAAACACTGAAGCTCAAGGTTGAAGAGAGTAAGATAACATGTGAGGCTCATGTTTTCGTCAATCTATGATGCTGCTAGACAGGATTGCTGCAATAAATGATTTTAGCGGCTTATAATAAATGGGCCCCTTGGTTCTTGCAAATGGAATCATTCCTCAAAGCCAATGTGACAGATAAAGGAGCTATTCTCTTGGGAAGCCAGGTAGCTTGTGATGCATTTGAAGAAACAAGACCTTTAAGAGTGGTCACTCATGCTCATGCAGATCATTTGACTGGATTGCATCGAAGCTTGAAGATGTGCGATGCAGTAGTGATGACTCCTGCCACAAGGGATTTAATTAGCGTATTGAAAGGACCAGACTATCTTCTTAATGGTAATGTGAAGGCAATAAATTATGGTTCACCTTTAATTTTTAATCATGAGCGATTGATCCTTTTCAGAGTTGATCATATTTTAGGAGCAGCTCAGGTGCTTGTAGAAGACGCAGAAGGAACACGAATTCTTTATACTGGTGATTTCAGATTCACTGATACTCCAGTTGTCCAATCTGATGTTCTGGTCATCGAAGCCACATATGGTAATCCGTGGCGTACAAGAAATTTTGAAGATGAAGCGAAACAAGCTCTGGTTTCCATGGTGGAAAAAGGACTTGAGCAGGGACCCGTATATGTTTTTGGTTATCACGGGAAGCTTCAGGAAGTGATGCAGATTTTGCATAAGGCAAGAATCAAGGTGCCCTTCATAATGCCTGAAAAGATTCGGAGAATATCCGAAGTTCATCAGAACCATGGGGTTATCCTTCATAGACCATTGTACTCAGCAAAACGTGAAATGCAATCCACACTTCATGGGGGAGGAAAGTATGTGGCTTTTTATCACATGAGTTGGCGCAAGAAAGTGGGTCTAAACAAGTTCAGGATTTGTGTAAGTGGATGGGAATTCAACTCCCCATGTCGACAGTTGAGCAACAATGAATATATAGTGGCTTTAAGCGATCACTCTGATTTTAATGGTTTATTAGAGTATGTCCAGAGGAGTAATCCGAAACTTGTCATCACTGATAATTATCGGGCTGGTTATGGCACAAGTCTTGCAGAGCAGATAGAAAAAAGGCTAGGAATTCAGGCTAAGGCATTACCAATAAGAACAAAGAAATACAACTCATAATATGCGTACACTTGCGTCACCTAAAATCGCCTACTTGGTTCATGCTCATCATACGTCGCTGCACAAGTGCGACAAATAGCTGGCAGAAAAAGCAAAAAGGGAGGGTCGACATTAATGAGCTAACGATGGACAGGAGGATCTATGCTTGGCCGAAAAAAAGGAAGATATTGAATTAGAGAAAATCCGTGCAAAGAAATTTCAGGAGATTATGGAAAAAACGAATAAAGAGGAGACCTATGTTCCATTCACACTAACTGATTCAAATTTCAACGAAACCACCAGAAGGCATTCGCTAATGGTCGTGGATTGCTGGGCAGCATGGTGCGGACCTTGCCGCATGCTAACGCCAATTATTGATGAGTTGGCAGAAGAACTGGCGGGAGAGATAGCTTTTGGCAAACTGAATGTGGATGAAAATCCCGAAACAGCTAAGCGATTTAATATAATGGGAGTTCCAACACTTCTAATCATGAAAGAAGGAGTAGAAATTGATCGTATGGTCGGAGCAGCCCCCAAACTACTGATTAAGAACCGATTAAAGAGATTTACTTAGGTGAAAAAATGGATCTTTCAGAAAAAAGGATTATTGGCTCTCTAATGCTGCTAGCAGGAATAACATTCCTCTCTATGGCCTTATACACAAACCAGCTACCCCTGATTTTGGAGCTTATAAAAAAATTCGAACCAGCGATAGCTGGTTTGCCATAGGAAAAACGAAGCCTTACTTCACGAGCAGGATAATGTCCATTATGTACGCGAAAAATCTATCTTCGATTTTTAGTTTTTTCATACATTTTCTCTAGTGTCCAATGAACGCTTGATTTCAGCTCTCGCAATCTCTCTGCTGTAATATTCTTCACTATAATCTCCTGCAATATGTCTCCTTCCAATGATAACTCGTAAGAGAGAGTTTTATCTGCTTCCATCTCGCCCTTTTGTGACGCTTTGCTATCTTTTTCCTGCATTTTGCTGAGGACACGCTCAATTAAGAATTGTTGAAAAGGAGGAGTTTTCACATTAAACATCTTGTCCTTAGCAGGAGTGATCTTCATCGAATTTTGACTCACATGGAGATTTGCTAGGAGTTCTCCTGATAAGGACTTGAGCGGAAAAACTGCTCTCGATGTTGTAGATGCAGCTCGCTCTTTCTTATTTCGCACTTTTGAAAATTTAGCTCTTTGGAATCCTCTTTCGAGTAGCATGCTATCAACGAATTCCAGAAGGGTTTTCAAGCCTTCCAGATTGAGAGTTTCTGCTTGTATTTTCTTTTCGAGTATTGCCTTAAACTCAGCCAGCCTTTTAATTTTTTCAGCACTGTCCTTCTTTTCCTCTATCGACATGAAGGGTCCCTTAACCAAAATATCAAAGAACCTCCCTTAAGAAAGCTTGCCTTTAAAACCTATGCGCTGATGCTTATACGGAAAAGCAGCGTTCATCGGAAATATTCTGCTGGAAGACATCAAAGATGCATGCATGCACGAATTAGCCCAGCTTAGCCCTTTGAAGCTTCGATTTGAAAGTCTTAGGTTCGTTTGTTCTTGGCTCATAAAGTGGCTTGGTATCTACTCCATAGGTCTCCTTTAAGAATCGCTCAAATTCACTGAATGCACAGCTCTCTGTTTTATTTACTTTCAAGCAGAGTGGTTTACCTTTATATACGCTGCTTAGATCATACAAAGCCATCTTTTTGAAAAGAGCTGGGTTCTCTCTTAATGTCTCTAATAACTGGTCTGATAGCGGCTGTTGAAAAATCCAGGCAATATACGAGACATCAACTATGCGATATGAGCTTCCTTCTGGAACTGCAATTTTTCTGCTAGAAGCAATTCGCCTAAAAGTCGAGGGATGAATTGTCCTTGTGCCAATGAAATTGTGATATGTGTCATCAATCTTGATAACATCCTCATACTCAGAAGTTTTCCAACCTTTATTGTGGCATACTTCCTTGAAATGCCTTATCAGCTCCCAAACTCGTGGCATTTTGGAGTTTTTGGTCATTTAAACCAACTAAAAGATTTTTGGAACAGTATTCAATCCTCGCCGCAGAATTTAAAGCTATTTAACATGTTTTCCGCAAAATCGTAGAAAATCTGAAACTTAATCGTAAAAATGTAGAATAAAAATTTATTTATTCTACATATTTCCGGAATTTCCCCAAGCCTAATATGTAAGGTAACTATAAATTTAGATTACGAAATTAACTAACTCCACATATGCAGATAGCAAAGAATAAATCTTGAAACTGCGAAGCTCCATCGTAGGAAAGCTTGCTTATGAAAACGAAAAATCAGTTGAACTCTCTTGATGATCTGGATTGGGCAATACTGAAGACACTACAAGAAAACGCTAGATTGACATATACTGAGATTGGACGCCGTTTGAATCTTGCACATTCTACGATTTATGACCGTGTAAAGAAAATGGAGAAGCAGAAAATCATAAAGAAATATGCAGCTTTGATTGACCTTAAGAAAGCTAGATTGAAGCTTATTACGGCTATTTTAACCATTTTTACTGATCCAAAAGAAAGTGAAAAAGTCGCCAAGGAATTGGCGAACCATGATCAAGTTTTAGAGGTTTTCAGTTCATTATCTGAGGAGTTCGTTATTATTGTGAAAACAGTGGCTGAAGACCAAGAGAAACTGCATGATTTTATTGCTAAATTTGTCGCTCCTCTGCCAGGCGTTTTGAGGATTCGGACCTCGATAATAACACGAAAATATAAGGAAGAGAATTTTTCGTTCTGATTTAAGCATCAATAACGAAACAGTTATTCTTTTTAGGAGGATTCACGATCTGCATGCATGCAAGCAAATTTTTTTATAAAAGGGGCCTATGTGATGTACGCATCTGCATTCCTGCAGCCTTTAATCAGTGACGCCCCCGATAAGAATCTACCCATCCTCACTTCCCAAAGAGATTAAAATTACTTGTCCTTTCTAATGGACAGAATGCCTAATGGTGGTGAAGATGGTAAAGGCAAAACGTAAGTTTTTAAGAGGTAAAGAAGCCAGAAAGCTTCTCTTGGAGTTTCTCCGACAAACTAAACTAGATCCGAAATTCCTCTCTGAACTAAAGCCCCCTATTGAGCTTGCGAATACAGATCATGAGAGAATTTATTTTGTCGAGAAGGAGCCAATCTTGATAGAATCAAATGGAAGGATCTTTCCATCACTCACTGCTTTCAAGATTCTAAGCAATATGCCCCAAATCATCGTCAATATGGGCGCCATAGCCCCTATATGCAATGGGGCTGATGTGATGGCTCCAGGCATTGTCAAATACGAAAAAGACTTCAATGAAGGAGATTTTGTCGTAGTCCTTGATGAACAGCACAGAAAACCCATCGCTATTACTCTATCCTTATACAATACGAAAAAAGCAAAGCAATTTAAAAGTGGTAAGATTCTGAAAAACATCCACCATGTAGGGGATAAATTGTGGAACACATTAAAACATTTGTCTCGGAGATTATAAATTATGTCTAGATGGGTCCATATGCAGTTTAATTTCATGTATTGCAGCAATTAGGATCTAGGATCTGGAGCTTACATATTTCTTCAGGCTTCATAAAATAGTTAAACTCAAAACCTCTTTATCAACCCAAAAAACTGGGGGAATTGAAGGCGAAAATGAAAACCGAAAAACTGTTTTCTCTTCAGAAACGTAAAAAATTAAGCAACACACTAAAGCAAGCACTCGAACCTGAAATCCGAACACTTTCTACAGAAATGCAGCAAATTCTTTGTGATGACCTAATCACAGCATTCCAGAATAGGTTAATTGTGCTGGCCAAGGCTGAGCCAAAACAACTCTAATAATGGAGAGAAAAACTGATTCCAAATACATAAATGATTTATATCTAAATTACTGAAAAACACGCTAAAGAGGTTTGAACATGCGACGTTCCAAACTTGAAATGTACATCGACATCCTTAAAGTCCTATCACAACGAGGACCCCTTAAGTTAACTCATATAATGTACAAAGCAAACGTTAACTGTAGCGTGTTAAAACAATATCTCCAATTTCTAATTCAACAAAACCTCGTTGAAGAGCGTACTGTTGGAAAGAAACGTGTTGTATATGCTATTACTCAGCGAGGCATCACAGTCCTAAAATACTTCCGCGAACTCAAAACTGTTCTTCCATTAGTGGAAGAATCGCGGCGACTGCCAGCAACCCTCTAAACCCCTCTTCTCTTTCAGCAATCTTGTTTTTCATCAATAGAGTACTGAGCGTAAGTACTCTAGACAAACGTGCTTGAAGCTTGTGAATCTGTAAAATTATGTCGTAAGATTTAATAGAACCTGCCACCGTTCTTTACTGTAGGTATAACTATCATGAGTTCTGGTGTGGATAAGTGACGATGAAAAAGCCGCTAGGAAGAAATCCTGCTATTTTACTGGAAAAAATCAAAGAAAGTTTGGATAGACTGAATGAGAAAATGGAAGTATTCATTGAAATTCAGAAGGGAAAGAAGCAAGATTTTGTAATGCAGGATTTACCTGAGGCCTTGGATGTAATGACCCTTCTTTCCTTGCCTGACCATCTAAGGAAGACGGCTGTGACTATCTGCAAACTTGGACGCGCTACTGCTGAAGAGGTATCTGAGCATACTAAACGTGCTAGGGCAGTAGAAAGTGGCTACTTAAATCAACTCGTCTTGATGGGGTATTTAAAGAAGGAAAGAAAGGGGAGAAAAGCGTATTTCTTTGTTGAAAAATAGGGGGAAAAAGCTTGGGTAAAATTATTGCGATTCATAGCTACAAGGGTGGTACAGGAAAAACGCTCTTATCTGTTAATCTTGCGGCAGCCTATGCCAAAATGGGAAAGAAAGTCTGCCTTCTTGATATGGATTTTCGTGCCCCAAGTCTTCAATCTATCTTTGAGCTTAATGGATCCGATTATTGGTTAAACGATTATTTGAATGGTGCATGTGAGATCAATAAGGTTCTGCTGGATTATACTCCTAGGTGTGAATGTAACGGTACGATGCTAGTCGGTTTGGCGAACCCAACTACTGAAGCTTTACGGGACATGTCCGCTAAGGATCGCAAATGGGAGATGCGAGCTCTAGGGAGACTGCTATCACTAAAAAATAGTCTTCTCAACGACATGGAGTTGGATTATTTATTATTCGATACAAGCCCTGGGCTGCAATACTCCTCTATTAATGCTATTGTAAGTGCAGATGTTGTGATAGTTGTGAGTACAATTGATGCATCTGATATTCAAGGGACTAAGAGGATGACTCATGAATTGTATGATCTGTTTGAGAAAAAGACAGGAATTTTAATGAATAAGGTCCCTATAGAGTTTCTGTCGACACCTCTGGAGAGAGACAGTGTATCTAAGCGTTTTGAAAATACTCATACGTTACCTGTGTTGAAGATTATACCCTGCTTCTGTGACGTTTTGCGTGCTGGTGGAACTAAGATATTCGCCAGAGATGAACCTAATCATCCATTTACTCAGCATCTTAGGGAAATAGCTGCCGAGATAGAGAAATTCTAGATTTTCTTCAATTCCGCATTTGCTAGCGTAGCTTCTACAATATAAGAGCAAAGGCAACAATAAGGGGAGCGAACACTGAGGCAACTAAAGACATCACTGTGATCATCGTATTTAATGACGGTCCCGCAGTATCTTTGAAGGGGTCGCCTACAGTATCGCCAATCACTGCAGCCTTGTGGGCATCGGAGCCTTTGCCTCCAAGTTTTCCTGCCTCAATATACTTTTTGGCATTATCCCATAAACCTCCAGAATTAGACATAAGCAAAGCAAAGATCAATCCTGAGAAGATGCTACCCCCCAAGTATCCCCCAAGGGCTTGAATGCCTCCGAATTGATATGTAGGACCCAATAAACTAGCAGCGAATTCTCCGACAAAGCCAACTGATAATGTAACCCCTATACTTATCAAGCTTGGTGGTAGGAGTTCTTTCAGTGCTCCTTTTGTGGCTATATCGACACATTTTGCATAATCGGGTTTGGCGCCTTCTTTTCCGTCTTTCAAGCCTGGAATTTCCTTAAATTGCCTTCGAACTTCCTTAATCATCAGAAAGGCATTCCTGCCAACACCAAGCATAACCATGGCGGAGAATACAGCGGGCATGGCGATGCCAATAAGTGCTCCCGCTAAAACAAAGGGATTCATAAGATCAAAGATGATTCTCCCAGCTTCTCTCTGAACGATTTCTTGGTAGGCCGCAAGCAACGCTATTACTGTCAGCCCGGCTGCACCGATCGCGAAGCCTTTTGTTATGGCTTTAGCGGTGTTGCCTGCAGCATCAAGTCGATCAGCAATATCAATAACTTCTTCTTCCAGACCTGCTTGCTCTGCAATTCCTTTTGAATTGTCTACTATTGGACCATAGGCATCACCAGCTACGATCATTCCCACTATGGATAGCATTCCGACAGCGCTCATTCCCACTCCATAGACACCAAACCCAGCGCCTATTCCAATTTCGCATATGAAGAAGGCTGTGGCAGAAGCAATTCCTATGCCCAAAAGAGGGGGAAACATGCTTATCAAACCATATGAGAAACCTGAAATGATGTTTATTGCTGCGCCTGTCTGGGAGGCTTCAGCAGTCTTTTTGGCAGGCATTCGGTCTATAGACGTGAAATAATCAGTAGTTACTCCAATAATTATGCCGGCTATTAGGCCTACAGTAAGTGCGCCCCAAATTTCCAATGGAAACTCTAAATACACCGTGACTAGGAACGTCAGGCTAATAAGAATAGCACACGTGAAGTATGTTCCCCAGTTTAGAGCTTTTCCAGGATTGCCCTTTTTGCCAACTCTCACTGTTACTATTCCTATTATAGACGCAATAATTCCCAATCCAGCGAATATTAGGGGGAGATTTACATAGGGGTTGTCAAGTGGCGCTACTTGACGCAGTCCTTCTCCCAAAATCATTACAGCAACGATGCTAGCCACATAGGAGTCAAAGAGATCGGCACCCATTCCGGCAACATCACCAACATTGTCACCAACGTTGTCAGCAATTACAGCTGGATTTCGAGGGTCATCTTCTGGAATCCCCATCTCCACTTTCCCAACCAAGTCGGCTCCTACATCAGCTGTTTTAGTGTAAATTCCTCCCCCTGCTTTGGCAAACAAGGCCATTGCGCTGGCTCCAAAGCTAAAACCCAGGACGAGTTCAGGTCTGCCAGTAAAGAAGTAAACAACTGATATCCCTAAAAGCGCTAGGCCAACCACAGAAAGGCCCATGACTGCTCCTCCACGAAAAGCTATTGGAAAGGCTTTGTTTAATCCTTCTTGGGCTGCATTTGCGGTTTTTACATTTGCACGTATAGCCACTTCCATACCGAGAAAACCTGCAATGGCGGAGCAAATTGATCCAAAAATGTAGCTAGGGCCTATTTCGACTCCTGTATTCATGAAAATTCCTAGAGTAATAGTCAAAATCAACGCCATGATAGCTACAAAGACGGTTAGAGCAATGTATTCTCTTTTTAAAAAGGCTCTTGCTCCTTCTTTGATAGCTTCTGAAATCTCTATCATTTTAGGCGTTCCACTACTCTTGCTGTTTACATAAAAGTAAAGATATATTGAGAAGATGACAGCAACTAAAGCTGCTATTGGTGCGATTAGGGTCCATGTCATCAATATGAGCTCCATTTTAATAGTTTTCTTGACTTAACATTAACAGACTTTTAACGGTTTCGAAAAGTTTTATATCTCTATCAATATCACCTAACTTTTCCAGTACAGAGGTTTTGATATGGATAAGCAATCTGCAAATCCAGCCCCCCTCGGACTAATGGGCTTTGGATTGACAACTGTCCTTCTTAATATCCACAATGCTGGATTCTATCCTTTGAACAGTATGATTCTCGCTATGGGGCTAGCCTATGGGGGGTTGGCTCAAATAATTGCTGGGGTGATGGAATATCGGAGAGGCAATACATTTGGAACTACAGCTTTCTGCTCGTATGGGTTATTCTGGTGGTCGCTAGTCGCGATTATAATAATGCCCACAATTACGGTTTTTCAGGTTCAGAGATCGAATGACATAGCCATGGCAGCATACTTCTTTATGTGGGGAATCTTTACCCTCTTAATGTTCTTTGGTGCATTGAGAACTAATCGAACCTTGCAGTTTGTACTCGCAAGCTTGGCGATTCTATTCTTCTTGCTTGCTGCTAGAGACTTGACAGGTAGTGTAGAGATTGGCGTAATCACAGGATACGAAGGTATAATATGTGGTCTAAGTGCAGTCTATCTCGGCATAGCTGAAATAATAAACGAAGCTCAAGAAAAAACTGTTCTCCCCATATGCCCAGTTAGTTGAAAAGAGTCTCTGTTTCCCAAGCATGATAATAGTTTTAGGTGAAAGAAAGGCTTTATTTGACGTTTGCATTCCATAAGCTCTAAATAGAGATGCAAACCATGTCAGAGCCAAAAAAATGGGTTAAAGAAGATCCAAATAATCGATTCTTGTTCTGGCCAACGGAAATAATGAAGAAAAAGGCTTGGGTAAGCGATGAATCGATCTACAAAGAAGCGGAAAAAAATCCCATAGCTTTTTGGGGAAAAAAAGCCAAAGAAGGACTTGAATGGTTCAAGGCCTGGACGGAAACATACCAGTGGGATCCTCCTTATTATAAATGGTTTCTTAACGGGAAGATCAATGCCTCTTATAATGCTCTTGATCGTCACGTAAAAACATGGCGCAAGAATAAGGCAGCCATAATATGGGAACCTGAACCTCCGGATGAACCAACTCGAGTCCTCACCTATAATGACCTCTATCGTGAAGTTAATAAACTGGCGAATGTGCTCAAGAGCTTAGGTGTACAAAAGGGTGATCGCATAGGCATTTACTTGCCAATGATACCCGAAGTCCAGATAGCGATGCTGGCATGCGCTCGAATTGGTGCTATTCACAGTGTTGTCTTCTCAGCATTCAGCGGCGAATCTTTAAAAAGTAGAATGAAGGATGCTGAAGCCAAAATCCTTGTCACAGCAGATGGCTATTATCGAAGGGGCAAGATCGTCGATCTTAAAGCAAACGCAGACCTCGGGGTAGCTGACACAGACATCAAACATGTGATTGTTGTGAAACGAGCAGGAAATCCAATTAGAATGACCAAGGGAAGGGATGTTTGGTGGGATCAATTGATGGCCAAAGCCCCACTCTATTGTGAACCTGAACCTATGGACAGCGAAGACATGCTCTTCATACTTTACACCAGTGGTACAACAGGAAAACCAAAGGGAATAATTCATGATACTGGCGGCTATTTGACCGTCGCCCTTTGGACTGCAAAATGGGACTTCGATCTTCACGATGATGATATATTTTGGTGCACGGCTGATATAGGTTGGATTACAGGGCATACATACGCGTGCTACGGACCATTACTTAATGGGGCAACCATATTGGTCTATGAGGGTGCATTAAACTTTCCTCAAGTTGATCGATGGTGGGAGATTGTAGAGAAATTTGGTGTTACAATATTCTACACTGCTCCAACCGCGATACGCATGTTGCTAAGATGGGGTGAAGAATGGCCTGAAAAACATAATCTAAGAAGCTTGCGCCTTCTTGGTACTGTTGGTGAACCAATTAATCAGGATGCGTGGATGTGGTACTTCAATCACATAGGGGGAGGAAGATGCCCCGTAATAGACACATGGTGGCAAACTGAGACAGGTGCAACTCTAATTAATGCGTTGCCAGGAATTGGTCCCTTCATTCCAACTGTAGCAGGAAGAAGCTTTCCAGGAACAATTCATGATATACTCGATGAAACTGGACAACCAGTCAAGATTGGAGAAGGCGGATATCTTGTACAGAAAAGCCCTTTTTCTCCTGGTATGTTAAGGGGAGTCTACAAAGATCCAGAAAGGTATGCAGCGCAGTATTGGAATACTTATGGTGACAAGATCTATTATACAAGTGATGGAGCAATTTGGTGGGACGAGTTAGGCAACATACGTTTGACGGGCAGAGTAGATGATGTAATGAAGGTTGCAGGACATCGACTTTCCACGGCAGAGGTTGAAAATGCCTTGACTCAGAACTCTTCTGTTGCTGAATGCGCGGTGGTCGCTGCACCTCATGAAGTAAAGGGTGAAGTCCCAATTGCCTTTGTTGTCTTAAAACAAGGTATAAATCCATCTACAGAGTTGGAGAGTGAACTTATCCAGCAGGTCATTAGAGCTATAGGTCCTACGGCAAAGCCTGCAAAAATCGTCATGACTGATGCGCTCCCAAAGACTAGAAGTGGGAAAATTATGCGAAGAATTTTAAAAGCTTTAGTTAAAGGTGAAACAGTCGGTGACACTACTACTTTAATGAATCCAGAAACTGTTGAAGACTTGAAGCAGAAAGTGGGCTAAAAGAACTTATCCAAATCCATATTAAAGGATATAAAACTTCCTTTTCGATTGCCACGTAGAAAAAGAGTGAAGGCTGTGACTGGCCTTTCCATTGAAAGACCGAGGAGAAAGGAGATAATTGCCTCAGTCACAACCCCCTGAGTGAAGTTAGGTTCTATAAGTAAGTTCTATATAAGATCTTTGACATTGATGGGCGCCTCAAACATCGCATTTAAATTGTTGAAAATCGGGCCTATTGAAGTCACATTCTTAAAGGGGCTTTAATTCCAATTAAATTCAATGAATTTCTAATAACAATGCTGACCGCTTCGACCAAAGCTCGACGGGTGTTGCTAAGCGCTTTAGGTTTTGCTCCTATTACCGATAAGGCGTTATAGAAACTATTGAATTTGTCTGCTAAAAGATTCGCATAGTCACTTATCGCGCTGGGCTTAAGATTATCCGCGGAGTTAATGAAAACTTCAGGGAATCGTGCTAATGTAAGAATGAGATCACGCTCCATTGGCTCAACAAGTAAGGAGAAGTTCAGCCTTTTAGATTTAGTTGCTTTTTTCAATATACTACAAGCTCGTGCATGAGAGTATTGTATGTACGGAGCGCTGTTTCTTTCAAAATTTATTACTCTATCCCAGGTGAAAACTACTGGCTTTATTGGGTCGACTTCAACGAGGGCATATTTCAAAGCTCCGATCCCAACGATTTTCGAGATTTTCTGTTTCTCTGCTTCAGGTAGCTGAGGTGAACGCGTCTCAACCTCTTCACGAGCTCGTTTTACTGCTTCTTCAATGACTTCATCAAAAGATATGTACCGTCCTTTGCGACTAGACATTTTATATCCTGGTAATGTCACCAAGTTATAAGAGAAATGAGTAAGATTTTTTGCTTTCTCAGCATACCCTAGACCCCACAAGGCCAACTTCAGTTGCTGTTGTGATAACTTCTGTTCCATTCCAACTACATTAATCACCTCTTCAGCGATCCTAAACTTCCACAAGGTATACGGGATGTCCCTTGTTGTATAGAGAGTTGTGCCATCAGATCTAACAAGTGTTAAGGAAGGAATTTCATAATCATCTTTCATCCCAAGTTTTTCCTTCAGCCTGAAATCTTCAGCAACTTTGTTAGCGTCAAATTCTAGTACAGGGCCTTCTTGATAGACATAACCAGTTTTCTTCAGTGCATTCAAAATCTTAGAAACGTCGCTATTCCACGCAAATTCACTTTCCCAATCCCAAGAGTCAAAGAAGATTTCTGCATTGATGAGCGTTTCCCGTATCCCTTCCAATGATAAATGGCAAACCTCACGGACTAATACACGCGCTTTTTCTTTGCCAATTTCATAAGCCCGATTCAAATTATTGACTAAAGTTTGTTTGTCCTTGTCCTTCATTGTTTTCTCCAAGAGTTGATTGAAAAGCTTAGGATGCTTAGCCTCTAGTTCCGCAGCAATTGAGAGCCATTCATCAAGTTGTCGTTGCATAAGTTGGGTAGTTTCGGATGCGCCTTCAATACTTTTTTCCGTTTCTTTCTTCAGCCTATTGATTTCAATAAGGCAGCTTGTCAAAGTGTATATCAAGCCTATATAATGATCTGGTTTTTCCTTTGGAGATGGTTTTCCCAACTTCTGATATCCATACGCAGCTACCGCTGATTGTCGTCCTACATCGTCAATGTAGAAGTGGCGAAAGACTGTGTGACCACGTGCGGTCAAGAGACGGGCAAGAGAATCTCCGAGGATTGGATTTCTGGCTTGACCGATGTGGATTGGAGACATTGGATTTGAGCTTGTGTGCTCGACAATTATTCTTTTTGGTTTATTCGTTTTAACGAAGCCATAGGTCGTGTCTAAAGAATGAATTGACTCTATTGTAGTCTTTGATAGAGCAGTGAAGTTAGCGTAGAAATTAACATATCCTTGGCCCGCGACGGTTACTGCTTTTATTAGTGGAAAATTGTCCATCTCCATTATATCTACGATTTGTTTTGCCATCTTTTTTGGTTTCTTTTCCATTTGCCTTCCAAGTTCAAAACATATTGTCGAAGCTAATTCACCGAATTCAGGATTAGGCGGAATATCTAACAGGAAAGATTCAACAGAAATGGAAGGAAAAAGCTGAGTGATGGATTCTCTTAAAGCATCCCTGCAATTTTCTCGAAAATCCCCAAATGGGTTAACGGAGACCATTCTGCAACCACAAGCTAAAAACTATACGATTTAAGCGTTTACATATATTTTATGCCTGTAGCCGCTATTGTTTCAAGCTAGTTTCTATTACGCAAGCATTTTTATATATCTTCAAATTCACAAATTTTGATTCCTGATGGGTTCGGCTTCAAAGAAACCATTATCAAAGCGAAAGAAGAGGAGTCGAACAGAGATAATTGCAGCTATAGTTACTCAGGCCAAG
Organism: Candidatus Bathyarchaeota archaeon; assembly: GCA_020354575.1. Taxonomy (GTDB): domain Archaea; phylum Thermoproteota; class Bathyarchaeia; order Bathyarchaeales; family SOJC01. Next base: position 75,799 of record CP070649.1, on the reverse strand, counting down.
AGTGGGCAGTCCAAAGCTGAGATTGCAAAGAAGATCCAATCAAACTCCAAGCATCTACAACTTTACCTGGATGAACTAATTCGAATGAGATTGATTGAAGTGGAGGATTTCAATGGAAAGAAAATTTATTTTGCCAGCAAAAGAGGAGCCTATTACCTAGCGCAATACGATGCCTTGAAAATGCTCGATAAAGAGAAAATTATCAACGATTGGTAATGTGTTGAAATCTTCTACTGAGTTCTCAATATTTTCGGTGGAAGATTATCAAGGTTTAAGCTCGCTTCTTTTCCTGCGATTTTTTGCAGCGCCCAGTGTAAAACCTCATGACTTAAAACATCTTCAATTCTGCCATCATGCTCCCCAAAGATATAAATCTCCCCTTTGCCGGTGTCATAAATTCCATATATTGGCGGAAAACAGAAACGAAATTGAACCCTTCTCAAGAAGCTATGCCTCTAGGCTGAAGTAGGAAATTGGGGAATATATCTATGATTACGAGTCATAGAATATTTCCTATGCAGATACAGTTCCTATGTGTCACTCATACTTGAACTATCAGAGGATAGCGGGCCCGTGGGGATTTGAACCCCAGATCTCCGGCTCCGCAGGCCAGCGTCCTAATCCAGACTAGAAGCGCAGGAGCCAGGATGAATGCCGATTTACCTCAACCTGACGCTTTGACTAGACCACGAGCCCAGATAGAAAGGATAAAGCATTGAGGACTAATAATATCTGCGCTTCTCAAGCTCAAGGATCAAGGACTATCAGAAAACACTCTCTACACAGCTCAAGAAGCCTTGAACTCAACCCAAAAACCGCAGACCTACTCCGAGCCTACTTGTGCAAATGCACTGACGAATACCCAATCCCCAATGCAAAACGAATGAGAGAAAGATGGCGAAGAACACGCAACCGCTTAGCTAAAAAACTCAACAAACCACAACTCAAAGCAATCCACTAAGAAATCTCAGATACCACTATGCATGCAGGCATGCATGCCTGCAATATTGCGTGCTTTTTAGTGCATACCTGTACGACTGATTATCCTTATTTCATCGCTGCCTTCAAATTGGGGTAATGTGCTCAGTGTCCCAGTAACTGTTAGCGTCACTATCTGGAATTTTTCAGTAGAAGCAAGAGAGTTTGAAATGAAATCGATAACATCCGCCCTATTGAACTTTACCATCAAATCTGTAATATTATCTTCATCATGGTCTTCCACGTCCATTGGGTGCGATTCAGCAGGAATAGTGTCATTTAGTAGAACTGTAGAAACGTTAATGTCACTAACTTCATGGCCATTTGGGAGTTCAATATATACTGTTATCCATGAACCTTGGCTTCTGAGATTTAATGTGTCAGGGTCGATATCAAGTATCGCAACGATTCTGGGAACATAGTATAATGTGATCCATTTAACACCAAAACCCCGATTAACATCCTCATCATGTTGGGTCGTGTATATTGTAACAATCTTGGCTGGTGTAATGTTAAAAACTATCGTCTCATTACCCAAAGGTGCAGAATCATGGAAGTGCTGAATTTCTTGCGTTATTCCGTTGCATGTTAAATTCACTGGGGGTTCGCAACCGCTACCAAAAATCTCAACCTGATAAACTAGTCTGGGTTCTGTAATCTCAAGAACACCTATCTCTCCATGGTCAAACGGCGGGGCATGGTAATTGCCTAATGTATTTAGAATAGGATCTGTCCAATTGCCATCGCCAGGGGTTTCATTGCACGATTTTATGTTTGAGTAATCAATATCAGGGTAATAAGTAGTCTCTGCTTGCAGGGCTGTACTTTCCCCGACATTGGTGTTTACGAATCCCGTTGCAATCGGAATAGCCAATAGAAGCAATATGCCGATCACAATGGATGCTAATTTCTTTGGTTCAGAAAGTGGTTTTAATTCCATTCGGTAACCTCAACATATTCGTCTCGAAGCTCCATTTTAAGAATATGTGGTATTTAATTATAGAAAAAGATTCCAGAAGATGCATATGTGCAGGAATATAATTGTGTTTTTTGCACTAACCATTATAAGACCTCCCGCTAAATACAATTTTTCGATTTAAAGCTATAGAATGTGCAGTGTTTAGATGCTGCGAAGCTATATATTCAAGAGGGTCGCAATCGTCTTTTTTGTCCTGTGGATTGTTATGACTTAAATTTCGTATTATTTAGACTCATCCATCCAATAGGAAATCCAACAAACCTCCTTTTCAATCCGGATATCACGCCTGAGGTCAGGGCTGAAGGCACGACCTCTGGGGATTAAATGAGCCACTGTTTAACCAATACCTGATATACCTAAAAAATATGGTTACATGGCAATATGGCTACTCGTGGGAAGGTTTAGGTGAATACCGACCGATAGCTCCAGAGATGGGAAGAAGATTGACGAATACAATTTTTCTCCTAGGAATCGCTTTTGCGAGAACTCTTGCAGTAGGGCTGCCCTCAGGTATCTTTGCAGGGTCTAGAAGGGGAAGAAAAATCGATGTTTCAGTAATCAGAGTCGGTTTGTTGACATATGGAATGCTAGCGTACTTGATCCAAATGTTGTTCTTACTGTTCTTCTCATATTATTCAATTGCTTGGTTTGGGGTTCAAATAATACCCTTTGGAGGAATTATGAGTGAAGTTGAATTCAGCAACCCGATTCTCCTTGTAGGAGATATTATGTGGCATTCGATCGACCAATAACGACACTTGTAATTATTGGCTTTGGCTCTTGGGCGCTTTATTCTCGAAATCTGATTATTGATGCACTCACAGAGGATTTTATATTGACAGCTAGAGCCAAGGGATTAACCCAAAGGGATGTTGTATACAAACACGCCTTTCGGAGCATACTTCCCCCATTAGCGACATTGATTTCGATGTCAATCCCCGGATTAGTTACAGGAGCTGTGATAACTGAAACTGTTTTTAGATGGCCCAGAATAGGACAGTTGTACTTACAATCTTTAAGTGGAAACCACCCCGTTGCAGAGGCAGTGCTATACAATTTTGCATTTTTAACCATATTGGCAAACTTTGCAGTTGATATGATCTATGGAATTCTTGATCCCCGAATCAAGGTAGGAGAGAGAAGATAGCATTTTGACTTAACCTTGCCCGTATTGCAGGAAGAACACGCGTGAAATCCATAAATATCTTGAGCCATGTTTCTTAAATGGAGAATGGCTTTGCAAGGGCATTTAACTTCTCTGAAGAGATGGTTTGTCATTTTGTTTTGGCTAAATTTGATGGATATTCTTGTCACAAACCCATCCTATGAAGCAAATCCATTCACTTTGTATTTGTGGGGAAAAATAGGGTTCTTTCTCTCAGCATGGTTAAAAATTGGGCTCGTTCTGATTTTTGGAGCACTATGTATATGTGTTAAAAGAATCGCAAAACCAATAGAGTGGGAATTCTCGAGCAAACTCCTAGGTGGAGTTCTAATAATACTCGTCATCTTTTACCTATTTGTTGTCACTTGGAACTCTATCCTAAGTGTTATACTCTTTCTTCTTTAAGAAGAGATTTCAAGTAACTAATACTTCATGCATGTACTAATTAAAAGTGCATAATCTGATATTTATTCACGATGCATTGATTCGGATGGCATCTCAAAAAAATAAAGAGAAGTTAAAATGAGGATTCAAGTAAGCTTATAAGCTTAATATCTTCGTCTTCTTGGTCTTCGATTACGATAACACTCTCGACAGTATACTGGTCTGCTTGGATCAGGCTTGAATGGGACTTCACATTCATTTCCACAATCAGCGCACACTGCCTTGTGCATTTCTCTTTCAGCCATTTCTATTTCACTCCTATGCGAGTTTATTGCAAAAGCTCCTTGAAAAAGCTAATTGCAGTTTTCCATAGTATGCACACCTTATTAAATCTATGTATACCCCAAATCAAAAAAGACTACTCACCAGCGGCGAGAAAATTATCTGGCTTGACGGTTTAGAGATGCTATTAACTAACCGTGCGTTGCAATGCCTCAATAACATTTTGCCGACCCATAGCTATTATGTAAGGACCTAATCTTGGACCTGCGCGAGTTCCCAAGAGAATCATATATATCCTTCTAAAAAATTGTCTCGGCTGAATATTATGTTTTCTCGCAATTTCGAAGACTGCGCTTTGGATAATCTCTGGATTTTTCTTGCTGCGGAGCGTATTAATGAACTCTTTAATCGCACCGATTTCCTTTGGATCCAGCTTCAGTGAGGTTTCTTTTATCTCTCCAAAATCTTGATTCCAGTTGATAGCATACTTGATTCTCTCTTCGAGACTTGAGGTCAATTGAGTTTTGTCCTTGAAATAACCGTAATCAGCTAGTTTCTCTTTGACATATTCTGTTTCCTTGTTTTTGGGAGCGAGTTTGACTAAATATGCTAAGAGATTGAAAGGAATGTGAATGTGTGGGTTCGATGGTGGCTTAAGCCACCAGCAGTATTTATAGAGCCCAGATAATTTGGCCTGTTCCTTTTTGTTAGTGATCTGCTTCTTACCAAAGAATATATTCTCTAACTCGTCAAATTCATTCATATATTGAGGTATATCTACTACTGAGAGTTCGCGTGTTCCTGCGAATCGCTTCAACATTAGCAATATCAGTGATTGGGGGGAACCATAGCGAAACCAAACTTGAGGGGTGAAGACATTTCCCATGGATTTTGAAATTTTTTTCCCACTCTTGTCCAAAAACATTTCGTATCTCGCATGAAGAGGAGGCTCATGTTTGAGTATCTCACGACAAATTCGGTCGTTGATTCTTACCGAATCTTCTATATCCTTTCCATAGGCTTCAAATCTTATGTCTAAAGCTTTCCACCGCACTGCAAACTCGCTCTTCCAACTGAGTTTACCTTCACCACTTCTGTAATCTGCTTCCCCTTCGTATCCACAGCCTTCGAGCCATTTTCCCTTTATTTCCATGCCTTTACAAGTGTAGAGCACTTTTCCTTCTTTTGGTATAAAACGATAAGCTGTTGTGGTGTAAATCCGATCGCAATTGCTGCACACTGGAAAGTATGGAAGCGCTTCGACGTATCTTTCTTGTCCAACCTCTTCTTTTACTATTTTTCCTACTTGCTTCGCATTGAGGAGTATTGTTTTGATTTCTTCATTGAACCAGCCCTCTTCATAGGCCTTTCGAGCTGAGATAAACTGATATTCTATCTTTGACTTGTCCAGAGCCTCTAGCAGTAGTGAACTCATGTGTTCCCCAAAGCTGTTATGACATTTGAAGGGATCTGGAATGTTTGTGACAGGATAACCTAAGAATCTGCGCATTTTTTCAGGAAATCCTGCTGGAACTTTTCTTAGGCCATCTTTGTCGTCTGAAAATGCGACTAATGTAGAGTTGAACCCCTTTTCTCTCAAAGCCAAGGTAACTGCAAAGGATCTTGCAGCATCGCCAAAGCTGCCAATGTGTGGCAGACCTGAAGCGCCAAGACCCATTTCTGTTTTAATTAATTGAAGATTACGTCCCAGTCTACGTTCTCTCTTTGCAATTGTAACAGCAGCTTTATCATACCACGTTCCGTGACCGATAATTCTTTCAGCCATTAATTTCCAGTCCATAACATTATGGATCGATAGGGAATAAAAATAATTTCATAGGCAATCTATGAGGGTCCACGGTTTTTGTGCAGCTGCACTGAGCCCAAGGGCTTTTTCGGTTCGTGTATTAGAAATAAAATTATGATAAAAGTGGGGACCAGCAATCCAAGTGCAACATAAAATGGCAGTTGTGGAATGTTGATTTCTATACCTTCCACAAATAGATAATTGCCTAGAAACATGCCAATACCCATTGCGATATAACCAACAAAATTCCTGAATCCAACAACTTTGCCTCGATTTGCGGGTTCTACAAGATCTGTTGAAAGCGCCATCACAGCTGACATGGCTAGCAGATTTGCAACTCCAAACAAGATCATTGAAACGATGATTGTGACGAAGTTGCCAGTTGCAAAGACTGATATGGCTACTCCTAGAACAAAAACACCTAAGATTAGTGGAATTTTCCTCCCGATTTTATCAACCATCTTGCCAATTGGCAAGGACGCGATAATCATGGTTAATAATAAGGGTATGTAGACTAGCCACCATTGTTCTAAGGTGATGCCGAGAACATCTATTGCATAAATCTGATTGATAACTTGCGTGAGCGCCATACCAAACATTACTAAGATCTGAACGATGAATAGCCAGAACATCGATCGTGGAACATTTTTCCAGACATTCAGGCTTTCTTTAACCGCTTTTGGGTAAGAAGAGATGAAGTATCTTGCGCGGATTGGCTCTCCATTTGCTACTGTTTCCTTCAATCTAAGACGCCAAATGGCAGCGATTAAATAGAGAGTTGTCATAATCAAGTAGATTGCCCGCATACTCCATTCTAATCCGAGATGCAACAGCAGAATTCCCGCGATTATTGGACCAGGTGTGTTAAAGGTTCCATGAACCAATTGGATAATTGAGGAACCTATGCCCCGTCGTTCTGGTGGAAGAGAATCTTGAAACATTGCAAATAACGCTGGTTGGTAGATTAAGCACAGACTGCTTATAATTGATCCCAGTAAAACAAAGTGCCATGTCGGAGCTAATGCGAAGAATAGCCACGATAAGGCCATGCCAAAGGTCATAGTGGTAATAAGCCAGCGTCTTCCATACTTATCTGCTAGATAGCCTCCAGGAAAGGCCACAATAGCCATGGCTAGAAAATTAGCAAGACCAATTACTCCCAAAGCCAGCTGTGGTCCATTCAAAGCATCAGCAACATATTTCTGAAAGTTCGGATTTGGCATCTCCATTCCAATATCCATTATTATCCAACTGATCAAAAGGGTTCTATAGTTGCCTGAGATAAATGAGAACTCTCGCTTGAGAACATTGATGAATCCCATTAAACCCTCCCTTCTGTTTGCTTTCGACTCTGAACATTTCTGGTGAGATTTGGAGGAACGAACACTTTTCCACACTTTTGCTCAAGTTATTTAGGGGTCTTAGAATTACGATGCTTGAACATAAACCTTTGTTGATAATTTGAATATACATAGAATAAGATCACCTGAAGTGCAATTTTGAAAGGAAGACCTAATCCAGTAACCAAATAAATTCAGAAATAGGGGTTGTTGGAGACTTTGAGCAAGAATCCTGAGGCCAAAGTCTCCGGCAATGAGGGTTATATCCACAATGCAATGTCTTCGGGTGGCAGAGTGCTTGGAGGAAGACCTGCATACACAATAGTTGCCATAGATAAGAGCAACAGGGCAGCTGTAACTAAGTTCCAGTACCTTCTCTCTAAATTTGTCATTTTTCTCCCTTCTCCAGTTCAATCCGTGAACAATTCGCAGTAATCGTCGTTCTTAACTTTTTTGGGCTCAGTGGGGGTTACAGGCATGTTTTATTTATTACGAGTTCTCAAGCGGTTCAGTTTATAGGATTCCAAGCTTGGCAGTTGGAATATCTCCTTTGATTATTATCCCAACTGATCCATCTATGAGCATGCGGTGTCTTTTTTTCCTGTATTCATAGATAATGAACCAGATTGGAGCATGAAGGTAAGTAGCCTTTCCTACTTCAAACTTTGTGTGTATTTCCATAATTCTATCAACATCCTGCTTTATTAGGAACCTATGATGATCTTCGATCTCCTGCTTGGCTTTTTCCATAGCTTTGTCCTGTTCAATTTCGCTATTTAGAATCTTTGCGTAACCTTCTATCTTCCGGAAGTCGTAAGGGATCTTCCCTTCTAATGGGATATCAAACTCTCGCGTGGGAAATTTGGTCGCTTTCCTTGCGAGGACTAGCCAATTATAGCGCTTTTTTATTTTTCCTTCCTTTACAACGGGTGGTGTGAGTCGCTCAAAGATGCCTTTGTAGGTTGTCAGAGAGTTAATATCTAGAACCCAAAAGGGAATGTACACGAGATCTTTTTCTATTATTCTCGCCTTTCTCGCCAGATCGCCTGGTTTTGTGAAGCCTGTTCTCATCCATTCGTGTACAAGATTCTCAATGTTATCCCCATCGTAATTGTTTTGAAATGTGGCATGTTCAAAATCAAAAGCCCGACCTGTTTCGATTACTTGTGTGAAACCGCAATAGCGACACGTGGCTATGATTTCTCCTGGTTTGAATTGAATCGGGGCTCCGCAATGGGCGCAATTAATCTTTTGGATTATGGGCACATCAATTCGCAACCATTTTCAACTGAAATGATCTTCTATCTTTTACTCAATCTCAGCGCCGTAACAATTGCTACGCTGCCGATTAGGGCCAACACGGATATGACAATAAACAAGGGATCCAATCCCATGTTAACCATGAAGAGCGAACTCCCTAGAACTACTAAAAGCAGACCCCAGCTAATAATACTCAATCCACTTGTTTCTTCTTGAGATGCCGCTTTAAAGCCTCCAATGATGACAATCCAGATGCCAATGGAGAGTAGGATCAAGGGAACGAGAATTCCAATAGTTATGATCGTCAGAATCCATGCTGCAATCCAAAATGCAACTATCACTAAGAATACGCCAAAAGATAAAAGGCCCAGTTGAATTTTTGTCATTATTTTCCCCCTAGAACATCTTCAAAAGCCACTAGGCGAATCTGATATATATGAATTGCATCCATGCAATTAATTTGCTGCTCAGTCAAGTTTATTTTCAACAAGCAGTAGAACCCTAGAAGAGGGAATGCTTTGGCTCGCCTTGCTCGACTCAAATTTTCCATGACTCTATCAATTCTACTTGTCAGTTGCATTTTTGCTGTTTTCTTAGGAGTTATTATGTTCATCCTCAGACTTCCAATAGTATGGGCTTTGGTAGCCACCCTCCTTTTCCTTCTTCTACAATATCTTATCTCTCCATTCATCGTGAAAGGCTCCACGCATCTACGTTACTTGAAGCCAGGAGAAAATCCATGGCTAGAAGCGATGGTCAAGGATTTGGCGCAGAAAGGAGGCGTTCCTTTGCCGAGACTGGCAATTGTTCCCGAAGACACCCCAAACGCCTTTATTTTTGGAAGAACCAGCGGTGATGCCACATTGGCTTTACATGAGGGCTTGCTTAGACGTTTAAACAAAGATGAAGTGCAAGCAGTGGTTGGGCATGAACTTGGGCACATAAAACATAGGGATTATTTAGTAATGACAATGTTATCCGCATTACCTCTCCTTGCCTTCTGGATTTCATGGGGAACCTTTAGGGCTGCAAGGTGGAGCAACATCAGTTCCCGAAATAAGAAAGAAGGAGGTCTTAAATCAGCGTTTTTTATCGTTGCCATAATATCGTATATAATCTATATTGTAACACTACTGTGCATAATGGGTCTAAGTAGATTACGCGAGCATTTTGCTGATGCCTACTCCGCCTATTTAACTGGTCAGCCTAAGCAACTCCAAAGTGCACTAGCTAAGATTACTTATGGGCTTTCGCTATCGCCAAAACCAACAACAGGCGCCCGAACCTTTTACATTGGTGATCCCGTCCGGGCAAAGCAAGAATGTAAGGACATAATCAAGCGAAAAGATGTTTACGACCTTGATCGAGATGGAGTTCTCGATGAGAGAGAGCTTCAATTAGCTATGGAACGTGAAGCAAAATCAACTTGGATGACCATAAACTCTTGGTTTTCAACTCACCCAACAACCTTCAGAAGAATTCAACTATTGCAGGAAATCGAAAATGAAATGAGTACAGGACGGTATTCCAGCAATCGTATTTATGCGGATATATGATTATTATATGCACACTGTTTTTTGTACAAGCCCAGCAAGCAGCCGACTGGAGAAGAATGAGTTGGTTTCCCAAGGAAACGTAAATAAGCCACAATAAACCGAGTGAAAGCGGTGAGAAAGTGAAGATTGCAATTTCTGGAAAAGGTGGTGTGGGCAAAACCCTCATTTCAGCTGGTCTTGCTTACCATTTTGTCAAAAATGGACTAACGACAATCGCCATCGATGCTGACCCTTCCCCTAATCTTGCTTTGACATTGGGGCTATCACCAAAAAGGAGTCGGCAAATTGTACCAGTTTCTGAAAACAAAGAACTAGTTGAGTCAAAAACGAGCACTGAGATTTCGGGGGTTTACCGATTAACCTTTACGGTCGACGATATTGTTCGAGATTTTTCTGTTCAAACCCCTTACGGGGTTAATCTCATTGTAATGGGAACGGTACAATCTATGGGGGCTGGGTGCACCTGTGCAGCGAATGCCGTTATTCGTGCTTTGCTTCGACACTTGGTAGTTGAGCGAGATGAGGTCGTTCTTGTTGATATGGAAGCTGGCGTCGAACATTTAGGACGGGGAACAGCCAGACAAGTAGATACAATGTTAATTGTTACTGACTCGAGCATTAAATCATTGGAAATCGCTCTGCACATTAACAATTTAGCTAGGGACGCAGGCATTAGGCAAGTATTCCTGATGGGAAATAAAGTAGCAGATGAAGATCAGAGAAACGCGATAAAAAGCTTCGCTGAAGACAACAACTTGCAATTATTAGATTTTGTCCCCTTTGACGAACAAGTTGTGAAGGCAGAAATGCATGGAGAGACCCCCCTGAAATATAAGGACTCACTTGCCCTTAAGAGCATTGATGAACTGGGCTCAAAACTCGCCCAACTTGGCTAGCACCATCTCTCTGTGAACAGAATGGGCATATACTTCACGTAAAGCATAATAATTAGCAGAAGAAAAACAGAAAGGCGTGAAAATCAAGTGAAAAGGCTTGCTTCAGTCGGTCGAGGCGGAAGTGGAAAGACGACTTTCATTTCCCTAATGGCAAAATATTTGATTGAAAAGGGTGAGACACCCTTACTTCTTGTTGATGTTGATCCAGATCAAAATTTGGCAGAAATGGTCGGCATAGATCTCAAAGAAGAAGGAAAGAAGACAATATCCGAATTGCTGTTGGAAACCTTCTTGGAAAGAGGAGGTACAACTATTGGAATACCCCCATCTGAAAGAATAGAAAGCCAAATTTGGGAAAAGGGGCTGTATGAAGGTGACAATTTTGATCTGGTCGCTGTTGGCACAAAATTTATAGAAGGTTGCTACTGCTTGCCAGATGCAGCCCTAAAGAAAGCATTGGAGGATCTAACAAAGACATATACCCATGTTTTAGTCGATTCTCCAGGAGGGTTGGAACATTTAAACAGGAGGATAACTTCCGAAGTGGACGACATATTTGATGTAATCGATCCTTCTCAGAAATCCTTCAAACATGTTGAGAGAGCATATAGGGTTGCTAGGGAAGTTAAGATAAACTTCAAGAATTTCTATGTTATAGCAGGTTATCGGGTTCCAGCTGAATTGGAGGAAGAAGTCGAGAACAGAATAAAGCTGCCATATTTGGGGAAAGTCGATTATGACAAAGATGTCGAGGACTATGTTCTCTCTGGAAAGTCTCTACTGAAACTGCCTGCTTCTTCCTCAGCTTACAAGTCTGTTAAGAAGCTTATGGCTAAAGCTGGCTATTGAACCCTTGAGAAAATTCATCCAAATTATGATGTTACGATGGACATCATTGACACAATTATGCTCTTAGAAAACTTAAAATAATATAGAACCAATTTTACAGATTCAACATCTTAAGGTTGTGCCCTTTGTTGACTAAAGGCATGAATATGAAAGTTAAAGAAATGAAAACCAACTTGGGTATTATCAAAGGCTTAGAGCTTTCATTTGACAAAGTCATCGATGAGACATGGGAAGAACCCATGGGACCTACACCATATCCTTCAATAACTGACCTTCGCGAATGGGACATGAAACTTCTGAACAAATTCAAACCCTTCTATTTACCATATTGTGATGTTTGTTGCCTCTGCACATTTGGAAAATGCGATCTAACAGGAGACAAACGCGGAGCCTGCGGGTTAAATATGGCAGCTCAACAATCACGCATAGTTCTTCTTGCTTGTTGCATTGGAGCTTCTACTCACATTGCTCATGCCCGGCATCTAGTCGAGCATCTAATCGAGAAATATGGAAGAAATTCCCCCCTAGATGTAGGCGGTCTAAACATTGATTTGGAAGCTCCGATAACCCGTTTGGTCTGTGGAATCAAACCAAAGAAGCTCAAAGACTTGGAAGATGCGCTCGATTACTGCGAAAGACAACTCACTACTCTTCTGTCTGCTACCCATACAGGACAGGAAGGAAGCAATCTTGACTTTGAGTCCAAAGTTCTTCATGCAGGAATGATAGACCATCTTGGTTTGGAGATTGCAGATATGGCTCAGATATCAGTTCTCGGTTATCCAAAAGCTGATCCAGAGGCCCCTCTAACAGACTTAGGCTTTGGCATAACTGATGTCTCAAAGCCTACAATACTGGTAATTGGTCATAACGTGCCATCATCAGTTGGGATAATTGACTATATTACTGACAAAGGTTTATCAGGTAAAATTGAAGTTGTCGGCATCTGTTGTACAGCGCACGATGCAACAAGATATAGTTCAATGGCAAAGATCATAGGTCCCATCTCTTGGCAATTAAGATTTATTCGAAGCGGATTGGCGGATCTAATTGTAGTTGATGAGCAGTGTATTAGGGCAGATACGCTGGTGGAGGCCCAAAAGGTTAAAACACCAGTAATCGCGTCGAGTCCACAAAATTGTTTAGGCCTTCAAAATAAAACTAAGATTTCCTCCAAAGCAGTGATCTCTGATTTGACTGAAGGAAAAATTCCAGGAGCATTGATTCTGGACCCGGATAAAGTTGGGGAAGTGGCAGTAGAAACAGTAATGACAGTTGCTCCCAAAAGGAATAAATATAAAATCATTCCGGAAATCGAGAAAATCGTTGAAACGACCCAAGCATGTACAGAGTGCAATGAATGCGTACGCGCTTGTCCAAACAACCAGCCAATTTCCAAAGCTGTCAAAGAAGCAGCAAAAGGAGACCTAAATCCACTCGCGGAAATACTTGAGAGTTGTGTGGGATGTGCTCGCTGTGAAAGCGCTTGCCCGAATGATTTGCCATTACATAGCTTCATGGTAAGAGCTGGAGAAAAGGAGCTTCTGGGAGAGAAGTTCAAGATGCGAATAGGACGGGGAGCTATTCAAGATGTAGAGATAAGAGAAGTTGGTGGACCCATAGTTTTGGGCGACATCCCTGGGGTCGTAGCTCTTGTGGGTTGCTCAAACTATCCTCACAGTGGAAAAGAGCTTGTAGAGATCGCTGAGGAATTTGCAAAGCGAAGATTCATAGTAGTCACATCAGGGTGTTCAGCTATGACTTTAGCTATGGAGAAGGACGATGAGGGAAAAACGCTTTATGAGAAATATCCAGGTAACTTTGATGCTGGTGGCATCGTCAATGTTGGCTCGTGCGTAGCCAACGCTCATATAGCTGGCGCAGCAATCAAAATTGCCAACATTTTTGCGAAAAGAAACTTGCGGGCAAACTATGAGGAAATAGCTGATTATATACTCAATCGAGTTGGTGCGGTAGGAGTTGCTTGGGGTGCTTATTCTCAAAAGGCTGCGTCGATCGCTTCAGGCTGTTGGAGACTTGGGGTGCCTGTAATTGTTGGGCCACACGGAGCCAAGTATCGACGAATGCTTCTTGGCAGAAAAGACAAGACCGAGGATTGGTATGTATACGATGCTCGGACGGGTGACAAGATCTATGGAGGTCCAGCACCAGAACATCTCTTCACGACTGTTGAAACCAAAGAAGAAGCCATAGTACTAATTGCCAAGCTGGTAATGAGACCAAATGATACCAGCAAAGGACGCGCTATAAAACTAACTCATTACATAGATCTTCATAAGCGTCTCTATGGCAGTATGCCAGATGATATACACCTCTTCGTACGACACAAAGCGGATATACCCATTACTATGAAAGATGAGATACTCAAAGTTTTGGAAGAGAGGAAATGGAAGGAGACAAGAATCCCTGATCCAACCTTGTTGCCAAGAATGATCAGGAAAAAGAAAGGTGATTGAAATGACTGTAAAAGCAGAACCATGGCAAAAGGCTGAAATAGCAGGACCCAAAAAAGCTCTGCTCATCATGAAACCAGAAGTTGTTGTGGCAATGGCGAAAAAAGCAAATCGTCCAATTCTTGTTGTTGGACACCAGGCTGTTGAGGACTATTCTAATGACGTTAAAATGATTGATTATGCAATTCGCATAAGCAATGCCGCAGGGATCCCAATGGTTGTTACAGCTCATATTGCTAACGAGTGCCTTAAGAGAGGTTTTAGCCCTGCTGGGTCGATGTCAGCCATGGAAATTGGAAATCGACTCAATGATCCGCAATGGAGAGGTTTAGATGGCGGTGGAACATATGACCTCGCAATGTTCATGGGGCTTCCATACTATATGCAATTTGTGATTTTATCTGGGCTCAAACATTTCTCACCAAATCTGAAGACCATAAGTCTCGATAGATTTTATAACCCACATGCGACTTGGTCATTTCCGAATATCTCAGTTAAAGATTGGAACGAAAATTTCGAGATAATAATAGATAAATTAAAAGGAGAAAAATAAATGTCAATGTTTGAAGACATCCCCGTTGAAGTAGGCATAATCTACGAAGGAGAACGAATTCGACGAAAAAACATGCAGGTGGAACTTGGTGGTCCAAAGCAAGAGAACAAGTTTGAGCTAGCAAGAGTTAGAAAACCAGAAGAAATTGAAGATGGAAAAGTAACCATAATCGGACCTGATATAAAAGACATGGACGAAGGCGGAAGCTATCCCCTTGGCATAATCATTGAAGTATCGGGTGAAAAACTTGAACCAGACCTCGAAGGCGTAATCGAGCGGCGAATACATGAATACTCTAACTTTATTGAAGGTTTCATGCATCTAAATCAAAGATATGACATATGGCTTAGACTCGACAAGAAATCCTTTCAGAAAGGTCTCAACTCATTTGTGCATATTGGCAAAGTCCTTCAGCGATTATTCAAAAGTGAGTTACCTATTGTAGAAAAGATACAAGTAACCTTCATCACGGATCCACAACGAATCCGAGATCCTTGGAAAGAGGCGTTGGAACTCTATGAAGCTAGAGATGCGAAAGCTCGAGGATTAAAAGATGAGGAAGTCGAGAAATTCTATGGGTGTGGTCTATGTCAGTCTTTTGCTCCCACACATGTATGTGTAATCACACCACAACGATACTCAAACTGCGGGTCTATAAGCTGGTTTGATGGGAGGGCTTCAGCACGAATTGATCCCAAGGGGCCAGTATTCGAAATAGACAAAGGTGAAGCAATTGATCCAGAAAAGGGAGAATTTTCGGGGGTTAATGAAGCAGCCAAACAGAAATCGCTAGGTGAAGTAACAAAAGTCTGGCTTTATACAGCCTTCGGTTACCCCCACACTTCCTGTGGCTGTTTCGAAGGAGCTGCCTTCTATATTCCAGAAGTCGATGGTTTCGGGCTTGTTCACCGAGGTTATAAAGACGTTACAATAAACGGCTTACCCTTCTCAACCATCGCTGATTCAACCGCTGGGGGTCGACAAGTTGACGGTTTTCATGGGATATCAATTGAGTATATGCGATCGCCCAAATTCCTCAAAGCTGATGGCGGATGGAACAGAGTAGTGTGGATGCCAGCATCAGTGAAAGAGAGAGTAGCAGATTTCATGCCAAAAGAAATGGTCGACAAGGTCGCAACAGAAAATGACGTCAAAACTATGGATGAACTCAAAGTCTTCCTGAAGGAACGAAACCATCCAATTGTTGAAACTTGGAAGGAGGCGCCCACGGCAGCAGAAGAAGCAGTAGCTGTCGAAGTGGAGGAAGAGATTCCGGAAGGAATGCCTGTCGCCACAGTTCCTACTATGCCTATCGCTGCAGGCGGATACAAGATAATCTTGAAAGATGCCAAAATATACGCAAAGAAAGTCATAATTCGCCCCCTGAAGGGTGAAAAACTTGCTCGAAAAGGAAAGTAAAGAAGAACTCCAGAATCTTCTGGATCTTCTCAACCGATTCGAGGAAATAGAGCTTGAAGATGTGGAGATGGAAATTGGAGACCTAGAATTATGGCTTCAATCTAGCGTTGCAGCCCCAAGAGTTATGCCCAGGGTTTCACCCGCAGCCTCCCCTTTAAAGGCAAGACCCACCAGCATTTTGCAAGCAGATTTCATCCCCCCAATAGAAAAATACCCTGGACAAATCGCAGAAGTCACACTTGGAGCCACTAAAAGTCAGGGGGGAAGCCGAGGAAAATCCCTGACAATAGGAGGAGAAAGAGCCCCCGCTTTCTATCTCTTCGAAACCTCAACTCCAAACCCTCCTATAATTTCCTTAGATGTCTTTGACACAACAATACCGCTGGCAAAACCAGTAAAAACACACTTCAAAGAAGTCCTAGGCGACCCTGTAGCTTGGGCAAAACTGGCAGTTGACAGATATGGTGCAGATATAATTACACTGCATCTAATCAGTATTGACCCTCTGGTCAACGATACCTCTCCAAGTGAGGCAGCAAAGATAGTTGAAAATGTTCTTCAAGCTGTAGATGTACCGTTGGTTATCGGAGGATGCGGTGACCCGAAGAAAGACTTGGAAGTCTTCGAAAAAGTGGCTGAAGTAGGGGCTGGCGAGCGTTTTCTTCTTAGCTCTGTCACGCAGGACATGGACATTGAAAGAGCGTGTGCAGCTGCCAAAAAACATGGACACGCAGTACTATCGTTTACTCCAATGGATTTGAATCAAGCTAGGCAATTGAACCGTCGTCTTTACGATTTTCTCCCCAAAGAACAAATAATCATGGATACCACAACCGCTGCCTTAGGATACGGTTTAGACTATGCATTCACAATAATGGAACGTGCCCGATTGGCAGCCTTGATGGGTGATCCTGAATTGCAACATCCGATGTCGTCAGGTACGACAAACGCTTGGGCTGCCCGAGAGGCATGGAAAAAAATGGATCCTGAATGGGGACCACGAGAGTTGAGAGGACCAATTTGGGAAACCGTAACCGCAATTACCCTTCTTCTAGCTGGTGTTGACCTCTTTATGATGATGCATCCTGCTGCGGTACAAACTCTTAAAGACATTATTGGTAAGCTAGCTGCTGGCAAATCAGTTAGTTCCGAGAGAATAGCAAATTGGGTGCCGACGAAAATCTGAGGAGACAAAGGCAATGTCTGAAAAAGAGTCAAAGAAAGCTAGCATAAAGGAACTCAGTCCAATCGATGTTTATATGCTGCTGCCAAAAACAAACTGCAAAGAATGTGGCGAAGAAAACTGTATGGCCTTTGCAGCCAAGCTTGTCAATCGTGAAATGACCCTGGAACAGTGCCCGCCATTACTGAAGAAGGAAAACGCAAAGGCATACAAAGATCTTTGGGAGATGCTTAAGCCTCCAATAAAGGAAGTTTCAATTGGCTCGGATGATCAAGCTATAAAAATCGGTGGCAAATATGTCATGTATCGCCACGAATTTACGTATACAAACCCGACTGCGATTGCTATCGATGTCACCGATGAAATGTTGGACGAAGAAATAGTGCGTAGGGTAAAAAAGACCCAGCAGTTCAGCTATGAATACATAGGGTCAACGTTGAAACTCAACATGATTGCTATCCGCTCCACTTCCAACGACCCTGATAAATTTAAAACATGCGTAAGGAAAGTGGCGGAACACACAAAAATGCCTTTCATTTTATGCACCTTCGATCCAAAGATATCGGAGGCAGGCCTAATGGCCGCACCAAAAGCCCAGCCGCTCCTCTATGCCGCTACAAAAGACAACTGGAAAGACATGGCAGAACTAGCCCTTATGTACAAGTGTCCCCTCGCAGTCTTCGCTCCCAATAATGTCACGCTTCTCCGTTCATTGGCAAAGACTTTACTGCAGTATGGTGTGAAGGACTTAGTTCTAGACCCGGGAACACTGTCTGGTGATGGCTTAGGAGCGATGATAAACAATTTTACGATGATCAGACGTGCTGCAGCAAAAAGAGGTGATGAAATTCTCGGGTTTCCACTAATTGGAACACCCATAGCTACGTGGATTGAAAACCCAGAAGCTTCAGCAGAGGTTAACTCCTGGAATGAGGCCTATTTAGCAGCAACATTAATCGATCGCTACGCTGATATTTTGATTCTGCACAGTACCGAAGGCTGGGTGCTTCTTCCTAACGTAGTTCTTCGACAGAATATTTACACTGATCCACGAAAACCTGTAGCTGTTGAGCCTGGATTACGCGTACTTGGAACTCCAAATGAGAATTCACCAGTAATGTTCACCACAAACTTTGCTCTCACCTTCTACACAGTAGCATCAGATATAGAATCTGGTGGCATAGACTCTTACCTTCTAGTAGTTGACTCTGAAGGAATTGCAGTAGATTGTGCCGTCGCTGGACGAAAATTAACAGCTGAAAAGGTCGCGGAAGCGCTTAAAGAAGCTAAAATGGAAGAAAAAGTGAAGCATAAAAAACTGATCATTCCGGGCAAAGCAGCACGACTTAGCGGTGAAATCGAAGAAACTAGCGGTTGGGAAATAATGGTAGGTCCTCGAGATTCATCCGACATTCCCAAATACTTAAAAGAAAAATGGAACAGTAGCTAAAAATTCCTGTTTTATGTTGACACAGCTCTTAAATGATAATTGCGTGTATTCGATTACAATTTTCTGTAGCGCTTTAGGTAGGTCTCCGCATCTGGAAAAAGGTGTTCAACTCTATCATGCCTCCTTCGGGAATTAATTTTCCGACATAGTTGAACAACTTCTCCAGGTTTGCTAAAGTGTTCGATCTTTCCATCAGATCTCTTGCGAGTAACTTTGATACAATCATCCACGATACAACATAAAACACAAGCTCCACAATAAACACACAAATCCTGGACAATACCAATCTTTCCATTTCGCCAATACAACGCTTTTGTCGGGCAGGCTTTGATACAGAGCTCGCATTCAATTCCTTGACATGTTCTGTGATTGATGGTGATGTCTCCCTCTTCAAAAAATTCCTTGACATTAAGAGAATCGAGAAGCTGCTTCCTCAAACTCCCCTTTTCTTTTTTTGATTCAAGAAGAAGCTGAAATATGTCCACTTTGGCTTCTTTCTTTCCAGGCGTTTTCGTTCAGCTCCTTCCAGCGTTGTGTTTTCAGATTATCCGGCGTTCATATAATAAGATGATGAATGACACGTATTAATTCTCCATTTCTGAGATGTGTTATAGAAC
>CP070649.1:0-56507 GCA_020354575.1 Candidatus Bathyarchaeota archaeon | reverse complement strand
CTAAAAGTGATGCATATTTAAGATGAGTTTTTAACTGTTGGAATTCCAACGAACTAATATTCGTTGGTGTTTTAATTCGCTGTTTTGCTGGAACAAGCTCGTGTATAAGTTGTTTTCCTTTTTCTAAAGTATCAGAAAAACCCCATGCTTCCTCCACATACGATTTATCAATGTCTTTTTCAGGAGCTAACACAGAAAGTTTAGTTTCAGAATCCTTGAAATCCAATAAAGCTTTTTTTCTATCTTGGTCAGATAAATTCTCCTCAAAATCTCTGTATACAAATACTGGTTTGATTCCATGGTGAGAAGGAATCAAACTGATAAGTGCCTTGCTCGCTTCTTTGGTGCTTAAACTCATCATTTGCAGTAAAGAAAACAGTCCGGGGCTAAGTGAGAAGTCTGGATCGCTGTCAATTCTCTTTATTACTTCCTCAACTTGATTTTGCAATGCACGCATCTGAAAACCTTCTGGGTGATCTTCTTTCATTGCTATAGGTAGCCAGATGTGATCAACTATGATTCTTTTGAAAACTGTTAATGCTGATTCAAATCCTTTGATGTGATCCCAGTGCTGATGTGTAGCTACCAAAAGATCTAAATGTCCTTTCTTGTCTGCAGGTACCAACTCGTTATTCAATAGTTCTTCCACGTTTTTCATTGCTTTTTTTAATTCAGCTGAACTATTGCCAAAGAAATTTCCGCAATCAATAAGGATATGAAATGGGCGATCTGTATCAGGAACTCGGATAAATATGCAATCGCCACATCCAACCTTATACGCTCTTATCAAAAGCTGTTCATTCATTACTTTTCACCAAACCCTTAGTTGGATTTAGAAACTCCGGAGTTATCTCAAGTTGGAGCATACCGCCATCTTGTATTGCTTCAATCGCAGGTTGATAAGGATTAATATGCTGTAGCGCTTCCGCAGGTACTAACCTGATCTTATCTGCTGCAATTAGCAACTTTATATAATGGAGAAGTTTTTTAATACGTTCATTGCCTATTTTTCTAACTCTTTTGGGCTTTGTTCCAGCTTTTCTACTCCAATACAAAAGGTTACCACGCTCTTCAAAAACAAGTGTTCCGCCACAACGAAGAGGCACTTTCTTGTTTTGGAACTCACCAAAGTCATTCCCCCTCAGTGTTATGGCTTCATTCCAAATATACTCTAGAATAATCTCTCGGGGTAGTCTTTCATATGCTCCCTTTACTTTGTTAGTATAATATATGTCAGCTATTTCGAAGTCTTGGTTTAATGGAATATCAAGTATTTCACGATTATCATCTAAGAAATGATAGGCTGCTGTGTGAGAGCTAGCTATGCTTTCCAAGTCATATTTCCAGGTAAATGAGACGGCTTTTGGTGGTGGGTCTGGGTCTATTTTTTCTATTCCTCTTTTCTTGAAGATTTCCTTAATAATCTCCAAGTATCCATGAGTATCGACTGGATAAGCTATTTCATTTGCTCGGATTAAGGCTTGAACATAATCTTCGAATTGGATATCAACGGAAGGACAATAATCTAATGCTCTAAATGCTAATCTGTTAAGATGCTGAGTCGCCCTCCATAGTGCCGCTTTAGCAGACTCATTCTCTTTTTCTATCCTATAAATTATAATCTCAGCTAAAATTTGAAACAGAGCTCCAGTTAATACTTCAGAGCAATCATGGGGTATCCAACAATTTTTAATTTGATCCATAGTTTTATCGTTGTATGCATTACGAATGTAGTTTCGATCCACACTTTCATATGTCTCTTCTGAACCTTTTACCGCAAATTCTTCCCCCAGACGAGAAATAACCTGTGCTTCCCAAAGCTGACCGTCAGCTTTTTCTAAAATGTCCGCTACGGCATGACGCACTGAGGTTGTTCTAAGGGCTGAAAGTATTGCGGTAAGATCAGCAATAAATTCGTGAAATCCGCTTGATTGAGCTGAACTGAAATGAAAATAATGAGGGCGAATACCATCAAGTATAGCATGCCCTGTCTCATGTGCAACTATGTCATGCGATAGACATGTATAAACAGGTACACCTCCAGAAAAGAAGTAGTAAAATAACAAACATTTGCCTCTTCGGCTGTAAAAGGCATTTTTCTTTTCTCCTGCGTGAGGTACTACTATCAACCTATTCCCATTGAATCCCCAAGGGATTGGACGACCCATCACATATGGGTCTTCGAAAAAAGCTATAATATTGTGAATGATGGCCCACACATTTACATTGTGAAAACGAAAGCTGTTAGGATCAGTAGTCCCAATGAACTTCTTTTTTTTCCGGTCCCATTTGACAGGACTAGCAAGAATATCGGTGTCCATATTGTAATCTACCACAGCTACTCTTGAACTAGTCGGTCCATTTCCCCAACTGGGTTCCCAATCTAGTTTAATTGGTTCTATCCCGAATTTTTTCTTTTGCTTATATCTCTGAGCAATAAAAGGATCTTGGACGAAAATATTTACGGGAATTCTCATTCCTAAATCTTCTCGATCCTGTTTGCTAAGTTTTAATGAGAGTCCATAAATTTTTTCTAAGTCAATACTTTTCTTAATTTGACCCACCTCCATCTCCACAAGCTTTTATTTTATGTCCTTTTTTTTTAAAAAGTTTGCGGAGAATAAAAATCTGGCCAACCGAATCAGAAGGTTGAAACTCTTTACAAAGATGAAATGACCTCAAGTTAAGCTTATCAGGTTAGCGAAGTGCGCGCGCAGCACTGTTTTGTACATCATAGAATTAGGAAGCTTGCATGCAATTGCTTTTATTAATTTTCCCCTAGTCTACTTAGTAGCGTGATGGATATGTTGGATGACTCCATTTTTACGAAGATAAAGGAGCAGAGTGAAGCGTTTCTTCGACATTCGCATCACAGCAAATCTCATGTGAAACGCGTGTACAGCCTAGCCATACGAATCGCCAAGGAAGAGAAGGCTGATCTGGATGTGGTCAAAGCTGCAGTATTGCTTCATGATGTGGCACGAGCGATGGAAGATGAAGAGACGATTACGGATCATGCTTTTGAAGGGTCGAAGATAGCTCGAGAAGTGCTGGAAGCGGTATATAGTGATTGTCATTTATGAAGGTGTTTACCTAACATAATATGTGTTTGTTGAGAATGTTTTTCGCAGGTTTCAGGTATGTATTTGATTATAGTTTGTAGTAGCTGTGGAATGCTGTTAGTAGCGGATTCTGCTAAGCGAAGCCGAAGGTGTTCCTACTGCGGGCAGAGAGTGCTGCTGAACAAGGCAAAGTTGGTGGGGAGCGCAGAGACAGCGAGGGAGGCAATAGTATTGGTTCAGAAGTTAAAGCGAAGGAAGCATAAATGTGCCAATTGAAGTCTTGTGGACTAT
Organism: Candidatus Bathyarchaeota archaeon; assembly: GCA_020354575.1. Classification (GTDB taxonomy): domain Archaea; phylum Thermoproteota; class Bathyarchaeia; order Bathyarchaeales; family SOJC01. The sequence goes on along the minus strand of CP070649.1, from coordinate 53,154 downwards.
ATATTAGACTACAAAGGAAAAGCCATTGCGTGCTCGCTACATGCAACGAAAAAAATGCAGGCAAGCCAAGGCTGCCTTAGTATTTCTTAAACGCTTTTCTCTATTCTTCTTATCTGGATAGCTGGATTCGCCCATTTTCCAAATCTCTTCTGTTTTTCATAGAATTTGAACAACACTCCAAAATTACCGGATATCTGTACTCAGGATACGATCCGTAGGCGAATCTGGGGTTCAATCCCCAAATGGACTACGGTAATTTCCATGGAGGTGGATATACTGGACCTGGCGAAGCCAGCTTCGTCAAAAACGGATACTTTTTGTATCCGGTGTCGAAAATTATTTATGTATGCAATGATTGGCTCGCAAAAGCAGCAGTACATAGCATAGCGTAATATTTTTGTTGAGATCAATAAACTATTGTATAGGTGTTACTGATGGATTTTAATTTCGAACCGCTTCAAGAGAAAGATGTTGATTCATGCGTAAAGATGATTATATCCACACTGGGAAGCCAGGCAAAAGAATATGGAGATAAGAATAGATTGAAAGGAATGATTTATGGCAAACAAGTCATGACGTTGGTGGCCAAAAGGGAAAAGAAGATTGTAGGCTTGATAACTGCTACTCTACTAGGTTTTCCAAGAATACTGTTTTTAACAGTTGCAGAAAAGAAGAGTGCCCTTGCAGGCCTAGGAGGGCAGTTGATTGATCAACTGGTGAAAGAAATCAAGAAGAATACCCCTCACATGAAACAGATTTTACACAATGAATTCGCAGATAATTTTAATGCCGTAGGTCTATATTCTATCAAAGGGTTCACAATAGCGGGATACATGAAAGACCCCCTCACAAATAGAGATGTTGTTTTTATGAAGAAAGATATCTGACTATTTGGGCTTAAGCCCTTGAGAAGAACGCGAATACAAGAAACGCGAATAAAGAAACGCTCCAGCCAATCCCCCTAAGATGAAGGATCCAAGAATCAAAATATGATCTCCCAGAAATAGAACCCTAGTACCCCAAATTAATTCGAGTACTCCCATGAAAACATAAATGTGAAGCACAAAGGCGCCTATCCCTGTTTTCAGACCAACTTTAAGATCGTCCTGAATCAACTTGCGAGATACAAGAAATCCCGCGACAACCGCGCCAAGTGGGTACATTAGAAATAGAAGTTGCACGGCAGTATTGGGATTGAAATTTAGAATAGCGATTACTCCTAATGTCAGCCAGGCTAGGGAGTTGGCAAGAGCAGCTCCTGCTACATAGTCTGCTAAAGCAGGAGCCTTTCTGCTCCTATTCCTTTCATCGTTCATATTTACTCATCAACTTCGATCACTATTTAAGCTACTGCTTAAATCCTATATTGCTCAACAGTTGATAGGTTGAATTAGTTGACTTCAAAGCTCAGAATCAATACGGATAAGATTAACATTATTCTGGCAACGGATTGTGGGAGCACGACAAGCAAAGCCCGTTTCTTTAAGAAAATCGGAGATGAATATAGATTTGTGGTTAGTGGAGAAGCTCCCACAACTGTTGAGAGTCCTTTTGAAGATGTAACATTGGGTGTTCGAAATGCCGTACGAGAAGTGGAGGAATTAACTGGACACAAATTATTGGGTTCTCAGGGCATAATTACGCCCTCAAAGGGGAATGAAGGAGCAGATCTCTACGTTACTACGAGTAGTGCCGGCGGAGGACTTCAGATGATGGTGGCAGGAGTTGTAAAAACGATGACTGCTGAGAGTGCTGAAAGGGCCGCGTTAGGTGCTGGAGCTATAGTTATGGATGTAATAGCAGTGGATGATGGAAGACGTCCTTACGAAAAAATTGAGAGAATACGGTATCTCAGACCCGATATGATTCTAATGGCTGGAGGTACTGATGGAGGAACAATCACACATGTAGCTGAAACGGCTGAGCTGATTGAGGCTGCAAAGCCAAGACCAAGGCTAGGTGCAGACTTTGAGCTCCCAATCGTTTTTGCTGGAAATAAAAAAGCACGTACAAACATCAAGGAAATTCTAGATGAAACATTCGCTTTGAAGATCGTTGAGAATTTACGTCCTGTTCTGGAAATGGAAAACACAGAGCCGGCCAGAAATGTTATTCATGAGCTTTTTATGGAACATGTCATGTCCCATGCACCCGGATACGACCGCTTGATGAAATGGACACCTATCCCCATCATGCCAACGCCCGCTGGCGAAGGAAAAATGTTCCAAGTAATTGCAGAAAAATACAAGATAAATGTCGTTGGTGTCGGCCTAGGTGGGGCAACCACCAACGTGTATTCAATTTACGAGAATGAATTTGTTAGAACAGTGAGTGCCAACTTAGGAATGAGCTATAGTATTTGCAACGTATTGAAAGAAGCTGGAACTCAGAAGATCACTCGTTGGATACCCTTTGACATCACAGAAGATGATCTTCGCAACCGCCTTTACAACAAGATGATACGTCCCACAACCGTTCCACAAAGCATAGGAGATCTGGTTATAGAACATGCAGTTGCAAGAGAAGCTTTGCGCTTAGGTTTTGCCCATCATAAGTTGCTGGCTCGACCTCTTCGCGGAGTACAAAGGCGGCGTACAATAGCTGACATTTTTGACCAACGATCATTCGAAGAAACCTACATCGACATGCTCAAAATCAACCTAGTCGCCGGCACAGGTGGTCTCCTTTCCCACGCACCGAGAAGAGCTCAATCAGCCCTTATGTTAATTGATGGTTTCCAGCCAGAAGGAGTAACTAGGTTAGCTCAAGACAGCGTATTTATGATGCCCCATCTGGGCGTTCTTTCCACTGTTCATCCCGAAGCCGCTATGGAAATATTTGAGAAAGATTGTCTTATCAGAATTGGAGTTTGCATTGCTCCCAAGGGAACAGCTTCGAAAGTTGGAGAAGCTATGGAAATTGTCGTTCACAAATCCGATAATTCAGTAATCGAAGAAAGAGCGGAATTTGGGACAATGAAAAGAGTCCAACTTGAGGAAGGAGAAAAAGCCAAGGTAGAGATTACCCCATTTCGAGGTGGAGATGTAGGTAAAGGCGAAGGAAAAACTAGAACCGTGGAGATCGAAGGAGGAACAGTCGGTATCATCCTGGACGCAAGAGGGAGACCAGTAATCTTACCAGATGACAAGAATGAAAGAAGAAAAAAGCTAGTTGGATGGTTCCAAGCACTCGACGCATATCCTGAAAAACTATATGAGCTTTGTGGGGGTTCGCTAGCATAATGTCATCAGAAGCCTGCTGTTATACACCCGGATTGAAGAGAAAAGCCACAACAGTAGTTAGAAAAACAAGAATACTTCCCATTCCAGGAGAAGTTTTAGTTAGAGAGAAAGAAGAGATTACTGCGGACACGATAATCGCTAGGGCATTTATTTTAGGAGAGGTCCATGTGGCTAATGTAGCTGCGTTGCTCGGAATTGAATACTGGGAAACTTCGAAATATTTGCTTAAGAAGAAAGGCGAAGAGGTCGAGAAAGATGAACCTATCGCCATGATCAAAAGCCTCTTTGGATTGCTCAAGCGGACGACATACGCACCAGCCTCAGGAACCATTGAACGAGTTTCTGATGTTTCAGGTCAAGTTCTCATCAGAGAGTCAAAGATCCCATTAGATATTGATGCATATATACCCGGCAAAGTAATGGAGATATTACCAAATGAAGGAGCAACCATTGAAACTCCTGCAGCCTTTATTCAAGGAATTTTCGGCATAGGAGGTGAAAGAAAGGGCAAGCTAACACTAGTCGCTAAAACTCCGAATGAAATTCTAACTGCAGCGCAACTCAAACCCGAGCACAAAGGAAAAATCTTGATTGGAGGAGCTCGAGTGACAGACGATGCTTTGCAAAAAGCTGGTCAAATTGGGGTAAAGGGAATTGTGGTTGGAGGCATAGATGATCACGATCTAACAACCTTCTTAGGCTATAAGATCGGAGTTGCGATTACAGGCCATGAAGATATCCCCATAACACTTATTATCACAGAGGGGTTTGGCGAAATGGCTATGTCAGAAAAGACCTTTTCACTATTAAAGAAGTTTAATGGTAAAGATGCTTCTATTAATGGCGCCACTCAAATCAGAGCAGGAGTCCTTAGACCTGAAATTATCATTCCAATGATTGATGAAGTAACAGAGTCTAGCAAGTTTGAAGATGATGATGAAAAAGATTACCTTCAGCAAGGGTTGTTACCTGGCACGCCAATAAGAATTATAAGGGACCCCTTTTTTGGAGCATTAGGTATCGTTTCGAAACTTCCAGTGAAACTTCAGACAATTGAGACAGAATCAAGTGTTAGGGTTTTAGAAGCGAAGCTTGCAGATGGAAGACACGTAATTGTGCCAAGGGCAAATGTAGAAATAATAGAAGAATAATACGAGTAACCTGTCCTTGGTTTGGATTCAATGGGATTTCACGACCGAATTTTGAGAAGACCCAAGAACAGGGCTAGCATTCTAACAAATTCCTTATATACAGAATTGTTAGATGAAACTGCCTTACACGATTATATTAAAATTGAAGATTACTTGATGGTAGCTGGCGGAATTCGTCCCTGCTCATTTATCACTATACCAGCTGAATTCAAAGATGGAGTTGAACTAGGAAGAAGAATTGATGAACTATGTAAAGCAGATCTTCAATCGGTTTTGATGGCGATTCCTAGCGAGAAGATGATTCTTATTCAGAAATTAAAAAATCAACTTCGGCAATCTTTCAAACGAGTAGTCTTAACCTCCAACTCGTACAAAGCTCATTTGCTATGGGCGAAAAGACTGCTTCTACGGACTAAAGAAACCGAAGTAAGACCGAGTATTCATGAGTTATATTTTTTTCAGGATTCAAAGCTAAAGAAGAAATTAGAAAGACTGCTTGAGGTCAGGAAAACTGCAAGAAAAGATACGCGTACAGGCACTAAAGAAACAACAATAGCCTACTCGGAGGAATTATCTTCAGAATACCTTGCATCTCTTGGAAAGATGCTTGGATATCCTCACTGCTGTGTAAAAAGATACATCGAGGATCGTTTAAGCCAAGATACCAATGTTGAAATCCGAGCCAGTAGACAAATCAGGGATTTGAGGAACACAGGAGAAGAGCTGGATCGTTTTGCCTATTTTGTGATGAATTTCTTTCCATGCAACCCAACATGTCGGGCTGCCAGTGAATTGGGAAAGAAAACATTTGATCTTCTGAGTATAGTAAATCCAAGACTTAGCAACCTCTACTCTGAATGTACACAAAATAATGCAGATTTAGTTGAGAAATATCCTAAATTAATAACACAATATAGGGAAAAATTGGAGCAAAGTACGCAAAAACTTGGCAAAATCGATGATGATCGACCAAAGATTTAAATGGATCCGTTGTCCAAATGGAAAGAATGCCAAACGTGTTACGTCTCTAGTAACTGTTGGTGAACTAATGCATCGGTTTGCGATTGAACTCTCACCGGAGAGAGCGGAACTCCTAATTGAGAGGCTTGCTAGTTGGATAGTGAATCACCGCTTGGAAACGCCAGCCATCATCTTCTTGGAATCAATTAAGCCTCTCTCCTTCATAGGCAGCCAGATGTGGCTCATGTACGGAGTACCAATGCTTGGAATTGTCATTGATGAGCATCAGGGCTCCGAATATGGTCTGCTCTTTGAGGACCGAAGACATGTTGAAGCTTTAATTAGGAAAATAGAAGCGCTAGCACGTGAGGCAGACGAAAAAAAAGGAAAAATGAGGAAAACGAAAAATGATTAACGAAGGCTTAGTTGCATCATTTGTAATGCTAATTATCGTTGTGGCTGAAGGACTTATTGCTCTGTTTTTAACCCGAGCAGGAAAAGCATCACCAAAAATCAGAAACATCCCTGGTCTAGAAGCCATTGAAGAAGCAGTTGGACGTGCTACTGAAATGGGACGACCAATCGCCTTTACTACAGGTCTTGGGGGCATTAGGGACCAATACTACTACCAAACCATTGCAGGTCTTAACATTCTGGGGTACACATCCGAACTCGCAGCAAAATATGGAGCAAAGCTCATCTACTATCCATACGATCCAACAATAATGCCTATGGCTGTTGATGTCATGGAGCAATCCTACATTCGAGCAGGTAAATCAGATGAATTCAACCCCGAAAATATTGAATATCTGGGAGGCGACCAATTTCCATGGGCTTTCGGAGTATTAGGAAGGACCTACAGAGAGAAAATTGCAGCAAGTATTCACATGGGACCATTTTGGGCAGAATCGCTAATTTTAGCTGAATCAGGATTCTACAGCGGAGCGATTCAAATTGCTGGAACTGCAAACTACCATCAAATCCACTTCTTCGTTGTCGCTGCGGATTATGCCCTCATAGGTGAAGAATTAATGGCCGCTGGGGCATATTTATCCAAAGACCCAACTCAAATCGGTTCATTATGGGGCGCTGATTTCTCAAAAATCACTACTGTTGCTTTAATTCTCATCGGTGTCATACTGACAGCTGCTGGCGTCACAGCATTGAATGATTTCTTTGCGTTATAGGAGGAATTACATGAGTCTTGTTATCAAGCGATATATCCCGCTTGTAATTACCTTTTTAATGGGCATAATAATGGTCATCGCTACCTATTTCTTTGCACCCGGCACTCCAGCCCGAGACGCTACCGCCCTCTTGACAGGTTCTGTGGACATTCTAGTCGTAATGGCAGGGGTAATAGGTCTCATTGTACTGATCAGACATCACTCTGTCAATATAAGTAAAAGAGGCAGATTCTGGAAATACAGCATTTTCACCATTATAGGTGTAATCTTATACCTAATTATTGGACTGTACGGAGTTGCAACCCATCCACAACATCTGATGTACGCAAGCGATCTCTTCGCCTGGGTTTATAACAACATATATGTTTCCATGGACATGACCATATTTTCATTGCTAGCTTTCTTCATTGCATCAGCAGCTTATAGAGCATTCAGACTCAGAAGCTTGGAGGCTTCCATACTATTAATTGTAGGCGCGCTTATGCTTCTAGGTAGAGCACCCGTAGGGGGAGCAATCTGGGAGGGACTACCAACGATTGCTACTTGGCTTCTAAATGTACCAAACACAGCAGGGAACAGAGCAATCACTATAGGTATTGCAATAGGAGCTATTTTGCTTGCAATACGGCAACTAATGGGCATAGAGCGAGGATACCTCGGACCGGAACAGCAATGAGGGTGATCAAATGGATTGGAAAACTATAACCCAAATCGATCGTCGCTACCTTTACATCATATTATTCATCTTCGTAAGCATCCCACTTCTAAGTCCCCTAAATCTTCCAATACTGGTAGGGGAGCATGCGCAAGCAATGTATGACACTACAGAAACGCTTTCAGCAGGCGACATAGTGGTATGCTCGTTCGACTTCGGACCAGCCACGATACCAGAAAACAGACCGCAAGCTAAAGGCTTTCTCTTTCAGGCCAGGGAGCTGGGACTAAGAGTCGTCGCAACTGCCTTTTGGGCGTCAGGTGGCCCACTTGGTGAGGACATCCTCAGAGATGTTTATGGTAGCGATTTTCCCGCCATTCCAGAGTATGGAACAGATGTGGTGTATCTCGGATATATTCCAGGAAATGAGGTCGGTATGCAAACATTCGGAGATGACACTTGGACCGCAAAGGGTACGGATCATTATGGAACCCCTATGGCGGACATACCTCTAATGCAGGACACCAGAGCTGCTGAAGATCTTAGCCTGTGGTGTGAAATCACCTCAGGAACTCCAGGTGAGCAACAAGTAATACAATTTGTTCAAGGACGTCATGGTGGTCCAGCTGCATTACCACTAGTTGTAGGCTCTACAGCGGTTAGTGTTCCGGGAATGATGCCCTTTTATGCAGCCGGTCAAATCGTAGGGATATTGAATGGTCTCTCTGGAGCTGGCGAATATGAATCTCTTCTGGCTGGAGCCTATGGATATCCAACGGAGCTATTAGCACCATTAGATGCTCAATCAGTGGCCCACGTAATCGTTATACTGTTTATTATCGCTGGAAACATTAGTTACGTACTCACCAGATCTAGTGGAGGAAAAGAGAAATGATCCCCCCTGAACTCGATCTATTTGCAGCGATCTTTGGGGTCTTTGCGACAATCTTCATATACAGCTTCCTCTGGAAGGAAAATCCGCTTTCCCGTGCAGTGGAGCATCTATTCATTGGTTTAGCAGCCGTCTTTACTTTAGCGTTCATGTATGACGCTGCTCTAACACAGGGAGTCTGGGGAACCGCAAGACTTTACGAAGGCAACTTAATCTGGGCAATTCCAATACTCATCAGCTTGATGTACTTCTTCTTCTTCTCGAAGAAGTACTTCTACCTGTACAGATATCCCGTATCAATCGTCGCAGGTATAATGGCAGGCATGATGATTACAGGCATGATCCAAAGCAACTTCCTAGTTCAGATCCAAAGCACTGCGCAGCTGCCACTAGTAGGAGCAGGGGTGTGGGAAGGATGGCCCCCACCGGGCCTCGATAGCATCATAATCATCATCGGCATAATTACGGCGTTGTCTTTCTTCTTCTTCACATGGGAACACACAGGCATCCTAGGAGTAAGCACAAAAATAGGACGATACTTCCTTATGGCTACCTTCGGAGCAGCATATGGTGGAACCGTCATGGCCAGAATGTCACTATTCATCGGACGACTACGATTTCTCTACGAGACAAGCTACAGCGACTGGTTCTGGGCCTGGTATCTCGTTCCAATCGCAGTTCTCTGCGTCGTTGGAGTGGCGCTCTGGCAAAGATCAAAACCGCAGGCTGAAGATTAGCCTTCACCATCTCCCTTTTTTATCTTCCCTATAGTTTTTGAGCCCTTCTCTTGTTTCATTTTAATAAGACCGAGAAAATTAAAAATCATAAAGGCAAATGATGAAAAGACAAACGCATAAATCACACCAAAAATAACAGCCACGAGAATCTCCGTTATAGAAAGGTGATGTACAATCACACTAACTGCGAGATTATATAGCCCATAACCAATTAAGCTTCCAAGCACACAGGCATATGGCCTTTGAGAGCCAGCCCATATAATGTTTATCATAATGAAGGTGAGAACGATGAGAATCGGAGCCGCAGCAACAGCTCCAGCAATATCCTCGCTGGGAAGTACAATCATCCAAAGGAATACCCCAGCAAGTCCTGCAGCCACTTGAATCCAAAAATCACGCTGCTTATAAATTCTCAGGAATTTAAGCAAATCCAAAAGAACAGCTAAGATCCCTCGCACATCTTTTCCTGGCAATGTTATCCCTCTCTTTGTATGTGCAGATTCAGTTATTAATTTATAAAAAAATTTTACGATTCTATGGAGATGCAGTCGTGCAAAGCGGAGAGATGGAATTCTAATCTGCTTTCAAATGTTTTTCTCTTTTTGCGATTTGCTTTGCTGCGATCACACCAGAGACGGACGCTTGAATGAGTCCCCTTGTCAGTCCTGCTCCATCGCCAATCGTAAATAAATTCTTGATCGGCGTCTCTAAACACTCGTTCAACGCAAGTCTTGAAGAATAAAACTTCACTTCCACCCCATATAACAATGTGTCACTCGCAGCAACTCCCGGCGCAATTTTATCTAAAACTCGCAGCATCTCTCGAATGTCCGCTAAATATCGATAGGGCAAAACGAAACTCAAATCCCCTGGTGTGGCACTCTTGAGCGTAGGTACAACAGTGCTTCGGGAAACCCGTTCATCCGTCGATCGCCGTCCTGCATCCAAATCGCCCAATCGTTGCACAATAATACCTCCACTAAGCAAATTAGTCAATCGGGCAATATATTTCCCATATGCAATTGGCTCCCTAAAGGGTTCAGTAAAACTTGTACTCACCAGAATGGCAAAATTTGTATTTCCAGTTTTGCGCTCTGCATAGCTCTGTCCATTCACGGTCAAAACACCATCATAAGATTCAGTAATTACCTCTCCATAGGGAGCAACACAGAACGTCCGCACAATATCATCAAAAAACCTCGAATAGTAAACCAGTTTTGGCTCATACAAAATACGAGTCAGCTTCTCTAAGATCGATGCCTGAACTTCTACACGAACCCCCACATCAACTGGGTTATTCAAAGTCTTCAAACCCAAAGCTTGAGCTTCGACTTTCAACCATTCTGCGCCACTTCGTCCAGGGGCAACAACTACATATTTTGCCAGGAGCTTTTCACCATTAATCGTTTCTACTCCCTTAACACAGCCATTTCCTATAAGAAGCCCTTTGACCTCACTCCTAGTTCTTACCTCCACTTTTCCGTTCAAGAAATCCCTCATCTTACGCAAAGTCTCCGTGCATTTCTCGGTACCCATATGACGAACCTTTTGATGGACCAACTTCAAGCCAACTAGAGACGCTTGTCGTTCAATCTCCTCAACCTGATCCACCTCACCACCATAAACATTGTTTGGAGCCCCAAACCGTGTATAAACCTTATCGACATACCCAATTAGCCCTTGAAGGTTTTTTTCACTAACAAATTTGCCAAGCCAACCGCCCACCTCGGTAGAAAGCGTTAATTTCCCATCGCTAAACGCGCCAGCTCCACCCCAGCCATGGAGCACATTACATGGATCGCAATTTAAACAGCCAAACCCTCGACTAGCAGGACACTTACGTTTATCGAGATCCGTGCCCTTATCTAAAATCAGTATGTTAAGGGACGTATTTTCTACAAGTTCTAAAGCTGAAAAGATACCAGCTGGTCCAGCGCCCACAACTATAACATCATACTTCAAATGACATCAATCCATCAAAGCCTTACACAGAATAGACTAACTACCATAAAAGTTTATATATACTATTTTGACACCCTCGCAATCTCCGAGAGTTGACTTGCATGCATGCAGAATAGTTTAGAAAAAACCTGCATTCATCCAAGGCAGCTAGATGGATTCTCCGAAGTGTTCGGCAACTGAAACAATGTCATCAATGCCTACATATTGGTCTCTGTTTATGTCACAACGAGAATCCCAGTCTAGGTGAGTGGGGTCTTGCCCAAAATGCTCAGCAGCTGAAATAATATCATCAATTCCCACATAACTATCTCCGTTAACATCCCAAACGAGTTGACCAAAAGGAACCGTCAGAGGATACCTGTCAAGATTATTCTCATCAATGATGTAAGGTGTGTCTCCAATTCCATCAGTACCGCTCTCATTCTGAGAGGACCCGTTGAGAAAGTCTGTGCCGTTGTAATTGTCCCAATAGTTGCCCCCTGAAGGATAGTCATTATCCCAAAGGTTAACGTCACTAAGAACAGCCATCCCAAATTTGGCTTGTATTGTGTTATTGATGAAGCAGTTGTGGAAGATTTCGTTGCTGGCAGTGATTCCCATCCATATGCCATGTCCATTGTTTCCTATCATATTCCCCACAATTCTGTTGTGAAATGTATAGTCTAATAGGATTCCAACCCATCCATATGAAGTAATGTTATTCCCGTAGATGTTAGTGTTTGAAGAGTTGTACAGAAGTATAATGCCAGCATCCCAAGAGACGTGGGAGCCAGTTAAGTTGTTCTTGTATAAGGTGTTATTCATGGAATGATAGAATTGAAGACCATCATTTTCACTTTGGATGTCATTTTTGGAAATCAAGTTATTGGAAGAGTAAAATGCTTCAATATCATAATCGTAATTATCTGCCAGTCTATTATTGGATATGCGATTGTTTGAGGAATTGCTAGCTTCTATCCCAACCTCGTTGTTTGTTATGTTATTCTCCGAGATAAGATTGTGTGAAGATAACCAAAGGTCAATTCCATAGATGTTCCCTGCGAAGGTGTTCCTGATTATGGTGGAGTTTCTTGTGCCAGCTAGAAGCAGGGCTTGACCGTTCTCAGTAATTGATAGGTTCTGAACCATTATGTTAGTGCAATTTACTAAAGCCACGAAACCAGCGTCTTCTGGAACTGTTTCGTTTTGCTTATTAGTCCAATAATAAACTGGTTTATTCTCAACTGTGTTGGATTGGTCAATGTCGTTTACAAAGTGAGGCAGGGCAGAGCCAGAAACCCAGAAATGCCAACCCCCTGAGGTAAAAGTATTGTTTCTAAATTTGTTACTTGATGAGTTCTGCAGGTAAGCTCCATAACGGTAATGCTCTGTCACGTTATTTTCAAATATCTGGTTGCCCGGGGAACCAGAGAGACGAAATTGATAGTTTTGACTTCTCGTCATCGCATTACGATTAATAACGTTGTTGCTTGAAGCTTGCAGGTAAATACACCAATGGTTAAATTCCATTATGTTCTCAGATATCAGGTTGCTTGAAGAGGAAATTAATTGGATACCCCGTGGGTTGAAGAAGAACCAGTTTGTTGAGATTATATTATTTGTGGAATTTCGGAGTAAAACACCATGCCAGCCATTTTCCCTTATTTCGCAGTGGTGAATCGTGATGTTTGATGAATCAGACAGTGAAATTGCGGTGTCGAGGGCTCTAATCTCAACATTTCTTATTGTAACATTGGTTCTGGTGAAAAGCTTGATTCCAATTGAATAATGTGAACCATCCCCTTGTAATACATGTCCCATTCCATCAAAGACAATGTCATCCTTTTCTATGATGATAGCTGTTGTGTTTCCAGAATAGAAGATGTCATCAGTTAATGTGTAGGTTCTGTTGTCAATGCTGGTAATATTTGCAGTTATGGGGATAATGGAGCCATCTGCATTTATGTAGATAGTCTCCGCCCCTTTCACTGGTTGAATATTCAGTGAAAAGCCAAAGAGACTGAAAAGCAGCAAAGTCAGCACAAGTAAGGCGGATACTCTTCTCACATGCTCTCCCAATATACTCCACTCATTTGGAACTATTATTGATTCTGTATAGCCTTAGAACCTTTGTTCACAAACCATAAGTTCCCAAGGATTCTAACTCAGGTTCCTTCAGGGTAGTGCTCTCTTTTTCTATGTTAACTTGCTTCCAAGTTTTTCAGCCCAAGCACGAATCTTTGCTTGGTCAAAGTTGTCAAGAACTGTTTTCCACAGCATTTTCATGCGACCACCAAACGCTTCCGTGGCTACGGTTTTGACATTTGGATAATTCGCCAACACATTAGTAATATATTTCATGCATGCCTCTTCATACTTATTGGGGTCTCCAGCATCTCCAGAGCATACAAAGAATGCTATTTTTCTATCTCCAAAGTCTTGCTTGAGAAACTTCAAAGCTTCATCATAGACTTTTCCAACTCGAACTCCACCGCCTATAACAATATTATCGTATTCTTCGAGGTTCGGTGAATTCTTCTTCAAGTTAACCAAGTCAACTGTAAACTTGTACTTCTCTTTTAGAACATCAGTGATGATTTCAGATGCTTCTTTTGTTGCTCCACCTTTAGTAGCAAAAGCCACAAGAGTCTTGTCCCCCATTTTCACCTAAACCCCTACATCTTCAGTTTCAAAACGAACTCTTAAGCGTTCTTGAGGTCTTCAGAATTAGGTCTACCTTCATCTATTCTACTCAACGGCTTAAGGAACTTCGCCATCATTATCTCCGAATCATGCATTTGCATTCCTTCAATTCCTAAGGATTGTGTTAAAGTTCCACTCTTTTTTTCATGAATGCTCATGCTCTTGTCTCTGACTACCTAGGCAGACCCATCAACGAATGACAAGAAAAAAGAAAGGAGGTTTTAGTCTTCACTGGAATAGGTGAAGGTTTCGGTTTCTGTGGTAAAGGTGACGACGACTTTGTATTCTCCTTCCATGCTTGGAATGAAAGTATATGTCTTCCTGAACCAGTGCATGAGTGTGTTACAACGGTTTATGCACCCAGCAATAACATCAAGAATACCATCACCGTTCACATCTACCAGCATAGGCATGCATGTGCATGGAGGCAAGCACCCTAGCGTTATGTTGGTTTCTTCTTGCAGGTACATCAGATGTTGCCAGTCTTCGTGTGTTTCATTCCACCAATACAGCTGCACGGCATATGTTCCATTGATTTGATAGCAACACTCGTCTTCCCAATGATGTATACATATCTTCCGCCTAAAAGGCAATTCTTCACTCCACCAATCATCTAGGTCCCAAACCACAATGTCATCAGATGTAATATCGTGACAATCAGCCATCATTGTCTCAAGGTTTCCATCACCATCGATATCGTAAATGCTTATATCACATTCCTTGCACTCATGCCAGGATCTTCCACAGTCATTACCAAGCTTCAGCATCACCCGGACTTTAACGGGACAACCCACCACTCGGCAATCACTAATCTCAATTTCACATTCAATCTCAGGCTTGGTTACTTCAAAGGTTTTTTCCCAGGTGTAGGTGGGTCCAGAGATGGCTACACTACTGGCTACAATGAGCGTAACTATCAGTGTTGGTAAAAGTATAAGCAATTTTTTCGTGATTTTACTCCCCAAAAGCATTGTATCGCTGCAAGCTTTATCTCTTCTGGAAGTCTCTTCTAGAACAATAGAATATTCTATTTCATGCATGTATGTCACAAAATCTTATTATATCCGTCAAGCAGCGGTTATAATGTGAACTCTAAGCGGAATTAAAATGAGCGAAGCTTTCTCAGCTGGCTTAGGAATGGCGTTTGGGTTAGTTATGGGTCAGCAAATGCTTCAAGCCATGAGACTGCCGGAAAAAGGTGTAGTTAGACGAGTTCTTATCTGCCATGAGTGTGCTGCCCAGAACCCTGCTGAGAACAAGTTCTGTGGGGACTGTGGACGCGGTCTTTATCCTCCCCCGCAAATTAGGTGCCAAGAATGCAGTTCGAAGATGCGAGCTTCCATGAAGTATTGTGGAAATTGTGGTTCGGTTTTGAAGAGATAGGCCCCTGGAAATGGGCGTGCATGTGTATCAGTATCGATGTGGATTAATATGAAGGACGTTTTCTATGTGGAATGGGTCCCAACGGGCATATTGATAAAAGCTCTAGTGGGATTTTTTTCTTTACTTAGCTTGTGCATACTATTGATAACCATCGCTGTTGGTGTCGCTATTCAACATCCTTTTTTGATTGTTGTCTTGGCGTCCCCTCTGGCGTTTGTTTTGTTTGTATTTTGGAATTATCGTGGCATACGGATAAAGGTGACCACTGAAAGCCTTCTAATTTATTATGGCTTTTTCAATCGCAAACGTATTCTCATAGGGGATATAGTATCCTGTGAGCCAACTAAAGCTCCTTTTAGAAGGTACTATGGTATCGGTGTGAGATATGGTGCTGACGGCTCTTGGGCTTACACAACATCACTTGGCGATGCGGTGAAAATAATCCTACGGAAAGGAAAGCCATTCGTCTTTTCGTCAAATAACCCTGAAGCAATCTGCAACACCATTAGTCAAATGAAAAATGTGCTATAGACCATTTATTGTGTGCATGCAATCTTCTTATTCTTCTCTAGGATCTCCAAAATACGCTTCAGGAGATGTCGCATTTGCCTCTTCTATCGATAACTGCTTTCTTCTAGTTTTATCATTTGGCGGAAATCTGCCTTCTTTCCATTAAATCGTGCAGGTCACAAAAGCATTAAAGGAGGGTGAGGGTAGAATCAGCTTATGCATTGTTCGCATTGTGGAGTATGTTGTGAAAAAACTGAAATGATGCTTTCTAATGCAGACATTGAGCGTTTAGAGAAATTGAGCCATGACAGGCAGGAGTTCGTGCGATACGACAGGCACGGTTTTGCCAGACTGAAAAATCGCCACGAACTTTGCGTTTTTTATGATGTTGAAAAATGTCGCTGCCAAATTTATAGGCACAGACCTCTGGGATGTCGTATTTATCCAGTAATCTACAGCGAACAAGAAGGAATAGTAGTGGATGACCTTTGTCCAACGCAAACCACTATCTCGAAAAGAGAACTGAAAAGAGAAGGGAAAAAACTAATGGAGCTTCTGAAGAGAATAGACAACGAAGCACGCGCGCGCGAAGCGTTGTATGCATGCATTGGTTGAACTCATTATCACAACTTTACGGGTAAGTCCAAGACGACGCACGAGGTCTCCTCAGTACATTTTATTTCGCAGGCATAAAATCTTTGCATTTTTGACGATTCTATTATTCATAGAATATCAGTTGCTGTTCTTCGAGTATCCTGTGAAGTTTGTGCACAGCATCGTGGACCTCTTGTTCTCTTTTGGCGCCAGTGCAAACAAGGTTCCCGCTTGCAAATACCAATATGACTACTTTAGGTTCGTCCATCCTGTAAATCATGCCTGGAAATTGCTCTGGCTCATACATCGCTTTAAGCGTGAAAACTGCTTTCTCCAAATCCACCTTTCCGCTTAACCTTGCAGAAGCAACGATGTTCACAACTTTCAAGTTGGGCTTGCTAATGATGATTATTCCGGCTTTTTTCAATTCTTTAACGACCCTCATAACAGCTCTCCGGGACTCCTTCTCCGATTTTGCTCCTGTGCAAACCATTTTGCCAGTGCTAAAAATCAACGTAGCCGTCTTCGGTCTCCTAAGCCTAATTACAAGTCCAGGAAACCGTTCTGGGCGATATTCGACCCCTGGATAACCTTTCACAATCGCGTTCAAGTCAACCTTCTGGTTTAAGGCACCAGAAGCAACAACATTTTCAATGTTTACTATGGCTTTCGTCTTCGGCATTAAGCACAGCTTCTTATAGTGAAGTGTTTGAACACCCTTTTATAAAGCATTTCTGCGTGTAAAGAAAAAGTGGACATGGAGGTCTAAAGCCTATCTGCTCTCGAAAATGCCGAACAGGTTTCCCTCTGGGTCCAGGGCGAAGGCCCACCAACCTATTCCTGGAATCTCTTGTTTTGGCACAGTGATTTTACCGCCTAGGTGTTCTATCTTCTTGCTATACTCGTCTACAGATTCAACTGCGATGTAGGTTACAGGATTGTGTTCTGGATTCTGCTTTTTCATCAGTCCTCCATTAACCCCAGGTCGCAATAGATTGCCTTTATCTACGGGCACAGTTTCAATACTCCAATACTCCTCAAAGCCCTGCATTTTCTCAATCTTCCATCCGAATAGTTTCGAGTAGAAATTTCGGAGTTTCTCAATATCATCAGCTGGAATCTCAAAATGCACAATTGTATGGTCGACCATTCTGAACACCTCATCGTCCACTATGCTTTCTTGGTGTGCTTTTCCTCAGGAGCGCCACGGTTTGAGCAGCTCACCTGTCGACATCTACTAGCATAATCAGCTTTGCATTCATTGCAAATCCATGTTGGCATCTTGTTTTAACCCTTCCTTTTCATTAATTCAAGATGATACAGAAAGCGAATCAGAGTATTTAATAGTTGCTTGCACGCTTGCGCGAGCATTTTAGCATCAAGTTGCTCACTAGAAGAACGATTAGTGCCGAAATTTCTTAGGCAACTGATTCCATGAAATTCGCAATCCACTAGTCCTTAATAGCCTCTAAGAGGCTCATTACATTCCATAGTTTTACTCGCGTGTATGGCGGCATGTTTGGATCTTGAAGGATGTCATCGAGAATTGAAATTGCGTTCGATGCTTTCACAGCGGCCGTTACCTCTCCAGTTTGCAGTGCATCTATTGCTTCTTTAGCAGCTCGTCTGATATTCCGTGGAGTCGTTGTGTCCTCAGAAATCTGGCCAAGCATCATCGTAGCTTGCTCTAATCGTTCCTTATACTCTGCTAATTTTTTCTTACTTACCACAAGCTACACCTCTGTTTAACAGACTTGAGAGCAAGCCTCAAATTATGCGTACAGAATATTTAGTACTTGAGGTTTTAAACTTGTCTGAAAAGCCTGAAAACCTACAGCAAATGGTTGATCTATTGAAGCAAGGGGCTACTCTTACAGAACTTTCTTGTCCAGCCTGTGCTTCCCCTCTGTTCCGCTTTAGAAATAGTGAGTTGTGGTGCGCAAAATGTGAGAAACGTGTCATAGTAGTAAGGGAAGAAGCTGAGGTTGAGAAAGCGAAGAGCAATGCAAATCTCATGGCTCTTGAAAACACGCTCATGACGAAGATCGAGAAGCTCAAACAGAAAATCAGCGACGAGGAGAATGTGGATGAGCTGCAAAAACTCAGTGCAGCTTTGGCTTCCTTTCTTGAAAATCTTGAGAAACTAAAGAAAATGAAAGTAACATAAGGGAATAATGCCTGCATGCTGGGGAATTACGCAAATTTTCCAAACATGATTCATGGACTCTTAAGTTTCACTCATAGAGCTTCGTCGAGGAAAATCCAACAAGCAGTTGCAACGACCTTCCATTGCCTTAACCAAGAAGTTTTCAGGCTCAAAGACATTAGCTATTCCTTCCCAGCAAACTGTGAAGTGATTTTTGAATTCGGAATAGGAGAAGATGTCTCTTTTGCGTTCCTTGATAAAACCGAGCTAAATAAACTAATGACTGAGATAGAAAATAAAACTCTGACAACTCTTGATTTTTTCTGTGCCCTCCAATATCATGTTCTTGATTCAGGAAAACACACTCCTCTAAAATTCGATTATTACTTCCTGAGGTTCTCTTTTGCACCAAACTTCGTACACTTTTCAGTTTTTCATGAGCGCGGACCTCGACGCGTTCACGTTAGAGATTTGATGCATTTCCTGATAAAATTAGTAAAGACGAAATTAAATGATCAATATTCTATTGCGCTTGAGCTTGCTACGCGGACGGTTTAATTCTCTCTAGGAATTTGAAAACCACTTTTTCAATAGTTTGAGCTACTTCCCTCTTTGTAGCTCTTCCATAAACATGAACAAGGTGCTTATCTTTCACTAATTTCAGATATATTTCTCTAACTTTCCTTTGTGTTTGTTTAGTCTCCATCACTGATTTTGCCCTATGGATTCGGCTGTCCATTAATTCTGGCAGTACATCAATATACAACCCAAGGTCTGGTTTGATGGCGTGCTTGTTAATTTCTTTTATCCATTCTTGACTGAAGTCGGAAGCTCCTTGGTATGCTATAGAGGAAAAAACATAACGATCACAGATTATGACTTTACCAGCATCGAGAAGTGGATTGATTTCCTTCTCAATATGGTCAATACGATCAACTGCGAAGAGCAAAGCTTCTACTACAATTGGAACTCGCTTGTTTCGTTGGAGAAGCTGCTTTCGTATTATCTTTCCATAGAGACCTTTACTCGGTTCCGTAGTATAGACAGCGTCATACCCTTTTTTTATTAAGGTTTTTACAAGGCGACGTGCTTGAGTAGTTTTTCCACTGCCATCTATTCCTTCAAGGCAAATAAAGACACCACGATTGTTAGTCACAGCTCATTACGTCCTTTGCGTAGTCTACTACTCTCAAGGCTTAATGCCAATTAGTATAAGTGACACGTAAAAAGTTAAACCCTCTGGACGATGCATGAATTATGTACTAACAACCGCGTTTAAAGGAAGTGTTGAAAATATGACCCACCGTTGGGGCGAGATTAAGGATCCTGTCTATGGCTATGTCTATGTAACAAAATATGAAAAGGACGTGGTAGACTCATTTCCGATGCAACGCCTTCACAGACTCCGTCAACTAGCAGGTGCAGAATACGTTTATCCAGGCGCTAACCACACTCGCTTTGAACACTCCATAGGGACCATGTACCTTGCACAGCGACTAACAGAAAATCCCAACCTTTCTCAGTACATATCAAAAGAAGAAATTCAAATGATTCGACTTGCTGCACTACTCCATGATGTGGGGCATGGCCCCTTCTCTCATGTATTTGAACATTTGCTTGAGAAATTTCTCGATAAAACCCATGAAGACATAACCGTGTGGATGATAGAAAAATCAGAATTAGCTGAAATTCTTAAGAGATCGGGATTTGAACCGCGTGAACTAGCAAGACTTGCTGTAGGTTCTTTACATCGCAGAGGAAAGAATTTCATTGATCAAATAGTCCAAAGCGCCGTGGATGTCGATAAGCTTGACTTCATCATTAGAGATACCTACCACACTGGTGCCCAGTATGGAAATGTGGATGTCTTCCGAATAATTCATATGCTAGACGTTCTGGATGATAATATGGTCGTCGATTCCGGTGCGCTTTCTGCTCTCGAATCTTTCATACTGGCTCGCATCGAATCCTTCAAAAGCATTTATTTTCATCGAGTGAGTCGAGCTGCTCAAATAATGCTTGCAACAGCAATGGAAAAAGCAAAAGACGAATTGGGCTTAATCAGCTTTAAAACTCCTGAAGATTATCTAAGTCTGAACGACTATACTGTCTGGACTATGCTAAAATTATGCGAAAAATCTCGAAAGATTATGGAAAATCTCGAAAGACGACGGCTCTTTAAATGCGCTTATGAACAAACCTTCCATGTTAAGGACGAAGGGATTTCAAAATTATTCAACACGGAAGAAATTCGTACTGAAATGCGAGGTAAGATTGCCAAACATGCAGACATAGACCCCCAGCAAGTTGTCATTGACGTGCCAACCTTGCCTTCTGTACCATACCATCATTCTGCCCTTTTGGAACCCATGGAAATTCTTATCTTTCATAGAACACATGAAGGAAAGAAAATTCCTCAACGTCTTAGTGAAATTTCGAGGATCTTTGAAGCCTTAAGAGGATTCATAAACGTCGTGCGGGTATATACCCACGAGGAGTACCGAAAAGGAGTAAGTGCAGCAGCAGCAAAAATGTTCGGCGAGCTCCCTTACTCCACAAGAGTATCGTATTGATGAAGCTTACTAACGCAAACTATACTCCCATAGTCAAAATGCTTCTACTCGAGTTTGCATACATCCATTAAAGCCTTTTTCAGTCTTCTATAATTCATTGTGAGGAAGAACCCCGTTTCTGTTAACTCCGTCTTACCTCCTTGTCTTCCTCCTCTTTGAGTCTTAATAACGGGCTTTCCAAGGTGCTTTTCGATATCTCTGATGAGCCCCCAGGCATAACGATATGACATTCCCAAGCTCTTTGTAGCAGCATTGAGCGAACCCTCCTCTTGGATTTTCTCAAGCAGTCCAAATGCTCCCTCTCCGAAGATGTATTTTCCGCGAGCCTCGAACCACAGCTTAAATGACGGCTTGATTTCCAGTTTGCTTTTAGGGCTAGACAATTGAGTCATCTTCTTTACAAGACATAATTCAACCTCCGCTCACTGATTCCAACTACTTATTTTTAGATTATTAAGCAAAATGAAATATTTTTAGCTCACCAAAGAGCAAGCTTCCCAGTATTAGACACTTGAAGGAGAGCTGCGAAACATTACTTGTCCTCCTTGTTTTTCATAAACTCTACGAAGATGGATTCAATATCTTTTGGATTTGAGAGAACAGTTATTCCTCTCATCTTCTTTAGTTTCTCGGCGTTTTCCACATCTACTTTGCGCATATGAAGAGTGATTTTTCTCTTATTAGGGAGGGTAGTTACTACTTTGCCAGCCTTTTGATCAACTGGGAAAATATAAACAGGTATTTGAGCCTTGGCTGCTTGCGCTACGCAGTTTGTAAGCAACGAGTCAGCTATTCCATAGGCAATCTTGGCGGTTGTATTGCTAGTGGCAGGACATATTAACAGGAGGCTATATTTTCCCATTTGGAGAGGACCAATTAGAAAAGGGGTATTAGAGTTTTCCTCAATGAATACTCTGTTGAAATTCTGCGTGATTGGGGTTAAAAGATTGTACCATGTGGTAACCATCTGTCCAGCTTTGGAAAGTATGATGTCAATTTTGAGGCTGTATTTTTTCTGGAGGATTTTCATTATTTCCACGCTTTCTAAAAGCCAATCTCCGCTTCCAGTTATTCCCCACGCGATTTTTAGACCCAATTAAAGCCTCCCTTTAAGTAAAATTGTCAATTCTACCAATCTATCGACAGTTTTGTTTACTGTTTTGAGCCCTTCAGTATCTTCTTTTGCACCTCTTTTTCCTAGATCATGTGACCAAACGGAGCCTCCAAGGTTTGCCCCAAAGGGACCACCACTCACAGGGATCATATGATTTGCAAGATAAAAGGAGTGAATAGTTAATAAGGCAAGCTCATGACCACCGACTCGATCTCCTCCGACAGCTACACCTGCACCAACCTTGTTTTTGAGAGCATTCGGGTTCTTGGCAACCATGGCTCTACATCTGTCAAAAAAGGTCTTTAGCTGTCCACTAATAGAGCCATTATAAATTGGAGTTCCCGCAATAACAGCATCAACTTTTTCTAAGACCTGGTAAGCCCTGGTCATATCATCTTGATGAATGCATCCTCTTTTTTCCTTCACGCAAAAGTCACAGTGAATGCAGAAGTTTATGTCTTTGTTATGCAAGGAAAAATATTCAATTTGAACGGAATGTTTCCTATTGGCATATCTCAGGGCCTCCTTAATTACAAAGGCTGTTGATGCTTCTCGTGGGCTGCCAGAAATGCCTAATACAAGTGGCGGAGGATTTGTCATATTCTTATCTTTAATTATACTGATATTTACTTGTTATCAAGGCAGAGGAATTGCTCAAAAAAGATGCATCTCATCTTTACATGGAGAGCTATTAGATATTCAGGTACGGAGAAACACGTTTGGGCAAGGTGCTTTGAGAGATTAGCTAGAAAGGTATTGAGATTGTATCAATACAAGATTTCGTCCCTAATTTTTACTTTCCCTTTTTCGGTGGGGACGCCCTCTTTTTTGACTTTACTTCGTCTCCACTCGGCTCCTTTTCTATCTCCACCGAATGAACCATCAGAGCCCACAACTCGGTGACATGGAACAACTGGTGATAAGGGATTCTTGTGGAGGGCGTTTGCCACTGCGCGGTATGCTTTGGGCCTTCCGATTTTTTCAGCAATTCGTTTATAAGTGCTAACTTTTCCTTTAGGAATTCCAAAAGTGGCAAGGTATACATCTCTTTCGAATGTTGTCCTGTTCTTCAGGGCTTCAATCACATCTTTCTCTGTTTTTATTGATTTTAAATCCATGAGTATTCCGCTCAAACTAGAATGTAATTCATCACCGACTTTAAGCTTTAGCGTTTTATGGTCATCTCCTGGCTTCATTCATTATCATATTAAGACTCGTGCAGAGAATTGGTGGCTCAACAATTCTTAGGCTGCTGGTGAGTCTGTCTTCAATCATGGTGATGCATACATGAACGCGAATATCCATTATTACCTAAAGGTAATATTTATATAGGGGATTCTATATTACTTTTTGGTAATAAGAGGTCACACAGCATGAAGCTAAAGCTCCAACTAGTTCGAAATGGAGAAATCTTTTTTGAAATTCCGCTTTCAATGACGGACTGGTCAAGAGAACAGCTGGAAGACGAAATGGAAGCTTTCGATGCAGACTGCCAGAGATTGTCAAAAGTGTTTGATGCTCTAGCTCATGAAACTCGTTTGAGAATGATGAAACGTCTTATGCAGGAAGAAGATCGGACAATGAAATTCGTTGATTTTATGAAAGATCTGGATTTGAATCCAAAAATTGTGTGGGAGAACGCAAGAAAACTTCGAGATGGAGGATTCTTAGAAAAAGTTGAAAGAGGAAGATATCGTTGCTCAAATGTTGGGCATAGTGGCTTCATACTGATGAGCCTTGTTTTAAGGCATCTTGTAGAAGCTTTAGAAGAAACCGATGAATTTTGGAGAGGCGAAAGATAATGCTATCTGACGAGTATTTCTCAGGATCCCTGTCGTATCCACCCTTAGATCCGATTTTCCCTTTTAATCCTTTCAAACCGCTGGATCCTGGGAGGCGTAGACCAATGCCGAAAAGACCTTTCGAGGGACCTCGAATTAGCCTTGAGAAGTTTAGACGAAGTGAGAAAAAAAGGAGGTGATAAATCATGCCAGAAGAAGATTGGCGGTCAAAACGGTTTAGGAAGAGGAGACTCCCTTTCTTTGATAGAATTGGCTTCAGAGACATTGATGATCTCTTCAGAGAAATGGAGGAAATGATGGAAAGAGAATTTGAAGATATATTCAAGAGAGCACCTAGAGAGCTTGTCCAAGAACGAACTTTGCCTGATGGAACCAAGGTGAAGCGGTGGGGACCCTTTGTCTATGGATATAGCATGACAGTTGGTCCAGATGGAAGACCACAGGTCAGAGAGTTCGGCAACATCAAGCCCGAAACTCGTATGGGTAGACCTAAAGTTAACATCAAAAAAGAGAGAGAACCATTGGTTGATGTGCTAGAAACTGATGGGGAAGTTAAAGTCATTGCAGAATTACCAGGCGTTGACAAGGAAGATATTAAACTTCATGGAACTGAAAATAGCCTTAATATTTCAGTCGATACTCCGCAGCGTAAATACTATAAAGAGATCCCAATGCCAGTTACAATAGATCCGAGGCAAGCAAAGTCCAGATACAAAAATGGAGTCTTAGAAGTCACCGTTCATAAAGAAAAACAGGAAAAACCCAAAGGCGAATCAATAGAGATAGAATAATAAACTAAACTAAGATGAAGATCTAATCAAGTCAGATCTGACTTGTTAGATTTTTATCCATATGTCTCTTTGTTCATTCGTCTTTTTCATTTTTAATTTTTTGAAAAGCACATTAGTACGCGCCAGCATACAAGTTGCATTTTGTGATCTAGCCTTTTGCTGGGAAATATGCGTAATACGGCGAGAAAATACTCTACCTTATTTCGCATGTTTTTATATATTGGGGCTTTCCAAAGTTGGTTACACAACATGAAGTCCGAAGGTTCTTGCCTTGAATAGAACTTTTGACTATAGTAGAGACCTGCTTAAGGTGATAGCGATTGTAACAATGACATTTGATCATATTGGACTTATCTACTACCCAACAGAATTGGCTTTTCGCATAGTAGGTCGTCTCGCCTTTCCTATTTTTGCCTACCTTTTGGTCCTAGGCGTCGAGAATACACGAAATGTGAAAGCGCATTTGCTCAGGCTCTTCCTTTTCGGTCTGATCTCTCAGATTCCTTATTTCTTAGCCTTTGGAATTGCACCTCTTGAACGACTCAACATCTTTTTCTCCCTACTTCTTGGGGCTTTGACAATCTACCTCTTAAATAAAAAAAGTCCCCTAGTATTTCTTCCATTTCTTTTTGGCTTCTTTCTCAACTCTGAGGGAAGCATTTATGCAATAGCAATCATGATAGGTATGAAAATCCTACATGAAAATGTGAAGCTTGGGACTGTGACCATTTTTATGCTGAATGCCTTTTTTTTATATAGCCCAGATATTATTCAGAATATTCAGATAGCATCCCTAGCTGCTTTGCCATTAATCATCCTCCACACCAGCAGCAGATTGAAGATGGAGACGAAGATTTCAGCAAACTCCGCTATCTATTCGATTAGAAGATATGCCTTCTACATCTACTATCCGTTGCATTTGACGCTACTGCACTTGATTGACCTATCCCTCTAACGGGTAACGAAAGCTCGAAGGAATGGCTTTGAGAAGCAGATATGTTTATTCGAAAGAAGCACTAAGTGGATAACGCTCCGGAATGGGCTCCGGTAGGAGCCGTCATGGCTGCCGAATATAGCCCGGCTAAGTATTCCGGCCTTTCGAGCCGGAGACCCGGGTTCGAATCCCGGCCGGAGCACCACTTTACCTCATATATGCCAATTAATCAATGAATGAGTGGTGTTAAATTCTCCTACATTAATGAACAGACTTCGGGAATATTATTGATTGGAACTCTGTAGTGATTAGTCAAAAGGCTTACATGTTCACAGGGTATGCATACAAGATCTATTCGTATCTTTTCAAATATAATGGCTTGCTTGCTTCTTGCATTTTCTGCTCAGGAGTAATATCCCTAATGTCAATTTTGGCTGAGAACCGTTGGACATTCAAATAGCGCTCTTCAGAGTGTGGCTTTGCATCAATTTCCTCAAGTACTTGAGAGCCAGTTTTTTTTCCTCTCATTAGAATCCCCTTCCACCAGATTGGGTCCTTTCAAATATCCTTGTTTTGAAAGTGTCAAACACTTCACCATCACCTCCACTTAGAGAAACGCTTCTCTAATCATCCTCCTCAAGTAGGCTAGAACGCTTTGAAATTAAGGGCTCAATCTCACTAGCTTCTTCAACAATAGGCAAGATTTTCTTGAGTCTTTGGAAATATTTCTGTGCTTGCAGTGTTTTGAATACTGCCAAACCCCTTTCCGTAATAGCATATGTGATTTTCGTATTTCCCAATGACCGTTTTGCAATCAATTTATGTGTTGCTAAAAAGCTCAAATAGCGTTCTAGCATTCTACACTCGATGTTTGCTTGATATGAAATGTTCTCCAGACTCAGAGGTTCAGCGACTATAGCCGCAAGAATATCTAAGTATTTTTCAAGTTTAGATCGAGACATATATTTGTCTCTCCTTTTTTATGATTACTTATTTTGAATAAATCTCTTAGGAAATTTAAATAACGATTTGAAATTCACATATACAAATGCGGGGCAATGCATGCATATTTCTTGGAGCTAGGTTCAAATCATCGATGACAATAATAGCAATGGATGATAGCGTCTTTATTACTATCTATTCTAACAAATCCAAATCGTTCAAATTGCACAATCGTCTCCTTTCGCAGGTTACTACAATCCTCTTCAGCAAGCCCCAGAGCAACTGATGCATCAGGCATCATTATTTGACATTTAACCTCTCTTCCCTCAGGAATCCAATGAATCAAAGCAGCTCTCGATTGTTTTGCCTTTTCATACTCCTGACTATGGAAAGTTGCTATTATCCCATCTCCTTTCAAAGTTACAATTTTTATATTAAATAATTCCATTAAGCGGATGATTTGCTTTTTTTTCATCCTTCTAGCATCTTTTGCCGCGATCCAAAAGGCAGCAATGTTGTCTTTTGATTTGATATCGAATTGTCGAAAGCCTCTTTGAGGGAAATCAGGGTGCAAGGCGATTTTTACTTTGAAGGACTTTGGAAGGCTATTCACTGAAATTCTTAGTGGGTTATGAACAAAAAAGTAACGGTTTGCTTTGGGCTCGATAATTTTTCGATTGTGTGCATAAAGGTTGTCCCAACTGAGTGTGACATCTTGGGTTTTAGGGCCCACGTCAAAAATCAATCGTTTTATGGCTTCTGCCTGTATTCCTCTACGTCTCAATGCAGCAAATGTCGCTAGTCTAGGATCGTCCCAGCTCTTATACGTTCCATTGTATACTCCTTGTATGATCTTGGATTTGCTTAAGGATGTTCCAGTTATTTTCATTCTTCCGTAATGGATTGTCTCCGGGTATTCCCATCCGAGATAACGATACATATACTCTTGCCTTGTTTGATTGGTTAAGTGTTCTTTCCCTCTAATTATATGAGTAATTCCTAATAGGTGATCATCTATGCCACACGCAAAATTATACAATGGCCATACACGATATTGATCGCCAACACGGGGATGAGGATGGCTCTTTGTATCTATGATTCGAAGGGCAGGCCAATCGCGAACTGCTGGATTGGGGTGCGCAAGATCTGTTTTAACGCGAATGACAGCTTCGCCCTCTTTATATGTACCATTAAGCATCTTCTGCCACCTTTCAAGCTGCCCCTTAGGTGACAGGTTTCGACATTGACAGTGGCTTTTAGCTTCAATTAGCTTCTTGAAGGCTGCAGATCTGCAAGTGCAGACGTAAGCATTGCCTTCACGGAGTAGCTGCTCCGCAAATCTGTAGTAGATTTGTAAACGGTCACTTTGAATGAAATATTTGTGAGGGTCACAGTGTAACCATCGTAAGTCCTCTTTTATGGAATCATAGAACGGAAGCTGAGGCTTTTTCTGTTTTGGATCGGTGTCTTCAAACCGTGCTATAAACTCTCCTTCATATATCTTTGCATATTCATGACAGAGGACAATTGCTCTGGCAGATCCAAGATGAATTGGGGCATCTGGATTGGGAGAGAAGCGCGTACGTATTTTACCATATTTTTCCACACTGGGTAATGGTGGAAGCTTCTTCTCTTCCTCAACTTTTTTTCTAACTAGGAGACTCGGCCAGTGCTTTTTAATAGCTCTTTTCTGATCTTCAAGGCTCTGGCGATTTATCCCTTCGATAATTTCGGAGATAAGGGGTGTAATTTCTTTTATTCTCGCCTTTAGATGGGGCATTTCAGCAAAAAGCTTGCCAATAACGGGGCCTAGCTGAGCTTTTCCATCATGGTTAAAGGCGTTTAATAGAGCAATTCTTTTGATAGCCCTTCTTAATTCAGAGGTTGAAGACAACAATGTCACTCTTTAAATTTCCCTTTCAATGAGATATTGAGCAAAGGCTCTCAATTTTTCTTTTGCTTTTGAATGAGATAGAATCATGTCGATACTATGCCAGCTTTCTCTCAGCATATTTTGTGCATGTGCTTTTGCATATTCAATCGCGTTGTACTTTTTCATAATTGCAATAGCTTCATCTCGTAATTCCTGCTTGGCTGTATGCATCTTTAAAATCTCTTGAAGGCGATGTCTATCGGCAGGATTAGCGTTATGCAAAGTGTGGATTACAATCAATGTCCGTTTACCCTCGGAAATATCCATTCCTCTTGCCCCCTTCTTCTCAGCAAATGCTTTTCCAGTCAAATCTAAGATGTCATCTTGGATCTGAAAAGCGACGCCAATAGCTTCTGCAAATTGTCCCAATTTTTGGATCAACTCTTCGTCCGCTCCTGATAGGACAGCTGCCAACTTCGCAGCCATTCTAGCCAAAGTCCCAGTTTTATAAGCACACATCTGTAAGTAATCTCGCTCATCTAGTTGATCCGCACTCGCTAATCCTCTATGCCAAGCGATATCCATAGCTTGCCCGAAACTGAGCTTTATCATTTCTCGAATATATATCTCGTAAGCTTTGTTGCGAACACGTGCTGAGATTCTTCTTTGGTTTTTGATCAGTGATAACAGGGGAAGGTAGTACATGGCATTGCTGGCGTTTATTGCTATATCTAAACCAAATAGCCTATATGTACATGGTTTGCCCCTACGGAGTTCTGATTGGTCTTCTATATCATCAACCATCAATGTCCCATTGTGAATGATTTCAGGGATTATGGCATATTCAAGAAAGTCTTGGGGATCCTTACCTAGAGCTTCACATATTAGGAGGAATAGACTAGGTCTCCAACGTTTTCCTCCGCGATCAAGAAACTCCCAGATTGGTTCAACAATTGCTTTATCCAAAGCTTCAAGGTTATATGAAAACCTAGGCGGGTTAAGGGCAAAGACAACTGCGTCCTTTTCCATTTTTCTCGGAACATATTTTTCAATTGTCTCATCGATGATAGTGATTTGGTTTTGTAGAAATTTCTTAATGTCAGTCTCCATGGTTATCGCCGTGCAAATATTTCAGGGTCGAATCCTCTTTTTCTCAGCCACTCCGACGTCTTCCCCAACAACACTATGGGAGTATTTTTTAGTTCCTCCATCGATTCTGCGCCAACTAGGAACATAGTATTCCTCAATTCCTCAATAAAGAACTTCAAGGTGTTCATCACTTCACTAGTACTTTTAATTGCTGGGCGCAGTATTGGAGTAGACATGCTAGCCAAATGAGCGCCCAACGCTAACGATTTTGCGATGTCTGTCCCTCTTCGAACTCCACCAGAAGCAATGAGGGTAATCTTTGTAGATTGACTAACTTCAACGAGGCTTGCTACAGTGGGTATACCCCAGTCCCAGAAACTCTCACCTAGTTTTTGATGATGTGTGTCTGCCGAAGATTTTGCGCGATAATACTCCACAGCTGCCCAACTTGTGCCACCTGATCCAGAAATATCAATTCCCTTTACTCCAACCCGTTCTAATTTCTCAGCAATTTCAGAAGAGATCCCGGCTCCTGTCTCCTTTACGATTATCGGTATTTGAAGGGTCTGGACTAGCTCTTCAATTTTTTGGAGGGCCCCAGCAAAACCTGTTTCACCTTCTGGTTGAATCGCTTCTTGTAATGGATTACAATGAATAGTTAGAGCATTGGCCTCGATCATTTCCACAGCTCTTTCAGCTTCCTTTATTCCATATCCTTGGACGAGTTGAGGAGCTCCGAGATTTGCAGCCAGAAATGCCCCGGGAGCCTTCTTTCTGACAATTTTGTAGGTTGCTTCCAGTTGAGGCTCTTCAATCGCAGCTCTTTGGCTTCCAACACACATCCCTAGACCGAGTTCCTCAACTGCTTCAGCAATAGACATATTGATTTTTGATGCCTTTTTAGTACCTCCAGTCATGGCACCTACAAATATTGGAGCAGAAAATTCGTGATTGAAAATTTTGGTAGCAAGATGAATTTTATCACGGTCAACTTCAGGTAGAGCTTGATGGACAAAGTATACATCTTCAAATCCCGTAGTGACAAGTTTGGCTCGTACATTTTCTTCTAAAGAGATCCTAATGTGATCAGCCTTTCGATTTTTAGTCTTATTTGGCAAAATGCTTCACTCTTTCTCAATTACTGTGCCAATTACTCTTTCTTCTCTAAGCGCTTTGTAAATATTACCTTCCTTAGTAGCATTAACAATTATCGTTTTGATGGGCACATCAATCGCAACCATCAGCTCAAAAATCTTGCCAAACATTCCACCTGTTACATCAGTAGCCTTGGCTTGTTCAATACTCTGGATTAAGGCTTTTAATTCGGGCAGTGTGATATTTCGAATTAATTGTGCCCTCTTGCTGGTCTTTGGGTCAGCCGTAAATAAGCCATCTACATCTACACCGAAAATTACTCTAGAAGCGTTGAATTTTGCCGATAAAGCAGTAACTAATTGATCCCCAGAAAGTATGGTGAATCCAAGTTCATTATCTACAACTGCGTCTCCAAACAACACGGGCACAAATCCAATTTCAAGAAGGCGTACAATTGCACTATCATAGAACACTTGAATTCGACCAGCCTTCGTAATTATGCAGGATGAGGGGGAGACGGAGAAAGCAGCAATATTATTACGTATTAGGGCGTCCACAACTAGCTTGTTTAATTCAAGCATGGCTTGGTGTATTCTTGTGAACCATTCAACTTGTGACGGGTATTTGTAGCCCTCTTTGATTTTATATTGTTTTGCCCAAGGGTGACCAAAGCCACCACCGCCGTGAACTACAATTAGTTGTTCAATGTTTGCATCAGCTATTTCTTTTGCCAATCGATTTATGACCTTCAGCTTCGGGACCATAAGTTTTTTTTTATTTGTTATCACTGAACCTCCCAGCTTCAAAACAATTGTTTTCCCTTTTGTATCATCTTTGAATTTCATCTGCAGTTCTTCTGGCATTAAGAACCCTCAACTCCTTGTTTTATGATGGTTATATGTTTTGAATTCTTGGCCCAACTCAAGCAATAAAGCGTTCTGTTTCGCAAGTAGTGCATCGACTGCTGAACTCATTACTTTATTATAACGTGGCTGTTGTTAATATGGACAATGTCTCCTGTTCTTATTTTCGAGATATCGATTTTGTCGACACAGGGAATCTCTGAGATTATAGCACCCACAGCGACTACCGTTTCACATTCTTTGTTTATGATTCCTATGGGAGCCATCCCGTTTTTTTTCAATCTATATAGCGTATATGAACCGACGGTGGATCCTTTCCCATTGGGAAAAACCAGTATTTTTGCTCTAACCCTTTCTCCTTCCAATTCATGCCCTTTCTCTATAATTTCACTAGTGTCTGGATC
Organism: Candidatus Bathyarchaeota archaeon; assembly: GCA_020354575.1. Classification (GTDB taxonomy): domain Archaea; phylum Thermoproteota; class Bathyarchaeia; order Bathyarchaeales; family SOJC01. Next base: position 21,573 of record CP070649.1, on the reverse strand, counting down.
AACTCCACCGTAGAATGAAATCGATTGTGAGGTTTTCAGGGCTTCTCCTTCTGCAATTCCCCTTGAAATAATTCTCCCTCTTAGCTCCATTGTCCTTTCACCGCAGCTTCTATGCATTCTTCTAGACTTCCCATTTTTGTCATCATGTTGTTGTGTCTCGAGTAATAGCATCCTTTTGCGGAGGTTGTTACAACTGATCTAAATCTTCCTTTCAGAGGAGCCACGGCCATGCATGTGTCACAGGCGAACTTCCCTCCTGCTTTCTCAATAATATCAGTATAGCTTCTTTTATCAGCCATCTGTTTCACAAGTCTTGAGCACGCAACCCAGAACTCAGTGTTTGGAGATATTTTTCTGTTTTTCAGCAATTTCGCTATTTCTGAAATTTCTTTAATTGAGCAATGGGGGCATCCAACACAGATTAAATCCACATCAGAAAAGTCGTCATTAATACTTTTGTACGCTCTTTCAAGGTCTGTATTTTCAATAGTGATCGTTGCTTTAGGAGGTTTATACTTTTCAGATTCGGGAGTTATTCCCATCATATGGAACATAGGTTTTGAGCCATAAGTCACCACGGAGGCGCAAAAAGATTTTAACTCGTCTAAAGTGGCAGTTTCAATGCCCATTATATAAGGAATTCCATTTTCTACCTTTTTTCCAATACAGTAGCCGAGAGCTCCCCAATCGGAGATCTTCACCAATTCTGCAGTCACATCCACACGAGTGTTTGGCGCTCTATTTTCATCCAGATGAAGCCCATAGCAGGGAGTCTTACCTACAAAAGCCGCTGCAAGCGCAGATGGACCGCCTTCTCTATTCGTCCTTGCCCCAATTACAGAATTTGCAAAAGTAACTGCAGAGGATTCCGACCAAGCAATGTGTTCCCCGTAGGTAGGCAAGTTACCTATCAAGTATGGAGCACACGTACAAGAGATGATAATACCCATTTTCTCAAAGGCTTCAATTACTAAATTCTGCTTTCTTGCGAAATCTTCATCGATACCTAGTTTCTTCCAATCCTTCAGGTCCATTCCTGCGGGATTCAAAGTTGTGAGAACTTTCACTTTTCCATCTCTCGCTAGTTCCTTTAGGAATTCCAAACCAGCATCTCCCAGGTTGTGATAAGATACGCCTGCAACTTGAACTGAGCCTATTTCTATGAGTCTGTTTGCCCCATAGATATTCCCTAAGGCAACGAGAATCTCCATAGATTTTTTCACTGCTAGACCTTTTTCCCCCTTGAGTAGATGCTTTTCTTCTTTTGTGAGAAACATGAAATCACAAGAATGCTTCTAGATCCACTTTTTGATATTCCTCTTTCTTGAAACCTTTTCCTGTTTGCGTGAGAGGAATTGTTGCATCTAGGCCCATCTTGCAGGTTTTCGCTTTTTTTCCTTCAGATAAATCTCCAGAGGGATCCAAAGAGGATCCTCTTTGGTTTGGTAAAATGACAGCGTCTCTGTTTGCTTGGAACCTAGTTGCAATCGCCCATTCAACCTCATTTGGATCATAGATGTTTATATCATTATCAACAATAACGCAATGCTTCAGTGATCTATGACCTTCAAAAGCTGCCTTGATTGCCTTTTTCCCATCGTCAGGTTTCTTTTTGGTAATTTGTACAACGGCGTGAAGCCAGCTGCACCCACCATTGGTTATGTAAACATCTTTGCATTCACAGACTTTATTTGTCTCGTTAAAAATGGTTGGTTCCTTGGGCATTCCCATTAATACTCTATGTTCTTTTCTTCCTGCGAGAATAGTTTGGTAGATTGGCTTTTCTCTGGATGTTATGCAGCTTATTTCCACCACTGGCTGTTGTCTCACCTTGTCAGGAATCCCTGTAAGGTCTAAGAATGGCCCTTCTGGGGCCATTTCTTTTGTTACCCTTCCTTCCAATACAATCTCACAATCTTTTGGAACTTCGAGATCAACTGTTTGACACTTCACAAGGTCTGTCTTTTCTAGCGCGTTCGCCATGCCCAATTCGTCCACACCTTTTGGCAGAGATGTAGAAGCAGCTAGAAGGACAGCAGTCGAGTTTCCTATGCAAAATGCGATGTCAAGTTCGCCACCGGACTTTTTCAAGGCAGTGTCCGTTCCTCGGTCTTCAACGATTCTCGCTACAAATCTTTTCTGATCCAGCAGCATCAGCCTATGGAAACACGTGTTTCTACCCAACTCAGGGTCTTTTATTATTGCTATGGCGGAGGCGATATATTTTCCACCATCTTTTTTTGTATACTTCATTATTGGAAGATTTGTGAGATCAACATTTTTCTCAACAACCTGTTGGCATTCTCCCTTCGGTACAATCTCAGGTATCGGAAAAGGCTTTGATATTGCATTAGAAAGCTTGTGCAATAGCTGTGGTTTTTCAATATTCAGAGCTTTTGCAACTAATTCTTTTGAAGAAACGAGTCCAGCTACAACTGGAATGTTAGCCTTTTCCACTTTTTCAAAAAATACAGGTCTTTCATCAGTGGCATCAATGATTCCTGCCATTTCATACTCCGTTGATACTTCTTTTCTTATTCTTGTAAGTTCCCCTTCAGCCTCCAATTGCTTCAGGAAATGTCTAATTCCCAATTGTTTTTATCTCCTTTTTTGATTGCTTTCTAACTATTATTTAAATTCCGATTCGTGTTTTTAATACTTGAAACCCCTCATTTTGCATCCTGCGTGCAACCTTATGCTGTAATGCTTTTCCCGGGGTTAAGGCTACTATACAACCTCCACCACCGCCACCTGTAAGCTTGGCTCCGTAGGCTCCTTGTTTTCGCGCCAAACTGGCAAGATAATCGAGTTCTTCACTTGAAACCTCAATTTCCTGCAATAGATGATGATTCCTATCCATTAATTCCCCGACTGTTCTCAAACTAAAATCATTTAAGCTATCTCTTGCTTGAAACACCAATTCCTCTGCTTGCTTAAATAATCGATCATACTTTATTGGATCCATTTCTCTTCTTGCTGCAACTCCTTCAACCATAGCTTTAGTATCGGCTACAATTCCAGTATTGCCAATGACGATTTCAACTGGTTTTTTCAAACTTAATTTCTCGATGATATCTGATTTTCCAATTACCGATTTTTTAAACCAGATCAGTCCGCCATAAGTGGCTGCAGTGTTGTCAATTCCTGAAGGGGTGCCAGCATAAGCTTTCTCAGCTTCATAAGCAATGTGGTTTATTTTTTCATCAGACAAATCTAAGTCAAAATCATCTGCGATAGCCCTGGCAATAGCGACGCTACTTGCAGCCGATGCACCAATTCCACTAAAGCCGGGGAGGTTTCCACCTAGCCAAATTTCTAAGGCAATTTTTTCTCGGTCAAAGCTCATGGCTTTGAGCATTCGACTAATTGATTCCTTTTGCTGAACCATCTTCTTCTGGGTGTACCCTTTTGCTCCTTTCCTCTCGTCTTTTACTCTAATTCCTTCTCCTGTTTGCCTTACTATCGCGGAAGCTGTTGAGTCAATTGCGGAGACAATTCCCGGAATGCCATATACAACGAAGTGCTCGTTGAAAAGAATAGTTTTTCCAAAGCCCGAACCACGCCCCATTTGAACTTTCCTCTATGGGAATTATAACCAGGAAATAAATAAAACGCTTTTTAGACTCTCAGAAAAATATATGCTATGAAGCTGCTTCAATTGGTGGAATTACAATAGATAAAGCGATTCAAATTCGACTAGGGAGGCTCCCTATTCAATGAGCCTTCACTTTAATGTGACTACAGCAGAGGCATAGCCAACAACGCTTGAATAGTCTCCTGTGATGTCACCACTCGTTTTGTAGCAAAGTATCTGACCTTTTGTTGCACCTAGAAGCTTGGATGCCGCAATAAGAGCGACAACAGGACCGACCCCACATGCGGTTATATGATAGCGTTCAATAATCGAATAAAAGTCTCTTTCATCTAACTTTTCTAATGTTTTGAGAGCGTCCATGTCCTTCTTCACTGCTGTTTCTTGAGGCTCATAATGTGTCATGTCTGTGGAGGCAATGATTATTGCCTTTTTTCCCTTCAAAGTTCTAGCAACAGCTTGACCTACCTCGATGCTGGATCCAAAATCTTGCATAAGGAAACTTATAGGAACGAACTTGAACCTTGAACCATATAGATACTGAAGAAAGGGAAGTTGAACTTCAATGGAGTGTTCATAAGTATGAGCCAGCTCACTTTCATCGATAATATCAGATTCTTGCAGGATAGCTTCGGCAATATCTTCGTCTATGTGTGTATCTCCTAAAGGGGTTCTCCAAATCCCTCTCTTCATCAGTGCTAACCCGCTTCCTTGTCCAGTATGGTTCGGACCAAGAATTACAACAATAGTTGGCTTACTATCAGCAGCCAATCTATAGTATGAATGGGCAGCAATCGGACCGGAATACATGTACCCCGCGTGGGGACAAATAAGACCAATTATATTCCTCATACCATCTTTAATAGCTGGAGTTCCAGGGCCAAGCTCATGAGTGAAGCATTTTTCTACCTGTTTTTGCAAGTCCTCCTGAGTACCAGCATAGAAACTTCCTGCGCGATAGGGTCTCCGAATCTTCACTTACACACCTTCATGAAGATCAGCCTTGCGGAACCCGCGCCTCGAAATCTTCAACAGACAAATCTATATCCTTGTCAGGTGTTAACTCTCCTCTCTCGCGTAGTAATTGTCTAGCCAGCATCCAATAAATGACAGCCAAAGCTCTTCTACCTTTATTGTTTGTCGGAATAACGAGATCTACTCCCGCAAAATCGTTGTCAGTACTACAAAGGGCAATAACTGGTATGCCCATAACGCCAGCTTCCTTAACCGCTTGAACATCGGCCTTTGGGTCTGAAACAATAATGACTGCTGGTTCAATGTGGTTGGCATACAAGGGATTTGAGAACAGTCCAGGTACAAATCTTCCCGCGATCGGTGTAGCTTTTGTAGTTTCACAGAATTTCTGTGCGGGATATCTAGCATAGAGCCTAGATGCAACGGCTGCAATTCTATCGGGCTCAAATCTTGATAAGAATTTCGCTGCCGCACGTATTCGTTCATCTGTCTTTTTAACATCTAGTACGAACAAACCATCAGGTCTAACACGGTAAATAAATTCGTCCATATCTTTTGTTTTCATTCTTGTGCCGATATGAAGACCTGCAGAAAGCAACACATCACGGGGTAACAAGAGATCTTCTTCACTAGGTATGGCAACCTCTTCACTGGATGCAGAAGCTTCACTACTTCTGGGTTCTTCTTCTTCCGTGTTTTCGATTTGCTCACTTTCTTCTTTTTTAGTCAATATCTTTATCCTCCTATAATGGAATTTTAGCCATCCTTCTTTCCTTTCCGAGATCATTCTCTATTCTTATAAGCTCATTAATTTTAGCGATTCTAGCCCCTTCAACTACTCCCGTTTTGATAATTGGACAGTTAAAAGCCAAAGCTAAATGAGTTATTTCAGTATCTGTGGTATCACCTGATCTGTGAGAAACTACAGGCGTATACAAAGCCTCATTAGCTTTTTTTACTGCTTTCCAAGCATCAGTGAGAGTCCCTATCTGATTAGGCTTTATAATTATCGAATTGGCTGCAGCCTTTGCTATCCCTTGAGTTAACCGATCAGTATTTGTTACAAAAAGGTCATCACCGCAAATCAGACACCCTTTGCTTTGTTTTGTCAATATAGCAAAATTTTCAAAATCATCTTCGTGAAAAGGATCTTCAACGTAGGCCAAATTATATTTCTGAATTAATTCTTGAATGTATTCGAGTTGCTCTTCAGGAGTTACCTTAATCTTATCATGACGGTAAACATATTTTTTCGTTTTCGAGTTCCAAAGTGTTGATCCAGCAACATCCAATCCTATTCTACATTGGAGGCCAAGTTGGTTTGAGACTTCTTCGCATGCTTTAGTTATTAGTTCTAAGGCTTCGTAGTTATCAATGTTAGCTAACCACGCGCCTTCGTCGCTTCTTCCGCCTGTGAATGGTTTGTTTGTTCTTTCAAGAAGCTCACCCACCCTTTTGTGAAACTCCAAGTTTCCTTTCGCAGCTTCTAAAAAGGATTTGGCGTGAATTGGGAGAACCAAGAACTCTTGAATATCAGGGGCTCTTCCACGTGCGTGTTTTCCTCCACTTAACACATTTCCCAAAGGAAAGGGAAGTCTATAATGAATCTGCCCTCCTAGGTATTTGTACAGCGATACTCCATACGAGTCAGATGAAGCTTTTGCAGAGCTTAATGATATGGCGTAAGCTGTATTTCCTCCTATTCTTCGGAAGTTCTCTGATCCGTCAATTTCGTGAAGTAGCGAGTCTATTTCCTCTTGCTGATTGGCATTCATGCCAACTAGTTTAGGTGCTATGGATTTCTCAACTACTTTTATTGCAGCATCAACGCCACCTTTGGGGTAATATGCTACTTCAGCTAAACCTTTGCTTGCTCCTGCTGGAGCTGCTGCTCGCCCAAATCCTGATTTAGTTCTAATGTCCACCTCTATTGTTTCTTCTCCACGATTATTGAAAATTTTCCGGGCTGTAATTCTCGTTATTTGTGTGGACAAGTCGCGATAATGCTCCTAAGTCGGTCTCATCTGTTGTTGTTTGCCAGTTTCATAAAACCTAATTATTTCATCTATGATTTCCACATGAGAAAGAAGCATTCTTCGACAACAATAACGATCCAGACCAAGATCATCTAAAACTTTTCCTGCATCTTCTCCTTCTTTTACGCGTCTTGAAAAGTACTCCCATTTGTCGCCAATCAGCTTGCCACACGTGAAACAACGAATAGGGATGATCATCGTCTCATTCACTCTTCCTACCTATAGCTTTTCTGCCGTTTTGCACGAGCGCTTGGGCCGCCGAATTTCTTGGATTCTTTTCGTCGAGAGTCGCCTGCAAGCATTGTCCTGTCATATTCCGTGAAAATCGACTTCAAATGCTTGCTTTTCGTCCATTTGAGGAGCCCCCTAGCAATAGCCATTCTTGCAGCTTCGGCTTGCCCCATGAATCCTCCTCCTGAAACTTTTACATACATATCAATTTGGCTTCTGAGTTTATCTTCGATTTGCAGCAAAGGCTCCATGATTTTTAATTGAGCGATTCTTGGCTCAAATAACTCTATTGGAATGTTATTTATTCGCACTCTGCCTCTCCCAGCTCTTAATGTGGCCCTAGCTATAGCAGTTTTTCTTTTTCCACTAATTGTTATTATTTTTTTAGAACTTGACATATTACTCCCCTATGGAGTCCATCCTATCTCTTTAGCCACCTCGCCTACCGTGACATATGGGCATTTAAGTCTTTCAGCCTTCGCTTTCTGTATTGTTTCCAAAGGTTGATCTTTGAATTCTGAAGGTATGCCTATAAAGACACGCAATCGTTTATAAGCTTCTTTTCCTTTCGGCTTTTTTCGAGGCAACATTCCTCGAATAGCTCGTTTCACAAACCTATCAGGGCGTTTCGGGAAATAAGGGCCTTTTCGAGGGTGCCCTATTTCCAACTTCATTTTGGCTTCCTTTATTCTGCTGAGCCTTTTCCCAGAGATGACAACACGCTCCGCATTTAATATTACAATGCTCTCTCCTTGAAGCAAACGCTTAGCAACCACTGTCGCCATTCTACCGAGTATTAAATTATTGGCATCGAAGATTACTTCCGCTTTTCCTTTGGATTGCATATTCTTACCCAACAATCATTATGTTCGAACCTTTGGGATTCTTCTTGATTAATTCCGCAAATGTCAAACATTTCCCTTTTGATTTGATAATTTTCCTTCTCGCAGCAGTCGAAAAGGTGAAGGCGGTAATTGTTACAGGATGGTGAAGTATTCCAGCCCCGAGCACTTTCCCCGGTACTGCAATCGTCTGACCTGCCTTAGTGCATCGATTTATGTGACTTAAGTTAACCGATGTTCGCCTATTTCTAGGTCTAGACAAATCTCTAGCGATTTTGCTCCATATCTTTGCATTGCCCTCTCTTGCTGCTCTCTTCAAATATCGAATTAGGCTTATTAATTGAGGATTTTCAGTCTTTATTTTTCTCATGTTTTTTTCACTGGCAATTGTTTTAGAAACTCGACTAGCTTTCCATCAAGAATGTTGAGGGCTTCTCGCAAAATTCTTTCTGACGTAAGCGCTCCTGTAGATTCTATGGCAAATATGAATGAGGTTTCATCCCATGACGATTTCACTGCTTTAGGCGTTTCCTGGCATGCTTTTACACAATCTTGGCATAAGGTGCAATTCTCAAGGTTTCGAATTTCAATCTTTTTCCCTGTCTTTGTTATTATATTTCTTGAACAAGCTTCTACACATTCCCCACAAGAATTACAGAGTTCTGTATTCACGGATATGATGGGTTTATACTTGTAGGTACACATTGAAACTGATTGCCATCTCGCATGATCTTTACCCTTACCTAATCGAGCGTACGCCTCCAACCGGATTTTTTGTTCGGGGGCTAACTTTACTAAAGAAATCTCATTACTGACTGGGATCACAGTTGGATTCTCTGATTTGAAGTCGCTAGAGCGAACTACTATTGTATGATCCTCTGCTTCCACATCGAGGACTAAAGATACACGACATAAATTACACCCAAACTCGCTTTTGCATTCACAGTTTTCAGGCAAGTTATATGTATCCAAATCTGTCTTTAGTGGTACAAGTCCAATTCTGTGGGCTAGAAATTCATCTTGTAGTGCTGAAGAGTTTTCTAAGATTACTACATCGTCTACTGCCATGGTTGGCACTTCAGAAAGAATTATGCGTCGTAAAGTGTTCATTAACGGTGCATTAGTTCCTTCAATGAGCAAACGCATTGAAATATCGTTTTTCTCTAGGATTTGAATCTTCATGAGTTTTACCTTCCTTCATTACTGATCCAGCAATCTTGCAGGAGACAAAGATTACACTCTTCGACCTCTTCTGCCGCCTTTTCTTCTAGTGCCATCATGCGGAATAGGCGTCACTTCCTCGATGCGTCCTATCCGGAATCCTGCTCTAGCCAATGCACGTATTGCAGCTTGTGCTCCTGGACCAGGTGTTCTGGCACCTGAACCTCCAGGTGCTCTCACTCTTATGTGTATAGCTGTAATGCCCTTTTCTTTAGCAGTTGAAGCAGCTGCAGCTGCAGCACGCATGGCAGCGTATGGGGATGATTCAAGACGATCTGCTTTCACAAACATGCCGCCACTAGTCCTTGATACGGTTTCTGCGCCGGAAATATCTGTCACGTGTACAATGGTGTTATTGTATGAACTGTAAATATGAACAACACCCCATTTCTCGATTTTCTTACTCATTTTACAGATCCCACTCCTCTGATATCCTCTTTATTGGTCTCATTAATTGGTTCCTTAGAAGCCCTGCTAGCTATACTTTGACGTAGTGGATGATCAGGGTTTGCTATACTGCTAGTTGGAGCATATACAATGTGGGATTCCTGATCTCTTAACACTAGATAGCTTGGTGATGTTACCTTTTTCCCCCCAATGGTTATATGCCCATGAGTTATGAGTTGACGAGCTTGATGGGCCGACTTGGCAAGTCCTCTCTGAAAAACCAGAGATTGGAGACGCCTTTCAAGAATGTCTTCAATTGCTAAATCTAATACGTCATCAAGAGCCGCTGTTTCCGAGAGTATCCCAAGTCTATTTAGTCTAGCTAGAAGTTGTCCCTTTAATTTTTCTCCTTCCTCTTTAGGTAGACCTAGTATGGAACGTGCAATGCCCCGGAATTTTGATAGCATCGTTTTATGTCGCCACAGTTCTCTTTTATTTCGCAGCCCATATTGGCCAAGCAATTTAAGTTCGGATTGTAATACGTCTATTCTCCAAGGAAATCTTGGAGTCTCGTATTTCTTAGGTTGCTTTTTAGGGTCGCCCATTACTCCTTACTTCCAGGTCTCCGCTTTTTTCTGACCCCTATGGCTTTTCCTTTTCTACCAGTAGTCTTGGTCCGTTGACCTCGAACTTTCAACCCATAAGAGTGGCGATACCCCCTCCAAGATTTGGAGGCTTTCAAATTATCGATATCTGTCTTTGTCTGCAAAACAAGATCGGAACCTATGCTGTGCAAATTCTTTCCGGTCTCAAAATCCTTCTGGCGATTGAAAAGCCAGTTGGGAATATTGTGTTTAAATGGATTTTTTATTATATCTTCCAATTTTTCCAGATCTTGATCTGAGAGGAAGCCGAGACGAACATTTGGGTCGATACCACCCTTTTTTGCAATAGCATTAGCCATGCTTGACCCTATGCCTTTTATTTCCGAAATGGCGTAGGAAACCTTTAAGGTGCCATCTAAGTCTGTCTCAGCTATCCTTGTAATGTGACGAAATTCTTTCGGCATTTTGAATCTCCAGTATTTTGAAGCTAACTACCGAAAAGGAGCCACAATTTATATAAACTTTCCTTTGGGGGATGTCTTACGCCTTGAATCTAATGTCACTGCTCTCATGGGGGTTTGTTTTGGAGTTAGATTTATTATAGCAGGGTCTATACCAACTAGAGTAAGATCACTATCTATAACAAGTCTTTGGGAATCAATTGGGAGATTAATTGCTTCCTAAGGTTTTGCTCCTAAATAGGAGGGGCTGTCGGCTAGCTTGGTCTAGGCTATGAGACTTGGGCTCTCGTGACCCCGGTTCAAATCCGGGCAGCCCCACCACTTTTTATGATAGGCCATTAAGTCAGCAATTCTGACTATTTTTAAAATCAGAGGGATATGCAAAATTTCAACATGCATATTTCTTTTTTGCATGGGTGCCCTCTATGTCTACTGACTCAAATAGCTTTGCTGCTCCATTATTTCGGTGCTAGTCTTCCAGAGCCATCAAAGACACCTTTCTTTAGAATTTGTACTAAGACTCCATGAGCATACTTTGGATGCAAAAAAACCGAAAGAACCTCTTCGGTGGGTGTCAAGCCTGCTTGAGGTATTCCAGCTCGTTCAAATTCCTGAATACTTGCTGTGATGTTTGATGACTCAAAAGCGAGATGGAATAACCCTTCACCATGTTTCTCTAAGTATCTTGCCGTAGGCCCTGGCGTTGTTGGTTCAACCAATTCAATAAAATTATTTTCTCCTTTCGCTAAAGGCAAAAAGGCGAATTTAAACTCCTCTTCTTCTCCCTTTCCACTCATATAGCTCATTTTCTCTACTTTCACTTTATCTTTATCAATTCCCAACGCAATGGAAAATTTTTCAATAGCCTGTGAAATATTCTCCACCACAATGCCCACATGATGAAAGCGATTCTTTGTTTGCTCCTTATCTGTCTCCATATTCTTTTCACTTCTTTCTCAGTCGTTAATCTGCAATTCATCATTTAAGAAAGTTGACCAGTGGAAGCTGAATTTTCATCTTGGGCTGCGAAGGTTTTGTGATAAACCTACGCTAAAATTTTTAAAGCGGCCTTGAATTAAGAAGTGGGTGATGAATAATGGAACCGTTAAAACTAGCAATGAAGGTAGGTGGAGTTGTAGCCATGTTTCTCGGAATGGTTTTCGTGATAGGCGGGGCAAACGGGTTGGCGGGAGGAACAGAGTTAATGTTCCTTATTGGAGGAATAGTGGGCAGTCCGCAAGAGGCAGGTCCAATTTTATCGGCTGTAGGTATGCTAGTGCTTCTTCTAGGAGTGGGCGTTACTTACGTTTCTTTTAAGCTCTCAAGGTTATCCTTCCTCTCGATTATTTTGGGATCTATATCTTTCTGCATTCCCGTAATACTTTTTGGGCTGGGTTATAACTTGGTGGCAGGCATTATAACAGCTATACTTGGCTATTTGTTTCTCGCCACGATATTCATATGGTTGTCAAGCTAAAAGGGCAAAAAATTCAGGTCTAAATCTTCTGGAAACTCAATTGCCGAATCGTTAAATATCTTAGTCGTTGTGTTTTCTGACCAAAAAACGTAAATTTGATTGCAACATAGTCTCAATTATGCGAAAAGATTTGGTCAAGAAATTATTGATAGAATTATTAAGAGATTCAAAGCAAAGCGATAGAAAGCTAGCCAAAAAATTAGGAGTCTCACAACCCACCATAACTAGAACCCGAGGCAAGATTGAACGTCAAGGTCTTATTAAGAGTTATACGGTTATTCCCGATTGGAGGAAATTGGGCTTCGAGATTCTTGCCTTTACTTTTGTAAAAATGGATCCCAAAGTCATATCAGAAGAGCTCATTGGAAAAGTAAGGGAATATGCCGTAAAATTCACCAATTCAATTTTTGCCTCGACTGGAGAAGGATTGGGTATGACTGGCGTAATTATGTCTCTGCACAAAGACTATAGAGATTATGCCCAGAAGCTGACATTATTTCGGAACGATTGGGGACATTATATGGAGGATATTCAGAGCTTCATCATGGTAACGGATGAGGGTCAAATCAAGGAATTTTCTTTCAAATATCTAGATGAGACACTATTGTGAAGCGTCCAAAGGCAGTTTAGTGATTAAAGCTAATTCAGGTAGACAATGTACTTACGAGTTACTTCTCGCAATACAATTGCATGGATTTTTAGCAGGTCTTATCAAAAAAGCTAAGTTGGAGGAAACGCTAGAGGTCGTGCAAGGGGTCGATTGCTTGACTTCTCTTGAATATGAAATTGATATTCTCAAAAGACTGGTAGAAATTGATACCGAATCAGTCTCAAAAGAAGGTTATGACAAATGTTCATCGATAATTGTAGAAGAAGCTAGAAAAAATAGTTTAGATGTGGAGATTATCAACGGAGAAGAGGGCGCTAAGGATGGGCTTTCGCGTCCGAATGTTATTGTTGCTCTCGACATGGGCTCAGACATAACTCTTCTCCTGGAATCCCATTTTGATATTGTTCCACCGGGCCCAGGCTGGACGTACAATCCTTTCAAGTTGACCATTAGAGGCGGAAAGGCCTATGGACGAGGTAGTGCAGATAACAAGTCAGGCATTGCTGCAGCAATGGGGGCTCTACGACAACTAAGAAAAGAAGAGCTGGATATAAACCTCAAACTCATTGCTGGAGTAGATGAAGAAATCGGGGGAAGATATGGCGTTGACTATGTAATTACCGATTGTGAATTGAAAGGTGACGCAGCCTTAGTTGTTGATTCAGGCATGGAAAGACTCTTCTTGGGAGCAAGCGGCATCATCTGGGGCAAAATAACCGTAAAGGGAAAACAGGGACACGCAGGGTCTCCATTCAAAGCCAAAAACGCAATTGACGAAACGCTCAAACTTCTAGCCTCCCTTGAGCGGTATAAGACGCTGGTTCAAAAAAAAGAGTCAACACTTCACTCGCCACCCGACGCGCCACGCTCAAATATCTGGGGAAGATACTCGGTGACAATGATCAGAGGAGGGGAAAAAGAGAATGTCATTCCTGGTACATGTGAAGTCCGATTCGACCGAAGACTTCTGCCCGAAGAACCCTTAAAGCAAGCAGAGGAAGAGCTTATGACTCACTTTCAACGGTCACTCAACGATACAGGCTGTACCGCAATTTTAGAAATCACTAATAAACTCCCTGGGTATCATACACCGAAAGATCTGCCCTTCGTGCAAACAGTTTCTGAAAGCATTAAGAGAACCATAGGACAGACTTTGCCCTTCGCTGGAGAACTTGGTGGAAATGATGGAAGTTTTTTTGCTAAGAATGGAATACCGGTTGTGTGTTATGGCACGATCAGGGCGGATACGTGTTATCATGGTTTGAATGAATTTGTATATCTTGAAGATTTAAAGAATGTCCGGGATCTAATAATCGATCTCGGTAAGGTCGCGAGGGACAAAATATCCTAGAGAGAATGTTGGTCAACAATCATTGATATGCATGCATGCATTTATCCGCATTCGAAAACGACCTATCCTGAATACAAGATGTTGCAGAAACAGAAAGCATTTAAACGGGCCGTGAGCTCACAGAAGATCAAGAGAATGGTTAGATAGCCCATTTGTGCAAATTTAGTGGGCCGGGCCGGACTTGAACCAGCGACCTTTGGCTCGTAAAGCCAATGTCCTACCGTGCTAGACGACCGGCCCAAATTTAGAGCAAGCAAAAATCTGCTGGCTGGATTATTTAAGCTTGTAGACAATATTCTGTTAGGATCTCAATTTCAAGATAAGCAAAGCAACTTGCTTCCCTAAATCTCTGCACTTTGCTTCTTCTCGTTCTTTGGGTTTTCCTACTGCAGCAGCACCATAATGGGAAGTTCGAGCTCTTCCTTTGATGATCATCCCATGAACAAGCATCGCCTCCAAAATGGAGATTATCGTAGTTTCTGCACCACTCGCAACACCACCGGAACTCGTGAAAGCCGCTCCGACTTTATTTTCCAGCTTTCCATGAATCTTAATCGACGCATCAAACATCGCTTTGATTTTGCTTGACATTTGGCCATAGTAGGTAGGAGATCCAACAATTACTCCATCAGCGCTCAGTAAATCTTCGTTTGTCGTGTCATCCACCCGTTTTACAACCACACTAAGAGCAGCAATCTCCTTGACTCCTTGAGCAACCGCTAAAGCCATTTTTTCGGTATTTCCACTCTTCGAGTCATAGACAATTAAAACCTGCAAAGCTTTCGCACCATCCAATATTCCAGAATTATGAGTAACAACATCAACGATATAGCGTTTGTTGCGTACATGTAAACCCAGCGCAAATTAAGGCCAACTCCAGCACACGCTTAGACTCATTCAAGCTTGGCTCTGGATTCCTTCAGTAGAAGGAGAGGCAAAGCCGAAAGCCCTATAGCAAGACTGGAAACATAAAAGGGCACCATCCAACCATAGAAGTCCCAAAGAATGCCGCTAATGGCGTTTCCCATAACAATCCCTATGAAGAAGGTGGTTGCTGAAATCCCATTTACAAGACCCCATCTTGATGAGGGTGTTGCGTCCATTAAATAAGTTTGATAAGCAGACCAATGAAGATTCAAGATAACGTTTGATAAGAACATGAATAGAATTAATTCCATTGTACTCCGCGAGTAGGCAAACAATAAGAAGAATGGTGCTGATGCTACGAAGGTCACAAACATTATTTTCCTTCGATCAAAGCGGTTGCTGCACTTTGCTCCAGGGGTCTGCACGATTATCGAGGCTACCCCAAACCCGATGGCGTAGAGAATTCCAATGAATGTATAGTCTACCTGAAAATTTGTCATCACAAACACAGGGATGATCGGACCAGTAACCCCCATTCCTATGCCTTGAATCACGTTAACTAGTGAGATCCAGATAAGGGTTGATAAGTAGTTATTGATGACGGTGGGGTCCTGGTTCTGATTGTTGATCCCAGTCTTCTGTGGTTTCCTCTTCGACTCGTGTAAAACTAGTGCCAAAGGTAAAACTGCGAATCGTAAGATGAAGCAGGTGAAAAACGGGAAGAGGATACCGAGTGTATCTGCGACTAGACCACCGATAAACGGAGCTATGGTTGAACCTATAAGCCAAGCGATGTTTGTCCAGCTATAAGCTGAGGCCATAGTCTTCCTTGAGGAAACATCGGCAATGATTGCCCCTCTAATAGGGAGATACAATCCTGTTGCGAAACCTGATAGGGCAATCCAAGGAATTAGGTCTGTCCAAGCGTTAGCGAGGGCATACATCAAGGGCGAGATAATGGCTATTGACGTACCCAATATATGGAGTCGTCTCCGACCATATTTATCGGAGAGCCATCCGCTGAGAATTTGCATGACTGCACTTATGGCAGTAGAACTAGCAAAGACTAAGCCGAGTTCAGTCATGGAGGCGCCGAGAAAATTAATGTAAATTGGCCATATCGGAGTTATCAATTCAATGGCTAGAGAATTCACTAGGAAGAGGATAGAAAGAATTAACATGTTTCGTCCATAGGAATTCATTTCTAGTGCCCCTAGTCAAACTAACCAACCACCCCTCGACAAGGATGATTGCATATATAAGATTTTGGATATGCGAACAAACCTATATGATTAGACGGCTATAAGGCGCCCAGCAGCAGCGCGATGGTCACGGTTATTATGCCAGCAGCTAATGTTTGGATGCCATATAAGACCATGTTTTCTTTGGCTATTTTGCCGAGATAAATCCCTAAGGTAAATAGAGTGGCTAACGTTAGAATGAAGGAAAGAATGTAAGCATCTCCAATCACAATTGAACTGCTTAAAGCAAGGGCAAAGGGTATGAGAGAAATAATGGCTGTCAATATGGGTGACCCTCCATCAACAATCGCTGCATAGAAGGAGACAAAGGAAGAAGCATCGTTTAGCACTGAATCTTGCAGGTTTGTTTTCATGGCGTCTTCAAGACTTTTGAGATCCCTTTTTCGTTCAGCTCTTTCGGTCATGTATGCCCCAAACAACCCTGAAATTCCCATCGCCAAGCACGCGCCAAGCCCAGCAGTGACAATTATCTCTGGTCGCTCAACGCCCACGACCCACGAGCCAACAATGATTCCTAG
Organism: Candidatus Bathyarchaeota archaeon; assembly: GCA_020354575.1. Taxonomy (GTDB): domain Archaea; phylum Thermoproteota; class Bathyarchaeia; order Bathyarchaeales; family SOJC01. The sequence goes on along the minus strand of CP070649.1, from coordinate 5,138 downwards.
CATGGTCATAGAACCGTCAAAGCCATTTTTTACAAAGTATCTTCTTGCTATGGGACCCATCTGAGTGATTTGTAGGTACATTCGGATGCGCTTTAATAAATCTCTTAAACGACCAACCACCGTTTTATCCCACTGAGAAAATGCTTCTCAGAAACGTTAACACCGATAATACGAATAGCTTGGAACCAAATATAAGCATTAGCTAAAGATATCCGCATGTTCTAAGAACTTGAACGCCTGTTCTAAAACGTAGAAATAAATCATGATTCTTCATCATATGAGAGTGGGAATGGAATGATAAGCAAGCACTTTGCTCTTCTCCCTGTCCTGTTCTTGGTTCCGTTAATAGCTGCAGGATTCTCAATCGACCTAACAACCCACGGTGATCTGGCAGATCGAGGGGATACTATAACTGAAGCAGGGACCATAACCTTCTTAGGTTTTGAGGGAGGGTTTTACGGAATCATTAGTGATGATGGAAAACACTATGACCCAATCAACTTGGATGAGAGATTTCAGGTTGATGGTTTACGAGTTCAGTTCGAACTAAAGATATTGGAAGGGTACCTTGGGATTCATATGTGGGGAGCGATTGTGCAGATAATCTCTATGGAGGTATTGCAGGGGTAGATGAGCCGTCTAAGTGGTTGGGAAAACAGTAAGGCCCTTCTCCTTTCTCCCTCGTTCTAATGGGCGACATTCCCAACCACTTGCTCCAGAACATGCACGAACATAGAGTTATGGTGCCTTTGTTCAATCTTCCCGAAAAGAATACTTGAGAGAATATGCAAAGATATTGGGGGGATTGTACGAAGGGAAGAGTTTTTAGCCGGGGGGAATGCGAAGGCTGCATTTATAAGGGTAGTCGGTATTGTTGGAACGATTGTCCCTATAATGTGTGGAAGACTTAAGTTTTGCTTGGGCAATGCATGCATTCATGGGAATTACAGGAGTTGGGTGTTCTCAATCTCCTCAAGAAGTCCGGTGTAGATAATCGTGTAGGTTTCCATCTGCACGCTGACTTTGGTTTGGGCTAGTTTGGTCCACATAGGTCCAAACTGGCCTTGTTCCAGCTTCTTCAAGTACCCTAGAAAGGCGCGGAGCTCTTGTGTGAGTGATTTCAAGTTTGATAAGTCGGTGGTTTTTCCGAACATGAGAATTCGGAAGTAGCCAAACCGGTCAATTGTGTCCGCATCTTGCAGAATTTTCGCTTCCATGGTTTTGGGGTTACGTTCTCCCACATGGCTTTCTATGGCGTAGCACACCTCGTTGATGAAAGCCTCAGGCACGCCTTCACTTTTCAAGAATTCTTTTGCTATTTCAGCGCTTTTCGTTCCATGCTTGCGGTAGTCTTCTGAGATAAAATGCGACACATCATGAAACAAGGCTGCTACAACGCATTGTTCAATATCAGCCTTTTCTCCAAGGGCCAGGATTCTAGCCCAGTGCGCCACGCGAAGTGTGTGTTCCCACCGATAATTCGCTCCCCAAACCTTATTTTCTCGTTTCTTGCCCGTTTTCACTAAATAGTCATGGACAAAGCGAGATACTGGTTTAGCCAGTTTTAACATAGGTTAAGATACTCGTTACTTCAATTAACCTTTTTTCGAAAGTGTACGAGCATGATTGCAGGCTTACAAGAACTACTAGAATAAGAATTGATAAGATATTCCTGCTTGACCTAGAGTAGCTGTGAGTTCTTCCTTCTTTTTATCAAAGAAAGCTGGAGTTAGCGCATATTGTAGACCATGCTTCTTGTATACCCAATCTGCGTAATGGTAATTCATTTTGTCGATTATTATGTTGTCCACTTTGTCCTTCACTCTATTGATCAATATTTCAGCTTCTGGCAATATGGGAGCGATCATTACAAAGGTTTTTAGGCCTGCTGAATGCAGCGACTCCACTGCCTTGATTCTATCCTCGATTGCTGGACATTTAGGTTCAAAAAGGGCTTTGATACTCTCATTTCCAGTGCTAATGGAGAGACCTACTTCTATATCTTCAAAGTTTCCAAGTAAATCCAAGTCACGCATAATCAATGTAGATTTGGTCTGAATTGTGACAGGCCAACCATGCTTTGAAAGAATTTCGAGACATCTTCTTGTGAGTTGGGTGTGTCTTTCCATTGGTTGATAGGGGTCACAAGTTCCGCTAATCCATACTCTGCCAACGCGTTTTTTCCTGATTTCGTGCTGCAAAAGTTTTGGTGCGTTGATCTTTATATCAACGAATTTGCCCCAATCCTCTTTATGACCAGTGAACCTTTTCATGTATCGTGCATAGCAGTAGGTGCAGCCGTGCTCGCATCCAATGTAAGGATTAATTGCATAATCAAGGACTTTGGATTTGGACAGAATGCTTTTCGCAGTGACTTCCTTTACATTCATGGAGGATCATCTACACTTTCTAGCTCAGAATCTCAAATCTTTGAAAGATCCTCTTTAATTTTCTCCGATAATGACTTTAATTTTCCGTGTTCTGTGAAGCGAATATGGGTTCGTAGTCTTATCCTCAAACCTAGACTTCTAAGGAAAAAGTAGAGTTGTTCACCAGTCACTTCCCGTATTCTTCCTGATAGAGCTAGCTTGACTAGGCTTGGCTTCAGTTTGAGCATAGCTTTTGGATATTGCTGGCTAGCCACATTGAAGATTTCCCAAGCTCTTCCTCGGAAAATTCTGTCCAGTATTTCATCTGAATTGGCCTGCTGAGTGTGCTCTTTTTTCTTGACTAATTTCTTCTGGAGTGCTTGTAATTTGGCTTTTCTTATGGCCTGTAGTTCAGCATCACTCATGGGAAACAGGTGTATTGATTACGATCGCGCAGATAAACGTTGTCAAAGCTTTCCTGATTAATCAAGGGGTAAAGATGAGCTGTTCTACATTCAAAGGTGAGTGCATTTATCTTACGTAACCGTGAATATACTGGTTGGTGGCAAAGTTGTCTTATGTATTTAATATACCGTGCAAAGACAATGCAAAACTGAGAAGAATTGTTGATCTAGTGAAAGAGGATAATGAATTACAAGCCTTTTGGAAGTGTTCCAATGTCATGGCCATCAATCGTATGGGCTATACTGATCATGGACCCATACACGTGAAGATTGTTGCAAATTCTGCCTTGAAGCTTTTGAGAATGCTACTCAACAAGGGGATTGTGCCTAATGTTGTTAAGGATTACGATTTGGCTAATGAGGATGCCGAGGTTATAGTTGTTCTTGGCTCTATTTTTCATGATTTAGGGATGATTGTAAATAGGGAGAATCATGAAATCTATAGCGTTCTTTTAGCGCTTGGCTTTCTTCGGAATCACTTATCTGTTATCTATGATCAAGACCAACGAGCAATTATGATTTCTGAGGTTTTGCATGCCATTTTGGCTCATCATCCCCACCAACAAGTGTTGACTTTGGAGGCAGGCATAGTTCGAATAGCAGATGCCTTGGACATGGAGCAAGGTCGAGCGCGAATACCCTTTGAGTCGGGCAAAATTGATATCCATTCTGTCTCCGCTCTCTCAATAGAGAATGTGGAGATTCTGGAAGGAAAGGAGAAGCCGATAACAATTAAGATTAAAATGGCAAATTCAGCTGGAATATTTCAGATAGATGAGTTGCTGAAGGCGAGAATTCAGAATTCAGGGCTTGAAAGGTATGTCCATGTGATAGCGGAGATAATGGCTGAAAAGGAACGCAAGATCATTGAAAGATTCGAGTTTTAGGTTTGATGTGCAAGCTGGTTCATTCAGGATGTTCGTTGGTTAAGAGCTTGAATTCTTCTAATGAGAGCTTCTTTCCTTGTTTTAGCTTCTTTGAAGCTTCTGCCTTTATTCTTTTCCGTGTCTCCTCTTGTAGTTGCCTTCTTTTTTTGTTCTCATCTTCTGTTAAATTTGCTTTGAGGGTTTTTATTCTCTTCTTAATCTCGAGGAGTCTCTTGTGTATTCCTTTTGAATCGTTCTTTTCCGATATAAAGCTCTGGTGATTACGATCAGCTTCAGGCTGCAACGTTTTTACTTTGTTGAGTCCTTCTATCATTCTCTCGTGCTGTTCTTGACTTGCAAGAGCCAATTCTGAGATTCTAGAGTGAAGAACTTTGGCTTCTTCATTCATTGTGTCAATTTTATTTTGCAAATCACTAATTTCCTCCTCTAGATTGGTTATTTGTCGAAAAATCTCAAGGAAAATTCCAAGTTGATTTGCCTTTTCAACGAGAGGTTTTTCTTCTTGAAGGGTTAAAGGAGTTGTTTGAATTTGCCATTCGATTTCCTCTTTCTGCAGCCTTATTTTTTCAGCATCCTGTCTAGGTCTTTTTGCTCTTAAAAGACGAAGCTTCTCTCGTTTATTTTTGGCTTCGTTAATTTTCTCCTTAATTGTGGTCCGTGTTTGGTCTCTCTGCGTCTTTAACGCCTTCACCTTTTCATTAATTGTGTCTCGTCTTTGTCTGGAATCCACGATTTCCAATCTTAGATCTTTAATCTGTTTGTGAATGGTATCCCTCTTTTTGGCCCATTGTTGTGCTTTATTTTCAAAGGTTTCTCGTTGCTGGGTAAGGGAGTTGAGTTCCTTTTCAAGTTCTTCGATTTGATGTACGAGATCATCAGGCAATTTCTTTTCCCTCATCAACCTTGATGCTACAAAACGTTTGGGCAAAAGGGGATTCATTCAAGTATGATTCTGGCGTCGACGGTTTTGGCGCCTTTCTCGTAGACTAGGATGGGATTCAAGTCAAGCTCTTGGATAGTGGGATGATCGACCATGAGCTGGGACGTCTTGACGATGATGTCGGCGATAGCATCAGTATCTAAGGGGGGATGGTTGCGGTACCCTGTCAATACAGGATACGCTTTTATCTCGGTGATCATGAGCGTGGCCTCTTGCCTTGAGACTGGTGCGATCCGGAAGACGACGTCCTTCAAGACTTCCACGAAGATGCCTCCGAGGCCAAACATGATGGATGGCCCAAATTGGGCATCCTTAATCCCGCCTACGATGATTTCCGTGGATGGGGGGGCCATCTCTTGAACCAGGATCCCTGAGATCCGCGCGTTAGGTTGATGCTCCTTTACTTTGGCGAGAATTGTTCGATAAGCTTCTTCGACCTCCTGCGGAGTCTGCAGGTTGAGCACGACTCCACCAACAT